>CAYLYZ010000031.1:0-3813 GCA_964387885.1 uncultured bacterium | reverse complement strand
ATGATTACAACCTGCCGGGTGGCACTGATATAACGATTATTGCCTCCGATGATGAGGGTCTTACTGCAGAGGATATATTCACACTTGTAATTAATGCCGTTAACGATGATCCGGATGTCGTAAATCCGATAGAGGATGTGACCATTGATGAGGATGCCGGTAGAGTCGACATTGCTGATCTTTCCACAATCTTCGAGGATATCGAGGATGACCAGCTTGATTACGAGATTGTAAATGCACCTGCTGAAGCAGGCCTTCAGATTGAGAACCTGAATCAATTGTTCATGATTGCTGATGATGATTTCAATATTCCGCACGGTGTGAGAATAACAATTATTGCTTCAGATGATGAAGGTCTTACCGATGACGAGACTTTCGTATTAGTAATTAACGCTGTTAATGACGCACCGGAAGTAATTGGTGCTATTGATAATCAGACAATCGATGAGGATTCAGAGCGGATCGACATCATCGACTTGACTGAGGTATTTGCAGATATTGAGGATGATGAACTCGATTATTCAATTGAGGGTGCACCTGGTGAGGCAGGCTTACAGATTGAGAATGGTAACCTGTTGTATATAGAGCCAGATGCGGACTTCACGATTCCTGATCCGATTGAAGTTACTGTTGTAGCTGCGGACGATGAGGGATTGACTGCAGATGTCAGCTTCATGCTTGAGATCACTCCGATTAATGATCCACCTGAGGTAATAGGTGACATTGACGACTTAACGATCGATGAGGATGCGGGTCGAGTAGATATTGTTGACCTGACAGAGATATTCAGAGATGTTGAGGATGATGTTCTGGATTATGAGATTGTTGGTGCCCCAGCCGAGGCAGGAGTTCAGATCGATAACGTAAGTATGTTGTACGTAGAATCTGACCTGAACTTCAACCTTGAGGGTGGTGTAGAGATAACCATAGTCGCTTCCGATGATGAAGGACTGACAGGTGAGGAGAGCTTTATCCTTATCATAACACCGGTCAATGATGCTCCTGAGTTAGTAGAGCCGATTGACGATGTATTTGTAGATGAGGATCCTGGCCGAGTTGATATCGCTGATCTTGATGTAGTATTCGTTGATCCTGAAGGAGATGCGCTGGACTTCGTGTTCTTTGGTGATCCTGAAGAAATCCGGATGGCAATCGACGAAAATAATGTTCTCTATTTCGATCCGGTTGAAGACTACAATATGGACAGAGAAGCATTAATCTTCTTAACCGCAAGAGATCCGCAGGGAGCAGAAGGTGAAGATGGCTTCAGCTTGTTAGTGAATCCAGTCAATGACCTACCAATCGTAATAAGTCCGATTGACGATATAGTTGTTGATGAGGACCCGGGATTGAGGTTAGTTGTTGACCTTGATGATGTATTCTCAGATATTGAAGGAGATGTTCTTTCCTATTCGGTTGCAACTGATGTTGCTGAACTGAATGCCGATATCAATGACGAAAACTTCCTGTTGTTCAATCCTGATCTCCACTTCAACCTGCCCGATGGTGCCGATATCACGGTAACTGCCGATGACGGAAATGGTGGAACTGTTGATGAAATCGTCAATATTACGATTATACCAGTCAACGATCCACCTGTTGTAGAGAATCCAATGGCCGATGTCGAGGTTAACGAGGATCCTGGACGGGTCGATGTTGCTAATCTTGACGATGTATTCTTAGATGTCGACGGTGATGAACTTACTTATAACTTCGTAAGTGACGTTGCAGAGCTTAATGTTGAGATCGACGAGAATAATGTCCTGTTCTTCGATCCTGAACTTAACTTCAACCTTGTTGATGGAGTAGATGTTTCAGTTACGGCTGAAGATCCTGATGGTGAAATTGTAGAAGATATAGTACACCTGACAGTTTTGCCTGTTAATGATCAGCCGGTTGCGATTGGCAATATTGAAGACCAGACAATGGACGAGGATCAGGGAAGGGTGGACATTGCCAACCTTGCTGAAATCTTCGAGGATGTTGAGGATGAACAACTTAATTACGAGATAATTGGCGCACCTGCAGAAGTAAATATGCAGATTGAAAACCTCAATACTCTATTTGTCGATCCGGATCAGGACTTCAATCTTCCTGGAGGTGCTCAGATAACAATCAGAGCTACTGATGAAGGAGGCTTAAGTGCTGAGGTTAACTTCACTCTGATTATTACTCCGGTCAATGATCCACCTGAAGTAATTGGTGACATTGAAGATTTGACAATCGATGAGGATGCAGGTAGAGTCGACATTGCAGACTTGACTGAAATCTTCGCTGATGTTGAAGATGATGTTCTTGATTACGAGATAGTTGGTGATCCTGCCGAAGCAGGTATGCAGATTGAAAATGGTAATATTCTGTACCTTGAAGCAGATGAGAATTATAACCTGCCTGAAGGTGTAGAGATTACGATTGTTGCTTCTGACGATGAAGAAACAACAGCTGAGGAGTCATTCTTCCTGGTTATCACTCCTATTCCCGATCCAATAGATGTAATCGGTGATATTGAAGATTTAACAATCGAAGAGGATGCCGGAAGAGTTGATATTGTTGACCTGACGACAATCTTTGCAAGTGTTGAAGATGACATTCTTGATTATACGATAGTTGATGCCCCTCAGGAGGCAGGCTTAGATGTTGAAAATATTAGCATACTGTTTATGGAAGCTGATCGTGATTATAACCTCCCGGGTGGAGTTGAAATCACAATCTTTGCTGAAGATGATGGAGGTCAAATCGCTGAAGAGAGTTTCAGGCTCGTGATTACACCCGTCAATGACCCACCTGTAGTTGATCAGGCAATCGAAGATGTGGTCGCTAATGAGGATCCAGGTCTCAGATTAGTTGTTGATCTTGACAATGTGTTCTTGGATGTTGACGGAGATGAACTCTTATTCACATTCGATACCGATGTTCCGGAATTGAACATTGACATCAATGATGATAACTTCCTGTTATTTGAACCTGATCCCGACTTCAACCTCCCGGATGGGACTGAAGTAACGGTAACGGCTGATGATCAAAATGGTGAGACTGTTGACGACATCGTTCTGTTTACAATCTTACCGGTAAACGATCCACCGGTTGTTCAGGTTGAAATTGATGATATCCAGGTCAACGAAGATCCTGGTCTGGTTATTGTAGCTGATCTGGATGAGATATTCTTTGATATTGATGGTGATGTCCTGACAATGGACTTCGGAGATGTACCACAAGAATTAAACTTTGATATTGATCAGGATAATGTACTTTCATTTAACCCTGATGCATTCTTCAACATTCCCGACGGTATTGATGTATTCATTACTGCCGAAGATGGGGATGGTGAGATTGCAGAAGAACCATTCAGACTGACGATCATCCCATCGCCGCCTGATATTGAGGTAACACCACTGGCAGTTGACTTCGGTCAGGTAATGGTGGATGGAACTCAGGATGAGATAATTGAGATTACAAATACGCAATCGGTTACGCTTGAGATAAACGATATCACGGTTGATGGTCAATACTATTCCATCGACTTCGAGCCTGATATCCGTCTCGAGCGAGGTCAGGTTGCTGAGGTTACGGTGACGTTTGCACCTGATGAAATGGGTGTCTTTGACGGAACTGTCACCATCTTCTCTAATGATGCAGATGAAGGTGAGGTCGTAGTAGACCTTACAGCGCAAGGTGTGATGTCTGTCGTCAGGGTTGATCCGGAAGAACTTGACTTTGGTCAATTGGAACGACTCGGCATGGCTGAGCGCAATATTGATATCTATAATGATGGTAACATAGAGCTCGAAATAACTGATGTTGAGTTTAGCACAG
>CAYLYZ010000030.1:27878-52934 GCA_964387885.1 uncultured bacterium | reverse complement strand
GTTACAGTGGGTGAATATGTTGTTGACAAAAATTGACCTGTTTATATCTGCATATACGTTCCTCCCCTCTGGCGTGGTAATTATATTGTTGACTATTCGCGAGCTTGAACCATTTCTGAAATCAATACTTCTAATGCCTCCTTGAATTGTAAATCCTCTTATAGTATTTGTTGTATCCTGACCTTGATCACACCTGATACCATAACTGTCATTAGTTGCATCGATAAATGTAACCTCCGGACCTTTTTCGCTTTCCAACCAGATATTTTTATCCCAAAAATAAACCATACCATGATATATTCCTGGTCGAACCCTTACGGTATCTCCATTAGTGGAAGCGTTAACTGCATCCTGAATCGCATCATAGTCATCCGGAACCCATACAACGATAGGATCCTGACGAGTTAAGTTGGCTACAGAAATAACAAGCAAAGGACTAATTCCAACATTCCCAGCATCATCCCAGGCTCTTGCTTCGAGAATGTAAGTTCCATCAGCAACCTCGGTTGTGTTCCAATCCACGGTATACTGAGTTTCTCTATGACCTGTTATCAACCACTCATCAGGAGAGTAACCATTACGGTAAATGGCGATACGATCAATTGCGCATTCCTCATCGATGACTTTAAAAGAAAGTTGAACCGATCCGGAAAGCTCAGAATTTCCTTCAGGTGAAATCCATTCTATTTCAGGTGGTTTTGAATCAGGGAATGCAGAATTTGGATTGTCTTCGTCGTTGCATCCAATCAGAAAAAACGCAAATACCAGGATACAATAAGCATATTTTCGATCAAACATAGTTTATTCCTTTATTTCTATGGTTCAATCTGGCAGACGCCCTCGTCTGCCAGTGCGGCTTTGTGTATTTGCCAACACACCTTTCAAAATGCAAAAACCCCACCGGACATACTGTCAGACAGGGATAGAGAAATCTTGAATGGCTCTTGCAGAATTAGAAGGATTATTGGTTAATGATTGACGAAAATGAAATTTAGCTGTCATGATCTCCACCGATTTAGTGCTGAAGATTATTCTATGTTTCGGTCAATCTATAGAAAATCAAATAATTGTATTATCTTCCTGATTGAATATAGCAAGAGACAACAAAAATATCAAGTTAAGCCGGATGTCTCATGATAAAACATGTCCGGTCATTTAGGCATACCTAAAAAGAAAACGGGGTGCAAATTAATGCACCCCGCTTGTCTTCATCAAAGAGCCACTGAGACTCTAATCTGAAAAATTACTTGACCAGCACGACCTTCCTGTAAGCGTTGAATTCGCTTGTTTGCAGACGGTACATATATACGCCTGTGGAAAGACCTGTTGCGTCAAACTTAAGCTCGTAATTACCGGCTGCGTGATATCCGGAAGCAAGTTCTGCAACCATTCTACCGGACAGGTCGAAGACCGCAACCTGGATATTTCCGGCTGTTGGAAGCGCAAACGGGATAATCGTCTGGGCGTTGAACGGATTCGGGTATGCCTGTCCAAGTGAGTATTCTGCTGGCAGGACAATCCTTTCATCCGGTGCTGAAGCTTCAGGATCACCAATACCTATCAATGCAACTTCAACCGGTAGTAAACCATCGTTCTCGACGGTCAATGTTCCGGCAAAGTCACCTTCTGCGGTTGGTGTAAACGTAACATAGGCGTGAACGAAGTCAGTGATGCGAAGTGTTGCAGGCAGTTCCAGGGATTCGCCCAATCTATCCATCAATTCGAATTCGAAAACGTCACCGTCGATTGTGACATTAGTGATTGTTACCTCTTCAGTACCGCCATTGAACAGTGCAACTCGCATTCTCCTTGAAGAGTCAGGAGCGACTTCCTCGAAATCCATTTCTTCAGTTCCGGCAGCAACCATATTGAGTTCCATACCAACGGGCATTAAAACAGGATGAATTAAGAACTGATATGGCAGTTCGGTTAATTCTTCACCGTTATAATTATAGTAATGTCCCTCACCGAGTTCTTGTTCGTCATCACCGATAATGGCAGGTAGTTGATCGTCTCTGGTCATTTCAAACCAGATCCAGAAATTACTATTAAGATCTTTTACTTCACCAACGTCCGTCAGGTCAATAACATGTTGGAAAGGATTAGATTCGGAATTCATTACAGTTACGTCTGTTGAGTGAAGTTCATTCCCTGGTACACCATTGTTGTCGTCGTAAATATGGAGACGTGCACCAACTTCTGCAACCTGCAGTCCGTTCCATTGCATCCGGATGGCGTTCAGGTCAAAGTTCTCCTCAATACCATCATCTTCCGGAGTGTAAAGAACTGCCGGGCCAGATCCCTGTGTGAATTCATCCGGGAACCATCTGGAGATTGCACGATTATCATATCCAAGCATCCAGATGCCTTCGGGCATGATCCTCACATTCGGTGACAGAACTGTATTATTTTCAGGGGAATCGTCATCATTTGATGCAGCGCGTCCGTAAATAGTAACCTCATCAGCATAGGGATAGTCCACGCGACTGTTGAGTATAAAGTTAATCGTATTTGATTGCTCAGCGTCAAGACCTCTGAACGGGATGACCGGGACATCTCCGGTATTGTCAATCCTGTAGTATTGACGAACACTGAAGAGATCCGACATTCCGACATTGGAGATTGTGATCGAGCCTGGGGTTTCAAGGTCTAATGCCGTCGGGTACGGTATAGAAATCTTATCAGCTTTAACATCAAATTGTCTCCGCTGTGTAATATTTAACCGGAAATCGTCCACCCAAAAACCAGTTCCCTCTCTATTGGACATAACATCATCCGTACGTGCCTGCCACCTTAGCCAGATGGTCTGTCCACCGAACTGAGTGAGGTTAAGCTTTCGTTTCCACTCGGGGTTATCAACGTGATAACTTGTATCCGGACCGTAGAAATGATAGTCATCCGCCCAGTTGTCATTCGGATCGTCATCCTGGGCATAAATTGTTACCATCCATTCCCAGTTTATTCCATCTTCACTAACTTGTACGAGGAGAAAATCATCGAGTGGATCCACATTATCTGGATTGAAATTAAGTGTATGCATGTGAATCCAGAAATCAAAATATGTATACCAGGGATCACCCGGAATCTCCAGAGGAGGAGAAACGAGAGCGTCCAGCAAAACAGGCTGAATTGGGCAATGTGCAGACCAATCACCGGTGTGAGGATTGTCCTCTGACAGTTCCCAGAAATCACCGGATTCGGGTCCGGAATCAAAAGTGAATTCCTCATCGTCACCTTCACCGTCACCGTTATTTGCGAATATCTCATCCTCTCCGGACATGATTAAAATATCATCAATTAATACACTGATCGCTTCATTATCATCCTGGCCATCAGCGGTACTCCACGCCGGATCGCTGCAGAAAGCCCAACGAATCATGACATCATCCTGGTCACCATATTCGGTGAGATCGAACTCACAATCAACCCAGTCGCCTGATTGTCCGACCCAACCGGGGATATTCGGTCCCATACCAAACTCAAAACCGAAACTGTAAAGACTTGACCTGTGATAATCCGGTGAAACAGGGGTGAATACTTCCCAATCATCACCACCATTAGTTGAAATCCAGACATTCACGCCATCCCAGCCATTGTACGGATCCTCAGCACCTTCGGGAAATTCAATATCATGAAACAGCTTGAACGTCAGGCGAATATCCTCACCGTCGAAGTCTGTTAAATTCAACACCGGACTTATCATGTATTGCAGCCAATGGTTATTGTAACCATCTATTTCTTCATCAGCACACCACCAGCTTAAGCCTTCGTATGCATGCCGTTCTGAAAGATGCCACATAACTCCTGTAGCAGTATTGTCTTCTGACGTCCATCCCGCCCAGCCGTCCTCAAAACCGTAAGAATAATAAACGCTGTCATCTTCTGCATCATCTCTTGAAGGAGGATCAACAACCTCCCAACCATCTTCCGTAATGAATGTCAATGCCATCGGATCAACTGTATTCGTATCACCAAAGGTAATTGATGGAGAGATAATAAATGCTAAAACCAAAAAAGCAGTAACAAAATTCTTCATAACCTACCTCCTGAAGTTACTCGAACATAGGGGAGCCACGCCCGATTCAGTTCGAGTTCGTGAATTCTAATATAGATTTTATAAATGTAAGTCAACATCCTTCAACAGTCAAGTAAAAAAACGAAGAGGTTGTTTGAATTTGCAGTTCATAGTTCATCAATTGGTTGACATATTTTAAAAATTCGTGTATATTTCAAATGTTTGAAACTGTAATTCCATTTAAACAACACCCCAAGACAAAAAGGGATTTCCTATGCCGCGTTCTGAGCTATACTATCTTGATCAAGAATCTGCAGAGAAGATTAAAAAATTAGTTGAACGGGTAGCATCAAAAGAAGATAAGCTCAAACCCGATACACTGTTGAAAGAACTTACCGAGTTGCTACCAATTCAAAAGACTGATATAACAACCGTCAGACGAAGGGTTGAGGGTTTTCATTACACGACTGAGATACTTTGGAAAGCTGCGCTGGATATGAAGATAGGTGAGCGGTCTGAGATTGTTCGAATGGCCAAACTCAAGCCTTTAAGTCATTATCACTATTTGACAGGCTCACGTGAACCAGTCGGTAACGTGCTGACTCGAGCAGATTATCTAAACGATCCTGCAACAGCATTGGTGAAACTTCGAGATGATATTCACGGGCTTGCCTCGGTCTTCTAATAACTACAAATTTCTTTCCAAACAGAGGAGTACTCCGCTGAACATCAGCTAAATGACCTGACCAGATCAGCGCATATCATTTGGTAAAACCTCAATTTGTCAGTATTTAGCTAACAAATTGAGTGCTTAAAAATGTTTGTTCTCAAAAGCAGAGATTTAAATGCAAACATTTTTTGCGTTTTCTCGATAATACTTGTTAGTAACCGACTTAAAATCCGGGACACATTCAAGAAGAGGATTGAAGAGAATATTTATTGGGATGATTATCGTTTCTTCCCGCAATTCCAAAGGACTTGTTCTATATGACAAAAATTGGAAAAAAAGTCAACATTCGTGCAAACCAATCCCTGGAAAGGTATCTCCAGGAAATTGGTGAGGTTGAGCTTCTTAATACTGAAGAAGAGATCCGCCTCGCCAAAATAATCAACTATAAACCTGAAGAAGATACCGAAAATGTTGATGGTAAAACTCCAAAATACAACTTACGTGAACAGCAAACTGCGCTGGAAAAACTAACACAGGCAAATCTAAGGTTCGTCGTCTCTGTTGCCAAGCAGTACCAAAACCAGGGGTTATCCCTTGGGGATCTTATTAATGAAGGCAACCTTGGGCTAATTAAAGCTGCCCAGAGATTCGATGAAACCCGTGGATTTAAGTTTATCTCTTATGCTGTCTGGTGGATCCGTCAGTCAATTCTCCAGGCACTTGCAGAACAATCACGGGTTGTAAGGCTTCCACTCAATCGCGTTGGTGCACTTAACAAAATAGGTAAGGCATACAACGTGCTCGAGCAGGAGTTTGAACGCGAACCATCAGCTGAAGAGATCGCAGAAGAGCTGGACATGCAGTTGAACGAGGTGAACGACACATTAAAAATGTCGGGTCGTCACCTTTCAATGGATGCACCTTTCAGCCAGGGTGAGGACAATCGGCTTCTAGATATTATTCACAACGATATCCAGCCGCCACCGGATTCAACCCTTATGGATGAATCGTTGCGGAAGGATATCGACAGATCGCTGTCAACCCTTTCACCACGTGAGGCACAGGTAATCAGGCTATATTTCGGGATAGGCATAGAGAGTGCTTTGACCCTCGAAGAAATCGGAGAAAAATTCCGGTTGACCCGCGAACGAGTCAGGCAAATAAAAGAAAAAGCCATCCGCCGCCTGCGCCACGCCTCCAGATCCAAAGCTTTACGAGCTTATCTCGGCTAAACGCCGGAACTGCACGATGTGACGAATTTTAACGGGGAGTTTAGCTCCCCGTTTTTTATATTATGTAGCCCGGGATCTCGCATCCCGGGAATTCCGATTGAAAATCTACCTCACCGCATTTTAAGGGAGTGCACAACCATGCTTGTACCACGCAAGCCCTGCTTCCACACTCCTGTACATACGAACAATTCACGAATCACCCACATCGTACGGGCACGGCGTGCCGTGCCCTCCTACTTCAAACAAACCACCTTTTTTGCCATCAATTCATTTTCAGACTGCAAAACCACAAAATAAATCCCTGAATCAAAGCCATCAACCGACCATTCAGATTCCCCCGCATGTTGTTTACCGATCAAAATATCTTTCACAACTCGTCCGGATACATCATAAACTGCAAGAGTTAAATTGGAAGGATGAGAAAGGTTGAATCTAATTCTAACCTTATCATTAAACGGATTCGGTAAAGCATCCAATGTCATTGAAAAATCTTGTGGTAATTTGCTTTCCTCGCGTATATCAACCTCCCAGTCACGACTCCCAGCAAAGATAATTGCAGTGTCAAACGTAGAACCCCCTCCCCATACAAAATCATCTACGCCGTCACCATTGTAATCCCCCACCGCACCAAGTCCTTCTGCGAACTCATGAGCATATTCACCTCCATATTCCTGCCCAAGATCGACAATCATATCCGGTTGCCGTATCTCCTCACCATCGTCAAACCAGGGGCTGCCAAAATGAAACTGAAACTCAAAAGCCTCCCCATGATCTTCATCCCCCCCACCCGATCTTAAAACAATATCGCCGTAACCATCACCGTTAAAGTCACCTCCTGCCATAGGTCCTGTACCACCCCAGGCGTCTTGTGATTTTTCCAGCATTATATCTGGTTCACCATCCGGTTCTTCACTGCCAAGAAATACACAGAAACCCTCATCATTACGTCGTGGATCTTCCTGTCCTTGCCGTCTATACATCCATGAACTACCCCACTCATCATAGCCGTCACCATTAATGTCCGGCAGCATGGTAAATGTAGTACCTGACAGACTTAAATCATGATCCTCAGCTCGGAAATGAACAGCAGGAATGGTATCAGGATCAGCACCACCGAGGTAAAGTGAGTACCAGGTAACATTATTAACACATGTAGCTAAGATGATATCACCATAGTTATCATTATTAATGTCGAGTCCGCAGGAGAAGTCTAAAAAAACATTAGCCGGAATATTTTTGCACCAATCCGGATGGTTATCAACTTCTCCACCTCCAAAATAAACATCTAAGCCGATATCTTCACGCCAAACGACAACATCAAAAAATCCATCACCATTGAAATCGCAGGGACGTTTGATGCGTCCCCTGACCAGCCAGCGATTGTTTTCATTGCTGTAATGAGTAAAATCGGGACATCTGTTTAATTCTTCCCCAAGTGAATGGAAATTAATACCGTCGGGAGAGTCTTGGGCACGTAAATAAGATGTTATTCCAAAATAAGGTGGATGATTCTCGCCTCGGAGTAGTCCAAAATACACTACGTAATAATGAACAACTCGATTAGGCTCGTACTGTCCGAAAACAAACACGGGTTCGTTGTCGATCTGTTCATCACCATGATAGAGATAAACAGCACTTGCACTATCGGCAGGAGGATAGCGATAATCACTCACCAGAAGGTCATCATAACCATCTTGGTTATAATCGTCTATCCAGCAAAAATCTACGGCAAATTGCTGCTCTCCCTCCGGACCGGTCAGGATACCGATGATTTCTGGTGGATCATAGGCATTAGCGAAGTTGGCAAGTATAAATAATAATTGTATTATTGAAAAGTGTGTTCTCATTGAATATCCAATTTGTTGCTCCATACTAATTTAAACTAATTCTCAAAACAAAAATAATGCAGAAGTCTCAACTTAGCAAGAAACACCTGCTGGATTCACTCCGCAAGTGAAGCCTAGTACCAAATCAAGTTGGCAATGAGGAAATCATGTCTTGTCCTAAAAAAAGCCTTCAGTCTTGCTTTTTCCTTTAACAACAACTAAATTTGCCATCGACAAGTTGAGAGATGTTTAATAACAAAACCAGATTTTTTGTATGTCTGAAATACTTGTAATCAGGTCGGTTGAAGAGATGATCTCATATACCGGGGAACAGCAGAGTCGGGGGATTAAACTCGGTTTAGTTCCGACTATGGGCTATCTCCATGAAGGACACCTGAGCCTTGTTCGGTTACTTGACGGGCATTGTGACCTGAAGGCTGCCAGTATTTTTGTGAATCCGATTCAGTTCGGTCCGGGTGAGGATCTTGATAAATATCCTCGTGATGAGAAACGTGATCTTGAATTGCTCTCAAGCGAGGGCTGTGAGCTTGTTTTTGCTCCTTCACCTGAAGATATGTATCCGGAAGATTACCAGACGTACATTGAAGTTAAGTTAATGTCCAAGATTCTCTGCGGCAAATACAGGCCGGATCACTTCAGGGGTGTAGCAACTGTCGTCAACAGGTTATTCAACCTGACAGGGTGTTCTGTTGCTGCTTTCGGATTAAAAGATTTTCAGCAGGCTCAGGTTATTAAAAAGATGAAAAGGGATCTTCATCTACCGGTAAAGCTGCTTTTCGGGGAAACCGTGAGGGAAAGCGATGGGGTGGCGATGTCATCTCGAAATGCTTATTTGAACGACGAACAAAGATCCCTCGCGGGATATATTCCAAAATCTCTGGAATGGGTGCGCAGGGAAACACTCCAAAATGAAAGAAGTGTGGACTATCTTCACAATGGTATGGAGGAAATCCTCAGTTCACAACCCGGAATTGAAATCCAGTATATCGAATTCGTAGATCCCGAATCTCTCGATCCGGTAAAGAAAATAAAATCAAGAGCTCAAGTACTGCTTGCAGTATATGTTGGAAAAACGAGATTAATTGATAATATTGAGATCGGGACCGAGTCAAAAACGAAACCATTTAAGGATTCGAAGGTTTAAGATATGAGTAACAATTTCATAACCCTGATCATGGCAGCCGGAATGGGAAAACGGATGAAATCCGATCTGCCGAAAGTACTTCACCAATTAGCCGATAAACCGCTGGTAAAACATGTCATTGAACTGGCAGAAAGTGTCGGATCAAATCGTGTTCTGCTGATTGTTGGACACAAACGTGAGCTTGTAAAAGAGCAGATTGGAACCGTCGGTGTTGAATACGTTACACAGGAACAGCAGCGAGGTACAGCAGATGCTGTTGAATCCTGCAGGGAAGCCGTAGGTGCTTTTGATGGTGATTTGCTCGTATTATCAGGTGACGTTCCGCTGATGAAGGCTGAAACAGTAGAAGAAGCTTTAAATCTTCACCGAAATTCATCCTCTTCCGCAACTGTTTTTACGTTCAAACCGGAAGACCCTAAAGGTTACGGTCGCGTAATCCGTAATGAGAAAGGGGAACTCGACCGAATTGTAGAACACAAGGATGCGAACGAGACTGAACTCAGTGTAGGTGAGGTAAATGCAGGAATCTACTTTTTCCGAAGTCAGGACTTGTTCAATGCTCTTCGTGAGGTTTCCGATGACAATGCTTCAGGTGAGTTTTACATTACCGATACAATTGGTGTAATGCGGAGTGAAAATAAGCGGATTTCCCCGTATTTGGTTAAGGACGAACTCGAGGTCGCCGGTGTTAATAATCCTGATCAGCTTAAGGAACTTGAAGATTATTTTCTTAAGCACCGAAAGGGGTAGCCGTTGACAATGGGTTATGAATTTGTTATTATTTAGAGTTACGATAAATTGTTTCCGGGATTTTCAGAATGAATGAGAACAAGACATTTAAGTACTTAATGACCTTATTACTGGTTTTTGCCTTTTTTGTTTCAGTTCAAGCCAAGCCAACCTATGAGGACAACCGGCCGTCTGTCAGCGACTGGATCGGCGGGAAACGGCCTGCAAAATCCTCACTTGGATTGATTGATCCTTCAAAGTTAACGGTGAACCATGCGGCTTCATTTGGATTTTCGGGATCGGGAGATCAGTCAATAATGCAAAGCCTTTACGCCACGAGACTTACATACAAGTTTTCGAATCCATTAACTGTGAACCTTATATTAGGGGTACAGAATCTTAAATTCAACAATGTTCCGGGAATTAACTCTGAAAACAGTTTGCTGGGAGGCATAAGCCTCGATTATCGACCCACCCGTAAGTTGCATATCCGGCTCGAATTTCAGCAAAGCCCTCTGACAACTTTCTCTACCGGGGGTACGTCAGGATTTAATTCTCAGAGCATATTTCCAGTCAATCAGGTTAATCCCTGAGACATTTAGTAAACAAACTTGATATTGAAAGGGCCGAGGCTTCTGTCCTCGGTCTATTTTTTTATAATTAGCATTTAAATGGGGGTTGGATGAGTCCAATACCACGAGGAAAATCATCTGCTGAAATGAACAGTGAGCGTAAACTGCGTTTAAGAATGGATATTTTGATCGCTTTGATGATAGTCCAGTTAGTTTTTATTATTGGGATCTTTTTTAACAAGTCGGATTCAGATTCAGGTGATAATGTTGTTGAATCTTCCGAAATGGTTGACGGTACACCTGCTGTTACGGAAACCATTGACAGCGGGAGAATTGACAATATCGATGAAACTCAACAATATGAAGCCAATGAGTCACCTGAAAATAAGGAAGAAATCGCAATCCTCGATGAGAATCCGGTGGTGGAATGGTCAAAAATCCGGATTGATGTTCTTAACGGATGCGGTGTAAGAGGAATTGCCGCCCAGGCTCAAACATGGCTCAAAAGAAATGGATATCGAATTCGGTTAGCTGAAAACGCTGACCGGCATGACTACGATAAGAGTTTAATACAGGATAGAAGTGGAAATATGGCAGCAGCAAGAGAGTTGGCTCTCGTGCTGAACATCGACCAGAGTCAAATTATCGAACTGGACGGGTCTCCGTCGCCGTTTGTTGATTTGACCGTCGTTATTGGAAAAGATTACAAGCGGTTACCAATTGGTGAATAAAAGAGTAAAACCATTACAGACACGTACTGTTGCGCGTCGCGCAGCGCAGTTTGCAGCCGATAAAAAGGCAATAGATATCGTTCTGCTTGACATGCGGAAAGTTACCGATATTGCGGATTATTTCCTTATTTGCACAGGAGTGGTCGACGCACATGTTAAAGCAATTTTTGATAATATCGATCACGAGCTTTCTCAACTTGGGTGGGAACCCCGACACATTGAGGGGCGTAATCAAATGCGATGGGTATTAATCGATTACGTTGATCTGATTGTACATGTCTTACAACCGGATGCTCGTGGATATTTTGCTATTGAGAGATTGTGGGGAGATGCAACTCATGTTAAGGTCAAAGGAGTAACTGATTGATAGCACATTCCATTGAAAATGAAATTCGCTCTCAACTCTCTGAGCTCATTGCAACTGAAAACATTACGGTTCCCTCGATAATTCTCGAAGTACCACGTAATAAAGAGTTCGGTGAAATATCTTGCAATGTAGCCCTGATTGCTTCCAAACAGTTGCGAGAATCGCCACGGAAAATTGCAGAACGTCTCGCTGCATCTTTTAAGACATCACCGGAAACTGTTGAAAAGGTAGAGATAGCAGGACCGGGATTTTTAAATTTTTACCTCAGTAGGCAATACTTCAACTCGGTTCTCAAAAATTTACTTGAGGATCCTGCCCACTATGGTGATGTCGATGAAGGTATGGGTGAAAAAGTACATTTTGAGTATGTAAGTGCAAATCCTACCGGTCCCGTGAATATCGTGAGCGCTCGATCTGCTTCTGTTGGCAATACTCTGGTCAATGTCTTTAGAAAACGTGGTTTTTCTGTTCATTCCGAGTATTACGTCAATGATGGTGGCGGACAGATTCGGAAACTTGGTTTGTCCATCAAAGCTCGACTTGAACAGGTAAGAAATGACGCGGATTCTGCCGATATTCCGGAAGGTGGTTATCACGGTGAATACTTGATTGACATCGCAAAGAGCTTCAATCAACAGCAGCAGGAATTACCCGATGATGATGAGACATTAGGGAGATTTGCTGCAGATTCTATCCGTAAAGGGCAGGAAGAAACACTCAAGAAATTTCGTGTCACATTTGATAAATGGTTCAGGGAGAGTTCTCTTTACGAGAAGGATCTTGTTAATCAGGCTTATGAAAAGTTGATATCATCGGATGTAACATACGAAAAGGATGGGGCGGTCTTTTTTAAAGCGAGTGAATTCGGTGACAGTGAAGACAGAGTTGTTAAAACATCTGACGGTCGATATACCTATGTGATTCCTGATCTTGCATACCATCTTGTTAAAAACAGCACTCACAATCGGGCAATTAATTTGCTCGGCCCCGATCACCACGGTCACATTTTACAACTGAAATCAGCACTGAAGGCACTTGGATTACCGAAAGAATTTTTTCACCCGATAATAATACAACAGGTTAACCTCAAGCGTGATGGTGCTGAGGTTAAGATGTCCAAACGTGCAGGCGTTGGAATAATTCTTGAAGAGCTTATTGACGAGGTAGGAGTAGATGCTGCCCGTTTCTTTTTCCTTTTGCGCAGAACTTCGAGTTCCCTTGACTTTGATATAGATCTTGCTAAAAAACACAGTGAAGACAATCCGGTGTTCTACGTGCAATATGCCCATGCTCGTATTCAGTCTATTCTCCGGCAGCCAGCGGCATTGGAATATGATCTTGATCCAGACGCGGATATTAGTGTTTTAAAAGAAGAGGCGGAGCTCGATATTTTAAGAATAATCAACCGCTATCCAATGACACTTTCTGCTATCGTACGTGGAGTTGAACCTCATCCATTAACGATCTATCTGATGGAGCTTGCAAAGTCATTCCATCTGTTTTATTCAAAACATCGGGTTATTGGTGAAGACAAAAAATTAACCGCAGCTCGTTTGTTACTGTGCAAAGGTGTTGCGGGAATGTTGCGGGAAGTATTAAATTTGATGGGGGTCAGTGCTCCGGACAAGATGTGAGGAGTACTAATTGCATAATAAAATTTCAGGAAAAATGGAACATAAACCAGGATATATAACGGTCGTTGGATCTGCTGCACTGGATACAATTGAGACATCTAAAGATAGAGTTGAAAATTGTCTTGGAGGGTCAGTATCCTTTGTTGGCGCGGTTGGCGGCCTATTTGCTCCGATTCATGTAATCGCAATAGTTGGTGATGATTTCCCAATGCAGGAATATGATTTCCTTAAGGAGAGAGGAGTTAACTTAGATGGGCTTGAAATCGCTGAGGGAAAGACCTTTCATTGGGAGGGCAGGTACCACGAGGATATGAATCAACGAGATACGATAGCAACAGAACTTGGTGTTTTTGAAGGATTCAAACCTAAACTTACCAGGGAAGCATCGAAAGCTGAATACCTTCTTTTGGCGAATATAAATCCTGAGTTGCAGCTTAATGTAATGACCCAGATAAAGAAACCGCAATTTGTAGTATACGACACGATGAATCTCTGGATCAATACAAACCTTGATGGTGTAACGAAAATGCTCGGTAAGGTTGATATGGTTACCGTTAATGATGAAGAGGTTTATCTGCTGACACAGGAGACCTCACTGCTTAAAGGGGCTCGCAAACTTTTGGAGTTAGGTCCAAAATATGTCGTAGTAAAAAAGGGAGAACACGGATCAATTCTCGTTGGCAGAGATGGCTCACCTTTCCTCTGTCCTGCTTATCCGATAACCGATCCTGTTGATCCTACTGGTGCAGGTGATACATTCGCTGGTGCGATGTTGGGCTATCTGGCATCTACATCTGATTTAGGTCCTTTCAACGTGCGACGAGCGGTTGTTTACGGTACGGTTGCTGCTTCTTTCACCGTTGAAGCATTTGGTGTTGAAAGGCTGAAGACGCTTACTCACGAAGAATTGAACTCACGATATAGAACTTTTCAGGAGATGATAGAGTTTTGATGCGACATCTTGACAAAGACGCATTGCCAGATCGACAATCCATTGGTTGGTTTGATGGTTTTGTAAGGTATATAGATCAACGTCTGTTACCACATAAAACAATTGTTGTTGAAACTGATGAATGGCAGAACATATATGATGCTATTAAAACTCTCGCTGTACGAGGGGCTCCTTTAATTGGAATTTCAGCAGCCTACGGAGTTGCTGTTGCAGTATATTCTACACCTCCTGACAGCGATATCCGAAAAGCTGCAATTGATGTAATCAATTCACTTTCCCAGGCTCGTCCAACTGCGGTAAACCTCACCTGGGCGCTGAAAAAAATGCGTTCTGTCGTGGATAACACTCTGCAAGATGATCAGTTGCGTTCTGGATTACTTGAACAGGCAATTGCCATACATGAGGATGATATCAATCGATGTTCAGCAATGGCAGACAACGGTCAGGCTGTTGTTAATGAGACAAGCAATATTCTAACAGTATGTAATACCGGTTTTCTCGCCACCGGAGGCATTGGAACCGCGGCTTCGATTTTTTATCGTGCATTTGATCTTGGTAAAAAGATACATGTGTATGCCTGCGAAACCAGGCCATTACTACAGGGTGCGCGACTCACAGCATGGGAGATGTCTCGAGCAAATATTCCGGTTACACTGATGGTTGATTCTGCTGCTGCAGGACTTGTCAGACAGGGAAAAATTGATGTTTGCATTATCGGCGCGGATCGAGTAGCAGCAAATGGAGATGTCGCAAATAAGATTGGGAGTTATCAACTTGCGCTGGCTTGCCGTGCACATAAAGTTCCATTTTATGTTGCAGCTCCCTGGTCAACGATAGATACGGACTGTCCTGACGGAGACCACATTCCAATTGAGGAAAGATCCTCTGAGGAAGTAACAAAAATAGGAAAGACTACAATTCCCCCGGTTAAGATTTCTGTTTATAATCCTGCTTTCGACAGGATTCCGGCAGAACTTATAACGGGTATTATATCGGAAAAGGGCATTCACACCCCACCATACAATTTTATTAGGGAGACGAAATGAAGTTATACATTCGGCTTATTTCAGTTGTTACTATACTGCTGATAATTATCGGTTGTGGGAGCGGATCTTACCTGATGGAATCCGGCAAGATCGACAAAAATCGTGGAGAATTTGGTAAGGCAATAAAGAACTTTGAAGCTGAGATAGCCCAGAATCCACAAAATGGTGACGCTTGGTACTGGAAAGGCTATTGTGAGGAAAAGCTGAACCTCTGGGAAGATATGATGAAGTCTTATTCTCAGTCACTATCAATCTCACAAAATTATAAGACAAAAATCGATAAGAGCATTAAGGTTCTTTGGATGACCTTTTATAATAAGTCCATCAAGGTTCTTGAAGATTCAAGTTGGGATACTGCTCTTGCACTGCTTGACACAGCCGTGATAATTGATCCCGAAAACTTCCTCCTTTACCGTCAGGCAGCCACAGTTTCAAAAAGTGGAGGATATCAAGACCGGGCACTTGAATACGCTCTGATTGCGAGTGAATATCCACGTGAATTCAACGATTCACTTGATATTTCAACCTTCATACTGGAAGCCTACATAGAAGCGAAGAACCTCGATGAGATTATTATATGGGCGAAAAAGGTCGGTTCACTGGCTGATCCCGATGCAGAGGATGGTAAATTTGCTGAATACTATCTGTTTGCTATTGATAACCTTGCAGATGCATACTATAAGAAAGAGATGCTCACAGAAGCAGAGGGTGTCTTCGCAGATGCTATGATTAAATTCCCTGAAAACATCACACTTAAACTCAATCTTGCCGCATCATTGACAAATAGAAAGAATTATGACAGGGCAATGGAGGTTTATGAGGGTATTCTCAAGGTAGAACCTGATCACATCAATGCAAATCTGCAAATCGGACTTATGCTGATTGTACAGGGTGATGAAATTCAGGACAATGAAGATTATAAGCTAAAGAAATACAAAAAATCAATTTCATATCTTGAAAAGGTGGTTGAATTAGATCCCTCAAATGCACCGGCAATTCAGAGTCTGCCAGCTGTGTATTTTGCAGTAGGTGATCAGATCAAAGGCAATGAGATGACGCAAAGATATCTGAAATTGATGCGTGAGGGAAAGTGATTTTTAAAATTGCACAAGCACTCAAAATGGTTAAGTCAAATATCTTTCAAATTCTGTAATGTCCAACAAAACAGAAACCTCCCTTAAGCGGCAAATTCTCGAACAGGGTAAAGTGCCCCGTCATATTGCGTTCATTATGGACGGAAATGGTCGATGGGCACATCGTCGTGGTCTGCCAAGACTTGCCGGACACAGCAGAGGTGTAAAAACCGTTCGAACAATGGTTGAAACCGGACCGGAAATCGGTGTCGAAATTATGACGTTTTATACTTTCTCTACCGAGAATTGGCGTCGTCCGCGTTTTGAGGTTAGTGCATTGATGGAGCTTCTTCTGGACTCTATTAACCGTGAACTTGACGATCTTAAAAAGAATGATGTAAGTTTGCGCGTAATTGGAGATTTGGATGCTTTGCCAACAGGTCCGCGCGAGGCGATGAAAAGAGCAGTCAGGGAAACTAAGGAAAACCAGGGGCTAAAACTCGTTCTGGCTCTTAACTACTCCGGAAGAAGAGAGATAATACAGGCGGTAAACAGGATAATTGAAAATCGAAACGAGAACGGCAAATCTTCGCCTGATGAGCCACTTACTGAAGAAGAGTTTTCAAAATATCTGGATACATCAGAATTGGCAGATCCTGATTTGATGATAAGAACATCGGGTGAGTTTCGCTTGAGTAATTTCTTGTTATATCAACTCGCATACACTGAGATAATTGTCACCGAGAAGTTTTGGCCGGATTTCGACCGGTATAGTCTTTTTGAGTGTATTGCCGAATATCAGCAACGTGAACGGCGATTTGGACGAACAAGTGAGCAGTTACATAAATGAAGAAAAACAGATTAATTGTAGCTGGAGAAATGCATATCTGTTCTGTAAGTATTATCATGGGAGTGGTTTATGGCTGATTCATTAACACCGGGTAAACCAGGCTCGGGAGAAAACAACCTGACAAAGGAAGACCAACTGAGAAAACGGTTGATCCAAATACTCGGGGCAGATCGGTGGATTGCTTGTGATTACCCAACTGTTGCTCCAAACGGGGCTGACGAAGTACAAAAATTACTAAAAGAGAGACCTGCACCTGTTGTTGCAGTTGGACAGGGAAGCAGTTTCCCGGAGGACTTTGAACCAAACATAGATACGATTATCCTTCTCACCAGTGCGTTCAAGTCCACATTTGATCTTTCGGAAGCAAACCAAACTTTAACTGTAGATGCCGGATATCGGATTGTTGATGTCAATAAAAACCTTAGAGAAAGCGGGTATGTCGTTCCTGCGTTATCGAAATTTACAGCAGGTTCGGTTGGAGGAAGACTTGCTTCGGTCTCTTCCCGTCCACTCCCTAATCGTCATGATGGCTGGATTCAATCATTGCTTGGACTTGAAGTCGTGATGCCATCCGGAGAATATTTCAAAATGGGCGGTAGTTGTATTAAGGATGTTGCTGGATTTGATTTGAAACACCTTTTCACCGGAAGTAGAGGCAATATAGGGATTATTGTAAAAGCCACATTTAGAATTTATCCGATATCTTTATTTACCAATCTGGAGGAAATGAACACAGCATCTGAAAAAGCCCGGAATATTAAAGAAGAAAGAACACCAGCAGCTCGCAGTTTCAGCCCGGGGTGGAAGCGGCTATTAGATCCAATGGGAAGAATGGATCAAGGTGCTTGATTATGCTTAACACTAACATTATCGGAATCGATAATCTCCAAATAAGTGAATGTTGATTAACCATGTCTGCTCGTCGCATCCTTCTGCGCGTGCTGGTTGTTTCAGCATTTATCCTTATCTGTTTTTTTGCTATCTGGCGGATATTTCGAGTCGATGACAGACTTAGATTTGCAATACTCGATAAATTCCGACCACTGATTGGCAATACTCTCCAAATAGAAGACCTATATGTTCGACCATTCTCTGTAAACCTTAAGAACACTCAACTTGAAGCTTCTTCAGAAGTTTCTCTGAACATTCAAACCATCAGGATACGTGTGGCTCCTATTGTGGTGTTGTTAAAGGGAATTCAGTCTCCCGGTGCTGTAAAGGAGATTGAATTTATACGTCCTCAATTCTATCTGAATTATGGAAATAATACCATATCTAATAGGATGGAATCATCAATTGACCCAACCGGGAAGGAGTGGATTTACTCACCAGAATTCCTCGATAAACTCCACGATCTCAGCATGATTGATAAAATCAGAATTTCACGTGGTCAGTTTATTACCGGTCAGGAAAAGACTCTGGTTTGTGATAAACTTCGGGGATATGTCGAGCGGGAATCCAATTCGTCAGCAAGACTTGATGTTGAAGGTTCAATCCCTCAGGTGCCCGGAATGAAGCTGCAGATCACAGGAAATGCAGATTTAGAAGAAAACAACTTTCTACTCGTCTGTCAACTTATATCCTCAGATCTGCGAGAGTGTAATATCAGTCGAATTATCCCGAACACAGAATGTCTTGGAGGAAAAGTCCGTATAGATGCCGAACTCTCTGGTAGTACAGATCTAATATTGATTGGTAGACTGAATGCAGAAAACCTGAATCTAAGATACAAACTGAAAAATGATGAGGATTCCAACCAGCCAGATTTGGTTCTGAATAATGGTTTCTTTTCAGGTGCACTTTTTGACAACGAATTTCAGTTTACCGGTAATTTTGATTTAAATGGGCTCTCTCTACCGATAGAAGGGGGTGTAGAATTCCAGAAACCGGAAGATCAATCCTTCACATTCCGCCCGAAGTGGTATGCCTCAATTCACAACTCATTTCTTGATTTGTCTACATTCACCTTCTCCCGGGATATTTTAACTGAAAAGGATAGGCAATTAAGTGGAATTGCTAATCTTCTAATAAACATCCGGGGGGATTCAAGTGAAGTAAATGGGAATTTAAACTTTACATCAAGTCAGGTAGTTATTGATTCTATCAGTATAAATAATTCCTCGGTAGGGTTGTTATTGGAAAATGGTGCTGTAATCATCGATACTCTGAGCTCCAGCATATTTGGAGGAGCTTTCTGGGCAAACGGGCAGATTGGATCAGCTTCCTCAGAAGATCTCATTTCGATGCAGTTCTATCGAAAATGGAGATCTGAAGAACTTGGCAAATGGTCAGGAATGAATGATCCTTACTTATCATTAAAGGGCTTTATTTCTAAGCAGGAAGACAGTTGGTTCGGAGATGGATCAGGATCTTTATTCAGTTCAACCGGAATTAATTTATTAAAAGGTAAACTGAACTGGGAAAACGATATCCTTAGTGTGAATGTAAATCCGGATAATCACAGTGATTTTATCAATTTACGTATCAAATTACCTTTCGAGGATCATAGGAATGAAGAGGAAGCCGCGACTGGTGATGTCTGGGAATTGAAAGGGAAAAATCCGCAGAAATTGTTAAGAAAAGTTCTTTCTGCAAAACTGATTCCCAATCAGATGGAAGAATATGAATTAGAATTTGGGATTAAGGGTGCCAACTATTTCTCGAAAGATTATTCTGATCTTTGTGAGGGATTTATTAAATGGCAATCTCTGGATAAAAATAGATCCGGAACAATCAGTGGTCGCGTGCAAAGTGATACAACCGGAACCTTAATGCTCAATTCCGAACTTGCACTCAAGGTTTTGGAATACCCGGAAGGAAGAATTAGAACTACATCTCTGACAGGACCATTCCAGGTTTCATATATTGATCAAATATTGTCAATTAATGAGTTAGAACTTTCTGAAAATCGACACCTTTTTGGTACGAAACAGAAAGTACTTTATTGTTCCGGTAAGATCAATCTGAGTGATAAAGTACCAGATTCGCTTGAAATTGTTTTTGATGAATTTCCACTGGTAGGATTCCTGAAATATTACAAGGAGGATATTCCCGACCAGATAACAGGAACTGTAGGGGCAATGATTCTTGCCAATCCTGATTCGATTAGCTTTGGCGGATTTTCTAACCTTTCGGGAATCCGGGAAAAGGATTATTCAATTGCAATTACCGGAAATTGGTCGAATGGTTCACTGTACTTGCAAAAAGGTGGTATAGTGCAACCTGATGGCAAACAGGTAATGGCAGTTACAGGGGGTATAGATTTCAAAGATCATTCGATTGATTCACTCTTGATCACCGCCGATGATATGGAACTTGAGGCAATCCTGCAGGCATTTGCTTTCGAAAATAAAATACTCTGGGGCGGGAGCATTGACGCAAGGATTGAATTGGATGGCGATATACCATTTCCCAAAGCAACTATCGATGCTCATTTAAGCAGTGGATTATTACATAATCAGGATGGTTATTGGGGAAACTTGAGGATGCTAACAGAGGGTGAACGGTATAATCTGGTTGGATTCGATTTTGGACGAGGACCTTCCGGACTGGTTCGCGCTAATGGAGAATTTAATCGGAACTCACGAGAATACGAAGTAGAACTAACAGGTGAGAATGTCGAAATACAATCACTGATAATGGCATTGACCGGTGAGACCGGTATTTTATCCGGTACGAGCCACTTAGCAGTTTTATTAAAAGGTGAAAAATTATCCGAACATGATTCTCTGGTTTCACTCCACCAGGTTTCGGGAGAATTATCCGTAGAACCCGGTGAATTAGGTGGTCTTGAATTTGATCAGTTATCTGCTCATTTTCGTCTACTTGAACAAGACTGGAAATATCCAAATTTAGAGATCGATTCGATTTCCATCGATTGGGGTGGATCAAACGCCAGAATATTTGGCACTTTGCCTCTTTCACTATCTGCCTTAAATACCAATGAGACGAAAACAGACTCAGATAGAATTCGGCAGCTTGATATTAGTGGATTCGCAAATGGAAACTTCATTGAATGGCTGCCTCGTCTTTCGGATTCTTTCAGTGATCCTCGGGGCAACGGTCGCATCGATTTTAAACTCGGTGGTTCAATTGATAAACCCAAACTGACAGCGACGAGAATAAAGCTGAATGGGGGAGGTTTTAAAGCCGATGAAATAATCAGGAAAGTAAGTTCTCTAAGCCTTGATATTGAACTCGATTCGTCCAGTCGAATCCACGTGAACCAGTTTGAGGGAAAGATAGACGGGCATTGGCTCAGATTGAGCAACCGTTTTCCGGATGAAAATGATACAATAGAAACTATCAAATTTTCAAATTATGACCTTGGTGTGCTCGGAATCCAAACCGATGAAGAAGGTGTTTGGGCTGTAATACCACGCCTTATGGAAGATGAATGGGGTGGATATATCTCAATTTCCGGAAAATCCGGAGAGGGGCCGATGGAGGTTTTCGGCCCGGCAGCGCAACCGTATGCTTGTGGTAAATTGGGATTGCGAAAAACGACATTTACGTATCCATTTATCGAGGGTGGTGGGGAACAACCAAATAATTTTGGGCAAATGGTTATAAACCTGCTTTCCAGAATTAATTGGGATGTAGCAATTGTACCGCAATGGGACTGCCGCTATGTAAATGAGATATCAGGACTAAAAGATATACCACTCTTTGAAACTCTGCAGAATAACCTCTCTTCCGCACTCTTCGATTTTGATGTAAAACTCTACCTCGATATTCTGATTGATGAAGAGAATAGTTTTCTCAATTTTAACGGAGCGGTCGAAGATACATTTAGTTTGAATGGTGAAATAAATGCTAATCGAGGCAGCGTTGAATATCTTGATTTGAATTTTGAAGTTCAGCAGGTCGGATTCAGGATCAACTCAGCTGAGTTTAATCCTATTCTCTCAGGTACAGCGGTCACTTCGGTGAATGACTCAAGTGGAATTCCTCGCGAAATCAGGTTGGTGATCCGTAATACCGGAGCAGATATAAATGAAAGCAACGATCCTTTAAATCGAGCAAGTAGCGGGGGTTGGGATGAAATTTCATTAATGTTCGAGGATGATCAGGGTCATTCTCAAGAGCAGATTTTGGCGATGATGGGGTATGCTCCCGATCAGTTATCACAAAAACTCTTTGATCTCGGAGGCACACTTGTGGAAAAAGCAGTGCCTATCAAACGATGGACACGATATATTGAGCGGAATCTTGAGAAATTCTTTGGTATTGATAAGGTTGATATCGATCCTCAGGTCGCACACAACCTGATTGAGCAGCAGCTATTCAATCGAGCAGATTCAACGTTACTGGGGGCAGAGGAATATAGTTATTTGATGGCACTTAATAAGTCAAAAGTGACAATAGGAAAACATCTGAACCGTGATACTTACATTTCTTATACAGCTCTTCTGCAGCATGGTGTCGACTCGGAAAATGTGAAAAGACTTGGAATGATGCATTATTGGGACCTGTTGATCAGGCTTAGGGCAATTGCACCAAATCTGAATCTCAATTATCGGTATCAATTTGATGGGTTAACGGAACTTGATGACCACAGTTTTCGTATTAACTATGGATTCTATCTGGATCTGTAGCTGTTTGTTGATACTCATGTTTACAATATGCATAGAGATTCGATTTACTTGCATTTCTCAGACAGGGAAACTGATAACTTCAAAGGTGATATATCAAGACAAATGGATTGCGATATGCTCAATGTTTCCTTAACTTGAAAGATTATGCAAAAACGGAGATTAAATAAGCACTTGTTTGCACACGTTCGTACCTGGATAATCCCAATTTTACTGGTGATTTTAATCAGTTCTTCATTTTCCCAGGAAACACCGCGAATCGTTTTGCTCGGTCTGGCAGTTGAGGGTAATCAACATGCAGATGGAGGTCTCATTGTCGCTACCAGTGGCCTTGTTGTTGGGGAGCCACTTTCTGCAGAGAAAATACAGCGTTCTATTCGCAGGTTGTGGGATCTGAAACTATTTGCTGATGTAAAAGTTATCGTAGAACAGGAGACTCCAGAGGGTGTTTACCTGAAGATTACGGTGAAAGAGCACCCGCGACTTGATTATATCGATGTAGGTGGGGGCAAAAAGATCGGAGAAAATGAGCTTGAGGAAGCCATCGATCTTTTTCCGGGGCAAGTGTTACTTCCATCGGAACCGTCACGTCTTAAACGTAAACTGACACAACTCTCTGTTGAAAAGGGATTCCTTCTTGCTGATGTAGTTGTAGAAATAAGAGATGGCACATCTAAGGACTTAAAAGTCTTATATATCAGGATAGATGAAGGTCAAAAGGTCAAAATTGAGTCTGTTGAGTTCTCTGGTAATGAAGTGTTTTCAGACAGTAAACTGCGAAAACAGTTCGAAGAAACCAAAGAGCGAAACCTTTTCCTTTTCCGTACCGGGGAGTTCCACCGAGATAAATTCGAAGAAGATCTGTCCAGACTGGTCGATTATTACCGGGAACATGGATATCGTGATATACAGGTTTTGGGTGATTCAATCTGGTATTCTGAAAACCTGAAAAGGATGTTTGTCCGTGTTGATATCGAGGAAGGCAATCATTACTATTTTGGTGAAATAAAATTTGCCGGTTCTGACCTTTTTACTGAAAACGAGCTTCGACGTCAACTCCTTTTTCACACCGGAGAAGACTTTAACCAGAACAAATATGACATCTCAATTCGAGAGCGATTAGGTTCCCTGTTTTACGATAAGGGTTATATTTATGCTCAAATCCAGGCGAAAGAAACCCCGGCAGACGGGGATACCCTTGACATACACATCAGTATAGAGCCGGGTAATCAGTTCAGTGTTCGTCAGATCCATATATCCGGGAATACAAAAACTCGCGAAAAGGTTATTCGCCGTGAGTTTTCTCTCAAACCTGGTGACACTTTTGACGTTTCGCAGCTTCGTCGGTCAATGAGAGATGTTATAATTCTGAATTTTTTCGCTGATGTTCAACCGGATGTTGAAGATGTCAGCGATCATGAAGTAGACCTCTGGGTTTCAGTTGAGGAAAAGCCAACTGATCAGGCAAATGTCTCAGCCGGTTACAGTGAACAGGATGGGATGATAGGTGCTATTGGTTTCACAGCTCCGAACCTGTTCGGTACCGGTCAGCAGGCCAGCCTTGACTGGAACTTCGGTGCAGAATACGGTTCATTCTCGCTGAGCTATACCGAGCCCTGGCTATTTGATACGGAAACTCTAGCTGGAATCTCATTTTACAACGTTAGAAGACGTTGGGCTGATGGTTTCTCAGAAGATCTTCTTGGTGGTTCGCTGAGATTCGGGCGCAGGTTCCGTAAACCTGATGATTATTTCAGGGGAAGCTGGACGTATCGAATTGAGAGTACAAAATATTCTGATTTTTCAGATTCATTTAGAGATCGGAATGAGCAGAGTATCGTAGAGGATGAGTGGCGATTATCGAGTTCCGTTACTCAGGTCATTACACGTGACAGCCGTGATTTTCCCGAATTTCCGACATCAGGTTCGGTTACAAGCCTTTCGACAGAACTTGCAGGTGGATTACTTATGGGAGATGATGCCTATCATAAGCACATCTTTTCTGTTGAATGGTATACTCCAATTTCCAATAAATTTGTAGTTTACAACCAATTCCTGTATGGTTTCCTCGCCGGTCTTAAATCCGACCAGACAGATATTCCATTACTTGAATATTTCTATATGGGAGGTGCCGGATTATCACTTGGTACACCACTTCGCGGCTATGGTGATCGAACAGTTGGTCCTCCGAGCGAATCAGGATCGAGCGCCAAAGGTGGTAAATCTCAGCTGAAAGCTTCAGTTGAAATGCGTCTTCAGGTTACAAATAATCCAACTATTTATGGATTAGCTTTTGCTGAAGCCGGCAATACATGGCTTAACTTCCACCAGACTGATCCGTTCACCTTAAAACGATCTGTGGGCTTGGGCGTTAGATTATTTATGCCAATGATTGGATTAATCGGATTCGATTACGGATATGGATTAGATTATTATGACCAGACCACTGGCAGAAGAATTGGGAGATGGCAACCCCATTTCCAATTTGGAAGACAATTTTAGTTAACAACCTCAATCTGAATACATGTTCGATTACGGATAAGGGTTAGATTATTATGACCAGACCACTGGCAGAAGAATTGGGAGATGGCAACCCCATT
>CAYLYZ010000030.1:0-27778 GCA_964387885.1 uncultured bacterium | reverse complement strand
TCCAATTTGGAAGACAATTTTAGTTAACAACCTCAATTTGAATACATGGGACCAGTTATGACCCGCATTATTATAATTCTGGCTGTGATAATGGCATTCGCCGGTTTATCATTTGCTCAGGAACTTAAGTTAGGAGTTGTTTCATCCGAGCTTATCGTTCAAAATTTTCCTCGTTTCCAGCAGGCTGAAGAGCAATTAGCTCGTGAGATGCAGACCTGGCAAAATGACAGAAAGGCTTGGGAAGCGGATATGGAACGACTTCAGAAAGACATCGAAAACCGTGAAGAGCAACTGCGTAATGGAAAGATGTTCTCTGAAAAGAGGAGAGCGGAAATGCAGATGGCAATAGATTCACTAACCCTTGATTTTAACGTGCGAATTCAGAAACAATCCACTGCTGAACAGGAACGATTCGCAAAAAGACGGGCAGAATTACTGGCAGAAGTCTTCGAGGTCGTTAATGGAGTTATTGAGGAGATTGGTAACGACAGTGATTATGACTTCATCATTGATGCAAGCAATGGTACTGTTGTCTACGCTAAAGATCCCGACGATCTCAATGATGAGCTATTACGCCGACTACAGGACAAATAGTCAGTGATAATAAGAATTCTCATATGTGGATTCATATCTTGTCTTTCTGGTTGCACAAATAACTCGGGCAAAAGCACATGATAAAGACAATCAACTACCGATATTTGTTCGCAAGCCTGTCTCTAATCGGCTTGTTCATTCTCGTTGGATGTGCATCAGCACCTGCAGGTGGGCCTGGTGAACAGTCAACGGGTGCTACTTCACTTCTTCCCTGGCAATCTAGCGGACTAAAAGTTGGTTATATCAGATCTGATGTAATTCAAGAGAAATATCCTGAGTACCGGGATGCAGATGTAGCATTGAAGAGTGAAAATCGAAAATGGCTTGAAGAAGTCGAAGAGCTTGAAGAGAACATTCGCAAGATTGAAACGGAGCTCAATGACCTTGCGCTTATCTTAAGTGATGAGCGCAAAGCAGAACTCTCAGAAGAGGTCACTAAATCCCGGAAGGATTTACAGAAGTTCCGTCAGAACACCTGGTATGACGAAAAAAGCGAATATGTAAAGCGAAGAAAGGAGCTCATGGAGCCTATTGACGCACGTGTTAATGACGCGATTTGGAGAATCTGTGAGCAAAAAGACCTTGATATTGTGTTTGACACAGTAGCCGGCAACATTGTTTATGTTAAACCGGGGCTTGATATTACGGAAGATGTTCTTGAGGAATTGCAGAGATGAGTTTGATTCCTGTTACAACAGGTGAGTTGGCCAATAAGCTTGGATGTTCTCTCGAGGGATCGGATGACCTCGTCATCATGGGTGTTGAAACCATCGAGGGTGCTTCTGATAAGCACCTGACTTTTCTGGCAAATATGCGATACAAGCAATATTTGCCCAATTGCAAAGCTGGCGCGATAATAATAACCGACGACTGTGTTACACCTGAAAACATGGTTAGGTTAATTTCTGCAAATCCCTATGAAGACTTTCAACGAGCTGTTGAAATTCTCTATACAGAAGAAAAGCCGGAAGTTGCTTCAGGAATCGACAGGACTGCTGTAATATCTGAATCAGCTGAAATCGGTGACAATATGCACATCGGTCAGCACGTTATAGTTGAATCCGGAGCCAGGATTGGGGTAAACTGTACGGTGTTCCCAAATGCTTACATTGGGCGTGATGCGGTTATCGGTGATGATTGTATAATTGGTGTAAGTGCAAGTATCCGCCACGAGATAAGCATTGGTCACAGAGTATTTATCGGTGATGGAACAGTAGTTGGTTACGACGGCTTTGGTTATGTCCCGAGCAAGAGCGGATACCAACGAATCAGACCGGTTGGCACTGTTGAAATAGAGGATGATGTTCATATTGGCGCAAATTGCTGTATTGATCGAGCAACTGCCGGTGCAACCCGAATTGCCAGAGGTGCTAAACTCGACAACTTGATCCAGATTGCGCATGGAGTGGAGATTGGTGAATATACTGCCATTGCTGCTCAAACCGGAATTTCCGGTTCGACACGTGTTGGATCATGGGTGATGATGGGGGGACAGGTCGGACTTGTTGGACATCTTGAAATAGGCGATCAGATGCAAATTGGCGCTCAAGCAGGTGTTACCAAGTCTTTTAACACTAAAGGATTGATTGCGGGTTACCCCGCCCGACCTCATATGGAACTTCGACGAATTGATGCGTCTCTGTCAAAGCTGCCAGAACTGCTAAAACGTGTCCGTGCACTTGAAGAGAAGCAGAAGAAAGAATCATAACAGAAGTGACTTATAAACGTTACTATCTAAAACCAGGATAAAAATTGCAAGAGAGATTAAAACACAGCATAATTGATGCTGCTGGGATGGAACGAACCTTGACCCGTATGGCGGTTCAGATACTTGAGCAAAACAAAGGTACCGAAAATCTGGTTTTGATCGGTATCCGCACTCGGGGCGTTCCAATCGCAAATCGTCTTTCAAAAATCATCTCTGTTTTGGAAAAAGGGAAAACAGTTAAACTCGGAATTCTTGATATCTCCCTTTATCGTGATGACTACATGACAGCTGCGAAAATGGCTGAGGTTCGGGCAACAGAAATTGACTTTGACATTAACAACTGCAATGTTGTTCTTGTTGATGACGTTCTTTATACCGGACGAACCGCGCGTAGCGCAATTCATGGTATACTGGATTTTGGTCGACCTGCAACAATTCAATTAGCAGTCTTTATTGACCGCGGGCACCGAGAAATGCCTATCCAGGGGGATTTTATTGGTAAGTCAATCGTAACCTCCCCTGGTGAAGAAGTTCGTGTTCACGTTAAGGAGACGGATGGTGTTGATGAGGTAGTCCTCGTTGAGGAATTCGAGGATGAAGAGCGAGGTGAAAAATGACTCCGCCAGTATTGAATCACCTCTTAGGTCTTTATGGCATTGATCCAACGACGATTTTTACCATTCTGGATACAGCGGATGAATTCCTCAAAGTTCTCGATAGACCAATCCCAAAAGTTCCTCCTCTGCGCGGAATTACTGTAGCAAATATCTTTTTCGAACCTTCGACCAGGACAAAAATCTCCTTCGAGCTGGCAGAAAAACGCTTGTCTGCTGATGTTGTGAACTTTTCTAAAAGTGGATCAAGTGTATCAAAAGGTGAAACACTACTTGACACCGTGAGAAATATCGAAGCGATGAAAATCGATGTTGTTGTTATACGTCACCACGCTCAGGGAGCCCCTCTCTTTCTCGCTAACCGGATCAACTCGGCTGTGGTTAATGCCGGAGATGGTTCACACGAACATCCGACACAGGCTCTGCTCGATATGATGACTATCCGTGGTCACACAGGGGGATTTGAGGGATTGAAAGTTGTAATTCTTGGTGATATTGCACATAGTCGAGTTGCACGTTCAAACATACATGGCCTAAAGACTGTTGGGGCGGATGTAATGGTCTGCGGACCTTCTACGTTAATGCCACGAGATATTGAAGCATTGGGGGTGAAAACTACAACCGATGTTGACGAAGCTCTGGACTGGTGTGACGTGATCAATGTAATGCGGCTGCAACTGGAGCGGCAGAAGCAGGGGTATATCCCATCGTTACGCGAATACCAGCACACATTCGGTATCACAAAAGCCAGGCTCGAAAAAATCGGGAAAAAGGTTGTTGTATTACATCCTGGTCCGATGAACAGAGGCGTTGAGATTGACTCAGATGTCGCCGATGCTCCGGGCTCAGTCATCCTTCAGCAGGTCACCCACGGAGTTGCAATCAGAATGGCTGTTTTATTCCTCATTTCCGGAAAGGGAACAACAGTCGGTTAAGAATTTTAGTTGTGAGTAAAAAGCATGACACACCAAGAGAATAAACAAATAGATCCTCCACAAGGATGGCAGAAATATGATTGCCAAAATCTGGCAATAAAAAGCGCCAGATTATTTGATCCCGGATCGCATCTTGATAAGATTTCCGATATTGTTATCCGTGATGGAAAGATCTCCTCGATAGGCACCATCCCAAAGGATTTTGACGGAGATATTATCGATGGAAACGGGTTAGTAGTATGCCCCGGTCTTTTCGATATGCACGTGCATTTACGTGAGCCGGGATATGAATATAAAGAGACGATTCAGTCGGGTTGCTTTGCTGCAGTAGCCGGAGGATTCACCGGTGTTGCACCCATGCCTAATACCGATCCTCCGACGGACTCCCCTGCTACAGTGAACTTCATTCGTGAACAAGCTGAAGGCATCCCTGTCGATGTTCACCCGATCGGCGCGATAACAGCCGGTCGCAGTGGTGAAAAATTGTCTGAAATGGCTGAATTGAACAAAGTCGGTGTGACCGGTTATTCAGATGATGGTTCACCAGTTCCCACAGCAGAAATAATGCGTTTGGCAATAGAATACACAATGATGTCAAACAGTGTTATTATTGAACATGCAGAGGACACATCTCTTTCGGGCAACGGGGTTATGGATGAAGGTGCAGTGTCAACCGCACTTGGTCTGCCCGGATGGCCGTCAATTGCTGAAGATATAGATGTTTACAGGTGCATCAGGCTTGCAGAATTCACGGGAGGGAGAATTCACATCGCACATTTATCAACGGCAGAATCCGTTGATCTCGTCAGAAAAGCCAAAGCTCGTGGTGTAAATGTTACCGCTGAAACAACGCCACATCACCTCTCTCTTGATTGTACAATCCTTGAAGGATACGACAGTAATTACAAAGTTAATCCTCCACTTCGGACAAAAAACGACATTGAGGCTTTGATTGAAGGGCTCAAAGACGGAACTATTGATGCTATTGCCACCGATCACGCTCCACATGCTCCTGACGAGAAAGAAGTTGAGTTTATACTCGCCCCTTTTGGAATGATTGGTCTGGAAACGGCTCTCGGAGTTGTTTTGACAAAACTGGTAGCCACAAAAAAAATCACACTGGAACGTGCCATTGATGCCCTTTCAAACGCTCCACGTAAAATCCTGAACTTACCAGAGAACAAAATAGTCGGAGGAGCAGAAGCAAATCTGACTGTTTTTAATCCGTCAGAAAAGTGGACAGTAGATGGAACAAAAATGTTGTCTAAATCACAGAACACTCCTTTCGGGGGCTGGGAACTAACTGGTAGGGCTGTTGGTGTTGTAAATAAGGGTGTTGCCTACGTGCGCAGAGATTAAAGATGGCTTCACCAAAACCTGAAAAAATACGTAATTTTTGCATTATTGCTCATATAGATCACGGAAAGTCCACCCTTGCCGACAGAATGCTGGAGTTAACCGGAGTAATCGACAGCTCCGGGCGGGTCGCTCAAGTACTCGACTCGATGGATATTGAACGCGAGCGAGGTATAACCATCAAAGCTCAGGCTGTAGCGATGGACTATAAACACTCAGATGGTGATATATATCGATTGAACCTGATTGATACTCCCGGACATGTAGACTTCAGCTATGAAGTATCCAGGTCACTCGCAGCCTGCGAAGCCGCAATCGTGCTTATTGATGCGACACAAGGCATCGAAGCTCAGACAATTGCCAATGTCTATATGGCAATTGAGCATGACCTCGTTCTTATTCCCGTATTAAACAAAATTGACCTTGAATCCGCACGACCCGTTGAAATGACCCAGCAGATTGTCGACCTGATCGGTTGCTCACCGGATGAAGTACTTACGGTTAGCGCAAAAATGGGAACAGGAGTCAGGGATCTATTAGATAGTCTGGTAAACTTAGTTCCTCCACCGGATCCGGAAAAGGAAAAACCGCTACAAGCATTAATCTTTGATTCGCTTTTCGATAATTACAGGGGAGCAATCGCTTATATCCGCGTGGTCAGTGGAGTTGTAAGACCAGGCATGCAGATTTTCTTCCATCACACCGGTAATAAATTCCTTGTTGATGAAGTCGGTCATTTACGGCTTGGAAGGTTGAAAGCGGATAAGTTAATCGCAGGTGAGGTCGGATACATCATACCCGGGTGTAAAGACGTGAGTGAAACCCGGGTTGGTGATACTATAGGGGATATCAAGAATGCTCTGCCCGAACCACTGCCAGGATATCGAATTCCTCATCCGATGGTTTTTTCCGGATTATTCCCTGCTGATGCGGGTGACTACGAAGATTTGCGTGATGCGATTAACCGATTGAAATTAAATGATGCTTCGCTTTTTTACGAACCTGAAACATCAACAGCACTGGGATTCGGATTTCGCTGTGGTTTTCTGGGTCTATTGCATCTTGAAATTGTTCAGGAACGCCTCGAACGTGAATATGACCTGAATCTCGTCTCGACAGTACCCAATGTCGAGTACAGAGTCTTGACGACTGATGGAAAGGAAAAGTTAGTCGACAATCCCGCAAACCTGCCAGCACCTCACATGATTGACCGGATTGAAGAACCAATTGTAAAAGCTCAGATTGTGACACCGCCTGAGTTCATCGGTGCGATAATGAAACTGACGACTGAGCGTAGAGGAGTATACGAAACAACCGAATACCTCGATCCGCAGCGAGCGGTTCTGCATTATCGACTCCCACTCGCGGAAATCATCTATGATTTTTATGACCTGTTAAAATCCATGTCACGTGGATACGCATCTCTCGATTATGAAATCACCAGCTGGGATCCAACTAAAACAGTTCGACTTGACATTTTGATCAACGGTGAGCAGGTTGATGCTCTTTCTGTGATAGTACATGAAGATAAGGCATACGCATGGGGGCGTAGAGTCGTTGATAAGCTGTCAAAGGTTATTCCTCGTCAAATGTTTGAAGTCGCAATTCAGGCAGCTATCAGTTCTCAAATCATTGCTCGAGCCACAGTTCGCGCATTACGCAAAAACGTAACAGCTAAATGTTACGGTGGTGATATAACTCGAAAACGAAAATTGCTCGAAAAGCAAAAAGAAGGCAAAAAGCGGATGAAACGGATCGGTCATGTTGATCTTCCGCAGGAAGCTTTTATGGCGATTTTGAAATCGGATTGAAAGGGGATCGCAAGTGCCCGAAATCAGTAGATTCTTTGGTATTATTATTTCAATGTATTATAACGAACATAATCCTCCACATTTTCACGTTCGCTACGGTGACCAAAAAGCTTTGATTTCCATTGATAATTTGACTATATTTGAAGGAGAACTGTCACCGCGAACTCTGGGTATCGTTATTGAATGGGCTGCGATTAATAAACAAGAACTACAAGATAACTGGAGACTAGCTCGCGACTTTCAGCCATTGAACAAGATTAAACCATTAGGTTGAAATATGCTAAAAGATATCATTTCAGTAACACCACTGAAGGGACATCGTCTTCATATTGAATTTGAAGACGGTATTGAAGGAGTAATAGATTTGAAGAAAATTGTTGATTTTAGAGGTGTTTTTAAACCTCTAAAAGACATTAACTTTTTCAAAAAAGTAGCTATTAATCCGGAGCTGGGAGCCATCTTCTGGCCAAATGGAGCAGACCTTGATCCCGATGTGTTGTATTCCTCAATAAAAAAGAAACTCGTTTCTACCCAGCACTAAGCAAAAGCTCATTCCCTAAAAATCAGAATAAAGAGATTCGTCAATGATATCCTCCGCAGGAAGCTTTTATGGCGATTTAGAAATCGGATTAAATCACATTCTGAATCGAATCACATCTCCAGCAAATTTTCAAACAACATAAATTTTCATTCTCGTTCTATTCAGTTTTCAAATATTAACATATTTGAGGAATAAGGTGCCCCTTTTATTGTTTTTAAAATCAACCATATAAAATATGTAAATAGAGTATTTTATTGCACACACACCAATTACAGCGTTTCGACATAAGCCGCATTTGTATAGTGCGCGTACAGGGGTACGCGAAACAAACAAAATCGCTTAGAAGCAAAAAGCCGTCGGGATTTCTCCCAACGGCTAATTCTTTTTTTAAAGGTATGGTCTCTCGAGTATCAGCTCCCCGGATTTTCCATGAGGAATGCTTCAACAAATTGATCGAGATCACCGTCGAGGACGGCATCGGTATTTGAGGTTTCAATGTTCGTTCTGATGTCTTTCACGAGATGATATGGATGAAGAACATAACTTCTAATTTGAGAACCCCAGGCGATTTCTGCTTTTTGTGCTTCGAGTTCATCGCGCTTCTTTGCCTCTTCCTCGCGTTGAAGTTTCAATAACCTGGCAGCTAAGAATCTCATCGCCGTTTCACGATTGCGGTGTTGAGAGCGTTCGGACTGGCAGGATACGACAATGTTGGTCGGCAGGTGAGTAATCCGGATTGCTGAGTCTGTTTTGTTGACATGCTGGCCACCTGCTCCGGAAGCGCGGAATGTATCAATCCGAATTTCACTCTGGTTGATCTCAATTTCACCTTTATCCTCAAGTTCCGGATATATATACACCGATGCGAAACTCGTGTGTCTTCTGTTCGAAGCATCAAAGGGGGAAATTCGAACGAGACGGTGAACACCGATTTCCGATTTCAAGCGGCCAAAGGCATATTCACCAACAACTTCGATTGATGCACTTTTAACACCTGCCTGATCAGCAGGTTGCAGATCAATAACTTCACCTTTAAAACCTCGTCTTTCAATGTATCGCAAGTACATTCTCATCAACATACCCGCCCAATCTGCTGACTCAGTTCCCCCAGCTCCGGGATGTATTGTCAGGATGCAGTTTCGTTGATCATCCGGACCGCTCAACATCTGCAGGAACTCCCAATCTGTCAGCTCCTTGTCAAGCCGTTCTGCTTCTGCCTGTAGCTCTTCAAAGTCTGCTCCGGACTCCTCTTCTAACATTTCTTCCAATTCAGCGAGATCTTCAAGATCACCAAGTACTTTATTGTATCTGTCAATCGGCTCGTTTAATCTCGAAATGCGTTGTGTTAACTTACGGGCATTATCCGGATCATCCCAGAGAGAGTTCGAGGAGGTCTGTTTTTCGAGCTCTGTTAATTCTGCTTTCTTTGCTTCAAGGTCAAAGTGACCTCCTGAGCAGCTCAAGCCGCTCCTTCAATTCTCTTATTTGCATATTAGTATATCTTTATTCTGCTTCACCACCGGACTGGAAACCAAAATTCTTGCTTTCATTTTTACCGGTTGGAGTTTGTATTTCACCAAAACGATCTTCGAATTTCTTAATGTTGCCTTCTAAAGCCTGTAATAAGCCCTTAGCGTGCTGTGGTGTGAGAATAATCCTTGCCTGCACATGCGCTTTTGGCATTCCCGGAAGCATACGCGTGAAATCTAAAATAAATTCTGATCCTGAATTAGAAATTATTGCGAGATTTGCGTATATCCCCTGTCCGACTTTTTCATCAAGTTGGACTTGTATTTGTTTTCCGCCTGCAGTAGGCTGATTCATAATATCTCCTGTTGTATTTCTGAGCATTCAGTTAGAGGTTGGCATAGAACCATACTGATGAAACTCAAATTGTCCTGAGAAAAAGGGATCAAAACCTCGATCCCTTTGTTCATATTCAATTTCTTAAGTTGTCAACGACTGTAAATTAAAGGAGCAGGAAATCGCTGCTTTACTATGAAATCAGTCGATAAACTCATGTACCCAGCCAAAGTACCGTTTGAAGAATGTGATCGTATTATAAACAAACCTCGAGTTGTAAATATACCAGAATAAGCCAGATACGTGAATTAGTTTGTAGAACAAAATTCCCGCAAGGAATATTCCTCCAAGGTATATTGCAGATGCTCGATGGTAGTATTTAATGCGTGATACGCGCATTTCCTCGAAGAAGTACCTGATACGCTTATCGTTCATATCGTCTTCAGATGCTGCAAGACCCATCAAAGCCCAAATCAGGCAGAGCATGAAACTGATAATAAAGGTATATGTAGGTAGAATACTGATATACCCTGGCCATCTAACCTGAACGTAGGTTGCAAGTGCTAAACCGAGAAAGAGGAATACATTCGTCCACCCTCTGAATCTTCGTAAATAAAGAGGCGGCTTAAATATATATTTATTTCTAACGGCAGTAACTTCAACATTTGCCTTCGCATAATAATCGATAATCGAGCCTGAAAAGAACGCAAGGAAGATAAATCTGAATTCATGATTTGTGATATAATCCCAGATAATACCTGATCCGAATATCTGCTCAAAAAATGCTATAAGCCAGATGACGACTATGTAAACTAACGCCCAAAATATATAACCTTTGTCTTCCGCAAAAGAAATTAATGTTTCTTTAAATTGTTCTTTAGTCGGCATGCGCTTTAATTTGGCGTCACATGCAGGACATTGCTTTTCCTTTACAAAATTGACTATTGATATGGAACCTTTACACTCGGGGCATCTCATGACAACTACTCTGTTTGTTAAATCTGTGACTCAAAGCTCCGGATCTTCCGGCCTGGGTCGCTAATTGTTGGATATGGGATCACCTGCACTCTACTCGGAATACTTCCGAGTAGAGTTAATATACTAAAAATTGCACCTTCACGGAACACTTTCGTCAAATCATGAAAAATAATTATAAGGTTACTCTCCTTTTTTGAAAAACCTTACGAGAACAAGGCCGGATGGTAATCGCAAAGTATCCGGAATAGCCCATTTTTTAAGGTTAATTTTTCTGATTTCAGAATCAAATCCTGAACCCTTCCAAAGGATTACTTCACCTCCATCGGACAGGAGATAATCTGCCCAGTGAAGCATTTGAGAGGTATTTTTTACTCCCCGTGATAATAGTGTATTAAATCGGTTCCTGTTCTGCTCATTAATTACCAGACTTTCAACTCTGTCATTTATAACGGAGATTCCATATAATTCCATTTCTCTAATTGTAGTTTTCAGAAATGCGCATTTCCGGCGATTTGAATCTACCAATACTATCTCCAGGTCAGGTCGAACAAGTTTCAAGGGTATTCCGGGGAAGCCTGCACCCGTACCTATATCGATTACTCTACTCCGCAGATTACAAACATTCCATTCAAGTGGTAGAAGCGATTCTTCAGTCAGGTTTTTAGCGAGGTTTTCCACATCTTTCCGAGACACCAAATTCATTTTTTTACTGATATTTACGACTCTTTCCCGGAAACTTATAAGCAAGTTATTAACATTTTCCATACTATTCACAAATTATCCTATGTTTTATGTTATCAAAAATATAGCTATTCTCAAAGAAAGTTATTAACATATTGTCCACACAATATGTTGATACTGTGTGTAAAGTCGATTGTGACGGTCATCACATAAATCAAAAACTTCTTTTTCAATTGTTTAATCATCTCATCAGTCTTTTGGAATTACTAAATATTCTTCACAGAATCACCTTATGAATTTGTTTCTGTATCCATTTTCTTAAGATATATTAGGAGAACCGCAATGTCTGAAGGGGTAATACCAGGGATGTTTGATGCTTCTCCAAGGTTTTCAGGTTGAATTCTTGAAAATTTCTCAAGCCCCTCAGATGATAATCCTTTAATTGTCAAGTAGTTAAGGCTGCGTGGAATTATTTTTCCACGATTGCGCCTTTGATCTGCAGCTCGAAATGCCTGCCTTTTTAGATATCCGGAATATTTCACTTCTGCTTCGACCTTGCGAATAAATTCAGAGCAGCGATTACCGGTTATCCTTTCAATTATTTCTTGCTCGAGATGCGGCATCAGGTCTTTTAGTTTTACTTCTGGTCTTTTCAACATTTCAAAAAGTGTTATTTTCTCTCCTGATCTGACAGGACGACGAATTGACTTGAGCGCAGATATCACTTCACTAAGTCTGCTGTCTTCTTCCTTAATAATGTCCAAACGTTCGGAGGAGATGAGATTCAGATCATGAGCTTTAGCAGCAAGACGAGAATGAGCATTATCCAACCGAAGTTTTAAACGGAATTCTGCTCTTGATGTGAACATCCGATAAGGTTCTTCGGTCCCTCTTGTAATCAGATCATCAATAAGAACCCCTATGTACCCTTCATCCCGTTCTATTTGTAGTGTTCTGTTATCGCCACGTACTGAAAGAGCAGCATTACATCCGGCGACCAAACCTTGAGCTGCAGCTTCTTCATATCCGGAAGTACCGTTTATTTGACCGGCAAAAAAGAGCCCGGGAATTCTCTTGGTTTCAAGAGAGTGCCTTAATTGATGAGGAGGGAAGAAATCATATTCGACAGCATAACCGGGCTGCATTATTTCAACTTTCTCAAATCCGGGAATTTTCCTCAGGGACTCAAGTTGTATTTCTTCCGGAAGGCTTGTCGAAAAACCATTAGGGTAAACCATCTTCGTGTTTAGCCCTTCAGGTTCGATAAATATTGTATGGCGTTCTTTATCAGAAAACCTTACGATTTTTTCTTCAATAGAAGGACAATATCTTGGGCCAACTCCCTTGATTCTTCCAGTATATAAAGGAGAGCGATCCAATCCACCCTCTAATACTTTGTGAACTTCCTTATTTGTGTAGGTTATCCAGCATGGTTGTTGAGGCAGGTGATGTTCTTTAGTATCTATAGAAAAAAATATGGGTTGCTCATCTCCGTCCTGACGTTCAAGTAGTTCATAATTGATGGTGCTTCCGTCAAGTCGAGGAGGTGTCCCGGTTTTTAGCCTGCCAGCCTGGAATCCTAAATTCACAAGGGATTCAGTTAATCCTTTAACCGGAGCTTCATTAATTCTACCCCCATGAATGGAGCTTTCACCATGATGCATTAGACCATTGAGAAATGTGCCACAAGACAGGATAACTGATTTGGAGTGGATTTCTCTCCCCTCGTCAGTGAGAGTCACAAACGAACCATCTTCGCAGACAGTAAAAGAGTTTGCGATTCCAGTCTGTAATCGCACATTATTATACGAACTAAAAACCCTGAACATTTCAGAAGAGTACATCTCACGATCACACTGCGCACGAGGGGACCAAACGGCAAGGCCTTTAGAGCGGTTCAACACTCTGTACTGAATTGCAGTTCTATCCGTGACCTCAGGCATTACACCGCCCAGGGCATCTATCTCCATTACAAGATGACCCTTTGCGATACCACCTATGGCAGGATTACATGACATTCTGCCTAATGCACCAATTTCACCAGTGAGTAGAATTGTATCTACACCGATTCTCGCAGCAGCAGCGGCAGCTTCACATCCAGCATGTCCACCCCCAACGACGAGAACATCACAATCAGTTTTCAAATCTTATACTCAATACTAAAAAACGTCTGCAAACCAGCCGGAGGTATTTCTTAATCGCATTGATAACAGGTGAGCTAATCCCTTGAGCACTTCAATTGAGAGATCTTTTTGGTTGGCCAACATTTCCTTAAAAGCAGATTTGGAAAACTCGTATGCTACTGTTGGGATTACTGCCACAACGGTGGCGGAACGCGGCATGTGATCAACAAGCGACATTTCGCCTATTACTCCAGCCCTTTCAAATCGTGCAATCACTACACGTCCTGAGCCGTGAGAACGAAGTTTCTGAACTTCTACCGATCCACTTGCTACAATGAACATAGTTCCGCCGGGATCTCCTTCGCGAAATATTTCCGCACCGGCATCGTACTTCTTAATGACCATCATGGTTGCTAATTCTGATAAATCACTCTCACTGAGTCTCAGAAACATTTTCGTTTCAGATAACAACTTAACAACATCTTTATTTGGCTGTATTTCCATTTCTACTCCTTTTATGGAATTTCAGGCTTATCAACTTCTTTGAAAAGATTACTAAAGAATGTTCCACGTGGAACATTCAAGCGTGCTGGAACTACTTTCCAATGCAAAATTCTGAAAAAATCTCGTCCAATAATCCATCTGATCTCTTTTTTCCTGTTAATTCATCCATCGCAGAAATAGCTGCATTAAGTTGTTCAGCGATAATTTCTTCTGATTGTCCTTCAGCAAAATCTTTTTTACAGTATTCCATTGATGTAAGAGCACTTTGAACTGCCATGAAATGTCTTTCTCTGCTTATTGTTCCTTCTTTAATGCTTTCATTATCGACGACCATATTATAGAGTTCATTCCTCAGACTATGCATGCCTGTTCCATTAAGTGCACTAACGGATATACTGTTCTCGGAAATAATTTTCTTTACCAAATCGGATTTATTAGATACATAGATAGTTCTATTGTTATTTTCAATCTTGATGTTGCTGTGTTCTGTAACATCCGGAGAAGTTATAGAAATTATTACGTCAGCATTTTCTGCTTTTCTGATTGCCCGGTTAACTCCTTCGTCTTCCACTTCATCAGGAGTTTCTCTGAGACCTGCGGTATCATAAAGTGTGAAATGAACACCTTTTATTATACAATTTGCTTCCAGGACATCTCTCGTTGTACCGGGTGCGTCATGAACGATAGCAATATTATCATCTGCAAGAATGTTAAACAAACTGCTTTTTCCGACATTTGGTGCACCAATTAGCGCTACACTAACTCCTTTACGCAAATTGCGTGCTTTAGAATAGCCGGCAATCATTTGTTTCAGGTTATTAATGATATGATCAATAAGAGTAGATTTCTCTTCATTGTTCAGCAATGTAATACCTTCCTCAACGAAATCTAACTCTAATTCACAACTTGATAGAAGTTGCATTATCCTATCACTTAACTCATTGGCGAATTTACTAACGCCACCTTCAAGCTGCTTCACTGCTTGATTTGCCGCTTCACTGCTTCTCGCTGCTATTAAATCAGCGACGGCTTCCGCTTGGAGGAGGTCTATTCTCTCATTGAGAAAAGCTCGGAGAGTGAATTCACCTGGTCCTGCTGGTCGAGCACCATTCTTATAAAATGCTTCAAGGGCTTTATTAATTACAATAGGACTTCCATGAGTAGATATCTCAACTACATCTTCTCCCGTATAGGAGTGTGGAGATTTGAAAACAGCCACCATTACATCATCAATGACGGCTTCCAACTCTATGTTATTGCAAAGCTTAGCATGCCTTATGCGGTTGGGTTTCGGGATGTCTCGATCCAAAAGAGTAGAGACAATATTAAAAGCATCTTTACCGGAAATTCTCAGAACAGATATTCCTCCTCTTCCTCGAGGTGTTGTTTCTGCAATAATTGTAGAGGATTCTGAATATCCCGTGTTCTGAGAAGACATTACTTTTTCTTTTTACTTTTTCGTCCCTTTTTCTCGTCTGAATTCGGTACGGTGATGACCGGAGGTGGAGTTATTTTCTGTTGAACTATTGTCCAAACGTTAAAGAGTGTGTAGTATAGGGTCAATCCTGATGGAAACTGGTTAAATATCAATGTCATAAAGATCGGCATACCGTAAACCATCATCTTCTGGTTAGGGTCGGTAATCGTGCTTTTTGACTGAAGGAAGGAGGTTATTCCCATTACCAATGGAAGCAATGCAATGTGAGCTCCATAAAGAGGTAAGGAGAATGGAAGGTCAAGTACTACATCAGGACGGGATAAATCGTTTATCCATAATACAAATGGAGCACCTCGAAATTCGATGGTAGCTCTGAAAACAATAAACAAGGCGTATAACAATGGCATCTGCAGCAACATTGGCAGGCAGCCACCCATCGGGTTAACCTTGTTTGTTTTATAAAGAGCCATAATCTCTTTATTCAAGCGCTGAGCATCATCTTTGTATTTTGCGCGGAGAGCATCCATTTCAGGTTTAAGTTTGCCCATTGCTGCCATTGACTGATAAGATTTCCGAGTCAAAGGCCAGATGACAATCTTTACCAGAATGGAGAAAATTATTATGCAGATCCCATAATTTGGGATAAATGAGTGAAGAGCTTTTAGTCCCCAGAGTACGATTTTTGAGATAGGACGGAGGATGGTATCAAAAAAGTCCCAACCAGCACCCATTGTCATTGCCTGCTTGAGAGTAGGATCGACACCGTTAAGAATTTCGTCATCCAGTGGTCCCAGGTAAACTCTGATGGCTGTTTCCGGATTTCCGTACTTTATGGGTACCTTCAGTCCAAATCCGAGATTATTCGGGAATACCTTTCCGGTGAAGGTGGAATCTAAAACGCTTTCCATCCAGGCACCATTAGCGCGAGCCGTTTCCGGGATAAGGGCTGCCATGAAGTATTTATTTCGGACTGCGCCCCAGTATGTCTCACCAGTGGTTGTGTTTTCCAGAATAGTCTTCTTATTGCTCTGCTTCATGTCTTCAATCTCGTCTCCGGCGAGATAGACATAAGCCTTCTTATACCATTCTTCCTGGCTTGAATCCGGTTCGGTAAATGCCAACCCTCCGCGCCACATTACTTCTACATCGGGTCTTGCCCACAGGTTTTCAAGCTCATTTGACTCAACTTCGTAGAGAAAGGAGAATCCTTCACCCTTAAAAGTGTAAATTACTCTGATTTCTCCATCGGAAGTTATTGGAGAATGAAACTCTACACGTTTTTCTTGCCCTGAATGCACCCGAACTTTCACATCATCATCAAATTCATCGTTCAATCGGAATCGCAGCTTATCTGTTTCAACCGGTCCTTCCACCGTCCAGAATCTCATCGCAGGTTTTGCGATGTTCGTTCCGGATATAAGCTCAATCTCATCTTTGAGGTAATGCTTTGTCGGTTTCAGTATAAAAGAGCGTAAACTCGCACCTTCTGTCGAAAACTGTGCTCTAAATGTTTCTGTTTCAACAGTAACCAAACGTACTGGAAAATCGGAGGTCTCGACATCTATTTTTTCCGTGTCGAGGGTTGGTTTCTCACCGGTATAATCTGCATCAGCCTTCAGAACCGGTTGACTATCGCGTAATTCATTCGTTGATAGCGGTTTCGTTCTCTCCGGCATTTTTACATCAGCAACAGCACCGGTTGTATCTACTGCAGTGGGTTCAGGGACAAGTCCTGCCCAACGCAGGTAGTCATCCCAGAATATTACAATTAATGCAATTAATACGAATGCAACTATAGTCCGTTTATCCATGTTCACTTACTGTGTGTTAGATCGGATGGAACGGGATCGAGACCTCCGGAACTCCAGGGACCGCAACGAAATATTCTTACTATTGATAGCAAACCACCCCGCAGGGCGCCATGCATTTCAACAGCCTCTATCGAATATGCTGAGCACGTTGGATAGAAACGACAATTTGATCCGAGAATCGGACTGATTAATCGCTGATACATTTTAATTACGGTAATAAGTACTTTACTTATCATACAGTTCCTTGATCTGGTAGCCCGTTTTGAGCAGTGGGATCGAAATGTTCTTTGACTTTTCGTGCTTTTTCCTGAACAATCAGGGACAAACGAATCATCTCGTGTTCAATCTCATCTCTTTCGGCACATTTTTTTAGAACATACATGATTGCACCGTCTTTTGGGAAGAAATGTCGGTTATGTCGATATATCTCACGCATTATGCGTTTTGCACGGTTACGTTGAACCGCATTTCCTCCATAACGAGGGGTGGTGATCCCAAATCGGGCTTCACCTTTATCTAAAAAAAAACCTTCAGATAACTCCCTTGAGCACGGAAGCCAAACCGGCTTACTTCTCCAAAGATCTTTCTTCCCTTCAGACGGTTAATCCTGTTGCTCATTATCCGTAACGACGCATCTCGTCTGAAACTGTTAATCTTTTGCGTCCCTTTGCACGACGCCTTGCCAGGACTTTTCGTCCATGACGATTGCTCATCCTTTCACGGAAGCCATGCTTGTTGTGGCGCTTCCGGTTTGAAGGTTGATATGTTCTTTTCATTGGATCTTCCTATGATTTTCGTATTGTTTTTTCTTGTATTGTCTTTGCTGCCGTATTCATTCTGCGTACAACCCTTTCCCTGCCAAGAGCTTCAAGCATCTCAAACAAACTCGGCCCGCCGGTTGTTCCGGAAACCGAGAGTCGGATCGGATGTATCAACTTTGCAGCGTTAACCTCAAGCGATTCAGCCTTTTCTCTCAAATAGTCCTCTATGGACTTATAATCAAACACTTCCATCGCTGCAAAATCTGTAGATATTGACAATAACCGCTCGGGCACTTCTTCAGCCTTAAAGTGTTTTTTTACGCCTTTCTTATCATACGATTCGGGATCCTGGAAAAAATAGGTTCCCCAAACGTAGAGATCAGGTAAAGTATGGATCCTGTTGTTGAGCAGGTTCCAGGCAGTTAATGTATCCTCTTGTGAAGGCAAGGATTTTAACACGCCCTTCTCAACAGCTTGTTCGGCAAATTTTTCTAACTTATCTGCAACAACGCTGAATTCGGTCTCACTGATGTAATAACCGTTCAACCATAGCAGCTTTTTTTCGTCAAATACGGCACTTTTGGAATTAATTCCGGATGTACTGAAAGCATCAATCAATTCCTGACGGCTCATCTTCTCGCGGTCATCCCCTGGCGACCAGCCGAGCAAACCAAGATAATTAATTATTGCATCCGAACTCAATCCCATTTCCCGGTATGCAGTAATAGCCGTTGCACCATGCCGTTTGGAAAGACGCTTTTTATCAGTACCGAGAATCAACGGCACATGTGAGAATTCAGGCACATCATAACCTAACGCCCGGTAGAGCAAAATCTGCTTTGGCGTGTTGGAAACGTGATCATCACCACGGATGATGTGAGTTACACCCATATCAGCGTCATCCACCACCACCGCAATCATATAAACCGGAGTACCGTTCGAGCGCAGTATGATAAAGTCATCTATCTCCTTCCCTGCCACCGAGATATCGCCATGTACCCCATCATTATAAGTGATTACTTCATCAGGGATTCTCAACCTTACGGTATACGGCGCACCCGAATCAAGCCAGGACTGAATCTCTTCCTGACTCAGCTTATCACATCTCTGGTCGTATGCATAAGCAACTTTAGCCTTCTCACAGGCTTCCCGTTCAGCCTTAATTTCTTCGGGGGTACAAAAACACCGGTACGCACTGTCGTTTTCGAGCAGTTTTTGAGCTGCTTCGCGGTGCTTCTCGATTTGCTGACTCTGGTACACGATCTCTTCATCGGATTGAATACCCATCCAATCGAGTCCGTCGAGAATAACCTGAATCGCTTCCTCAGTTGAGCGCTTTTTATCCGTGTCCTCAATGCGAAGCAGGAACTTGCCGCCTTTGCTTTTGGCATACAGCCAATTGAACAGCGCGGTTCTGACTCCTCCGACATGGAGATCACCAGTCGGACTCGGAGCAAACCGAACCCGAACCTCTGTATTTTTCGTATTTGACATAGACTTAAAAATATAAAGCTCTTATCTCGTAAAGTCAAGAACCTATGGGCAGAGAAAAGCGTAGTGAAAGATTGAATGAGGAAGCTATGGAGTGCACAAGCCATGCTTGTGCAGCGCAAGCATGGCTTGCGCATTCCAACTTCGAATACCGATATCCTTGTAGTATAGACCGGACACTCAGGTCACAAAACGTTCGGACACATAGGTAACACATTTTGATTGCCCAGTGTCAGTAGCCGCGATCCCTTGCGGTCGTGGGATTGTTTATTCCGACTATCTTACCCTGTCGCGTTAATTCTCAGAGTATATTAAGCCATTGTGTGTTGTCAGGTGCCCTCACCTGACACTTAAGCCGTTGTTTTCCATCAAGTGAGGACGAGTGAACGAGGGACCTATGGAGTGCACAAGCCATGCTTGTGCAGCGCAAGCATAGCTCGCGCATTCCAACTTCATTGATCGGGATCCTTGTTGTATAGACCGGACACTCAGGTCACAAAACGTTCGGACACATAGGTAACACATTTTGATTGCCCAGTGTCAGTAGCCGCGATCCCTTGTGGTCGTAGGATTGAAGTAAGAAACTCTGTCAGGCCAACATGGCTTATGACTTATCCGCTTCACCGAGTTGTTTGCGTTGTTTGTCTTCGAGCTTCTTGATACTTTCCGTTGCAGGTAATTCTTCAGGCATTGTACCGCCCAATTCCTCAATAGTCTTTCGCACCTTTGCCCCAACTTCTCGGTGGGTACGATTTGCGGCACTTTTCCCTTTCACATCATCCCGACGAAGTTTGTCCTCTGTCTGTGTCGATCTGAACAGATTCGCTGCTAGTTCAGTGCTGCCCATGTGATCCAAAATCTTCTGACTCTTTTCTAGACCTTTCCATTTATGGATATCTCTCTGTTTCAGACCACCGTAAAGCCCCATATACCCATGATTCTGAAAGATCGCGTAATCCATCGGCTCTACCACACCAGCTCCCTTTGCAACACTTGCCAATTGAATATTGTGACGACGAATTTCATCACGAAGCAGCACCCGACGCTCATCCTCAATGCGTTCGTCTTCAAGTTCCTGCCGCCGGGTTTGAATTGTAAAATAGGTCTGCCCTTGAGCAACAATTTCTTTCCGGGGATCAGCATTCTGAATGATGAGGTAGCAAGCATACCGGGATAGACGAATCGATTTAAGTGGTCGCTCTGCACCGCTGCCTATGGAGACCATATTGCTGACGTCAGCAAAATGGTCATCAACACTGTATCCACTGTTAATACAAGCGGTTTTAGCTTTGTCTATTACAGCCTCGAAATTACGATACTGTGTGTACTCCAACACTTTAGCAAATCCCGACTCGACCAGAATTCCATCCCATCTTCGCTTGTTTGTTTGATCCTCTCAAAAGGTGAAGCGTGGTTACCGATCGTTGGTTTTTCTTATTTTTTTTGCATGTCTTCCCTCCGGTTTTCTCACTTACCCGAATGTAAACCTTATACTTGCAGTCTTGGAAAAACAGTTTGTTTTACCTAATTGCAATAATTTAATGTGGTTACGGATTTTTGATTATTCAGATTACATTCAAATCCCAAAATCGAGTAATCTTATCTTGGATGGACCATTAATTACTTGTTTCAATCTTCTTCTTAGCTTCTTTCCAAGAGTTATTTGCTTCAATTATCGATACTACAGAGCCAATAAGAAGAAAAAGAGGTATAATTAACCAAATAATAGGCTTATTAATGGCTAACCAAGTTACCCCAAAACTTGTCAACAGAAGCAAAATAGTGAAGATTACTAGTTCGTTTTTTGATTCTTCTTCTGTCTTTTTTTCAGGGACATTCTTCTCAGCTTTGTGTCTAGCAAATTCAATTTCATCTGGAATCGGTCTTGAAAAATTTTGAGGTTTGAAATGACTAGGCTTAAATGTAAGTTTATACTGAACAAGAGCATCGGGGGTCAACTCCCTCAACTTTATCTCTTCAAGTAATCCATGTTCAATAGACTTCTGTAATAATATCTCGGATAGATCCGGCTCGGGGAGCAATAATTGCCTGAAAGGTCCAATAATAATTTCTTTGGTATCTAATCTATTACCATGTTCAGTAACTTTTGATTCGTCTACTATCGTATGATCAGCGAACTTTAGAATACTTGATAGATGGTTTGCACAAGTTTTGTTGTTGGATAAACTTGAGGCAAATTCGTCAATTTGATTCTGTATATTTGTTGCTTTCCATTGGAAATAAAACCCACATATTCCCAAGATTAAAGTCAGTAATGTAAAAAGCGACTTCACGGTATTTGAATACTCACTGTTTAACAGTGCGATTAGTGGCACTGCCTCCTTTCCCAATAAAGCAACCATACCTGCGATCGCGCCTATTGTCCACGCTATGTATTTCGATTTAGTTAGATTGTTAGTATTTTGTTTTTTAAGCCTTTCTGTAGTTTCTTTTCCTCGATATATTGCTTGATTTTTTGCTAGTGATTTATCAACAAGAGTTAGTGATCTTTCAACATTTTGTAATATTATTGCTTTTTCACTTCTCAGATATTTTAATGCAATTATCTTTGCATTATTTATCTTTGCCTGCAATAGTTTATCACCTCCCTTTATATCTGGATGGTGCTTCTTGGACAATTCACGAGTGGCTTGTTTAACCTCCTCTTCATTTGCTTCGATTGATAAGCCTAGCAAAGAAAAGGCCTCTTTTATTGTATTGAAGTCGGGGAATAGATTATTTTCATGCATTTTTGACTCCTTTTTTTACATCTAAGTTTCAGTAATTTGAGATAGCTATTACTTAGGCACGATTTCTTGTGGTCGTGGAACTGCAATTTGCTTTTTATCTAATCCAATAATTCGCAAGAGCGATCAAAAAATACAGGCATCAAAAACCAACTTAATAAACCTTCAACGGCTGCAATCCAGATTAATGCTTTTTCTCGATTATTTATGTGGTGTCAAGAGCCCTCACTTGACACTGGAAGACGTTGTTTTCCATCATGAAAGGGCGAGTTCTTTGAAACTTATGTTGAAAAAATGAGTTGAACTATAAGGGAGCTTGTTACCAAGTCTTCATCTTGAAAAGAAGTCCCTTTTCTCCTTCATCGTGAAGCCTAAGGATAATCTCTGAATCAGTAAAGACTGGATTCGAATCGGTTGATCTGATGGGAAGATCCGAGTCTATTAAAGTAATAATATGCTGAATTCCTAAATCTGAATAGGCTCGGATTATTTCTAAAAGGTTATCCTTTTTGCGGTCATCCAAAGATTCAAAGATTCCATCATGAAAAACAAAACGTGGATAGTTCCCATCTAAGTGAACTTTAACAAGTGAGAGATCAAAAGCAGTACATAACAATTTCTTGTAAGAATGACCCAAATTTGCACTTGTTGCCATTCCTGAATCATCAAGGATGTCATCCCCGAATTCAAGATGACCAACTTTGTTTTGCTTTGCACTTAGTAATGCTCTTCTATTTATTACCTGCTCAACGATATCATTAAAAAATAGCCTAATTGAGGAAAACAAACTATCATTATCCGAATCTTGGTGCTCAACATCTTTCTCAATTTCAATCATTATTCTATCTTTAATATCTTTTATATCGCGAATCATTTTGCGAAGCTCTTGTAGTCTTCTCAAGTGTTTTCTTCTTAACTCAAGAAAACTTGTCTCAGATTTTAAGTTAACTAGTTCATCGGATATAATTTTATACTTGTCAAAAACATCACTATCACTCAAGTAAGAGAGCAACCTTATTCTTTCGTCATTCAACACTTTTACTTTTGCATTTACTTCTTTGAGTTCATTTTTCAATTCACCAAGCTCCTCCTCCAAGTATTGGCGACGTTCTTCAGTTATTGCCCGGTTGAATTCAACTAATTGATCAAAGTCTTTAAGAATTTGCCCTGCAAATACTATCCCCGCCTCATCAAATAACATTTCTGTCTTTGATGAATCGAACATCCAATCATCATTAGCTAAGGAGTCATTTATCTTTTTTATATTATAATTAAGAGAATATCGGCTAGAGTTTAATCTATTTAAATTAGAATCTACCTTGTCTACAATCAATTTCGTTTTTTCTTTATCAATCTTTCTAAAGTCAAATTGATCCAATAATATTTGTTTTTTTTCAACCTCTTTCTGTTTTAAGAGCAGCATTCCTTCAATTTTACTTATGTCTTCAACTGATCCTCCAAGTTCACTCTTAACTATTTTTTCCTCAGATAACTTACCCTCTAGTTCTTCTTCTTTTTCATAATGCTCAATTAAATATTGGGCGTTGAATCCAAGCAATTGGGCTAAAAATGGTTTCCAATCGGAGTGTTTTGACTTAAACTTCTTAAGCTGAAAAACATCAATAAAATCTTCCTGAGTTCGCAATAGATATCCTACTATTTTTCTATATGGCCAAGGCTTAAGGTCATTTAGATTTAATATGCTGTCCAAAAGTTCTTTTGCCCTTTTAAAAGATACCGATAAATGATCCCACGAAACATCGGGAAGGTCGCTAAAGTCTTGGTGAATACTTTCATGTCGCACGAAATCAATTTTGGTAGCGTCTTCAACACTTCGTCTGATCGTCAGATATGAACCGCTTAGTAGGTCTATTTCAAGGTAGAATACAAAATCTTTGAATAGATCAAAGTGTTTAAACAGAAAAAACGAATTCTTCCTTGTCGAAAGCAAACAAAAATCAATTAGCTTTAAAAGAGTGGTTTTGCCTAAATTGTGAGTATCTTTCAATTTGTTTTCGGGAAGCCTAATTTCTGCAAGAACTACATTTAATCCTGGCAAGAAATGGATTGGTGAAAAGACATCTGGTTTATTTGTGTATATTTTTGATAGCTTCATTTTGGTCCTATATATTCAAATGCGTCTGTCTTTGGATGATACTCAATTAACCCAAGCAAAAAGAGAAGATTTAAGGCCGGTAAGAAGAGAGCATTCCCCCCCTTCACTTGTTTTTTAATCATAATTTTAAGATTGCGGTAATCCTCTAACCTTTGCTTTTTCAACCTTGATATTAAAAGCACAGCAACATATATCACAGTACGATCAGGATGTGCATGCTTACTAGGTCTAAGCATCAGAATTCTCTCCAAGGTCACAATTCCAATACATATAAAAGACAAGAGTTCTTGTTAACCGTCTTTTCTTGCTTAGAATTGGGTCGCGGTCGAAGAGAAGCTTGAATAGATACTCCATAACGTCATCGAATAAATGATAATCTCTTCGTTTTGCAATCACGTTTAATTGAAACTCATCGACAGCGGATAAGTATTTCTCTAAAACATCTGCGTTCTCTGGATTTGCCAAGAAATCCTTGATAATGGGCGTTTCTTTCAAATATTTTTTTATTACTATTTCCGCATATTTTGCACTCATGTTATTAATTCTGTTTTTTTGCTCGTAAGGAACTCGATCCGTAGGTAAATCTTTTAAACTGATTTCAACACCTTTCATTTGACTTGAAAGAGCTTCTACGACTTCAGCCAGCTCATCAGGGCTCACTAAAAGAGGTGAATCTAAAGGATCAACATCTGCAATCTTAGCTGCTTCGGGAAATTGTTTTAGCCATAGGTCAATCTTTTCAACACCGCATAACAGAATGGACTGTTCCGATAAGCCACATTTAGCTGAAATGTAAGGTTGAATTCTGGATTCACTTGGTGCGGTAAGTCTTCTATTGGAGAAAAGCATGTAATTGTCTAGAGTACTGTCACTTCGAAGTCTTTTTATGCGTGGAATTTCTTTCAGGATCACCGAATTACTGTTCTCTTCACTGAAAAAGTCTGAATCAGAAAAACTCATGTTCAGACCATTAGTATGTTTCGCTTGAACGATAGTTGTTCCACTCCACGGATTACGTTCACTTGGGATTAGATTAGCTGTACCAATGAATTTAGCGTCTCTTCCCCCATCCGGTCCTGTAGCAAACTTCTGGGTTCCTGCTCCCAGCAGGAACTGACATAATGCTACGACTAAGTCCTCAAATTGATTTGGACTCCAATCCTCATAAGGATATTTCATAACTCATAATTCCGTAAAGGTTGTATTTTTTTTATTCTAATATCTTCCCATTAATGAAAGAAAAACTCTAAATTGTTTCAGTTCATAATATGAAAAACATTCATTTGAAATGCAAGTGATCAATGACAGTTCAAAAAATCTAAAAATAAAGATACTTGCAATTAAATAGAACTGAAACTCATAACCAGTGCACTCATTGTTAACCTCAAATTCGGACATCACCTTTTCCACCCCAACCTCCGAATCCCCCCCTTAAACCTCCCCCATTCCCCCGTCAAAAACTGAAACCACTCCACCACAATCCCAACAGCTATCTGAACTTCCGAAGCAATTCCCCGAAGTTCTTCATACTTGGGTTCCCAACAATCCTTTTGTTATATTCAGAGTGAATCAGAAAATCTGCAGCGAACTGGTTGGTTTTTTCTTCGGGGTCGGTTGAACGTCCATTTTAAGGCTGGCAATGGCATGTTTTTTCCTGATAATCAAAGTATTCAATTAATAGATCACTTACCGGGAATGATACTAAATAATCCCCTTCGTGTCAACTACATAGCCAAATATCCCAATGTTACTTTTCTGGATTCTGATTCACCTCGTTCACAGCGACAAGTCGATTTCCCAATCTAGTCCGGAATAACGAGCAACCTATCTGCTCAATCCGCGTCATCTGCTGTGAATTCACTTTTCGTCATTTCCATAATCTTTTCAAAACTTCTACCACCTTTTAGCCACTTCCGTTACTTTTCTGCTGCCTCCGTCACTTTCCATCATTTCCCCCACCTTTTCGTCTCTTCCGTTACTTTTTTGCTACTTCCATCACTTTGCGTCAACATCGTCACATTTCCGTCACACCCTTAATCCCCCACCCACAACCGCTTCCCGCCAAAAGTGTGACGATGTGACGATAATTTTGCTATCCCCCTTTTCTCCTGTGCCGTGAATTAAAGCTTGATTTTTTCAGAAATATGTTGTATATTATCATCATATATGACGCATTTATCATAAAAAGTAATATCACACGTCCTCGAGTTCTTTGAAATATCCTGAGAGTAAAGAGTTTTGTCATTCCCATGACATCATTGATTGGCATCGTAAAACCCAACCTGTAGGGGTTGAATATCTTCAACCCTATCACAATCAGGTCTCTCCTCCCTCATTCCGAGGATGAAACTGCCGAACCACGTCTAAGAGGTGATGTTTGTCTATGTGCGTGTAGATCACAGTAGTCTCAATTGAAACATGTCCGAGCATCTCCTGAACATCGCGTAACCCGGCGCCGCCTTCGAGCAGATGTGTGGCAAAGGAATGGCGGAAAGTGTGGGGAGTTACATCGATCTTTATACCGGCAGCTGCTGTGTACTTTTTAACCATCTGCCAGATTGCCTGCCTGGTAAGTGGAGCTCCGAGTTTAAGAGAAAGGAAAACCGCATCCCGGGTTTTTCGTGAATCCCGTACTAATTCAGGCCTTACTTCTTTGAGGTATCTTTTCAGTGCCCATCTTGAAACTTCACCTGTAGGTACCAATCTATTTTTGCTCCCTTTTCCGAAGACATCGAGCACTTTCCCTTTTGCGAGTATCGATTCGAGCTTCAAGTCCACAATTTCGCTGACCCGCAAGCCGCTGCCATACAACATCTCAAACATTGCACGGTCGCGGATTCGCGCATTTTTCTGAAGCGCATTCTCATTCTCTACAACCGTTTCAATCTGTGTTATTATGGACTCAATGTCACTTAAGGCGAGAACTTCAGGCAGCTTCCTGGATTTTCCGGGGGGAGGAATCAGTTTCGCTGGATTTTTCTTTACGATATCCTCAAGACGCAAATAGTGAAAAAACCCTCGATATGCAGATAACCGGCGACTGATTGTGGATGAGGCTATTCCGAGGTCGAAGAGTTTGCTGATATATTCTGTCAGGTTGACCGGAGTAATATTATTCCAGTTTCGGATTCTGGTTTCGACACAGAAATCAATAAGGTCCCGCAGGTCATTTTGATATGCTTCACGGCTGTTTTCCGAGAGCCCTTTTTCAAGAGCGAGGTAGGTTAGAAATCCTGCTACTGTGTCCCATGCGCGTTCTTTATTCATGATTTGTTGTTTTGTGCATAATCTTCCCTTTGGAAATAAACTGTTATTAATTCCAGCACAGAGCAAAAAAAACGAACAACCTGTGGCCCGTTCAGCCGTTGATTGCCTGCAACGTCAATCATTCAAGGCAATTTTTTTTCTTACAAATAACCAATTTCGAGCTGACCGGGGTGAAGAAACTTAGATCACGGTCAGCTCAATACAGAAACTGTGCAAGTTCGAAAGAGTGCCGTTATTAAATTTCCCTCATTTTAGTATGGCTGACCGTGCCACATATAAATAGTGTGATTAGATCAGTGAAGCTTAAAATCTTCTTTCTAAAATAGCCTGTTTTCATGCTTAAGTTGAGGAGCCCTGTAGGCATGGTGTTTTCCTAACAGTCGGGATTCATGCAATGGCAAAAATTTGCTCTGAATCCGTTTGTCGACAGATGGACAGGCAGGTACAGCTTGTCCAAGAACAGTTCTTTGAAAACGTTTTCTTTGTAAGTAAACATATG
>CAYLYZ010000029.1:0-54636 GCA_964387885.1 uncultured bacterium | reverse complement strand
ATCAAGAAAAATCTTGATTTTTCTAAATAACGCTAATATTTCAAAGAACTCGGGGACGCCTGACACCACTCTCAACTTTAGAACTTGTCAACTTGTCAACTTGTAACTTATCATTCGTCATCCCAAAATACTTAATCCGACTCTTATTAATATCCGGAGGCAGTACTTTGATGTCCATCCGTTTGGCTTCGGAGACATAAGCAAATGTCGCGTAAAATCCACCCATGTTTGAGATGACCGCCGCCATGAACTCTGCAGGAAAATGTGCTCGAAGATAAGCGCTCTTGAAACTTACCAATGCGTAGGATGCTGAATGCGGTTTGCAGAAAGAGTACCCGGCAAAGCTCATGATCATCTCCCAGATTTTATCAATCGTTTCGAGCTCTGCTCCGTTTTTCCTGGCTCCGTCATAGAACTTCTGTCGGAGGTCGAGTAGACGACGATGTTTATGTTTCTTTGAGAGAATTTTCCGCAGCTCTTCAGCTTCAGGCAGAGGGAAATTCGACAGTTTCATCGCCACACGAGTGACATCCTCCTGATAGACCATCACCCCGTAGTTGTCGTCGAGTAAGTCACCAATGAGCGGATGAAGCGGTTCGTAAGGTTCTCCTTTCAACCGTCGGAGGTATTCGTTTATAAACTTATTAGCAGCTGGTCGGATCATAGACGAGTGCAGGACAAGGTGGTCATAGTCTCCTACCCCGGCTTTCTGTTGAAGGAGCCGAGTAGCAGGTGACTCGACGTAAAAAACGCCCATAGTGTCCCCTCTGGCAATCAAATCCTGAGTTGCAGGATCGGTCTGAGGTGTCCAGCTCGAATAGTCGATTTCCACATCGTGATTTTCTTTTACCACAATCAAAGCATCCCGAATGACTGCCAGCGAACGGTTACCGAGTAGGTCGATTTTCACTAGACCAGAGTCCTCAGTCTGGTCCTTCTCCCACTGGATAATCCTGACACCTTTTGGAGCAACCTCAGTCGGAACCCAGTTTGCTGTTGGTCCAGGAGTAACTACAACTCCTCCACAGTGAACTGATAAATGACGCGGGATGTTATCGAGCCTTTCAGCCCATTCAAGAATCTCGTCCCAGGGTGGTGCAAAGCTCTGGTCACGAAGTGCAGGTTGTTCCTGCAATTCCAGATCATTGAGACGGAAACTGTAGGATATCTTTTTCGTAACCGCTCCGATTTCAGCGTCAGGAAGTCCATAGACTTTTGCAGTTTCCCGGATCGCTGCCCGTTTCTGGAAAGTAACGTGGTTTGCGACCATTGCCGCCTGATCAACGCCATACTTATCGAAAACATAGTCCAGAACATCGTCACGTTCGTCCCAGGCAAAGTCAATGTCGATGTCAGGTGGATCTACTCTGGCAGAGTTTATAAACCGTTCAAAGAAGAGTTTATTGGTCAAAGGTTCGACATGAGTAATTCCAAGGCAGTACGAGACAATACTGGCAGCAGCTGATCCGCGTCCGCACGTACGCGGAGAAGTTCGAACAATATCTTCCACAACGAGAAACACCGGGGCAAAACCTTTTTCTTCAATGAGCTTGAGTTCATGTTCAAGTCGATTGGTAATTTCATCTGAAAGTGCCCCGTAACGCTTGCGCGCTCCGGCATAAGCCATCTTCCGGAGTTGTCCAATTGCCTGCCCGTTCATGTTAGGATCAACTTCCGGGTAAACAATCCCGAAATCTGGTTTCCAGTTACAGAGCCCTGCAACTTCCAGCGTATTATCAACTGCTTCCGGGCAGAAGTCAAACGCAATTCGCATATCAGATTCATTCAAGAATCGAGATTTGGGAGAGACACATTCTGATGCAGGGAGATCGTGAAGAGTTGTGTTAAGTGAAATTGCACGATTTAACTTGTGAAGCTGATAATCCTGTGGATCTATCCAGAATGCACGGCAGGTTGCTACAGGTTTTACATCCAGCACTCTCGCTGTTCTTAGCAGTTCCACGACAGGCGCGGCTCGTATTAACTCCGCATAAAGGTGTTTCACTTTTCCGTGTAATGACTTCAGTAATACAACATTATCAGTCATTATAACCAATCCATCGGAATGCTTCATTAGAGCTTTTTCAATATCGAAAAAGTTGTCCTGTTTCCGATCGGTGATTAAATGGCAGAGATTTGAGTATCCCGTGCGGTTCATGACTAAGAGAGTAGCCCGTCTGCCGGGTGAGGTTAACTCTGCACCTACGATTGCCCTTACACCAAAAGTCCTTGCGTAATCGAGCCCGAAAATCAATCCGTATATGCTGTCAATATCTGTGATTGCGATAGCGCTGCATCCGTAATCCCGGGCTGTCTGACAGAGGATTTCAGGTGAAGTTGTTCCCCATCCTATTGAATAGTATGAATGTGTGTTTAATGCTGCGTACAATTTTCCGTTTGTAAAAAAGTAGATTGTGGCCCGGTCAGCCCTTGATTGCCAGATCAGCTGTCATGAAATCGCGATAATCACCAGACAACATTTCAGTCTTTAGCTGACCGGGATTCCGAAATTTCTTACTTCACAGTCAGCTAAAGGCTTTGAATATCTCAAACTGTAGATTTTGAGATCTCAAACTCTGCCCGGTTTAGCATGGCTGACAGTGCCATAGATTTGCGATAGAATTTCTCATTTCTTCAATGTATCATCCCCAGCTTCAAAGCATCCTTCCCAAACCGAGCCTGTACAATCGAAAGGGCTTCCAATGCCCGTTTCTTTTTAACCTTTGATCTTTCAAATATCTCGGATTGCGATTCCTGAACTTTAGAAATGTTATATCCGATTTTCGGAATTAATCCGTTCTGATTAAGCAGGTTTGCTTTCCCCTGCCAGAAATCGAGCTGAATTGCCATCTGGCTCAGTCTGTGAAATGTCAGCTCAATATGCCTGACTCTCACCCTTCGAATAAAAGTTCTCTTGAGAAGATCCTCAAACTCCCTTAATAGGATCAGACTCTCACATTGAGGTTTTCGGAATGACTTCATCTCTTTGTTTTGTTTTCCATCGCTGTAAGTAAGTGTTAGCTCAACCATACCAGATGATCTCTGTGATTTCTGCAACTGAAAAACTCCTTCAAGGACGAGTTTCCTTGTTAAGGATTCAAGAATTCGTCGGTCATTGGTGTCCTCCTTTAACTCCTCATTTACTATCAGACAGGGAGGTGCATGTGGAGGGAGAACCGGGGAAGGATCTATACCCTTGGACTGACGAGATAATGGCAGAGCAGATGGACCGAGAGCTGTCAATAGCACCTCGAGGTCAATCGCTTTGACTTCCTGAACAAATCGCAGGTTTAACTCACTGAGATGTCCCCGCATTAATCGATCAACTACCGGTAAAACTCCAACTCTATGCGGCGCGAGATACGGTTCCTCACCTCCAAATTCAACTTCAACCATTCCAGAAGTATTTGCATCTATTGCTGCAACTCTGCTGACGAGTTTATTTGCAGCAATACCTGCTTCAGCCGGGAGTTTCAGCTTCCTGTTAATCTCATTTTGAATCTGACGGGTAGCTGAGGATGTACTTCCGAAAAGCCTGTTGCTGCCAGTAAGATCCAGATAGCTCTGACCCGGACGAACCGGTTCGCATAAAGGCGTGAAATCGCAGATAACTTTTTGGATAGCATCCATGGCTCGTTTGTAAAGAGATGGATTTGGAAGCAGGACAGAAATATCGCGACTCCTTCGCTTCGCATCATGCAACGACATCCCTGTCTGAATTCCAAAATGCCTTGCCTCTATTGAAACACTGAGACAGCGTGATCTTGGATTCAGCGTTTTTACGAGAATTATCGGACGTTCCTTCAATCCTGAAGAAAGGGCACGTTCGACTGCAATTGGGAATGTTGGAATTCCCATGAATACAATTGATCTTTTTTTTTGCATTTTTAAAGTTCTTGTTAACTTCATCAAAATATAATAAAGTACTGAACACTTGTCAAGTGATAATATGTCCCATGCCCCAATTACTTCTGAAAGCGTTTCGGACGGAAAGTTCATGTTGAGAAGTGTTTATGACGGTTTAAACTAAATTATATCAATGTCATATGTTGTTTTATATCCTTAAATTGGAAAAAAAAAACCGAAATTATTAAAGAGGAATAAAGATTTCAATTATCGCATTTTTTTCCCATATTAACGTACAAATTGTTTGCAGAGGAAAAATTCTCCAATTTGAAAACTAAGACTCGAATAGAGAACCTTGTTCTTTCCGTATTATCCATTCTGCTTCTCTTCAGTTGTGAAGGAACCAATTCTGTAGATCCTGCTGATATTATTGACGTTGGGATATTCAGTGGTTCCGGGACATGGACTGAGTCAGTTACCGCACTTACTCACGCGGTAGAGTCTGCAGGTTTTGAGGTTGAGGTTTTCGATGATGTATTCTTCTGGACTGGAAATTTGAATCGGTACAGAATGATTATCTGGCCTGGTGGTGATCCTCGGGAATACTCAGCATCACTTGGAACTATCGGATTGAGTCGAATCAGAAACTATGTGGAATTTGGACATGGTTTCTTCGGAGTTGGAGGTGGAGCTGCAATTGCAGATTCAGATTCGGGAAACTGGGCTGGAGCAGGTCTGTTTACAGGAAGTGCTTTCTGGCCTGTAGATAGAATTCAACCTTATCCAGGTGAAGTTTTGACGGATATCATTTTATCCGACAGAGACCATGAAATCAGTCTCAACTCTCCTCATCAATATGTCAGCCTGTATCGCTGGGGTCCGGAGTTTGAGATTTTTAATCCCGGAGGGATATCTGTAATCTACCGATATGTTATTACTGGGAATCCCGCAATTATTGCTTTGCAGTTCGGATCCGGTCGAGTTGTTCTTTCAGGCTGTCAACTTGAAATTGAAGAAAATAATGATCGTGACGGGACCGATTATTCAATTGATCCCGGGGATCCCGATTCTGAGTGGGAACTGATAGAGAAAATTCTGTTTTATTGTATGACGTACATCTGATATGAAGTTGAAATGGCAAAACACTGAGACAAGTCCGGCAAAATCAGTCTCCAAGACTCCCGGAGTGAAAAAACTCACCGCCGAGAAGATCCAGGTCGGGCATAATTTCGCAGAAATGTACATTCGCTTTGATGAAGAAGTTGTAATGATGCCTCCTGCTTCCATTAAGAAACTAACTGAAGAACTGAGTCGGTTAGTCAAGGATTACGAAAAACAGCACGGTAAAATCAAACCACCTCGAAGGAAAAGAGGAAAGCAACAGTCTACTGCACAAAAAGTCGTTAAGGCATTATACAAAAGTCGAAAAGTTTCCTCAAAGCTCGTGTCAATAAATACGAAAAGAAGAAAACACTTGCCATTAAAAGACGATTGATCAATCCACAATTGAGAGGATAGAAAATGCAAGGTATTTTAGGATTATTCAGCAAATCACCCTTTGAACCGCTGTATGAACATAGATTGAAAGTTCAGGAGTGCCTTGAATTGATTAAACCGCTGTTTGTGGCACTGTTCAAAGGGGATAAAAAGGAACTAAAACGGATTTCTGATCTCATTGTAAAATTGGAAGCTGAAGCAGATGATTTCAAAGTTGAAATTCGACAGGCAATTCCTAAAGGTGTTTTTCTGCCTGTAAATCGTGAAGATCTTCTTGGTTACTTAAAGTTACAGGACAATCTCGCTGATACTGCAGAAGATCTGACAGTACTGATCGGATTGAAAGACCTGTATGCACCGGATGGATTATCTTGTGAAATTCTGGATTTTATTGAAGTCGTACTGGCCGTTTGTGATCTTGGCAGTAAAACCACTGAACACCTCCGAGCGTTGGTTGCATCAGGATTCAAAGGAGAAGAAGTTAAAGCTGTTCTTGACTGTGTGGATGAACTTGGACTTGCAGAGCGAAGAGCCGATAAAGTAGGACATGAAATTGCAAAGAAACTCTTCACATATGAAGATGAGATGAAACCGTCTGACCTGATGCTCTGGTTCAGAATTCTTGACCTGATTGGAAACCTTGCGGATTATTCCGATAACACCGGTGAACGATTACGTAACATGTTAACAAGGTAACGGAATCATATTCACTTAATGGAATTCCCTTTATACATTCTTGTTATAACCATTGCAGTTAGTTTTTATGCATCATTTATGGGTGGTGCAAATGACTTTGCCAATGCATTCGGAACGTCTGTCGGGTCGAAAGCGATAACTATTCGTCAGGCGGTAATTATTGCAATTTTTGCTGAACTGCTCGGTGCAGTATTTGTCGGAGGTCATGTAACAGATACCGTCAGGAAAGGTATTGTTGATCCCATGAATTTTCAGAATGATCCAATGTTTCTCGTTTACGGTTTACTGGCTGCTCTTATCGGATCAGGTCTCTTCCTGCAGCTTGCAACCCATTTCGGTTTACCGGTTTCAACAACCCATGCAATTGTCGGGGCAATGGTTGGATTTGGAGTGATATCCACAGGTTTCTCAGGAGTAAAGTGGGGAACTGTCGGGAGTATCGCTATGAGCTGGGTGATCTCACCAATCGGAGGTGGCATAGTTGCTTTTACAACTTTTAAGGTCATCCAGAGCAGAGTATTGAAGAACTCTCATCCGTTAAAAGCTGCACGAAAAGTTGTGCCGATATTTGTTGGCCTGACTGTAGCGGTGGTTGGATTATCAGTTGTATATAAGGGAATGAAAAATCTCCACTTAAATCTACCTCTGCAGGATGCTTTAATCTACTCTGCTTTACTTGGTTTGTTTTTCATTTTCATTGTAAGATTTGCTATGAGAAAAGTCTCAGGAGGAACACGAGTTGAACAGATAGACAGAGTCGAGGGGAGCTTTAAATTCCTTCAGATATTTACTGCCGGTTATGTTGCGTTCGCTCATGGAGCAAATGATGTGGCAAACAGCATTGGACCATTGGCAGGAATATGGACGATCTACAAGAATGGTCTTGTAGGATTGCAGTCCGAAGTACCGTATTGGATACTACTACTCGGGGGGGGAGGAATAATCCTTGGACTGGCTGTTCTGGGTTACAAGGTCATTGAAACTGTGGGATCAAAAATTACTGCCATGACACCTTCACGAGGATTCGCTGCTGAGTTTTCAGCCGCGTCGGTTGTACTGACATTTTCAAAATTAGGCATGCCCGTTTCAACAACTCACACCTTAGTTGGTTCTGTGATAGGAGTTGGATTAGCTCGAGGAATTGGGGCACTCGATTTTAGAGTTGTAAAACAGATATTTATGAGCTGGATAGTAACCATACCAATAGCTGCAATTGGCACCATAATCGCTTTTGAAACAATAAAATTGATTATGCTCTAATAGGCTGACGATTCAACTCAAATCCTCTCAACTTTTGCGGCAAAAGACACAAAGAAATAACAATTAGATAAGATAATTAATAAACTGTTAAATCAAGTGAAAATGATAAAAAGCTCAATTATGAACAATTGATATAATGAAACGTCCGAATTGTCCTCAAGCTCTGTCTGTATATAATTTACAAACCGCTTTTCAGCTTGACTTTCTTGCTTACATACACTAACTTACAATATTAGGATTAAAAGCAACATTTCTGTGAGGTAACCGAAAAATGCGCTATCTGATAATTATCATACTTGTTTTCTTCATTGCACTAGCCCCAAAGGTTACAGATGCAAGGATTATAAACGTTCCTGATGATCGCGAGACGATTCAGGCAGCTATTGATGCAGCAAGTCGTGATGCGATAGATACTGTACTTGTTCAACCGGGAGTCTACAACGAGATAATCAATGATCGAATAGGTCGTGAAATCGTTGTCGGTAGTCTTTACCTGACCACTCGCGAAGATCGATATATAAATGAAACAATAATAGATGCCGGAGGTGAAGGCAGGGTTCTAACATTCCAGAACGATGAAGGACCTGATACTAAATGGGTAGGATTAACCATCACGGGTGGATCAAGAACTTACGGAGCGGGAATTTACTGTCTGGGAACGAGCCCTACGTTCTCAAATATGGTTATAACAGGAAATACTGCAATTCGTCCTGAGGATTCAGGTGGGTATGGAGCTGGATTTTATATTACAACCCGAGCTAACAATGAAGATGAGGTTTCAGAGCCTTTACTCATCAATTGTACAATATATGGGAATCACGGAGAAGGCGGTAGAGGTGGAATTCATATTTATCGTAATGGTAATCCAACACTAATTAATTGTATTCACTGGGCTAACACTGATGGAGAAGACAATGATATCTCCGAAATTAGTGATGGATTTGACATTTCATACTCTGACATTCAATTAGGGTATGAGGGTCAAGGGAATATTGATGAAGATCCGGAGTTATTAGATCCCGATGAATTTGAATTCAATCTCACTGAAGGCAGTCCGTGTATTGATGTGGGGGACCCTGAATCACCCCGTGATATAGACGATACAAGAGCAGATATGGGTGCCCTGATCTATCCTCAAACCGCAAGCATATCGGTGAGTCACAGAGAACTTGACTTTGGAGCAATAGGTATTGGTCAAGTAGCACAACAAACTATTCGAGTTTCAAGTCGAAGTGCTGTTACTCTTGTAATTGAAGAAATTCTGATCCTTCCAGGAGATGCCCCTTTTGAAATAATCGAGGGTGGAGAACCTGTTGAGCTTGAGGATGGTGAGAGGATTGAGATATTGATAGAATTCTCACCCGATGAGGTAGGGGAGGCTGAGGCAATGCTAATGATCTCCAATAACGACCCGAACAACGAGCAGTTTGAAGTTGGGATGGTAGGTATCGGATTGCCGCCCCAACCAGACATTGAGGTTGAACCGAATTTCTTCGTTTTCGGTGAAACACCTCTTCAAACCAGCCCGGAAAGAGTGTTCACAATCAGTAATGTTGGTGAAGAGATCCTTGAAGTCTTTGCAATCGAATTAGTCGGAGATGATCCCGATCATTTCTCATTGGATTTTAATGGTGAAATGGAAATAGAAGCCGGTGGATCAGCCGAGGTGACTGTTGCTTTTACTCCTACAGATCTCGTTGAATATTCAGCTGAGATTGTTATTGAAAGTTCTTCACCTGATGAAGAACTTGTCGAAATCAGAGTTACCGGTAGCGGGATTTTGCCAGAGAGACATTTTGAGTTCATTGATAACACAGGTCTGAATCATTCAATCCTGGTTGTTGAAGCAATGTTGAATGATGAAGTCTTATCAATTGGGTCCGAGATAGGGATATTCTCACCTGGGGGGATGTGCTGTGGCGGTCAGTTCTGGTTAGGCGGAAGAGTTGGTATGGCTGCCTGGGGTGATAATGACCTGACTGAAGAACTCGATGGATTAATAGAAGACGAAGAGATGAGCTTCCGATTCTGGGATATTGTCAGTAACCAGGAATTCGCGACAGAGCCTCGATTTATTCAGGGTAATAACGTATTTCATGATGGTGGAGTATCTGTACTTGCACTTGCATCTGGTGGTGAACCTCAAGCAGATGAGTTTAACCTCGAGCTTGCTGAGTCATGGAATATGGTTTCAACTCCGATTATCCCGGAGGATGATGATATCATTGGCTTGTGGGGTGGATTGGGTGAAGCTGACATCCTCCAGCTATTAAAAAACTCTATTGGACAGTTCTATTCACCTTTATTTGGATTTAACAATATCCCCAATTGGGATTTCAGGTATGGGTATCAGGCAAAAATGGCTGAAGCTGGTGAACTTCTGTTCGTCGGAGAATTTGCAGCCGTTGATACTCCAATACCATTGGAAGCTGGTTGGAGAATTGTCGCTTATCTTCCGGAAGAACCTCAAGGCCCCGCTGTCGCTTTTGAAAACATTGTGGATTTACTCCAGATCGCAAAAGATGGTTTGGGACGTTTCTATTTGCCAGCATTTGGTTTCGATAATATGGGCAATCTGGTACAGGGGCAGGGATATCAGGTTCAGGTTACCGAAGAGACCGATCTCGTCTGGAATGTAGGAGAACAAGAACAGGTGGCAAATAACCAACCAGTCCTCAATACAAAACACTTCATTTCCCCAAAGCCCACTGGAAAGAACATGAGTCTACTGATCACAGAATCGTTCTATACTGGAAATGAAGTTGAAATTGCTGCTATTGACAATGAACTCGTTTGCATAGGATCAACTGTTCTTTCTGGTGAAGGTCCTTGGGGTATGGCACTCTGGGGAGATGATACCGTTTCTCCAGATATTGTGGGAGCCGAAGAAGGTGAAGAATTTACCCTTGTAATTTATCAAAATGGGAAAACTGTTGTTGTTGAACCAGCATGGAAAGTCGGAAACATCACTTACATCACAGATTCGTTTGCGGTAACCTCAATCTCTGAATCCTCGATCTTACCAACGGAATATTCATTTGAATCTCCATATCCGAATCCATTTAACAGTTCTACAACTATTCGATTCACACTGCCGGAATCTGAGAATGTGAATGTGACCGTCCACGATTTAGCAGGACGGGAAGTCGTTTCACTCGTTAGAGATCGGTTCGAAGCGGGTAGACACTCAGTATCATGGGAAGCCGATGGATTGTCGAGCGGGATATACATCCTCAGCTTCAGAGCCGGAAAAGTTACATCAACTGCAAAACTGATGTTGCTAAGATAGGTCTTGGTTGTTTTTATTACATAAACTCTGTCTAATTTGTAACTTCCCCAATTAGTAAATATCATTTTCTGATTGGGGAGGTTGTGTATTTAGCTTTTAAAGTTTATGTCGGTTCAGGTTGGGATTCAACCTGAGAAAATTTAACTCACTCATTTGTACTCTCAGCCCAAAACGGAGCGCGTAATGTTGAGAAACTCGTTTGTTGCTACTCTTCTTTTGTTTGTATTATCAATCTTGACAAGTCCGATTTTCGCTCAACCCGCAAGAGATATCTATGATCTCTTCGAAATTGAATATAATTGGTTGGAAATAGAAGATATCGGTGAACCACTTGCTGAAATTCGAGATAACGAATTTCAGGGTCCTTTCCGGATTGGTTATCCATTTCAGTTTTACGGTCAAATCTATGAACACTTCTGGGTGAGTTCCAATGGCCTCATTGGATTTGGTCCGGTTGAGGGATACAATAATTTTGAAAATGAAGCCTTCCCATCGGAAAATGCTCCTAACAATATAATAGCACTTTATTGGAAAAATCTCGATCCATCAGCTTTTTGGGCAGATGGCGTTATTTTGCAAGGTGTTAGAGACGGTAGGAGGGTGATACAGTACCAGAGTGTCGGTGAGCGGAATGAAGATGGACGCGCTCCGGTGAACACAATCACTATGCAGATTATCCTTGAACCAGACGGAAATATAATATTCCAATACAGAGAAATTGGTGAGGATTTTGATTTAGAAATTGGTACGATAGGAATAGAAAATAGAACGGGAACAGAAGGACTTACACTCAGGAATAACGGTGAAGGTATTGCAATTCAGGACGAAACCGCCTACTTAGTTTCAACACACGGTCCCGGCAATTTCCTTATCTGGGATGCGACTGCTGAAACCGAATCCGGTGATGCTCAGGAGGCGGCATTACGTGCTCTCGACCATACAGTTGCTCACCTCAGGTTTCTTGGGGGAGATGGAGATCCTTTACCGGATGATTTGCGTGAATATGAAGCGGTTTTTATCAATCTGGGGAACTTCGGGATCAATGGTGAACATTATCACCCATTGACCGAAGCTGAAGGCCGAATAGTTGCAGCATATATAGAAGCAGGTGGAGCTGTTTATCTCGAAGGTTCCGATACTTGGAATAATGATGCAGCGACTGACGCCCACCCATTCTTTCATATAAACGGTATTGATGATGGAGCAAGCCTCGAACCACCTGTTATGGGACAGGATGGTACTTTTGCCGATGGCATGCGTTTTAACGAATATCAAGCTCAGCATAATGCTTTTGTAGACCATCTTGAAGCTCAAGAGGGTGCGGAGGAAATATTTACCTTTATTGATAATGAGGAAGAATTCGTTGGGATGATTGCATATATGGGGGAGGAGTATCGCACAATCGGATGTTCGTTTGAGTTTGGAGGTCTGGTTGATGGTGAGCGAGGCACTAAGGAAGACCTGATGCAGTTAATGATTGAATTCTTCAGAGCTCCCCCACCCGAATTTCCTCCTCCGTTGAATCTTGCTGCAATAGCTGGTGACGGAGAAGTTACATTAACCTGGGATCACCCAAGAAGAGCAGAACAGCTTATTGCTCGAGATGTATTAGATATGCAGCGTGAAATCGCCAGGTTATCTCAACCAAAGACAGGTCAAAAACCATCAATAGCCGATAGAACACGTATCATCAGACTACGGGAACGTGTTGAAACCGCTATCCTGGAGATGGAAGAAGCACCTCATCGAGATGAACTGGAATCCTTCCAGGTCTTTATGAATGGGGAACCCTATGCCATTACTAATGCCCATGAGTTGACAGTAATTGAATTACAGAACAATCAACTCTATGTATTTGCAGTTAGAGCTATATATACAAATCCAAATGGTGAGTCAGATATAGCCGGACCAGTATTTGCCGTACCAACGGCAATGGTGGGACCGGGATGGAGTCAGGATTTTGAACAATTTAACGGTGCTCTGAATCCAGTACCGGGGCAGGATGCCTGGGAATGGGGCGATCCGGAAGAGATGGAAGCCCACAGTGGTGACAATGTCTGGGGCACAATCCTTGATCGTCCATATCCTGATCTTGCAGACTTCAAACTCTATCTTCCTCAAATGAACCTCGAAAATGTTGAAGAACGCATCTATTTAAGTTTCTTCCATTATGTTGATGTAGAAGATGGTTGGGATGGCTGTCAGGTGCAAATTACGGTCGATGGCGGAGACAGGTGGTCACTTCTTCAACCTGCAGGAGGTTATACCGCAGACGATATTTTTGCTCTGAACGCAGGTTCCGGATATACCGGAACCTTTGAGGACTGGGAAGAAGCTGTATTTGATCTCGGTGAGTATATTGGTGAAGTCGTTCAGGTCAGGTTCAATTTCCAGTCTGACGATAGTAATTTCAGACCCTATACCGGGTGGTTTATTGATGATGTAACTCTGGAAGAACCAGAATTAGGTTCATTTATAGGAATTGTTTTAGATGATCTGGATGAAGAAGTTCTGCCTAATGTCGAAGTAGAGCTTGAAGGTTTTGGTATTGAGCTAACTGATAACGAGGGTCGGGTAACATTTAATGAAGTTCCGGTTGCTGGTAATCCCTGGCAGGTGCATATTCGGTTTCCCGGATATATCCAAATTGACGAGGTAGTAAATATCCCTGCAGATGGAGTTGTTGTGAGGGAATTCTTCATGGAACAATGGGACAGTGAAATAAATGCTATTCCCGAAGAGTTTATCCTCAACATGAACTTCGGAGAAGAGGCGCAACGTCCCTTGACATTAATAAATACCGGGGAATCTCCAACAAATTTCGTTGCTTATATTGATTATTTTGTCGGTCAAAATTTCAATGCCATCCAAAATCAAATACCACAGTCCGGACATATTCTAAATGATCAACCCCAACGGGATAATCCGTGGGATTTAATTCAGACATTCGACCTTTCAACCGAAACGGGTGAGCAATTCTTCATCGGAGCCCAATTTATCAGAACCGATGACGGTGATCTTCAAGGACCGGAACACTATCGATTAGTTGCGAGTGCTGGTGATTTTCAGAGCGGTGATTGTCGGTTCTATCACTTCGACAGAGACGGCAATTTCCTTGGTGATGTTCCGCAAGACTTTTTCCGTCTCGAAGGTTGGGGATTACGCGATTTAACTTATGATGGAGAATTCGTCTATGGATCCCAGGACGGAAGAATTTACGAGATGGATGGGCTAACGGGTGATCAAGAACGAAATTTTGCAGGTGCACCTCTTGAAGTAAATCGTGCGATGGCTTATGTTCCCAACGATGATGCCTTCTGGGTAGGGGATTGGGATGATGGCTGGTTCAAGGTTGACAGAAACGGCAATGTGTTAGACCAAAACCTCCAGCATGGACTTACAGGAGTGACCGGTATGGCTTGGAATCCTTCTGATCCTAACGGCGCATTTCTCTATATCCATAATCAGGAATCCGAGGATGGTGGTGCAGCGGTATATCGTTATAATCCTGAAACACGAGAACTTGTCCGTCAGATTGAAACTGCTGCAGAGGGTGAAGGATTTGCGGGTGGTTTGTTTGTAACCTACCTGTTTGATACTCACTCCTACGTAATGGGAGCCTTAATTCAAGGGGATGATGGTGATATTATCAGGCTCTACGAACTATGGCCTCATGATAGTTGGATTAGTGTAACTCCAGTCTCCGGTGATCTCGTCGGTGGAGCAGAGACAGAATTGACGGTTACTTTCAACAGTGAAAACCTCTTTGATGAGGTCAGGATTGCACAAATTGAGATTGTCGATCAAATGACCGGTTCAATTCAGCAGGTTCATTGTGAATTGGCTGTGGAGGGAGGTGCTGCTTCACTCAGCGGAGAAGTTATCATTAACGAAGGTGGGGGTGATCCAGCTGCATCAACAATATTCATTAACCGTCTGGACTTTGCGCAGGAACCTATCGAAGCAATTCCCGATGATGATGGATTATTTGCATTTCCAAGACTCTCACCCGGTGAATATATACTTGAAGTTTCCTTAGAGAACTACATTCCCTTTGTTAGCGATATAATACAACTTGCTCCCGATGAGGTTGTGGAGAATTATGAGGCTCCACTTTTACCGATCGAAGAGGGATTTCTCACAGGTGTTGTTACATCGGTCTATATAATTGATGGTGAGAATGAGCTCTTGGAAGGTGTTGAGGTAATTGCGATACTTTTAGGAGAGAACCGCGAAGTTTTCACAATAGAAACTGATGAAAATGGTGAATATTTTATCGAGTTGCCTGCTGGGACATTTGACGTAACTGCATATCGCGAAGGATGGGGAAGGATGACAATCGCCGATGTTGTCATTGAAGATCAACAGGAAACATTGCTCGAATTCGAACTTGACGACAGAGGGAACGTCAGAGCTGCACACACAAGTGGCAACTATGATGACAGAATAGACATCCACTGGCTCCCACCGGGACTAAGAGGTGATTTTACCACTGTTGAAATGCACAGTGGTGCTGTCGCAAATGCGATTTATTTGGTCGAAGATGATGACATCATTGCAGTAAGGTTTGAGATTGAAGGTCAATTTGATATAACGAGACTCGACCTCTATACGACACGTCGCAATGGGCCAATCGGAGGTCAAAATGGCTGGCCTCCCGGAGGTATGGACGATTATAGAATGTATATTTTCACCGAAGATCCCGAAACCGGGATGCCCGATGAACAAATATTCAGAGGTTTGGTGACTGACGATGATGGTGAACGTAATCGTAATATTGGATGGGATACATTAAACACATTTGATAATCCCGATCTCCGATTCCTCGAAGGAGCGTTTTATTTTGGATGGAGCCAGGACCCCGACGATTGGGGTGAGGAAGCCGCCGGACTCGATGAGTCTTATGATAATGAGGGTACAAGCTTTATCCGCCTCAGTGGTGAATGGCAGCCTTACGATCAGATCCCGGGGGATCTGATGGCAAGTGTGATAATATGGAGCCAGTTCGAAGATGAACAACGCGTCCTCCGAAGGCATACCAGGCCAATTCCGGGTATTGATGAGAACATTCCGGATGATAGAATTAATTCCGTTGTTTTATTGAATCCGGCCTATCCGGGAACGGTGGTGCCAAATGTACCCTTTGACTGGAGTACGGGATATAATCTTTATCGTAACCGTAATCCGCTTCGCGATGACATCTTCGGTTTCATGGTTTATATCCATGATGGAGAAGATCGCATTCCTGCATTTGAAGAACCACTTGATCCCGATGTGTTTGGTTGGATTCATTTGATAAATGAAGATGGTGAAGATAATGAAAATACCGAATATACATATTCAATCGGTACGTGGTTCCCAAACCCCGAAGATCCGGGGGGAGAATTAGAAGAATTTGATGGAATTGAAGTCACCGGAGCGGCAAATATGGCTCCCGGTCCTGTAGATGATCTGGAGGTCGAAGCAGACGGTCTGAATTTCACAATTACCTGGGATGATCCATTCTTTAATGCTGATTTTTCCCAATGCGTGGATTATGCGGGATGTGAATTGTATTTAGATGGTGAACTGGTCGCCACAATAAATGATCCGGAGGTCTTTTCATGGGAAGGTGAGCTTCAGGACGGACAGGAGGGATGGCATACAATCGGTGCTGTTGCCTTTGACGAGGTGCCAAATCGATCCCGCTCCGAGGAAATTAGTGTCCCACTCGGACAGGCAATAGTATTTGATTTTGAGAATAACACACCTGTATTCAATGCAGAACCCCGTGCTAACGCCTGGAGCCGGTCTGATTTCTTGCGAAACGGACCTGAAGAGGCACATGGTGGAGATTTTGCATTTGCCACAAGGCCTCGAGATGGTGAGTATGAAAACGAGGTAGTATGGACAATAACCACTATCCCTGAATTCTTCGTTGAGTCAGAATCAGGAAGACTTGAATTCTATCACTACATGGAAACAGAAGCAGGGCATGATGGAGGTCAGGTTCAAATATCTGTAAATGGTGGCGAATGGGAACTTATCGAACCGGTTGAAGAGTATCCCGACCGGAATGTAGCAGGTTTAATAAACACTCCGGGATTCTCAGGACGTACAAACGGTTGGGAATTGGTTTCCTTTGATCTGTCTGAATATCGTGATGCTCTCGTACGTTTCAAATGGATATTCGCGTCTGACCAGTTGATTAGTAACTATCCCGGCTGGTACATAGATGATGTGGTGATCTGGGGATGCATAATTCCAGACTATGCCAGGATTTCCGGAACGGTAAGAAATCAAGATGGACAGCCCGTCCCAAATGCGACAGTATCAAATGGCAGGGAAGACGTTTCGACCAATTTTAACGGGATATTTTTTCTGTCATATACTCTCGCCGGTGATGTAACCCTGAGTTTTAGCAAACCCGGATTCCATCCAACCATAATTGAGGAGGTATTTGAGCCAGATGAGGCTCGAGTGTTCAATGTCGAACTGATCGAAGCACGAGTTTCAGCAGATCCGGAAGCTATTGAATTTGATCTTGGAGGTAATGACCAACTTGATGTCGAAATCAATCTCACAAACGAGACAGACCTACCAACACCATTCTGGGTGCGTGTTCTAAGCAACCCTGGAGTGATGAATGATCAGGATAATAGACGATCAATGCGGGAGATTGCTGGCAGCGGACCTGAAAGAGACGATCCATGGGATGTGGTTTTCGAATGGAACATTACTCAGAGAAGCCTGCTGAACCGGATTATGGGCGCTGAATTTGCCGATGACAGGTTCTATTTAACTTGTGCTGATCCTGAAGTTGGACCTAAAGTTGTAGTTTTGGATTGGGAAGGGAATCTCGTCCGTACAATTGACCAGCCTGTTGAAACTGTTGGTTGGGGACTACGTGATCTCGCCTGGGATGGTGAATTCCTTTATGCATCTCAAAATAATCGAATTTACGGTTTCTCTACCGGGGGAGATTTAAGCTCGGAACAGGCAGGTGCACCAATAGAACTGAATAGGGCATTGGCATATGATTCAGAAACTGATGGTTTCTGGTCAGCCGAGTGGGATAGTGATTGGTATCTCGTTAATCGCGATGGTGAGATTCAGATGCAGTGGGACGAGCACGGCCTTTCCGGAATTTACGGATTTGCATACCACCAGAACGATCCTGATGGGATGTTCTTGTATGCATTGAATCTCGAAGAGGATGGTTCGACCGGAATTTACCGCTCCAACCCTCAAGAGGGCACTATTGAACAGGTTCATGCACTAGAAGGCGCTCCCACAGGTTGTTTTATTACAGGAGCCTGGGACGAAGACCGATGGATTCTCGGAGCTGTTACAGGCTCGGGAGAACAGTATCTGACCGGCTTGGAATTAAATCGCAGGTTTGGATTCTTAGGTGTTGATCCCGAATCTGGTGTTATCGAACCGGACGGAGAGCTGCCATTAACCTTAAGTGTAAATGTACCTCAGGATGCTGAAGATGGAGACGAGTATAATGGTGAGATCATTATCAGAGTATATGGTGGAGATGCTGTAACAATACCATTTACCGCAAATATCATTGATGGATTCCAACATTTTGATGATCCTCCTGTAACTGATAATTTCCACACGATTACGATCGAAAACGTTTCCTTTGGAGCGGATGATTTACCGGTAGGAAGTGAAATTGCAGTCTTTACACCCCGTGACCAAATTGGTGGTGTTCACCGTTGGTTAATGCCCCCGGGGGAACTTCTTGCGTATCAGGGGGAGCAAGGATTTGAACAAGGGGATCAATTCCGTTTTGTAATCTGGGTTCCTGTTGAAGATCAGGAATATGAACCTGAGGTAGAGATAGTAGATGGTCCGGGGATTTTCCGTATTCGTGGTGAAACCACAATTAACCTTGATGTCGGATTGCCTGATAGACAGGTTGTTGATCTGGTTGAGCGATGGAACCTCATATCGATTTATATTCAGCCATTCGAACCGATGGTTGCGGATGTACTTGGTGAGATAAACGACCGAGGTAACCTGGTAATAGCCAAAGACGGAATCGGAAGGTTCTGGTGGCCTGCGCAAAATTTCAACGGTTTACGAGAATGGGATCCTCTCGGTGGGTATCAGGTGAATGTAACTGTTGAAGAGAGCTTTACGGCAATTGGAGATCGAGTGCCACCCGATACAGAAATTCATCTGAACCTCGGATGGAATGTGATTAGTTATCTACTTGATGAAGAGGTTCAGAGCCGGACAGCCTTCAGTGAGATATTAGACCAGATTAATATTGCCAAGGATGGATTCGGCAGGTTCCTGGTTCCGGAATTCAATTTTTACGGACTTCGGATCTTAGTACCCGGTCAGGGCTACAAAGTAAAAGTCAATGAAGCAGTGGATCTGGTTTACAATCCGGGTGAAGGCGGTTTTAATCAAATCGGCACTTTGCCAAAAGATGGAAAACTAAAACCGACCGGCTCGGACATGAGCCTCCTGATTACCGAAATTCGGGGAGTGAATCCCGGCTCCGAGTATGAAGTATACGTTAATTCAAAAGAGAATCAACGGTTGATCGGACATGGTTATTTCAGTTCTGAACCCTGTGGCATTATCCTGCGAGGGGATGATCTATCTACAACCGAAATTGATGGAGCTATCGAAGGTGAGGACTGGGTCGTAACACTGAAATCAAATTCCGAGGATATTCAGTTGAAGACAAAAGTGTTATACGGTAAAGATGAATATAAGAAAGATGGTTTTACAGTTATTCAATCTGAAATTCTGAATTCAACTATTCCTGAGGAGTTTATAATTGATCGAATTTACCCCAACCCATTTAACCATCAGACAACTGTGAGTTTCGGGATTCCGGATAAGATGAAATTGTCAGGCACGATAATTAACTTAAAAGGACAGACAGTTTCACATATCAGTGAAAGTATTTACTCTGCCGGATGGCACTCATTTACAATTGATGCAAATGGTTGGTCAAGCGGGATTTATATGTTGAATATCTCGACACCTTATGGGAATTATGCGAGGAAGTTAGTACTAATTCAGTAAATTCAAATCATTAAATAAGAGTGAATGAATTTAGTTTTTCTTTTCACATTGAGCAGTGATCCTTCTAGTATGTATTGCATTATTGGAGTATCGCTTGACAAATACGAAAAAAGGAATTAATTTTCATTCTTTCTGAATATAAGGATTTAGTTCCTTAGTTCAGACCGAAACAGAAATTAAATTACGCACATATCTACGAGATGGTTGCATGGATAAACCGGCTAAATTTTTTGCCGCAATAAACGGCTCCATACAGTCATCCAAGACCGAAGTTACAGGGAGGTAAAATGCATGTAAAAAGGCTATCGCTTAGTGTTGCATTAGCTATTATGCTATTCTTATTCGCGCCTGTGGTAATGGCTCAGGTTTTCGAGTTCGAAATTACTGATGTCAACATGAGCTTACTCGTCACAGCCGCGCTCCTGGATGGTGAATCACTTATTCCGGGAGATGAAATTGGTCTTTTCACAGAAGAAGGGGTTTGCGCCGGAGCATCTGTTGTTCCGGATGGATTCCCGGATGATGCAATGGGGCTCGCTGCATGGGGAGCTGAGCAAAATGATAATAATGGTTTTGCAGCAGAGGAACCCATTCAATTTCGTTATTGGGATTCACAAAATGAGCAAATAATTGAAGACGTTGAAGCTGAAGCTCAGATGGGTGGATTAATATTTGTCGGCAATGGCTTTTCTGTCATTTCACTTAGCGGAGAACGTGGTGGCGGAAATGAAGAACCTGAGATTGCTGCAAGTACAGATGCGATTGATTTTGGTAGCGTCAGAGTTGGTGAAGCTGCAGAAGAAGCATTTTCTGTTACAAATGAGGGTGGAGCCGACCTGATTCTCGATGCAATGGATATTGCCGGGGATGGAGCTGCTTTCTTCTCAGTAGACTTCCCGGATGAAAATGTCGTTCTTGCCCCCGGAGAAGATGCAGAATTTACGGTTACATATTCTGCTGATGAAGAAGGTGAGCACGCTGCCACACTTACTATCGGGTCAAATGATCCGGATAATGATGGTCATCTCGACATTGCTTTGAACGGTCGGGCAGAACCTGCACAGCCACCTACAGCCGAATATTCACACGAAATAATGAATTTCGGAAATGTACAGGTTCAGCAAAGCAGAAACCTTGTCCTGACAATAACAAATGTCGGAGATGAGACTCTTACAATCGGCCAGGTTGCCATTGATGATGAAGCATTTACCTCTGATTTTGAGGCGGAAATTGATATCCCAGCAGGTGAAGAGTCTCAGATTACGGTGACTTTCGCTCCGGTAGAAGAAGTTGTCTATGGTGCCAACATGACCATTAATTCCAATGATCCGGTAGACGATGGGGTTTTCGTTGTTCAGCTTAATGGTCGTGGAGTTGGAGCCGGAGATCCTCCTGTAATTGCAATTGAAGAGGCAGATGCCGAGTATTTCTTCGGTTTTTCAGTTGTTGGTGAGGAAATGGTCTGGAGATTCCCAATTATGAATGAGGGCGTTGAAGACCTGTTTGTAACTGGTATTGAAAGTGACAATCAAGTCTTTTCAACAGATTTCAACCAGGAAGCACGTGTTCGGGCTGGTGACAGATGGATAGTCACTGTTACCTTTGCACCTGACGAAGTTGATTTTTATGAAGGAAGCCTTACAATTTCCAGCAATGACGAAGAGAATCCGGAAATAACAATCGTATTAGGTGGTGTCAGTGGTGAAGATCGTGGTACACACTACCAATGGTATATCATCGCTGAAAACCACAGTCTCCTTGTCCAGGAAGCTACACTCGATGACGAAGCATTAGTCGCCGGTGATGAAGTTGGTGTATTCAAGAATGATGGGCTTCTCGTTGGTGGGGGTGTCGTCGATGGTCAGGGTCGAGTCGGACTGACCGCATTCGGAGACGATCCGGAAAGTGATATTGTTGATGGTCTCGAGGTGCAAGACAACTTTAACTTCATGGTTTGGGATGCAGACCAGGAAATTGAAGCTCCTGCGGTACCACAGTTTATACAGGGACCGGAAGAATATCAGGCAAACGGTTTCACAGTCTTAAATCTTGCTGCCGTTTCTGAAGATCCACCACCTGAAATATATGTAAGTCGATCCAGACGATATTTCGGTCAGGTCAGATTTGAAGGTAACGAAGTTGCTGAGTGGACGTTCATGCTCGGTAATAGAGGGATTGGTGAACTGGTTGTTGAATCAATTGAATCTGACCTCGAAGAATTTACAACAGATTTTGATGGTGAAGTCAACCTTGCCCAAAATGAACAGATCGAAGTTACCGTAACATTCAATCCCTCAGAAGAACGAGAGTATGTGGGACGCCTGTCAATCTCATCAAATGATCCTGACAATGAAATAATTTTTGTTGATGTCTTTGGTGATGGTGTGGTGGAACCTCGGAATCCTGATATTGATTTACCCGATAATTATTACATGGGAGTGCACCCGGTTGATGATGTATTTAACTGGGATTTGGAGCTGATTAGTTCCGGCGGAGCAAATCTCGTAATAAGCAATGTTACAATTGAAGGAGATGATGCCTTTGATCTTGAATGGGATGGAAATGAGATAATAATCGCTCCGGACAACGCGAGTGTTTTAAATGTGTCTTTCCAACCTGCAGCAGAACGGGCATACGACGCAGTCATTTCACTTGAAACAAATGTAGTAGACCGTGAGATGATTGAGTTCCCAATCCGTGGATGGGGTTCAGCCTCAGAAAGGCACTTCCTGACATTAAACACAGGAATAACCCATAATATTGTTGTTAATGTTGCAACAATTGTAACTCTTCAGGATGTGGAACTACCACTATTTTACGGTGACGAGATAGCAGCTTTCACCTCACAGGGTCTTTGTGCTGGTCAGGTGATGATAGACGGTGGTGAAGACATCGGACTTACATTGTTTGGTGACGATCCCAATACTGAGTTCCGAGATGGATTCATTAATGAAGAAGCTTTCACTTTCCTGTTCTGGGATATTTCAACAGGTGAAGAGCTTGAATGCCAGACTAATATTATTGAAGGGCCGGAAGTTTTTGAGGTGAATGCAAATACAACGGTTGAACTCACAGCAAATGCAAGAACTGAAGAACCTTTTATCGTTGTTGAACCAGAATTGATAGAATTTGGACCTGTTGGTGTCGGAGATGCTGTTGAATCATCAATGACAGTTCGTAATACTGGTGGTGCCGATCTACGGATCGAGTCAGTTGATTCGGATATGCAGGTCTATGAAATTGAAATTGGGGATGATGAAGTTGTTCTTGCCCCTGGTGAAGAAGCAGAATTTGTTGTAATGTTTACTCCTGCAGCTCCAATCGGTTACGAGGGTTTAGCAACTGTTAACTCTAACGATCCTCATTTCCCGGAAGCAACTCTGAATATGGCGGGAATTGGCTCGGAATTTGATGGACATTTTGTCTGGGGTAGATCAGGTAATAACCACTCTATCCTGATTAATGAAATGGATATTGGCGGTGCACCTCCTGGTGCAGACGATGAGGTTGGAGTCTTTACTCCTGCGGGAATGTGCGCAGGAGCCTCAATAGTCGTTGATCCACGTGAACCTTTAGGTTTATCTGCATGGGGTGATGATGCGGAAACCCTTCTGCTCGTTGAGGGATTTGTAGAAGGTGAGCAGATGTCTTTCCGTTTTTATGATTTCGGAGCAGAGGTTGAACACGATTTTGATGAGGTCAATGTTCTTGTCGGTGCCGATGAGTGGACAGTGAATGGTTTCACAGTTATTACTCTGACATTGGGAGACATATTCTCAATTATTCCTGTTGATAGACAGGTGCATGAGGAAGGTGACGTAGTCGAATTCGATCTTGAACTGGCAAATGCTGAGGGAGATTTTGAATTTGAATGGGTAAATCCTGATGAATATGAAAATCTCGATAATGCTGAATTCAACTTTGCAGATAATGTCGGACACTTTGTCTGGCAAACAGGTAATGGAGATGCTGATGAATATTCAGTTATGTTCAGAGCCTGGAATGGTGATGTCGAGGACAGAGTATCCGTTGTGATTGAGATAACTCCTGTAAACCAACCTCCCGAAATTGACGATGAGGTCAGGCAAAATTATTTTGGTGATGACAATCAGTATACTATTCAAGAAGATGATGGATGGGTTGATGTTGTTGACCTCGATTTATTATTTGTTGATCCTGATGGTGATGAGTTAGTTTTCTATCCGGAACAGGGTCAAATAGACAACATAACTCATCAAATTAGCGATGGGAATGTCTACCAGGTAATGCCGGATGCTAATTACTTCGGTGTTATTGAAGACATAGTGCTTGTTGCAAATGATGATCCGAATCGGGATATTCGAAATTCGCGCAGTGTGAGAAACATTAATATTGAACAGTTTACGAGAGATTACACAGAGCGTTCCGTTCGGTCAATTGAGGTTTCAATGGGTAATGCTGAACCTCATCGCGACTTAACTGAAACATACACTTTCGATTTGATTATTGAAGCTGTAAACGATCTTCCTGTGATCGAAGAACCGGTAGATGAAGATCCTGATGATGAGCTTCCAGAGTATCGTGTTGCTGAAGAACAGCAATTAGATATCCAGTTCAATGCATCAGATATAGATAACAACGCTGATGAACTTGAGTGGAGCATCGCAGATGAAGGTGAGCTGCCCGGTGGTCACGAATTTACCGATAACGGTGACGGTACAGCAACCTTTACATGGGCGCCTGATTTGGATGCAGGAAGAGATGATGCATACACTCCGGTATTCTCAGTTTCAGATGGTGCTGATGCAATGGCTATTCAGGTCTGGATTTACGTCATCAATGAAGATCAACCTCCAGTGGTTGAGGAACCTGCAGACGGTGAAGAACGCAACGTTGATGAAGGAAATGAACTGGTGGTGAACTTCGTTGGTTCAGATCCGGATGAAGGTGACGAATTGACCTGGGAACTAACGGACAACGATGGTCTTCCGCGAGAAGGTCCTGAGTTTGTAGATAACAGAAATGGTACGGCTACATTTACCTGGACGCCTACATTTGATGATGCTCGGGAAGAGCCATACAATCCTATATTTACATTGACGGATGCTGCAGGTGTATCTGACGCAGTTCAAATCAACATTACGGTAAATAATGTTAACCGAGATCCTGAAGTGATTCAGGATATCGGTGCTCAAGAGGTTAATGAGGATGCTGGAGATGTCCAGCTTCTTGATATCCTCGAATATTTAACTGATGCTGATATTGCTGATCCACATTACCCGCAACAATTGAACTTTGAGTTGACAGTCAACCCGGGTGAGCTGGGATTAAGCATTGCAGATAATGTGCTTAACGCAAATCCTGCAGAAAACTTCAACACAGCAGGTGCTAATCCGCTTGATGTTACAATTACAGCAACAGATGAAGCAGGTGTTCAGATTGAAGCATCCTTTACGGTTGCCGTAGTTTCTGTTAATGATGCTCCCGAAGCATTTGATCAACTTACTCCCGCGAACGGTTTTGAAGTAAACGATGAGGAAAATCTGACATTCACATGGGCTGAAGCTGCCCAGAATGAGTGGGAACAAGATGCTGTAAACTATACTGTTGTGTTCTCAATTGAGGGTGTCGAGGATACGGTTGCGGTCGGTCCTGTAGCAGAACTCGAAGTTATTGTAGCTCTGCAACAGGTCATAGACGGTCTGGGACTTGATCGTGAACAGGATTACACGGTTAACTGGAAAGTCTGGGCGGTTGATGATGACTTCTGGGTGATGTCTGCTAATGCGCCATTCAATTTCATCATACGTGGTCTCAATGTACCCGACGAACAGGGTTCATCTATTCCATCGGTATTCTATATGAAACCGGGCTATCCAAACCCGTTTAATGCTGAAACAACTATCAGCTATGGTCTACCGAATATGAGTAATGTCTCAGTCACAGTGTGGAACATGTCGGGACAGCAGGTTGCTGAACTTGTACAGTCTGATAAGGCAGCTGGACATTATTCGATAGTCTGGAACGCAAACGATGCGTCATCCGGGATTTACATTATTAAAATGCAATCCGGTGACTTCATCGCTATGCAGAAGGCTGTTTTAGTTCGGTAAATTCTGAAAGTATTACCAGAATACCCCTCAATCCTCGTCAGGATTGGGGGGTTTCTCTTTTTGAATGAGAAATTACTGTCGACAAATTGACTCAAGCGTTATTGTTTAATAACTTATTACGTTTGAGTCACTCAGCAAGTTAGCGGTTTTCTGTATAAGGAGCATTAAATGATAGACGGAGTTGAAACAAAGGTTCTGAAGGTGATTCCAGATGAACGTGGTCGGTTAATGGAGATGATCAGATATGATGATGATATCTTTGAGAAATTTGGTCAAGTCTACATGACAACAAATTATCCAGGTGTTGTAAAAGCATGGCATTATCATCAGGAACAAATTGATCATGTCACTTGTGTTAAAGGTATGATCAAACTTGTTCTTTATGATCCTCGTGACAACAGCTCCTCAAAAGGACAAATTCAACAGTTCTTTATTGGTGAGAACAATCCATTGCTGGTTAAAATTCCTGCGATGGTTTACCACGGATGGAAGTGCATTTCTGAAACTGAATCTCTTGTGATTAATTTGACATCAGAGGTTTACAATTATAAGAATCCCGATGAATTTCGAAAAGCGTGGGACGATTCTGAAATTGGATATGATTGGGAAAGGAAGTTCTTTTAGACTTCTATGAATTTCTAAAGAGAGGTGGAACAGGATGAAAAAAATAATGATCACGGGAGGGGCTGGTTTTATTGGAGTGAATCTCATTCGTTACATTCTTGCTGAAAAACCTGACTGGCAAATAATTAATTTTGATACATTGACGTATGCAGGCAACCTTGCATCTCTTGCAGGAGTAGAGAATAATCCCCACTACACTTTTGTGAAAGGTGATGTCACTGATTCTAAGGCAGTGAATAAAGCAATGGAGGGATGTTGGGGAGTAATGCATCTCGCTGCTGAATCACATGTAGACCGATCTATTGATGATCCGGGGCCGTTTCTTACAACAAATGTGATAGGCACACAGAAGCTCTTGGATGCAGCGCGACGTCATAATGTAAGTAAATATCTACAAGTATCAACCGATGAGGTCTATGGCAGCCTCGCTTCGGATGATCCTCCTTTTACAGAAAAAAACCATCTTGATCCGAACAGTCCGTACTCCTCTTCTAAAGCTTCAGGAGATCTACTCGCAAGAGCTTATTATGCAACATACAAGCTGCCTGTTGTAATCTCACGATGTTCGAATAATTATGGTCCTTACCAGTTCCCTGAAAAGCTAATACCACTATTGATAAACAACGCCATGCAGGACAAGGAAATTCCGGTTTACGGTGATGGAATGCAGGTTAGAGACTGGATATATGTCACCGACCACTGCAGAGGTCTTATTGATATCTTCGAAAAGGGACGGTCAGGTGAAGTTTATAATCTCGGAGGTAATTGTGAAATGTGCAATCTTGATCTGGTTAAACTGGTTTTAAAGGAACTCAAAAAGAGTGAATCTCTGATAACCTTTGTCAAAGATAGACCCGGACACGACCGCAGATATGCAATGGACAATTCAAAAATTCAATCCGAGCTTGGGTGGGAACCACAATTTCAATTTGAGGACGCTATTAGGATGACCGTAAAATGGTACTTAAATAATAAAGTGTGGATTGATCAGGTTGTGTCGGGAGATTATCTAGAATATTATAAACGTCAGTACGTTGATCGTTGAACATAGTATTTAAAACCCCATTTATACTAACAGTAATTCTTGTTCTGTCAGGATTCGGATTCTGTGGAGACATCGGTTTGAAGTCCTCATCGTTTGTTCCTGTTGACGACGAGGTCTATTCATTTCTGGCAAATTGTGCATCTCGAGATTTAATTCCGATAGCAACTACCACGCTGAAACCGCTGTCGAGAATTGAAATCAGTCGATATCTTCTTGAAATTTCCAGAAAAGTCCGTGAACTGGATGATGATATCTTGATAGCTGAGCTCAATTATTCCCTGCGAGAATTTGCCTCGGAGGTAGAGCGAATTCTCAATAACAAATCTGACGATAAAAACTTTGAATTTGAAGAAGAAACTGGTCTTTTTTCTGCAATAAAGTCGCCTCATTGGCATTTGAGCTCCTTGCAAACTGATCATTTTAGCTTTATCTTTGACCCATTAATTAGTGCACGATGGGATATCACCGAAGAGAAGACCATTTTCAGACGGGCAACAGGTATTCAGTTTCGAGGACATGTTCAGGATAGAATTGGATATGCATTCAGGTTTGTTGATCATGTTGAACAGGGAAATTCTCCCTACAGATCGCGGAGTGATTTACTTGAAGATCGTTGGGGTTACGTTGGTCCCTTATTAGGCGGCTCAGAAACTTACTATGATTTAACTGAAGCATATCTATCATTCAATACTCGATTCGCCGGGATAACTTTCGGAAAAGACCATTTAGTTTGGGGACCGGGTGAGGAGCATTTGCTTTTAGGTGGCTCCGCACCCTCCATAAATCACCTTAGATTCCGATTTGAAATCGGCGACAATATAAGGTTCCTGTACGCAGTCGGGAAACTGAAGCCATGGCAAACTCCGGATGATACTCTATATGTTACTGATCAGGGCTGGACACGACTCGTTCCTGCAGAAAAATGGCTGGTTGCCCATCGACTTGAATATTTCTACCGTAACCTTTTGGTGATTGGAGTAGGTGAGGCATTAATCTGGGGTGAAAGAGGTCTCGATTTTGCATATTTGAATCCCTTAAATTTCCTATTCTCAGCAGAACATGATGGTGGAGATGTAGATAATGTCCTGCTTACAGGAGATGTCGAAGTTCGATTGGGAAATTGGGGTTTGGTTTATTGCTCTCTGTTAATTGACGACATGAAGACGTCAACACTTGGTGAGGGAGATCCTGGCAACAAATTGGGATATACCGCCGGACTCAGTGTGTTTAATACTGGGATTTCCGGCTTTCAAACCAGCTTCGAGTATGTTCGTCTTGATCCATTTGTATATTCACATTTTTATCCGGTGAATCGATATACAACCTGGACTTCGAGTCTGGGTAGCTCTTTAAAACCTAATTCAGACAGGATTCGGTGGCGTTTTTCCTACAAACCAAAACGGAATCTTGCACTTAAAATAAGAGTTGACAGTAACAGACACGGCACAGTAGGCGGAGAAATATTCCAAACGATACCTCGTGATCCAAAAGAGTGGAAAGGAACCGCCTACTTCTTAGATGGAGACAGAAAATCCTGGGTTGAGGTTGAGACTTCATTAACTTACGAAGTATTCCCGGGTTTAGTTATTGAATCAGGTAAAATCGATGGTTTCTCATCAGCAGCTTTGCCTGACCGATATTTTCTTGGTTTTAACTACCGTTTTTAGATATATGGAAAAAGCACATGATTGAAAAAGAGCCTGTCGCACGCTTGAATCTATTTGATTTATTGCTGCTCCTTGTAAAATGGCGATTGCTGTTCATTGTAAATTTCTTTTTAGTCATAATTATAGCGGTAATTGTGGCTCTGACGCTTCCGGTTTGGTATTCATCCAGTGCAATTATTCTTCCTCCCTCAGGAGGTGGAGGAGGGCTGCCCTCGTTTTTGCCAGCTGACTTGAAGGGGGTTGCAGCAAATTTTGGCCTTGATTTACCCACTGATGAAATCTATCAAACTGTTCTCTCGAGTCGGTCTCTTAAAGAGGCAATCTGCAAGCGATTTAATCTAAGAGAAGTCTATAAAATTCCTGATGAATTGTTCTTGGAGGATGTTGTTGAAACATTTAATGGACATTATTCAATAGCAACGAGGGATGATGATGCCATTATAATCGAGGTTGAGGATAAATCCCCTGAACGGGCAACAGAGATGGCAAATGCCTGTATTGAGGAGTTGGACAGGATTTATCGCAATATTACCAGTGAAACTGCCCGAAAGAACAGAGAGTATATCGGGAAACGACTCGCGAAAGTTAACGATTCACTCTCAACCCTGCAGGATAGTATTGTCTCATTCCAACAATCGACAAACGCAATTTCGATACCAGATCAGACAATCGCGATGATTAACGCAGCCTCCGATTTAAAAGCCAAACAAATCGCCAATGATGTGAAATTGGATGTGATGCGCAATAACCTTGGGCAAAACCACCCTGTGGTTGCACAACTTCAAATGATGAGTACTGAACTTGGATCTCAATATGATGATATGATAACGGGACGGGAAGGAGGGCTATTTATTGGGCTTCAGGAACTTCCAAAACTTGGCAGAAGATATGCGGATATTATTCGTCGAATCCGAATTCAAGCCTCATTGATGGAATTTATTTATCCTCAATATGAAAGTGCAAAGATCCAGGAAGAGCGAGAGACAGCTAATGTCCAAATACTTGATAGAGCGGTTGTTCCTAATTATAAGTCGCGACCCGCACGGAAAGTTATCGTTCTGATCTCAGGTACTTTATCCATAATTGTAACCCTGGTTTTGGTTTTGATTCTCGAATATGTTTTCACACTGTCAAAGAGAAACCAGGAAGATTGGGCAAAGGTTCAGAAGATTATGAGTACATTAGGATTAGGCCGTAGAAAAGCGTGATTGGAAAATACAAAAACCTGCTCTCTCCCGGAGAATTCAATCCACCTAATTCGGGGATATCCATTGGAGTGCTATCAATATCGATAGCTCTACCGGTGTTATTGTCGATGATCGTTTATTCTCCTGCAGTTTCGCTGATTACACTCGCCGTGGTAATATCTGTAGTCGGATTGATTTTCTTCTTTGACGTAAGAAATTTTTCTATCTATATTTTTCCATTAATATTTCTATATACCGATCATCGATTGATATTTGGATTAGTCGTTCTTTTTACAGTTTCATTTATGGCTGAAAGATTACAGTCAGGAATTTTAACCTTCAATATCGCTTATCCCGTTGTACTAAGTTTACTGGTTCTCGCAGGCCTAATAGGTATTGCCAGAGCGTACGAAGCCGCTGAAGCACAATATCTGTTTCGCGTAAATTTAGCATTTCCAATACTTATTTTCCTGATCATCTACAATTTAGCACCTTCTAATAGAACCATTGAAAAAACAATGCGGGTAATAATTTCAATTGCAGGACTTGTTGGGTGGATAAGTCTGGCGCGGTATTTTGTAGTTGGATACACAAGGGTAATTGTGGGATGGGTGTCATTCAATCCTGCAGGTTGTTTTTTTGGGATGGTGCTACCATTTGCAATTATGTGTATCCTATATGAGAAAAACTACGGACGCAAAATCGGATACTGGATCGTATTGTTGGGGATATTTGCCGGGATATTTGTAACACAATCAAGAGCTGCATATCTAACATCTCTAATAACAATGGGATTCTTCGCATGGAAAGACCGTCAGGTTTTCAAGGTGATGATGCCTGTTTTTATTGCCGGATTGCTTATCCTGCCATCGCTGATCCTGTATCGTTTATTGATGACGTTTGGAGTTGGAGCTGCTCCGGACTGGTCCTCAGTCGGCCGAGTTCAGATCTGGTTGAATTCACTTGAATTGCTCCGACAATACTGGTTGATGGGGATGGGCATCGATAGTTACAGATTTGTTTATCCGACCAATTTCCCGAGTAGTATTGTCCGAGCTGAACATCCACACAATGTCTATCTCAGATGGTGGTTTGAATATGGATTGATGGGAATTTCTGCATATGCATATATTATGGCAGCATCCTTTGGCAGAGCCTTTATGCGTGTGAGGGTGATGAAGAAAGAGACGTGGAATAAGGATGATCGATTGCTCCTTAGCCTCAACATTGGATTTTTAGCCTCACTCGTCGCTTCAATGGTTGACTCACCTTTCCATCATCCACAAGTAGCAATAGTATTTTGGATGTTCATGGCCTATCAGATAATCTTAGTGCGCAGGAGTAAAAATCCTAATGTCTGATAATTACAACATCCTGTTCATAGGGGATATTCAAAGTGAAAAGGTTCGTCTTTGGGCGAAATACCTTGTCAGACTTGGGCACAAGTTAGAATTTCTATCGACCACACCGGGAGATCTGTCTCAGGTTAATACTAACTATTTCAGGGGAACAGAAACCGAACAAAAAGGATCAACCGGTATATTTGACAGTGTTAAGAAATTTTGGACGGGTTGGGATGTTATAAATAAAAATAAATATGATCTGGTCCATGTTCACAGCCCTTTTAATCGCACTTTGTGCTGGCATGCAGCGAAACATCCTGCCTGCATAGCTTCAGTATGGGAGGATATTGATCTGCCTTCCGATCCTGCACAGGAGAAAGCGAATATTCCCGGATGGTTGAACAATTTTCTAAGCAATGTAAATTTGATAACTTTTGCTCACCGAGGTCTCGAATCCAGAATATTACCTGAACTTCAAAGTTGTAAGAGAAAAGAAATTATTCCAACAGGTACGGATGTGGAAAGATATGGAAATCTTCCAAGGATTGGTGCAGAACCGGGCTTTGTCAGATTCTGTTTTGTTGGCGCATTGACAGAAACTAACGGACCGGATATTGCGATAAAAGCATTCGATAAAATTGCAGATTTAAGACCAAATACCTTACTGACAATTGTAGGTACAGGATCGGACGAATATACAGACAATTTAAAGAAGATTGTGAGACAGGTGGGACTGTATCAGAGAGTTCACTTTACCGGAAGAGTCACAGATGCTGAATTTGATGCAATATTAAAGAGAAGTGATATCTTTCTTTTCCCTTTCAGGAAAAATGGTTTTGGATTAAAGCTGCTTGGAGCGATGGCAGCAGGGCTCCCTGTAATAACTTCTCAGGAAGAGGGTGTGACTGATCTTGTGATTAGTAATGTGACTGGATTAACCGTTCCCATTAATGATGAAATTTCCATAGCGAATGCAATGAATAGGATTGCATCCGATGAAAATTACAGACAAAGAGTTGGAAAAAATGCACGTGATCTGGTGGTGAAGTTATACAATTTTGAGCTACATGCTGAAAGAATGCTCCAGCTATATAAAGAGGTTGTTGATAAGATCACCCCGAATACCTTTCATTTATCGGAAACCAAAAGAAAACATAATCCAAAACGATGATTCCCTCAAGCAATATAAATCCGGCTGATAGTTAAATGCGGGATCATCTTTCTATTTATTTACTTTGGACGGCAATAATTGTTTTTATTGCCAGGACAATCGGTTCAGCTGGCATCGGGAGTTTTTTACTGGTTGTTTCATTAGTATCCATTTTAAGTGTATTTGTCTTAATCGGGATTTCATCGGGAAATTCGCAGATACTTCAGAATTCCTCCAAAAAGAAGTATACGATTATCGGAAATAATCTTCTAATTGTATTTATCTATGGAGGTTTAGTGACCGTTTTAGCTCATCTTTTTCTAAAGGATCGACTCAATCTATATCTCTCGGATATTGGGACAAATCTTTGGGGAATGGGGATAATAGCGATTGTTCCAATGATGATAATAGAACTGAATGAGAATATTTTAAAAACCATTGGTAAGAGAATTTATACCTATCTGATGTCCTTTCTTTCATCATCAACGATTTTCCTGATACTTCTTTATTTCATTGGAAATAATGAGCTTTCAGCTGAAACAGCGATTGGAGTGTGGGTACTTACAGCATCATTGGTGAGTTTCATTTACCTGATTATTACCTGGTGTATTGTCGGACATGAAATTATGATCAATTACCCACTGATTCTGAAATCGATTGTTTCTGGTTTTAAGCCATATGTTGTGAATCTGTTTGTTGTAATAACAATTCATTTGGATCTAATTCTCATTGCCTACTTCATGACGATTCAGGATGTTGGAAAGTATTCGGTTGCTCTCGTGCTTTCAGGGATCACACACAGATTTGCCTGGGTGTTAAAGGGTTTTATCCCTTCTGTACGAAAGAACCCGCAAATATCAACTGTTCCTTCTCCATTGCATCTCAGATTATCCCTGAACCTGGCACTACTTTCAGGAGTTGTAATTATCTTTTTAAGCTGGTATCTTATCCGACATGTTATTGGATTAGAATTTTTAAATAGTTATGTGGTGCTTTTGATACTGATTCCCGGATTTGTATTCCTTTCACAATCACGTTTAGTCTTGAAACACTACCTTAAGAAAGGTGAATATTTCTACGTTATAAGTATCGCATCAACAGCTTTTATACTCTTTTTCGGATTAAACCTTGTGTTAATACCTGTTTATGGAATTAATGGAGCAGCAGTTGCGTTCACTTTAACTCAATTCTTTTCATGGATTACCTTTCTCTATATGTACAACCGAAAGGTTAATTCAAAAATACTTGATTTGCTGATAATTAAAAAGGGGGATTTAGTTTCTTCGGCATGATTTTCCAGTTTTCAAAAATTAGTTCCTGGCTATCGGATTTCAGCCCAATCAGATATGTATTTTCTTTTATTTTAGAAATGACCGTTTCGAGTGTGGTTGTGATGTTTGAGATAGAAAGTGAATAAAGCAGATAAGATTTTGATTATCTGGGGTAGTGGGTGTATTCCTCAAAGATAAAAATTGATAAACCGACGAATCCTGTCAGACTGTTGTATGTGATTTACGGAGAGAATCTCTTATACAGTGGGATACTTCGGAGTCAGGTCCGGAAGATGCTGTTGAAATTGTACCGTATTGGCAACTCAGATGTTAAATTAATGGGGGACTCGAATTCTAAAGTTGAGCAAATTCGATTGCTGAGTTTCGTTAATCCAGTGTCTTTGGTGAGGGAAAGAAAAAAATGGAAGGTTCTGAAAGCAGAAATGCAAAACGGTGGTGTTGATCTCAGGCTCCGTCCTATGATTGTAAAACCCGTCTATTCTTGGTACTTAATTATAATAGGACTGCTTTTTTGTCTGCCGATAATAATTATTGAAACTAAGAATTCCAGATCGAACGTGATACACTCCCGAAGCTATTTTGCAAGCATTTTGTCACTGATTTCAGCAAAAATCACAGACTGTCAACACATCTTCGATCCACGGGGACCTTTACCGGAAGAATTTGTGCTGAATGGAGTAATTAGAAAAGGGTCTATTACATATAAATTCTGGAAGAGAATCGAGAAACACCTGTTTGAAAATAGTGACGCAGTCATTGCAGTTGCACCCTTTTTTAAGAATCTGTTTATTCGGGAAGGAGCAAAGAAAGTCGTTTTTGTCCCAAATAGAGGTGATACAGACGAATTTTTCACGGCGTCTCAGTTTGAAAGAAACCAAAAAAAGGTTGATTCAGAATCGAATATTCTGCTTTTTGTCGGTGAGAAAATCGATTCTTACTGGTATCCGCCAGAAAGGATCGCCCAGCACTTTAAATATCTGAAAACCTGCATTCCTGATTTGAAACTCCAGGTGCTGACAAGTCAAAATCATGAATTTATAATACAGAGATTTAAACATAGCGGATTGTCCACAGCAGATTATTCCGTTGATGCATCGGCCCCGACTGAGATTTCATCCCGTATTGCAAGGGCTGATCTGGCTCTGCTTTTAGGGCTTAAACCTGCAGCAGATTGGTCGGTATGGCCTGTAAAATTCGCAGAATACCTTGGTGCAGGTATTCCTCTGGTAGTCGAACGGGAGGTTGGAGAGGATATCTCAAGAGAAGTTCAGAAATGGGAGATTGGCTGCGTAGTCGATAGAAAGACACCGGATTCTTACGGGATGGCGGCTGATATAATAGCTGATCACAGTACCTACTCCGATAATTGTATCAGGTATGCTCAGAAGAGGATGGATATAAAACAGACAGCTCAACAGTTTCTCAGACTCTATAGACAGGTTCTCAATTCATGAAGAATCGAAAACCTGAAAACCATAAAGCTTCTAAAGTCGAATACATCGGTTCGATTGTTATTGTTTCGTATAATTCAGCAGCTGAAACTGAGCGTTGTTTGAAATCACTTCTTAAACTTTCCTCAATCGATCAAATTAAGATAATCGTTGTAGATAATTGCTCAAATGACAATACATGCGAATTGATATCAAATCAGTTTCCTTCGGTGTTTCTTATTAAAAGTCAATTTAATGGAGGATTTGGTGCTGGTAACAATTTGGGTATAGCCGCCTCAGAAGGCAATTGGATATATTTCCTGAATCCCGATTCGGTTGTCCAATCAGGTTGTTTGTCAATTCTTAACAGCTACCTGTCAAATAATCCGAAGGTCGGATGTGTTGCGCCGGCAATTTTAGATGAAAAAGGAAATTCTCATCAGTCGTATTTCCATTTCACTACGTTATGGATGTCAATATTATCTGCAACCGGATTAATAAATGTCTTTCAATTTAACAGGATTTCCGGGAAATTAGTTTTGAACTACAAGCCGGTAAATGATACAGTTGAGGTTGACAGAGTTCTCGGGGCAGCAATGATGATTCGTCGAGAAGCAATTGTGGAAATTGGTGGTTTTGATGAAGAGTTCTTTCTCTATTCTGAAGAAGAAGATGTGTGTTTTAGATTGTTCAAGTCCGGATTCCGGATAGTTTATCAACCTGAAGCAAAGGTCAGTCATGTTGGAGGGTGTAGTACGGATTCTATCAAGCCTGTAGCAATTGCAGCGGCAAATTGGAGTCGGTATGTCTTTATGAGAAAACACATGGGATGGATATCTGCTGAGTTATCAAGATGGATATGGGTGAAGATGTTATTATTAAGACTGTTAATCGTACATTTACAGAGAAACAGCAATCAGGTCTCACAACAGATAAATGGCTATGTTTATTCAATTAGATCTTTAATACAACGTGGGTATTTTGATCGCACGTTGAGGCCGCAGAGACGACAGATATGAAATTATTCTTTCAATCTGGCTCTGTGCGCAAACATTTTTAGAAAATGAAGCTGCTGATAGTTAAACTTCATGCCTTAGGGGATTTGGTCATTATTACCCCGGCGATTAAAAGGTTGCGAGATGGTTTCCCGGAAGCTCAAATCGACTTGCTGACAACCGATTGGTCTGCACCGGCTATTGTTTCGAATCCATATATTGACAATATCATTATTGAGAAGATAAGTACTTTTTTTGATCCCGGATTTAGCACGCTCATCCCGACGCTAAAAGTCATAAGAAAGTTACGTCTTCAAAACTATGATGCTGCTATTGCATTTCACTCGAATAAGAAAATTCATAATTTCGTTACTGCAATTGGGATTAGAGACAAATTTGTATTCAAGTCGGGTCGGAGTGCCGGAGATTTTCTGAATAATGATAAATTTTCCGTACCTCTTGATGAAGAAAGACATAGTGCTTTGACCGCTTGGGAACTTTCAAATTGTGCAGTGAAAAGGATGGGTGGGAAATTAGATCACCCCGTTGTGCTTGACGATTTGCGATATGATTGGTATATTCAGGATTCGGAACGTCTCAGAGCATCTAAAATCCTGAGCGAAGCCGGTCTTGATTCACAGAATTTCGTGGTAGTATTGCCGGGTGGTGGAGTTAATCCTAACACAAAAGAAATGGTCAGGAGATGGGACTCGAAGAGGTTTGGAGACCTTTCAGTTGAAATTAAGGAGGTTTTAGGTACTCCGATCGTCCTGATGGGAGGAAAAATAGACAACGATGTGTGCCAGGACGTGGAGAAACACATTTCCAAAGTTCATAGCAAAGATGAATGGGGGAATAAAAACCATAAACCGATCAATTGGGCAGGCGAGCATAATCTCAGGCTTGCCTCTGCAATTATGGCTGAGGCAAAATTAGTTATAACTAATGATACCGGTCCACTTCATATTGCCGGAGCACTTGGTGTGCCCACAATAGGTATTTTTGGACCGACAGGTTATCGTCTGAAACTACCACCAGGAGATCATTGCTTTTCTGCAAACTCTAATTTGCCTTGTAGTCCCTGCTATTTCGGGAGTTTCAAGAGGTGTATATTTGAAAGTATTCGTTGTATGGATGAGTTGAAGGTTAGTGATGTAATGAAAGTGGTGAAGAAAGCATTGGATTTCACTCGGAAATCTACTTCAGATCAGAAAGAGATTGAAGAGATATGTTGAACTTCATCGTTATCATTTCTTTGATGATTGTTGATGCAATAAGCGTATCGCTTGGATATATGGCGATTTTTATTGTTTCAAAAGAGGTAGATCTGTCAAGAGTTTCTCTACCTGTGACCATGTTCTGGCCAATGCTGACGTTAGTTGTATTCTGGTGGTGTGTATTTCTAATACGAGGAATGTACAAAACTCCGATTGCACTTTCCAGATTTGATGAGATGGTGAAGGTTTCAAAAGCAGTGTTCTGGGGTATGTTATTTATCTTCCTCATTACATTCGATACTAAAGAGTTTATTGGTTTCACTAAAATTAAGTTGTTAATTTACGGTATTGTCATATTTTCTGCCGGATCAACTGGCAGAACATTAATACGAACCTGGCAAAGGCATCTGAGAATAAAGGGGATTGATTTAGGTAATGCGGTTATTGTTGGGTATACTGATGTTGGGAAGAGACTGTACGAGCAGCTTAAAGAATATCCAGTATGGGGATTCAGGGTTATAGGATTTGTTGATTACCCGCTTAAGGATGCTGATGGAAAGGAGGCATCAAGTAATAATACCGCTTCCTCTTTTACTGAGAATGGGATTTCGAAAGAAGAAAATTCCATGATGCTGGGGGGAATTGACGATCTTTCCCGGATCATTGAAGAACAGAGTATTGATTGGGTACTGGTCGCTCCTGAACGGCAATCAAATGATGCGATACTTGCCGCATTTGATCGCTGTGTCAAACATCACGTTAGAATGATGATCGTGGCAAATTATTACCAGATGGTAATAGGACTTGTGCGAACAGTTGAGATACACGGTTTGCCTCTTGTTGAGGTAATAACGCAGTTTGCACCGCTGCATGTTCGTATTATTAAGAGAATTAGTGATCTGATAATCTCCTTTTTCTGGATTATCATAACCGGATTGATTTTACCGTTTATGGCGGTCGCTATTAAACTGAGTTCACCCGGGAATGTGTTTTACAAGCAAAAACGTGTTGGACGAGACGGTGAGGAGTTTTATCTTTATAAATTCCGTTCAATGGTTCAGGATGCAGAAAAGAAATCAGGAGCAGTTTGGGCAGTTAAAGATGATCCTCGTATTACCGGATTTGGTCGGTTTCTAAGGAATACTCACATTGATGAGATCCCACAATTTTTCAATGTTCTGAAGGGTGACATGTCACTCGTTGGCCCCCGACCTGAACGCAGGAAATTTGTTGATGATTTTAAAACGAAAATTCCACTATATGAGCGCAGGTTAAGAATTCGTCCGGGAATAACTGGCTGGGCTCAAGTGAGACATAAGTACGATGAATCTTTAGAAGATGTCAAGGAAAAAACAAGATATGATTTGTTCTATATGAATCATATCTCGTTAGCACTTGATGTGAGAATTCTACTTCTTACTGCAAAGAAAGTCTTTTCAGGGGAAGGGATATAACATGTCCAGAAAGTAATGACGAATGTTCGTCTTTGCGAGGATCGAAGAGACGAAGCAATCTGTTTTTTTTTATTAGTGAGTGAAGAGATTGCTTAACTTCGTTCGCAAAGACAATACTTTCAAGAAATGCTTTAGACCGCAGTTGTTTGTTAAGAACAAGAAAAAAACAATTTAGGCATAAAAATGCATGATCTAAGAGAAATTCGCAATAATCCTGACGAATTTTCAAAACGGATGGCAAGGCGGGAACCAGATTTTAATCCCGATGATTTGCTCGAATTAGACCGGAAAAAGAGAGAAATTACTTTAAAGCTGGATCAAATGCGCCAGCGGAGAAACTCTGTTTCAAAACAAATAGGTCAAAAACGCAAAGCAAGGGAAGACTCTGCTGCGTTTGAGGCAGAAATGAGACAGTTAGGCTCTGAAATGAAATCCGGTGAAGAGGAAGAACGCGATCTTGAGCAGAAACTTCGTCAATTATTGTTGAATTTACCAAATCTGCCATCTGATTCAACCCCTGATGGAAAATCAGAGGCGGATAATGTTGTATTAAGAACCTGGGGTGAAATTCCGACATATGATTTTGAACTGAAAGATCATCTCGATGTTGCAAATAGACTCGGTATGCTTGATTTTAATCGAGGTGGAAAAATTGCTGGATCAGGTTTCCCGGTTTGGCGAAATGCTGGGGCTTTGCTGGAAAGAGCATTAATTAACTTCATGCTTGATGTCCAAACTGTAGAACATGGTTATGTGGAAATGCTGACTCCACTTCTCGCAAACAGAGAAAGTATGCTTGGCTCAGGTCAGATACCAAAGCTCGAAGATGATATGTATTTATGTGAGAGGGAAGATTTATTCCTCATCCCAACTTCTGAGGTTACGCTGATCAATCAATATCGAGGAGAAATTCTGAAGGATGAGGAATTACCTCTTAAATTCGCTGCATATTCACCTTGTTTCAGAAGAGAAGGAGGAGCTTATGGGAGCACAACGAGAGGTTTTCTGAGGACTCATCAATTTAATAAGGTTGAGTTAGTTCGTTTTGAGAGACCTGAACAAGCAGATGAGGTGTGGGTAGAGATGATCGGTCATGCAGAGGAAATATTACGGAGACTTGAACTGCCATACAGGATAGTACAATTATGTACCGGAGATCTTACTTTTAATTCCAAGGTATGCTGCGATATAGAAATTTGGGCTCCGGCTGATGGTGGAAAATGGCTCGAAGCCTCATCAATAAGTAATTGTGGAGATTTTCAGGCAAGAAGAGCATCCATCCGATATCGTCCAAAGGGCGGAGGGAAGGCTCGCTACCCGCATATTCTGAATGGATCGGGGCTTGCAACATCACGTCTATTGGTTGCATTGCTGGAAACATACCAAACTGAAGAAGGCTCGCTTGCTATTCCACCGGTCCTGAGACCTTATATGCATGGACAAACTGTTGTTACAGCTACCAGTTAACAAAGTGTGTAACGCAGTGAATTACGGGAGAAAACTAAGTTGAAGATCGTAATTGTTGGTGCTGGAGTTGTCGGACTTCATCTGGCAAAAACACTTTCCTGGCAGGAATATGACGTTTCGATAATTGATCGCAAACAGAGTCTGGTAGATAGAGCTGCTGGTAGCTTAGATGTTATGGCAATTCGGGGTAGTGGAACATCTATTAAGACACTGCTTGAAGCCGGAGTTGAAGAGGCCGATTTACTCGTTGCTGTGACCTCAGTTGATGAAGTGAATATTGTTGCCTGTGTATTGGCAAAACAACTGGGTGCTAAAACTCGGATTGCTCGAGTTCGAAATCAGGAATATTCCAGTCCGGATGTGCCCATTAAACTCTCCGAGCTGGGAATTGACCAGATCATTCATCCTGAGCTCGAAGCAGCTCGCGAAGTTGAGAGAATGATCCGCTATCATCAGGCGGTAGATATTGTTGAATGTGCCGGTGGGAAAATGATGTTAGCGGGTTTCAATAGCTCAGCCGATTCTGCCATCATTAACAAACCACTGAAGGATATGACCCCTCAATATCCGGATATCTCAATGCGAGTTGTTGCGATTGGGAGGGAGGGTGAGACAATCATCCCTTCAGGAATGGATGTAATCTTGCCCGGTGATACCATTTACGTAATGACACACCAACGTAACCTTGACCGTGTATTTCACCTCGCTGGCAAGTCAGGAAACGTCTCTTTTGATGTAATGTTACTGGGTGGTGGTTTGGTAGGCAGGCTCGTGGCACAAAGACTTGAGCAGGATAAGAGGTTCAACGTTAAATTAATTGAGAGTGATGAAGACAGGTCACAGATTGCTGCCGAAATCCTCGAGAACACCATTGTTGTTCGAGGAGATGAGGAAATGGACATTGATCTGATGGTAATGGAAGGTATTGAAGAGATGGGAGTTTTTGCAGCTCTGAGTGACGATGATGAAAATAATATAGTGACGAGTTTATTTGCCCGTCATATGCGAGTAAAACGGACAATTACTCTTAGTACAAAACCCGAATATACTCCAATTGCCCGAGCGATCGGACTGGATGCAGCAGTAAATGAACTAATCCTGACTTCAGACGCAATTTTGAAACACCTGCTTGGAGCCAGAATTCTCGCGGTTGCAACATTGCGAGGGATCGAAGCTGATATTGTAGAATTTCTGGTTGCAGCAGGATCAAAAGCAGCAGGTTTGAAGCTTAAAGAGATATCCTTCCCATCCGGTGCAATAATCGGTGCCATAGAACATCTCGGTGAGGTTTTCGTTGCAGAAGGAGATTCGGTAATATACGCAGGAGACACGCTTGTTGCTTTCTGCATCCCCGAAACAATTCCGGAATTAGAGAAATTGTTCCGATAAAATGCTCAATCCTCATAAAATAATTTCTCTTGTCGGAGCGACAATGCTATTTGTCGCTGTAATGATGATACTTCCCCTTCTTGTGAGTTTGATTTACGGGGAGGGAGATACTTTTGCGTTTGTTCAATCAATTCTGATTGTTGGTGTTATCGGCGGTGTGATGTTCCTGCAGGGACGCAAACAAAGAGATATCAACTTAAGAAGTGGTTTTGCCGTTGTTACATTCGGGTGGCTTGCAATGGCATTTGCCGGAGCTTTGCCTTTTTATCTTTCAGGTGCAATTCCATGTTTTACCGACTGCGTGTTTGAATCAATGTCGGGCTTTTCAACGACTGGCTCATCAATTCTTGGACCTCATCTACTGATAGAATCGCTCCCAAAGGGTGTACTTTTCTGGAGAAGTCTGACTCACTGGATAGGAGGGATGGGTATAATCCTCCTTTCACTTGCTATCCTACCGTTGCTTGGTGTAGGAGGTATGCAATTATATCGAGCTGAGTTTCCCGGTCCTGTAAAGGACAAGTTAACACCACGGATCAAAACAACAGCTTCGATTCTATGGGGAGTTTATCTCCTGATTAGCGCTTTGGAATTTATACTGCTCTGGATTGGTGGAATGACCTTGTTTGATGCAGCATGTCACACTTTCGGGACTATGGCAACCGGAGGTTTTTCTACCCATACTGCGAGTATAGCAGCATTTGAGAGTAGGTTTATCCACTATGTGATAATTATTTTTATGTTCATTGCGGGGACGAATTTCGCGCTGCACTTCAGATTGCTAAAGGGAAAACCTGATTATTATTGGAAAAGCCGCGAATTCAGGGTATTCGTGATCCTTATCGGGATTTTTTCAATTGTACTTTTTATAAATAATTTGATTAATCATCAGTTTGACAGCACTGAAGAGACATTCCGTCAATCGCTCTTTCATGTTATTGCGATAATTACAACAACCGGTTATGGTGCTGCTGATTGGGAATTATGGGGTGGTTTTGCCCAGATAATCATGGTGACAATGATGCTGGTTGGAGGTATGGCAGGCTCGACGGGAGGGGGGCCCAAAGTCGTTAGAATAATGATTGTGTTCAGACAGATTGTCGTAGAATTAAAGAGATTAATACACCCCCAGGCAGTATTGCCATTAAGAATAGGGCATATGCTGGTCGATGATAATATTGTCAGAAATGTTCTTTCATTTATCCTGGTATTTGTGCTGATCCTACTGATATCAACGATGGTGATTTCGGCTTTTAATATCGATATCGTGACTTCTTTTGGTGCGGCAATCGCCTGTCTTTCAAATATCGGACCAGGTCTTGGTAATGTTGGTCCAGCGGATCATTTTGGGCATTTCCCATCTGTTGTGAAATGGATATTAATTGCCTTAATGATGCTTGGTCGCCTGGAAGTATTTACAATACTGGTTCTGTTCAGCGGACATTTTTGGCGAAAGTAGTGTTTAGAATACATTAGATTTGGATGAAGACACATGATGTCTTAAAACAATTGTCAGGACTGACATTGTTTTCTGATGTATGAATTCAAACTCATTTTGGAAATATGTCTGGTTGGAAGGTAACAATAAAAGGCCGACTTGGCTAAGTCTGCCAATACAACTTTGGAAAACAGCAATGAGTGATGTACTTTTAGAGGTTAATGGGCTTAAGAAATATTTTCCAATTAAAAAGGGCTTTTTTGGACAAACCGTTGGTTACGTAAAGGCGGTTGATGGTGTGTCTCTCTCGGTTAAGAAAGGCAAAACTCTGGGATTAGTTGGAGAGTCAGGGTGCGGGAAAACCACCGCAGGTCGATCAATCATCCGATTGATTGAACCTTCAGCTGGTGAGGTTAACTTCAAGGGCAGAGACCTTTTGAAGTTGAACCGGACTGATTTACGTGAAGTCAGGAAAGAAGCGCAGATCGTTTTTCAGGATCCGTATAGTTCCCTGAATCCGCGAATTACTGTTGGAGGAATGATTTCTGAAATTCTGCGATTTCACAAAATCGTTCCCCGAGAACAGATTAAAGATAAGGTCGCTGATATTCTGAATAATGTAGGTTTAGCTGTCGAATACACAGGCAGGTATCCCCACGAATTCTCAGGAGGCCAACGCCAGAGAATCGGTATTGCGAGGGCTTTATCAGTCGATCCCGAATTCATAGTTCTCGATGAACCAGTTTCAGCCCTGGATGTTTCAATACAGGCTCAGATTTTAAATTTACTTATGGATTTACAGAGTCGATTAAACCTGACATTTCTATTTATTGCTCACGATCTTTCAGTTGTTGAGCACATTTCCGACGAGATCGCAGTAATGTATTTAGGTCGAGTTGTTGAAATCGGGGATGCGGGTGATATCGTAAATTCACCTCAACATCCTTACACTCAGGCTCTTCTTGAAGCTGTACCGTTACCTGACCCGGATATGCAGAAATCGCGCGAACTGTTAACAGGAGATGTACCCAGCCCGGCAAATCCACCTTCTGGATGTCATTTTCATCCGCGTTGCTCAAGAGCAAAACCGGAATGTTCAAGATGGGATTTTAAATTAATTTCCCGAAAACCCGATCGTAAAATCGCTTGCATTTTGTTTGAGTAAAATCAGGCTTTTTGATGAAATTTCTTTCTAAATATAATATAAGTCTTTCGTTTAGCTGGCTGCGTACTCATTATCGCATAAAGATAAGTTTATTCGTGCTGGCAATCATTTTGTGGTTGCTGGTTGTTACCGAACGGATCTACGAATACTCCTTTGAGATTCCTATTATTGTCTCTGAGGTTAAGAAAGAAAAGATGCTGATAAAAGATACACCCAAATGGGCTCTGGTCAAATTCCAGACCTCTGGAAAGGAACTTCTACGAATGCAGTTCCTGAATAAGCCAGAGCTGCATGTTAATCTATCTACAATCAATTTCGAGTATAATTACCCTTTAAAACCGGATATGGTGGTTCTACTAGGTGGGGTGAATGCCATTGTTCTCGATATAGTGTCTCCGGATTCAGTATTGTATCTTCTTGATGATAAACTCGAACGAAAATTACCGGTTCAACCGGTTATCGAGTTAAACACAACTTCAGGATATACACAGGTTGGTGAGATTTCAGTAGATCCGGACAGTGTGCTCGTGATCGGACCTCGTAGAAAGTCAATATCTATCAAAAAGATATTGACCTCCAAAACAGAGGTTTCAGATGGAAAACGTAATACGGAAATCGAAATTGACCTGGTAATCCCGAGTGTTTATGGCATCAGCGTTGAACCGACCAAAGTTAAAGCTCTAATAAAAATCGAGAGAATTGGAGAAAAGGAAATAATTGGTGTCCCCATTGAAGTTCGGAATAAACCAGGGGACAGGGTGGTTCTTGTTGAACCGGCATCTGTAGATGTAAACATCAGTGGTGCAATAAGTGTCATTTCTAAGCTTGAGAAAGATGATCTTAACGCTTGGATCGATTATCGAGATTATAATCCACGAAGATCAAACCAGGTCCCGATCAGGCTTTATATTGAAAAGGAAGTTGAGGTCGGATCACTTCTGCCAGAGAACGTGAGACTGATCGTCCGGCGGCAGTGAAAAATGAACCGAAAAGGGTAAAGTAGACATCAAGAAAAGTGATAAAACTGCAATTCTCGGAATTGAGACTTCATGTGATGAAACTGCAGCAGCCATAATTATAGATGGAAAACTGGCGGCAGATTCTACTACAACTCAGGTTCTCCATGAACAATACGGAGGAATAGTACCAGAACTTGCATCGAGAGCACATGAACGATTGCTGGCAGGTGCTGTAGATTCCGTACTGAGACAAACAAATTTAGTACCAGAGGATATTGATGGTGTTGCAGTGACAAATGGGCCGGGTCTTGCCGGAGCTCTGTTGGTAGGAGTAGCTTTCGCAAAAGGACTGGCATGGTCATTATCAATACCCTTAATCGGAGTCAATCATCTTGAGGGACACCTGTGGTCGTTCAGGTTAACAGCGGAAGAGGTTCAATTCCCATTCCTCTCACTCATTGTTTCGGGTGGTCATACATTGCTGGTCAGGGTCAATGGATTTGGTGATTATGTCCGGCTTGGAGGAACCCGTGATGATGCTGCAGGCGAGCTTTTCGACAAAGTTGGTCGCATGCTTGGATATGGCTTTCCCGCAGGCGCTGCCATTGATTCTGCCAGTCTCAATTTTGGAGGGGAACCTGTACAATTCCCACGAGTAAAACTGAAGGATGATCCATACGGATTCAGTTTCAGTGGTTTAAAAACAGCGGTTCTTTATCATTTACAAAAGAACTATCAAAAATTTGAGGAAGGATTCAAAATTACCGAGCAGGAGAAAGCAGCAATATGCAATGGTCTTATGGGATCTGTAAGCGATATGCTAACGAACCGCATTATTCAAGCTCTTAAATCCGAAGTATATAACGCGGTTGTAGTTTCCGGTGGAGTTTCCGCAAGTAGATTCATTCGGAAGAGTATCTCATCTACCGTAAGTAAATACAAGATCCCATTACTCGTTCCTCCGATTCATCATTGCACCGACAATGGTGCGATGATAGCCAATGTTGGCTTCGAGCATTTTAAGAGGCAGAATTTCGATTCTCTCGATCTACCGATTAATCCTGGTCTATCACTTTTTAATCCACCTGTTGCTCAAGAAAACTGACTGGGATATACAGAATGAATTCAGATACTTCCTCACTGCACATCGTCGCAAATATCCCGATCTGGGTCTTATCCCTGTCTATTGTGTTATCCCTGGTTTTTTCTATATGGGCATATCGAAGAACCTGGCCGCCCACAAACCTCACAATTAGGTGGATTCTCGTAACTTTAAGATGGGGATCACTCATAGGCGGGATTCTCATTATTTCACATCCGGAATTGGAACTTACGAAGAATCTCAGGGAGCCTGCTTCAATCGGAGTACTTATCGATCAATCAGCAAGTATGTCAATTACTCAAGGTGAAATTGACAGACACCAGATAGTAAAGGATATTCTTGAATCTCAGTCATTCTCCGATATTAGCACCAGGTTCAGATTGAATGTATTCGGATTTTCAGATAGTCTCAGTGATAAATATGATGGTCAAGTTAAGCCAGAAGAAACCAAAGCAACCGGTATTGGAACAAATATCAGTCGCGCATGGATGGAAGCTTATGATAAACTGGAGCTTAATCCACCAGCTGTTTTATTGATGATATCGGATGGCGTTCACAACAGCGGTCCTGATCCAATCAGACTTGCAAGGACTGCACGTACGCCAATTTACACTATTGGTGTTGGATCATCCGAACAGTATAAAGACCTTATGATACTTAACGTGGTTGCGAATCCCGTTGTTTATCAAGGAAGTGAAATTCCAGTTGAAATTGGATTCAGATGTATAGGCGCAAAGGGAAAGTCGCTGATGATTGCCATTAAGGATTCAAATGGGAAGATAATTGTAAGGAAACAACTGACAGTAACGAGTGACTATAACGAAGGGACAGAATTTTTTGATATAGTTGTCAACCAACCGGGTAGAAGACGTTTCCAGGTTGATATTTCAAATATTGAAAACGAATTAACTTTAGACAACAATCAACGTAGTTTCTATTTGAATGTACTTGCGAGTAAGATGCGCGTACTGTTAATGTCCGGATTGCCAGATAATGGTCTGGGTGATATGGTTAGAAGATTTTCATCAGATGATCACATAGAGTTGATTCAAAGGACATCGAAAGCGTCCTCGTTCTATGAAGGTGACTGGCCAACAGGTGATATGATAAATAATATCGATGTGGTAATATTGCATCATTTCCCAATTAAATCAACAAAAATGAAGAAATTACAGGAATTTGCGGCTGCAATTAAAACTGCTGAGTTGCCTGTCGGATTTATTGATGGTGGAACAATAGACTATAAAAAGTTAAAAGTGTTTGAATCAATTCTACCGATTTCCGTAAAAAGAAATCCTAAATCTCGAGTTGAAGGGCAGGTAATTCCAACTCAAAGACATGGCGTCATTGCTGATCCCGAAGTGGTGAACTTCTCAGCAGCCTGGTCGGCTCTGCCTCCGCTTAAATATTGGCGGGATAGATTTTCCTTTGGCAATCATGTCAATATCCTGGCAGAGTTTCACACGTTAGAACTTACAGAACGATACCCGGCAATTATTGTTTCTGAGACCGGAGGAGTAAAGTCAGTAGCAATTCTTGGAAACGATTTATGGAGGTGGGGACTTGTATCTGCTGGTGACGAGAGTTTTATGGGACCCATGCTCCAAAGACTGATTCGGTGGCTTGCGGTGAGGAAAGCAGGGAAGCGAGTTGAGATTAAATTCGATAAAGAGCTGTTCTCAAATCAGGAATCAGTTGGTTTTTTAGTTTCTGTCTATAATGAGAATTACCTCCCGCTCGATGATGCATTAGTATCGACCATAATTACAAAATCAGATACGGTTGGCGGAAAGACCATCCTGTCTGGTATTGGGGCAGGCCGATACAAGGGCATGTTCCAACCATGGGGTGAGGGTGAGTATCAAATAAAAGCATCGGCTGCAATTGATGATCAAACCATAGGTGAAGATTTTGGCAGGATAACTGTAGAGCCTTTTAACATTGAGTTACTTGACGCAAGATTGAATGATCAACTATTAAAATCGGTAAGTGATTTTTCAGGAGGTGCTTATCTTCAAGCTAATGAAGTAGACTCATTTCTTAAATCTTTAGATATTCCTCCAACCGAAAGGGAGGAGATTACACGTTGGCAATTGTGGGGCAGAGGCTGGATTTTGGCTGTGATAGTTGTATTGCTGACAATAGAGTGGTTTATTCGAATACGTACGGGAATGTTGTAAAAAGTAGTATTATTGGACATAACTTTTTCAAGTTTCAGGTTTCAAGGTAATCAGGCAGGATATGCCACATACAGACCTAATAATAGTCGGAGGAGGATGGGCGGGACTTTCAGCTGCGACCGCCGCAGTCCAATCCGGATTAAGAGTCAAACTTTTTGAACTATCGACTGAGTTGGGGGGCAGATCGGGTTCATTCCGGGACAACAATTTTCAGGAATGGCTCGATGTCGGACCTCATGTGTTTGTTGGGGCATATAAGAGAACACTTGATCTGCTGAATATCTGGGGATCGAGAGGGGGTATTGATTTCACCGAAGGTGGGGCCATTCCCTGGATATATCCCAAAGGAAGGATTGAATGGTTGAAAGGAGGAAATTCAAGTTCAAGACTCAGTGCATTAATAAACCTCTTGTCATTCGGATCAATATCTCTTAATGATCGCATTCGAACGGTCAATGTATTGCGGACTGTGGCAAATCTCGATAAATTCAATCCTGATTACGAACCTACGGTTAAGGGTTTTTTACGGAAATTCGGGATTGACACCGGGAGGAATGTTTTCTGGCATGCACTAACGGTTGCAGTGATGAATGGAGCACCCGAGGTTGTTGGTGCCTGGCCATTAATTCGGTCATTAAAGGAGGGTTTGATTGAAGGTGGAACAATTTCCAGAATCGGAGTTACCAGAAAGGATTTTAAAAATTTCTTCTGCGATCGAGCTGAGGAATTCCTGACCTCTCGGGGGTGCAGTATTTTCAAGAAGAGTCCGGTTAGGAAAATATTGGTAGATAATTCAGGTAATATTTCCGGTATCAATCTTAAGGATACGGTGGTCAAATCTGATAAGGTATTACTCTCAGTTTCACCCTCTGATGTTCAACAGTTGTTGCCCGAAAAATACAGAAGAGAAGTTTTTTTTAGCCGATTTTCAGGTTTTGAATATTCACCAATCGCAAGTGTTCATATAAATTACACACATCCAGTTCTAAAACACCCGTTTTCATGTTTGCCCGGAGGATTGGCTGAATGGGTATTTGGAAGGGGTAAGAAGGAAGCGAAAGGTTGGTCTCGTGTCAACACGGTAACAAGCAACTCCCCCGGACGAGGTGAAATTCCACGGGATATATTTGTGCACAGAGTCATCTCAGAACTGGCTGAAAAAATACCCGCAGCCAAACCTCAGTACGTCAACTTAGCGCGATTGGTGAGGATGAATCGGGCAACAATTGTACTTAAACCGGGTTCCGATTTAATACGTCCTTCTCCTGAAACACCGATAAAGGGGCTTTATCTTGCTGGCGATTGGTGTGGAACGAAACTCCCGGCGACTATCGAATCTGCTGCGAGGTCGGGATGGGACGCTGTTAAGCAGTTGAGAAAACTATAAACGCATTTTAACAGGAAGAATAATGAGTGATAAACTGGCAAAACTCGCTGAGCTCAAAGAAGAAGCTCTTTTGGGTGGTGGGAAAAAGCGCATTGAAGCGCAGCATGCAAAAGGAAAGTTGACTGCCCGTGAGCGGATTGATCTGTTATTAGATCCCGGTAGTTTTTCCGAAATCGATATGTTAGTCAGACATCATTCAACGGATTTCGCCTTGGAAAAGAACAGAATTCTGGGTGACGGAGTTGTCACGGGATATGGCCGTATTGATGGAAGGAAGGTGTTTGTGTTTTCGCAGGATTTTACGGTAATGGGAGGTTCATTAGCAGAAGCTCATGGACGCAAAATATGTAAGATAATGGATATGGCTATGAAAATGGGTGCTCCGGTAATAGGATTAAATGATTCAGGAGGAGCTCGCGTTCAGGAGGGAGTCGTATCTTTGGGAGCTTATGCGGACATCTTCCTGAGAAATACACTTGCTTCAGGTGTTGTCCCGCAAATATCAGCGATTTTGGGTCCCTGTGCCGGTGGTGCTGTTTATTCTCCTGCGATAACCGATTTCACATACATGGTTCGTGGAACGAGTTATATGTTCGTTACTGGTCCAAAGGTCGTAAAAACGGTAACTCATGAAGAAATCTCCTCAGAAGAATTGGGAGGAGCTGATACTCATGCTTCAAAGAGTGGTGTTGCACATTTCGCTGTCGATAGCGAGGCTGAGATGATTGAAGGAATAAAGAGATTAATTTCATTTATCCCGTCAAACAATATGGAGGATCCTCCATTCAGGAAAACAGATGACTCAATAGATAGGTGTGATGAAGAATTAAACTCGATAGTGCCATCTAATCCGAACAAACCTTATGATATAAAGGACGTAATTACCCGGATTGTTGATGATGGTGACTTTTACGAAGTACATGAGGATTTTGCTCAGAACATCATCGTCGGTTTTGCTCGTCTTGCAGGCAGATCCATCGGAATAATTGCTGATCAACCTGCAGTTCTCGCCGGAGTTCTTGATATTGACGCTTCACGTAAAGGCGGTAGATTTATCCGTTTCTGCGATGCTTTCAATATCCCAATACTTACATTCGAAGACGTTCCGGGTTTTCTCCCGGGAACCGATCAGGAATGGCGAGGCATTATTCTTAACGGTGCAAAACTCCTCTATGCTTATTGTGAAGCGACCGTACCTAAGATTACAGTAATCACACGTAAAGCATATGGTGGTGCTTATGACGTTATGAATTCCAAGCACATTCGGGGTGACATTAACCTCGCATGGCCTTCTGCTGAGATTGCTGTGATGGGACCAAAGGGAGCTGTAGAAATTATTTTCGCCAGGCAAATAGCTGAATCCGATAATCCTGAAGAAACAGCAAAGCAATTAGAAGAGGAGTACTCCCGGAAATTTGCCAATCCGTATATCGCAGCGGAGCGGGGATATGTGGATGATGTAATTGAACCGAAATATACTCGTCCAAGATTGATCGATGCATTTGCGATGCTGGATAGCAAAGTCGATAGTAATCCTAAAAAAAGACATGGGAATATACCTTTATAAGAAAGTTAGAGTAATAATTCTGCTCAATTTTGGAATTATTTTTTCAGGATATATCAAATCTGTCGAGATTGCAAATTTTTTCCCAAACTTTTGCGTATTTTGTGTGTGAGAAAATATTTAAAAATCAGGTCTCAGATGGTACCGGAATTTGTAGAAACACAGACACTGATGAAATCAGTATTCCAACAGAAAGTTGGAGCTAAGGTAAGATGTGAGATATGCCCCCATTTTTGTACCCTCGCTGAGAATGATGTTGGTGAATGTGGGGGACGAAAAGTGATCGGAGGTGATCTGATAGCCGTTAACTATGGACAAATCAGTTCCCTGCTTCTCGATCCAATTGAGAAAAAACCACTTTACAACTTCTTCCCAGGTAGTGAAATACTGTCAGTTGGTCCTAATGGTTGCAATCTTGCATGCGAATGGTGTCTGAACTGGGTTATTTCCCAATCTGATGGTCTGCCAACAAGAATGATACTCCCCGATGATCTTGTTGGAATGGTTGAAGCCCTTGATGGAATAGGTGTTGCATATACTTTCGCCGAGCCGTTAGTATGGTTTGAGTACGTTCGGGACGTCGGTGAAAGGCTGCACGAAAGAGGTCTTGTGAATATCCTTCTTTCAAATGGCTACATAAATGAAGAGCCACTTAAAGAACTGTTACCTATTACCGATGCATTTAATATTGACTTGAAGTTTGTTGATAGTCATTGTTATAAGAATTTTTGCGGCGGTGACCTGGATGATGTTCAGAGAACAATCAGAATGGTCTATGATGCAGCTAAACACCTTGAAATAACACATCTGCTTGTTTCCGATTTATCAACCGACTTAGGTGATTTTGAAGAACTGCTTAATTGGATCGCGAATATTGATCCCACCATTCCGTTGCACCTGACAAGGTATTTCCCGGCAAACAGGTACAAAAAACCTGCTACAGACATGCAATTCCTTTCCGATGCATTCGAACTCGCAAAGTCAATTCTTGATTGGGTCTACATCAGCAATATCTGGAATGGTATCGGAGATCATAGCTATTGTAAGTGTGGTGAGCTGTTAGTTGAGAGAACCGGATATAACGTGGAGCTTAAAGCACTTGATGGAAATAGATGTAATAAATGTGGTGCAGAACTCAATTTTGTTGTTGATTTGAAATGAACTGAGTAAAGAATATTCTTTTTTCAAAAGAACCGTCGAATACAACTCACAGTTGTATTTGACGGTTCTTTTCTTTAAATATTCGGTTCTATAAATTCATTTTGTACCTGAACAAATTATCTGAGCTTTTAGGAACCTCAATAAAGGGGATACCGTTAAATTATCAATAGGCTTCTTGTATCAAACTGCAGTTTTCAATCACTTGAGATGAGTTGCGAATCTGCCAGAAGTTAAAAAGTACAGGCAAATAAATGACAAGTTTTAACTCGACTGATCATCAGGATCGGATTCTCGGAAAAGTAATAAATTTTTTCAGCCGTAAAGGATATGGATTTATTTTAGGCGAAAACGGTGTGAAAGTTTTTGTACATTATAGCGATATCAGAGGGAGGGAATATCGAACATTGACTGCGGGTGAACCGGTTGAATATGCGGTGCAACAAGGACCGAAAGGTATACAGGCGGTAGATGTAGTTCGTCTCGATCCTCCGGAAACTAACGAACTTCCCTCACTAATTGGTGGCAAGACCTGGTAGACTCACCATAACTTTACATAAAAGATGAAACGATGAAGAAAGTTGCGATTATAGCAATCATTATGATAATTATGGTAATCATTCTGATTGTTGTCAGCTCAGGAAATAAAGCGAAGCAGGATACTCCCGCATTGCTACCCGATACATCCGGATTAGAGATTGCAATACCAGTTGGAGGTATTGAACTTAAAACCGGAAAATTTAACGAAATTCTTTCTGTAACAGGGATACTTGAAGCTCGTCACCGCTCTCTACTAAGCTCCGAAACAGGAGGCAGAGTAATCAAGTGGGAAGCTGAAATTGGAAATATTCTCGAAGCAGGTGAAGTAATTCTACAATTAGATGACGAGCTCGCAAAACTCGGACTGCAGCAGGCTGAAGCAAATCTTGAATCTGCAAGAGTTTCAGCTGAAAAACGTAAACGTGATTATAACCGTTTTCAGGAACTTCACGAGAATGGTGATATGTCACGTAATGAATTTGAATCGATTAATCTCGCGAAAACGGGCGCAGAAGCTCTACTGATTGCAGCAGAAGCGACCGTTGGGATGAGCCGTCGTGCTTTAAAAGAAACTCAGGTTCGCATGCCGTATAAAGGACGACTTTCAGCAAGAATGATTGAGGTTGGACAGAGTCTTATTCCTGGAACACCAGTTGCAGAAGTCGTTCAGATAAATCCGATAAAACTGAAAGTCGGTGTACCTGAGAATGAAATCGTTCAGATTCATCCCGGTCAAAAGGTAAGTATCCGCACTATTGGCTGGCGGGATCGTGTCTTTTCCGGAAAAGTAACAGCTGTTGGTATAGCTGCTGATCTAGTCACCAGATTATTCCCCGTTGAAGTTCAAATTCCCAATCGCGACGGAGCGTTAATTCCCGGAATGGCCGCTTCTGGAGAAATTATCCTCAGAACCCATGAAAATTCAATTTCGTTACCAAGAAATGCTGTAAATATAGATGATAAATATGCCACTGCATATTTCGTGGAAAATGGACGAGCAGTGAGAAGAGAAATTATACCGGGTGCATCCAATAATGGGCAGTTATTGGTAGAATGGGGAGCTGATCCCGGAGATACTGTGGTGGTCGTAGGTCAGGATGCTCTTAAACCTGATCAGAAAGTGATTTTGACAATGGATGTGGAATAACCGGATTTATAAACCGGTAA
>CAYLYZ010000028.1:0-54801 GCA_964387885.1 uncultured bacterium | reverse complement strand
AAAACACTAACTCCGGATTCGATTAGTATATACTTCAGGTCTATCAAGGCAATGATAACCAGGGCGAAAGACAAATATGACATTGAAATCGAAACCAATCCATTTAACAACATCGAACTCCCTCGCGGAACCGGAAAAGTCAGAGAACGGGTATTATCCCGATCCGAGATAAGCTTATTATTGAATCTAACTGAGCACGATCCTCCCTTTGATCGGTTAATCAGGTTTTACTTGAACACAGGTTGCAGGTTGCGAGAAGCTCTCGAGCTGAAATGGGAAGAAGTGTTTATCGATGCTAAAACACCCTTTTTGTATCTTGGGAAGGAATTAAGCAGGACAAAGAAAAGACGGGTTTTCCCGGTAACAGATGCCATCATGGACATTCTTTCAGTACAGAGCATTAATACCCGGTCACCGTACGTTTTTACCGGCTGGAGTGATGGGAGGGCTATTGCAAGACGATTAAAACGTTTGAGCTTGAAACATCCTGAACTTGAAGGATTGACACCTCACGTCTTAAAACACACTTATGTGACGATTATGTTGGAAAACAACAATCCAATCCCCACAATAGGGAAATTAGTTGGGGATCACCCGACAACTTTAATGAAACACTATGCAAACTTGAAGCTGGAGCACTTTCAAGAGGTTGCAAATAAAGGGATATTGGATTAAATATTTTGTGCTCTATTTGTGCTCACTCGATCTAAAAAGGGGGTATTTAGGATTAGATGGTGGCGCAATAAGACATTGATATTTCTGTAAATACATGTTTTTGCAATGCCCTGATTCTTCTTTGGGAGCAGGGGGTCGCTGGTTCAAATCCAGTCACCCCGACTGAATATTTGAAGTGATAGTAATGAGTTACAAGCCCTCGTTGAATTTAGTCAGCGAGGGCTTTGTACGTAATTGCGTAAACGCAGGATTGTTAATACGTACCCATTTCTCTATAATTGCTTAACTCTGAACTACAACAACTCGCTCATTCTCCTGAAGCGGATTTCATTCCTTGCATATGAATCATCCTCAAATTGTGATTCGTATGCTTCGAATTCAGCGATTAATTTCTCATGTTCTGTGTCATCAAGAGCCTTCAAAGTGATTGGATAGAACACTTTATTCTCGATTTCGATGTGTTCATGTAATTTTTCAACATAATCGAGCGAGGCTCTGTGGAGTTTTCTCTCGGCAAATTCGTGCCCCTTAGTATAATTATCAAGAGAGGACGAAATTTCATGTGCCAGATCATGTAGTACTGCGTGTTGGGCTCGGAGTTTTTCTATCTGGGCGTCTAACTTACCATCAAGTTTTTGTGCCAATAATCCAAACATTACAATTTCTTCTTTATAGTGATGAACACCATTAGTAAAATCTTGAGTGAATTCTACTAAGAGTTTGTAGAAATCTTTTGCAGGTCCTTTGTTGAGAGTAATGTTTTCTGCTGCCTTTTTAATTAGCGGCAGCACCTGAACAATCAGATTATGTTCCCTAACGAGGATTTCAATTGCTTTCATGGTTCTCCTAAGAAATGGTTAGATGTTCTTTGTCAAGAACAGGTTGTGTTAAAAATCTGTTATGTGTATATCAACCGAGGAGTTTGACTTCCTACCTAACTCAATGGTTCAATTCTGAATTAAAGACTATACGTAGATATTTTCCATAATATTTGTTCAGGTTGTTCTTCCTAAATTGTATTATCAGTCAACTCAGTTTGACTTTGTTCTCTCAATGTTTATATTGCCTTGAAAGAATGAAGATTCGTTGGTTTGCCTAAAACTATCCCCTGCAAAGTAATATCCCGGAGGTTCACATGAAGAAAAGATTTTACACTTTTGCTTTGATTTTTCTGGTATGCTGTATTTCATTGAGTTGTAACAAACATGCCCTCAAAGCACCTGCAACCGCCAGAGTACAAAATGTTGTCGAAGAATTTTATGGAGTGAAAGTTGATGATCCTTACCGTTACATGGAAAACCTCAATGTTCCGGAAGTAGAAAATTGGATTAGGGAGCAAGCTGCATATACATCCAAAATTCTAAGGAATATTCCGGGACGAGACATCCTCTATGAAAGACTGGTCGAGCTTGATGCCGGTAAACCTTTCGGGATATGGGGAATTCATCGACTGTCCGACGGAACCATGTTCTTCAAGAAACGCTCCAAAGGTGAAAACCTTCCTAAACTCAACGTTCGATTTGCAGGAAGCGAAATGGATGAACTGCTTATCGATCCTGAAACAATTATATCCGAAGATAAGCAGCATTATTCGATTGGATCATACACTCCTTCTCCAAATGGGAAATACGTTGTCTATGGTCTCGCTAAAGGAGGATCTGAAGAGACTGTGCTGCACATAATGGAAGTAAAAACGGGAAACAAGCTTCGTGAAACAATCGACAGGATTGAAACAGCATATAACAGTCCCAAATGGTTGCCTGACGGAAGCGGGTTTTTCTATTGCAGGCGCCAGGAACTGCCACCGGATGCACCTGAAACGGATATTTATAAGAACTCCAAAGTCTATTTCCATAAACTTGGTGATGATATCTCAAATGACATTATAATTATGGGGAGTGAGTTATCGAAACTCGACGAGCTTATTGATGTAGATTTCCCAAGCATCTCCATTCCTGTGAATTCTGACTATGCGGTAGCGAAGATCAAGCATGGTGATTCCAAGGAATTGACAATTTATACTGCACCGGTTAACACTTTACTGACAGGGAACATTCCCTGGGTTATGGTGTGCGCTGATAAGGATGAAGTGATAGGTTTTGCAGTTCACAACAATGATATTTATCTAAGGACTTCACAAAATGCACCTCGGTATAAAATTGTCTCAACGTCGCTTGAGAATCCGGATTTTTCAAATGCAAAAGAGGTGATACAGAAAGGTGAATGGGTAGTGGAAGGTCTCTCTGCTGCAAAGGATGCGCTGTATGTTGGAGTAAATGATGGCGGATTTAACAGGATTATCAGACTTGGCTATGACAATCCAGTGCCAGTGCAATTAGTTCTTCCCGATAATTCAGCAGGTCATGTTGTTTCCGTAAGTCAGCATCACGAAAAGATCCTGTTGTCAACAAATTCCTGGACAAAGGGTAGTCTAACTTACGAGTATGATCCCGTAACTGGAAACTTCACAGATTCAGGTTTGACTCCAAAAGGCATGTATGATGATGTTACCGGTTATACATCAAGTGAGGTTAAGGTCAAGAGTCATGATGCCACCATGGTTCCGTTATCAATTATTCACAGGAACGATATAAAATTGGATGGCACAAATCCAACATTAGTAAGTGGATATGGAGCTTATGGGAATTCTCGAGGAGTTAACTTTGATCCGTTGAAACTGGCATGGTTAGAACGGGGAGGAGTGCTGGCTGTTGCTCATGTCAGAGGTGGAGGAGAATACGGCAGGGAGTGGCATCGTGCCGGTCAAATGCTGACTAAACCGAACACCTGGAAGGACTTTATCGCCTGTGCTGAATACTTGATTGAAAAGGGTTACACCTCCAAAGGGAAAATCGGCGGACAGGGAGGCAGTGCCGGAGGTATTTTAATTGGTCGAGCCATTACAGAGCGCCCCGATCTTTTTGCAGCTGCGATAATCAGCGTCGGTTGCCTTGATGCAATCAGAATGGAAACAACCACCAACGGAGTTCCCAATATACAGGAATTCGGGACAGTTACGAATGAGGATGGATTTAAAGGACTCTATGAAATGAGCTCCTACCATCATGTCGAGGATGGCGTTGCATATCCGGCAGTTCTGTTAACGCACGGTATCAACGATCCGCGTGTCAATCCGTGGATGTCAGCAAAGATGACCGCACGGCTTCAGGCAGCGACCAGTAGTGGTAAACCTGTATTATTCAGGGTTGAGTATGGTGCCGGTCATGGTGTAGGCTCTACTCAGAATCAAAGACTAGCCCAGAAAGCAGACTCCTGGGCTTTCCTGTTGTGGCAGTTTGGGATTTCAATTTGACGGGTGTCGCTTCTCGTTTTAGTACACTGCTTGTGCCCTGATTGCGAGTGTCGCAGGTCGGATTCTTAATCCGACGGGTGGAATGTTTTAGAATTTTGTCGGGATAAGATCCCGACCTACTACGACTTTGCTGCGATTGGTGAATCTTCCGTACGATGTATGAGTGAAATCCGTGCTTTTGCAGACAACCGAACAAGGACACATGCGATGTGCCCATACGGACTTGTCACATATTGTGAATGTGACAAGTCTTTACTCACAAAATACTCGAACCGTCTCACCATCCTTAGAATCTACATTTACTTCCATTTCTGAAAGATGGCTTATTAGAGTATCGATATCCTCTGTTTTGATGTTATTCAAATCAATGTTGAAACCTTTGTCGCTCAGTTCACTGTTGATTTTGGTCGAGACGTTCGACGGCATAACCGAGGAAATTTTTATCCCTGCTCGCAATAATCCCAGGGGGATTTTAACATTCACATTTTCTCCATCACTCCCATTTACCTGCACACGGAGAAATTTGGGAAGTTTTCTTTTCAAGTCATTGTCTAATATCTCTCCGGTGCTGGTATCCACTGATACCGTTGGGGCAGGTTTCGGTGCGGTTCCTATCGCATCAAGCAGTTCCTTTGCGTCATCAACAGAAATTTTGCCTTCTGCCAGCATTTTCAAGATTCTTTCTCGTTCTTCACTCATTTTTTTTCCAGGTATTCTTTTTTTGTTTTCCGTATTAAATGAATTTCATTTCGACCAGACTGTTCTCTTTTAGATTACTAACATAAATTTCCGTGCCCCTGAGTGAGGATAATAATTGAAAAAACCAAAAAACCACTCCAGAAAAAGAGCCTCTGATGATTCTGTTTTGAAGAAAAATATCAAGAATTATAAGCAGGGGTAGCAGAATAATGGCAATCAGCAACATCGGCAGGCAGAAAATGAAAAAAGGTATCCAGAGATTAATAAAGCTCTTTCCCTTATCCCTAACTCGAATTTTGAAGAATGTCGGTATCATGATTCTCTCATCCGCCTGGCTGCTTCTTTTGGAGAGATATCACCTTCTTCGAGTTGTCTGAGTATATCGCTCCTGTCATTGAATGTTGAAGCTTCTACCAGACCTATTCTTTTATTAATGGAGTTAAGTCTGTTCTTAATCGTGGGGTAGCTGACTCCAAACGTCTGTTCCATCTGCTTTATTGATCCGTGATGTTTCACGAACATTGCGACAAATACCTGGTCTTCCCATGACAATTTTGCCAATGGAGGCAACTCAAAATCACCCTCAATTGAAATCTCGGTGTTTTCCAATTTCACACGAGTTACCGTAAACTCTGCATTTTTAGTCAGCCTGGTCAGCTCATTCCAGTCAATCAAATTGCTCTCTCGATTAAAGATTTTATACTAATTTAATAATATTATTAATAATATCAATAGTTATATTAATATATTTAATATCTTCTTTAATAATTATGATTAATATTAAGTTTGTGTTGAATAGGATAATCCCGATAGGCTCATCACCTATTGCTTATCTTCTACCGAACTTCCCTTATTAAGCACGTTTTTACTTAAATGTGGTGAAATTTTCCTTTTTGGTAACAAAGGGTGAGTTCTTAATCCATCAAAAGATTCATAAGTGAGTTTCCTGTCACTGATTAATTGTGAGATGTGTGGACATATATGGATTGATATAGATATATAAGTGGTTCGGCGGGATAAGATCCCGCCCTACGATGTCTTCCCAAACTTCAATTCCTTAATATCATCCCTATCCATTTCAGGGAGAATTCTTACTCCACCTACCTCAAATTCCCCACGACTCATTGCCAGCGACTTCAACAGAGCCGCGGCAATATCAACGTAAGTTAATCCCGCAATTTCGAGCAAATCTTCCGGGGGACCGGAGGTCAGGTATCTATTTTCAATAGCAACCGGGATAACCGGGACTCGCCAATGACTTGAAGAAACTACACGAGCGACAATGCTGCCTAAACCACCATAGATCGAATGTTCCTCGGCTGTAACTATAGCTCCGGTTTCATCTGCAGCCGAATGTATTGCTTCAACATCAATCGGCTTTAAGGTCGCCATGTTTAATACTCGGGGGTAGAGCCCATCGACAGCAAGTAGCTCAGCGGCTAAAACAGCTTGAGATAACAAAATCCCGCACGCCAAAATTGTTCCGTCAGAGCCCTCAACGACTTCCAGGGCTTTTCCGTGAATAAATGGAGTTTCATTTTTTGTCAAAGTAGGGACTTTTTCACGTCCAAGCCTGTAGTAGACGGGTCCTTCATACTCAGCAGCCCATGCTGTAACTTTCTTTGTTTCTTTCTGATCGCAAGGTACAATGACTGTCATGTTGACGAGTGAAAGCATGTTTGACAGGTCTTCCATAGACTGGTGAGATGGTCCGTCTTTACCTACTGAGATACCACCATGTGCAGCGGCAATCTTGACGTTGCATCTGGCATAATCGACCGTATTACGGCATTGATCCCAGGCGCGACCTGTCAGGAAAATTGCATAACTCGACAGAAATGGGATGAATCCGGTTTTTGATAGTCCTGCTGCGGTGGCAACCATGTTCTGTTCTGCAATACCCATTTCGATGAAACGGTCGGGATGGGCGGAGCGGAAATAGCTCGTTAACGTCGATTCGGCAAGATCAGCATCCATCACGACAATTTTATCGTTAGTATGCCCCATTTCAACCAGTGTTTCGCCGTAGGCATGACGAGTGAGCTCATTTTCCCATTGATCGGAGGGAAGAATGTTCTTGTATTTTAATATCATTTCAGGAATCCTCCGACAGGAATTTCAGTGCTTCTTCGTATGTCTGGTTAAAACCGAGTTCTTTCAACATTTGGGTGCATTCATCCGGTTTCGGTGGTCGGCCATGCCAGCCGGGAATATTCTCATAAGTTGGGCAACCTTTCATCATTGTTGTCCGGAAAATGAGCACTGTTGGTTTTCCTGTTCTTAATTGCGCAAATTCATAAGCTTTGCAAATTGACTGCATGTCGTGTCCATCCGCCTCAACCGTAAACCATCCGAAGGACTTAAATTTATCAACTAATGGCTCAAGCCCTATAACATTTTCGACAAATCCATCTATCTGGGCGTTGTTTGCGTCTACTGTCAAAATCAAATTATCCAGATTGTAATGAGCTGCCGACATTACGGCCTCCCAGATACTCCCTTCTTGCAATTCTCCATCACCACAGTTGCAGTAAACCGTCGGTTCATTTTTTCTGGCAAGTCTGTAACCCATGGCCATTCCCTGTGCTACAGATAAGCCCTGCCCGAGGCTGCCGGTTGAAATTTCAACACCTGGCAACAAAACTGAACTCGGATGTCCTGCCAAGAGGGAATTTGTGCTGCGAAAAGTTAACAACTCTGATCGAGCAAAAAATCCCTTTCCTGCCATCAAAGCGTATAAAAGAGCTGATGCATGACCGTTGGATAAAACGAATCGATCACGGTCTTCCCAGTTAGGCTCAGATGGCTTTATTTTCATGTATTGAAAGAATAGGGCAGTCATGTAATCCGCCATTGAAAGAGGACCTCCGGGGTGACCACTCTCTGCATTTGTAATTGTCAGGAGAACATCACGACGTATATGTCTCGCCCTCTCGCAAAGCTCATTTTGGAATCGCGGTGCACATGATTTTACTGAATTGTCTAAAAGCATGATTTTTCTAAATTAAACACAATTGATTAATTGTTGAGTCAAAAATATATACCTCAATTTTGATGTTGTCAAGGCGTAGACAATTACATAAAGTGAATGAGTTGTCAAATATGTTGCATTGGTCAATGTAGGTTGTTATATTTGTATCAACCAGTTTGATATTTTTTTCACAGCTTTTAGATAATTACTTTATTACATTTAGCATCTCCTGAATCAGGGGAGTGCGGACATTCCTGTCCGCTTGTGCTTGCACAATAATAAAGACGGACGGGATTGTCCGTCCTGCCCGCGCAAGTTTTGGAGCAAAATTATCTTCAAGCTAAAAGAAATTCTTTAAACAACATGCTTCATTCCTGATTCTGGACAGGACGAAGTAATTCAATCAAGTTTTGTAAAGTAAAATAAATACATGAACACAATCGGCGGAGAAAGAATTCTTCCACGCGCAATTTCTGAAGAGATGCGCGACAGTTATATGGATTACTCAATGTCTGTTATCGTGCAGCGAGCACTTCCGGATGTTCGAGATGGACTGAAACCGGTTCATCGTCGAATTCTCTATGGGATGAACGAACTCGGGCTTGCACCTAACAAGGCATTTTTAAAGTCAGCACGTGTTGTTGGTGATGTTATGGGTAAATATCATCCGCACGGTGATAGTGCTATATATGACGCACTCGTAAGAATGGCACAGCCATTTGTGATGCGTCATCAATTAGTTGATGGTCAGGGGAACTTTGGTTCCATCGATGGAGATGGGGCTGCGGCAATGCGGTATACGGAATGTCGTATGCAGAAAGCTGCTGAAGAATTGATGATGGACATTGATAAAAACACCGTCGATTTTATCCCCAATTATGATGAGTCTTTAAAAGAACCGACAGTCCTGCCAGCCCGTATCCCAAACCTCCTTGCAAATGGATCGAGTGGTATTGCTGTTGGAATGGCGACAAATATTCCTCCTCATAATTTGCGTGAGGTGATAGAAGCTGCAGTTGCCCTGATTGATGATCCGGAAATTCCTATTTTCGATGCTGATCGGGAAAAACCTCAATTGATGAATCATCTGCGAGGTCCTGATTTCCCGACGGGTGGGATTATTTATGGATTAAATGGTATTTATGAAGCGTTCACTACCGGTCGAGGTAAAGTTGTAATTCGCGCTCGAGCAGCGTTTGAAACACCAAAATCGGGACGTGACCGAATAGTAATACTTGAAATTCCTTTCCAGGTTGACAAATCTAAACTTATCGAGCGTATTGCTGATTCGATAAACGATAAAAAGATCGAAGGAATTGCCGACATTCGGGACGAATCTGACAGGGACGGGATGCGGATTGTGTTCGAACTGAAGCGGGATGCGGTTCCGGAAGTGGTCTTGAATAACCTTTATAAACACAGTCAACTTCAATCGACATTCGGGATTATTATGCTTGCGTTAGTTGATGGTGTCCCGAAGGTTCTGAATATTAAGGAAATGTTGACCCATTTTGTCAATTTCCGGCATGATGTTGTTAAAAGACGCACCGAGTTTGAACTTGCCCGGGCAAGAGAGCGTGAGCATATTTTTGAAGGGCTCAAGATTGCAGTTGATAATCTTGAGGAAGTTATTGCAACTATTAGAGCCTCAGCAGATTCTCCAACGGCCAGGAAGGCATTGATGGAACGTTTTTCACTTAGTGAAATACAGGCTCGTGAAATTCTCGATATGAGGCTTGCAAGGTTGACCGGTCTGGAAAGACAGAAGATAATCGATGAATTGAAGGCTTTAAAAGAGCTCATCGTGGAGCTCGAGGGAATTCTTGCGAGTCGTCCGGTGAGAATGGGGATTGTCAAAGACGAACTCCAGGAGATCTGGGAAACCTATGGTGACGACAGACGAACAGAGTTGATGGATGAAGTTGGTGAATTCACTCTCGAGGATATGATAGCCGAAGAGGACATGGTTATTTCCGTTACCAGAGCCGGATATATCAAGCGTTATCCTGTCTCCGGTTATAAACGGCAGAAGCGTGGCGGTACAGGAAAAGCGGGTCATGCTCCAAAAGAAGAAGATGTAATCAGGCACCTTTTCGTTGCATCTACTCACGATTATCTGCTCTTCTTTACTAATCGTGGTCAATGCTATTGGCTTAAGGTACACGAGATCCCCTCTCTTGGCAGAACGGCACGTGGCAAACCTATTGTCAACCTGATTGACATCCGCCCGGAGGAGCGAATTGCCGCCATGGTGAAAGTAGATAGCTTTGATGATGAACGATTTATCTTCTTTGCAACAAAACATGGAATGGTAAAAAAGACCGCGCTTTCAGCATTCAGCCATCCTCGACGAAATGGTATAATTGCCATAAAAATCGCACCCGATGATTCCCTGATGAACGCGGATCTCACTGATGGATCAAGCGATATAATTCTCGGCTCGTCTATTGGTAAGGCAGTTCACTTCCAGGAAAAGGATGTCAGGTCGATGGGTAGAACCGCTGCCGGTGTCAGGGGAATCAGGCTTTCATCCGGTCAGGAAGTTGTTGGTATGGTGGTTATGCGACGCGAGGGTACGCTCCTGGTTGTAACCGAAAATGGGTATGGAAAACGATCCGAATTACAGGAATACCGATTAACAAAACGAGGTGCTCAAGGCGTAATAGCAATGCGTACCTCACCGAAAACCGGGCCACTGATTGGAATTATGGAGGTAGTTGATTCGGATGATTTGTTCATAATGACATCATCCGGTATGGTCATCCGACAGAACATCGGATTTATCCGGACGATTGGAAGAGTAACCCAGGGCGTGAGGTTAATAAGACTCAAGGAAGGAGACAAGATCAGCGATGTTGCTCCGGTTGTAGGTGAAAATCATGATAATGGTGACATAACCGGAATTGAAGAGGATGATGAATCAAATCAAGCTGATTTATTCGATAACTGATTAAGAGAGGTGTCTTGAAGCGATGCCATCCAAGCAAAAAAATGGTTTAATGAACGAGAGTATTCAGTCGAGATTGAAAAATAACACGTGGATATCTGAATCTACCGTTCACCGACTCTCACAGTACTTCCGAACTTTGCAACATTTACAGGAAATAGGTACAAAAACCGTTTCATCGGAAATGCTGGCTAAACACAATGGGGTTACTGCTGCTCAGGTGAGGAAAGACTTGTCTTGTTTTGGTGCTTTTGGCAGAAGGGGTTTAGGCTATAACGTCCATGATCTTCGAGTTAATATCAAGAGAATTATGGGACTTGACAGAACCTGGATTGTTGCACTCGCCGGTGTTGGCAACATCGGAAGAGCATTAATCGATTATGACCAATTCAGGATGCAGGGCTTTAAGATCAATATCGCATTTGATCGCGATCCGGCAAAAATTGGTAAAATTGTTCACGGAGTCGCTATCCGTGATGAGGCAAATCTTGAACGGGATATTCGAGATGAAAACGTCGACATTGCGGTTATAGCAGTTCCGGCACTCGCTGCTCAAAACGTTGTTGATAAATGTATTTCTGGTGGCGTAAACGCTATTCTTAATTTTGCCCCTGTTAATCTAAAAGTTCCCGATGGTGTTTTCATCAGGAACGAGAACATGGCAATTGAAATTGAAGCGCTTTCGTTTGCCCTTACTAATCCGAATCTGGTCAGGACTACATAACCAAAAAATAACACTAACGCAGGCAGGGACGCTTACACTACAGAGAAAGTAGCACCCGTCTCCGTGCGTGTGAATTGTACTTCGAGCGAACACTGTTGACGTGTATGAAGCATCGATTTTCCCAAACAGATCACTTAAAAAAACATCAAATGATCAAAAGACTTTTTATATTCTTTTCTATTCTGGCAATCGGTTTTACCGGAATAGTATCCGCTGAAGAATTAACTATCCTCTATTGGGGTGACTTTCAATCTCAAAATGAACCTGTTTTAACTGAAAAAGATGGTCGCACTTTTGAGTCCGGAGGGGCAGCTTTGCTTTCCGGAATGGTGCACCAGATAAGAAGTCATTCAACTGAAGTAATAGCTGTTGATGTTGGGAATCAGTTTCCGGGGAGTCCGGTGTCAAGTCTTACCAAGGGTGCTTCACAAATTGAGATTCTCAATCGAACCGGAGTTGATGTGTTTGTGCCAGGACCTCATGAATTCGATTTTGGCTGGGAATCACTCCTTGACGTCTCGAAAAAAGCGAAGTTTGATTTCTTACTCGCAAACGTAGTAGATCAGAAATCCGGTGAAACACTGTTTCCCCCCTACAAGGTAATGAATTTTGAAGGCATTACGGTTGCAGTCTTAGGATTAATAGATTTCAATTACCAACAGGTTGTCGTTCGTGACCGTGTCTTAGGAACCATCCCATTAGAACCGGCTCGAATTGCTGCTGATTTTGTCTCTACATTTGTTGATAGCGTTGATTTATTAATTGCAGCAACCAATCTCGGATGGGAAACCGATAGTTTGCTGGCAGCTGAGACCAAAGGCTTAGACTTGATCATCGGTATTGGCAAAAAGAAAGAGATACTATCTGCAAAAAGAATAAATGAAACGATAATAACTCAGTCAGGACCATTCGGACTTACATTAGGATATATTACACTCGACATAAATACCCGAAAAGGATCTATTGAGAGCTACGAAAACAGACTGATACGACTTGTTGAGGGAGTAGCTGAGCCTGACCGAGGTATAACAGAATATGTAAATAACTTAGAAAAGAAATATCAGAAGAAGTATAAACGTCCAATCGGAAGATTGGAAACTGATTGGAACATCTCAAAGTATGAACCATCTAACCTATCTCAATGGGCAGCTGATGCGCTACATGCTTCTCAACCAACCAACCTTTCAGTAATAAATAATGGCGCGTTGAAATCCGGTGTCAAACACGGAGTTTTGACTGAGTGGGATATCTGGCAGATATGCCCGATGGAGTATTCGTTGATGGTATTTCAACTCAGCGGTCCTGCACTCGAATATGTAATCGAACGACAGATCAGCCTTCGCGGAAATCCCGATTATGATTTCCTGACCTGGAGCGGTCTTGAGGTGGTTGTTGAGGACGATACCTTAAAATCCTTAACGGTCGGTAAATTGCCCATAAATGAATTTGATGAGTTCTCTGTGGTTACCACTGGCAATATATGGGATGCATTCCCCATCTTTCTCGGTTTACATCAATTCCCGGATAAACGACCCTTCTGGTTTTTACCCGATAATACACTTCGTGATGTATTAATCGAAGAGATTGAAAGGCGTAAAGTCCTGTCTACACCTCTTGATAATCGCTGGTCAGAAGAATAAGCCACGTTAGAGATTTTTTTCTGGTCGTAAATACCTTTCTTTCAGGGATTTTTTTTACTATTTTTAAACTTGTCAATTAGTTAGCTTACGTTACCTGCTGATTTATTCCAGGTAGTTTTATCAATTTCATTTTGAGTGTAGTCTCTTTTGGGATAATCGCACTCCAAACTGTTCTGTATTTATCGATCGCTGGCAGGATCAAATTTTTATCCGATGTTTTAGCCGTTCCATAATTAATCTGGCGGATAGTAAAATGATCAGGTTTCCCTTATGTGCCTTCGAAAAAGTTCGAATACCGTCTCTGGCACTTTTCATCCTGTGTGGTCTGCAAATCCCCTCCCTTGCAAAAAACACTGCTGAATACACTCAACATGCTCAAATCTCGACCTCAACCAACCAGAAATTAACCCTTTCATTCAGACTTGAAGATGTTCAATGTGAAGAGGTCATCTCGAATGGTGATTCGCAGTATAGCTTTAAAATGGTTGATGAAGGTTATACCCTCGAACATGGACGTCCGAAACTCCCTGCTGTATCGCGAACTGTGATAGTTCCAGCGGACACGGGGCTCGAGTTTGTTTTCAGCTCAGATGAGCCGCGAGTTGAAATGTCGGAAAATCCACCGGTAATATTCACTGTCGAAAATCAAATGAACAGGCAGTTCAGAGACATCCCACCTTTGACGGAGATTTACCCATCCGTCGTTGCTGCAATGTCCGAACCTTTCATAATCCGCGGCGTACGTATGGTCAGAGTGACGACTTATCCCGTCAGGTACGATCCGGTTGCGAACACCTATTTGTATTACAACAATATCGAAACAGAAATACGATTCACGAATGATGAACCTGTTAATCCTGTCCACCATCCGGAGAGGCGTAACCGGTCAGTAGAATTCTTGAGGTTCATCGAGGCTTTCGCCTTAAATGGCTCCGATATCAGTCGTGATGATCCGGGTCGGGATGAACCGGACAGAAAACCTGGTCATTACCTAATTGTTACTCATGAAAACTGTCTTGAATTTGTCGCTCCGTTTATTGAATGGCGACGAAAGGGCGGATACAAGGTTGAAATATTGAGCTTGAATCCTGATGAAGCTGCTAATCCAAATATTGTTGAAGAGAGAATTCAGGAGATTTATAACGGATATCTTGAAGAGGGTATTGATCCGTTCGATCATATTCTTTTAGTTGGAGATCGGGAAGATTACACACAGGAACCGGATGCCCAATGGGTACTGGGATCTCACGCAGGTTCACCTGTTAGTGAGTGGGATAATCATGCGGACTATCTCTATGCATGTCTTGAAGGAAACGACCAGCACATGGATGCTGCTATTGCACGGTTCCCGGCTGGTAATCCGGAAACACTTCAACTCGTGATCGGAAGAACCCTTGCCTATGAAGCCGAACCCTTCATGGACGATCCGACCTGGTTCACGAAAGGAGCAGCGTTTTCGCAGCACTGGGGGCATGGCAACAACACAGCCTGGACACCTTATATCCACACCTGTGTTCGATGGGGCGAGGAAGTCTTAAGAAGACGAGGCTTCGATTATATTGCGTTCTATGAGGAGTCGGATTGGGATCAACAAGGTCAAAGGATACTTCCATTCCTGCGAGGCGTATACAATGAAGGCAGGAACGTCCTGGCGGGTATTGCTCAGAATTATGCCTGGCGTCGTGAATTTGCTGGAGTTGAAAACAATGTAATCTTCCCGATTCATCTCACCTATGGCGACTGGACTAACTGGATCGGTCACAACATGTTCCGTACAGGCGATGGGGATAACCTTAAAGGTCCTGTAGCGATTACAGCCACCTGGGGCTTGGCTTCGAGTATTGAACCACAATGTGTTATGTGGTTAGGACTTGTCAGCGCATTCATGAATCACGACATGACACTCGGTTGGAGTCGGGTGTATGCTGTGACCGATCTGGAATCTTATTATCCCAATATTGATATACGTGATCAGCCTTTATATGAGCAGATTAAAACGGATTTAGATGTGATGGGTGATCCGGGTATCAAAGCATGGATTGGTGTTCCACAACTTGTAGAAGCACAAATTTCTCATGCAGAGATTTCACCAACGACAAATTACATCGAGGTTATTGTTACTGACGCAGAAAATGGTGAACCTGTCTCCGGAGCAACAGTGTCAATCTATGCACCGGGTGAGATACCGGCACCCGAAGATGCTGATTATGCGGTCTACGATGAAATGATGCAAATCACCTCGATATCGGGGGAGGATGGAATTGCAGAATTCTATTTTGGTGAAGAGGTAGAATTCATTCCGGACACACCGTTGTACTATACCGTCACAGGTCGGGACATCCGCCCGTTTTTCAGTGATGCTGAAATTGTGGATTTTCCAGTTGCTATTGAAGTTATGGATTTTGAAATCGTTGAGATTGAGGGGGATGGAGACCTGGAGTTGAATCCGGGTGAATCTTTCGGATTTCGATTTACGGCTCGGAATATCAGTGAAGAAGATGCTGTTAACCGGATTGTCGCTGTAGTGAGCAGCTCTTCAGAATGGGTAGTGGTTGATGAAAATGAAATTGATCTCGGTGATATTGCAGCCAGAGAAGAGGTAGTGTTCGATCAGGGGGTGCCATTTACCCTTACTACTGACTGCCCTGATGGAGAATATTTTTCTGAAGAACGTCCTCGCCTCCAGGTCGAATTCACCTCCGGCGAAATGAGGTGGGAATCAGCGATTGAGATAGATCCGGTCGCGCCTGCTTTTGCTCTGAGTGAGATTGAGGATGGAGAAATAATTCCATTTGATATTGAAGAAATGGATATAGAGATCAGAAATATGGGTGGGATGGCAGCAGGGGCTTTAACAGCCGAGCTACATTCAGTGGGAAACTCTCTATTTGTTATTCGTGGGCAGTCTTCATATCCTAACATTGAGGAAGGTCAGGAAAACGGATTGGTAGGGGATTCTTTTCTTATCTTTGTAAATCAGCAGGCTGTTCCCGGAAGCAAGGTTGAAATGACACTATTAATCTCTTCAGAGAACGGATTCCACCAGGAGATACCTTTTACTCTTCAGCTTGAAGTTCAGGATGATGACTGGGATGAGAGCTTCCCGCAGGCACCGGACGATTATGGATATATTTGCTTTGATTATATGGATGAAGACTGGTTTCAAGCTCCGGTATATGATTGGGTTGAAATAAGTCAAACTGTAGAAAACCGGGAATTCGATGGAATTCTGCTCGACTTTGTTGGCAGATCACAACACGACATCGGGGAAGCGATTGTCGTGGGATTGCCTTTTGAGTTTCAATTTTATGACGAAACATTTGATCGAATTACTGTGTGTGAAAAAGGTTTTATTGCGATGGGCGAGCAACCGCGAATCACCAACTATCAACCTACACCACTGGACAGGGCGATGGGAGGCGGTGTCGGTATGATCGCTCCTTTCTGGGGTGATCTGGAGTTTGATGCAGATACCGGAATCTATGTTTTCTATGATGAGGATGGGGCACGATTTATTATCGAATGGTTTGAAATTACTCACCGCAACGAAGATCCCGTATTTTTGACTTTTCAGATAATTCTCTACGATCCCGCGGTCTGGATCAATCCGTCCGGGGATGGAGACATTCTCTTTCAGTATCGAACGATTGCAGACCCGCCAAATGTTCGAGGTGAGGAGTGGACTCGATCGATTCCCCATGCCGCAGTAGGGATTTCCAGCCCGGATGGTACAACAGGTATTAACTATAGCTTTAACAGCACAGTGCCCGAGTCTTCTGTCAGGCTCAGGAGTCGCATGGCAATTCTTTTCTCGACAAACTTCGAACCGGAAATCGGGATACTGCACGGATTTGTTGCGGATTTAGAGACAGGCGATCCGATAGGGGGAGCACGAATTGAAACAGAGCATGGGTTGGTTGCTTTGAGCAATGAAGAGGGATACTGGATCATTCAAAATGGGCTTGCTCGGATGGAATTCTCTATTACCTGCGGTGCTCCTGGGTACAACGATGCGACACTCAATGAAGGTTTTATCGTGGAGGAAGGGGACAGTCTTGAAATCAACTTCGAGCTTTTGCATCCTGAGTTCGAATGCTCTGATGCTGAAGTGAGGGAAATGCTCAGAGAGGGTGGAGTCGGTAATTGGCAGTTTGAAGTAATAAATAGCGGCAACGGACCACTTGAATGGGAAACCCTGAATCGTTGGAGAGAAGGTGATAATTTCGCCCCGTGGGAATTACGGCGTCAGCTTCCCGTCGGTGAAATACTCGATGATTCACGGATTCAGGGGGTAGTGTTTGTTGATGACAGGTTCTATGTAGCCGGGTCAAATAACCGCGAACCACAAATCTATGTTCTCAATCGTGAAGGTGAATTGATACATCAATATGATCAGTTTGCACAAGAAGGATATGGATACAAAGACATGGCGTTTGATGGCGAATGGATTTGGGGATCAGGATCAGAATTGATCCATGCCTTCACACCGGAAGGTGAGTTAATGCGCGAGTTTGAAGGACCCTTCGATCGGACTAACAACTTCGCTTGGGATTTAGACCGGGAATTGCTCTGGGTCAGTTGGACAACTTCCAATATCATCGCAATTGACCGTGAAGGGAATCAGTTTGAAGAACTTGACCGACTCGACATGCGAACTTACGGTCTAAGCTATTATCCCGACGATATTGATGGGTACCCGCTATATATCTTCCATAGAGATCATGATCTGGGAGACCAGGTTGTCACGAAAATGAATCCGGAAAACAACGACACAATGTTTGTGAGGGTTCTTGATCCGCCTGAGGGAGGACGTCCGTTGGCATCTTTTTGCAGCGATCAATATGATCCGCGGAGTTGGGTGTTTATGGCTGTGTCAAACCGTGGACCGGATGACCGGATTGATATCTGGCAAATAGAGAGTCGGATTGGCTGGCTTAATCTCGAACCTGAATCGGGTGTCATCAATGCGGATGAATTCCAGGATTTCACTTTGACGCTTGATGCCTCGGAATTAGAGGCAGGGACCGAACATGATGCGGATATCCGGTTTTACCATAACGCCGCCGGTGGTGTGTTTGACTTGCCCGTAACTTTAATCATAGCTAATGAACTCCAGATTCGCAATATCGACCTGGATGCAGGTTGGAATTTGGTATCGTTAAACATCGAGCCGGAGACCAACAATGTACCGGCGTTGGTGCGACAAATAGTTGTGGATGAGAGATTAGTTATTTTGAAGAACGGTCTCGGTCAGTTTTATCTCCCCGCTCAAGAATTCTGCAATATAAGACGTTGGGAAGTTACTGAGGGATATCAGTTTAAGCTGAATGATGCTACCAGATGGGAGGTAAATGGTGATCCCGTATTGGGAGATCGGCCGATCCCGCTACGTGAAGGATGGAATATGTCCGCGTATTTTCCGCGACAGGACGTGAACGTCGAAATTGCACTTGCCGGAATAGCCGAGAACCTAATTTTAGCCAAAGATGAACTGGGACGGTTTTACTATCCCGAATCCGGATTCAACAACATGGGAAATCTGGAAGAAGGGATGGGGTATCAATACAATGTGCGAGAAGAGGTCGAATTAGTTTACCAGATCGGTGAGGAAGTCGCACTCGCGAATATGGATGTTTCCCCGCCTGAATACTTCGGTTACGTACTGCCCACTGGAAACAACATGTCTATTCTCCTGACTGGTGATGCGAGTATGGCAGGATGTGAAGTTGCATGTTACTCTCCCAATGGATTACTTATCGGTTCAGGTTGTTTTGATTCTGAAGGGTATTGTGGGATTGCAGTCTGGGGGGATGATATTACGACTGATGATATTGATGGTGCAATTGAGGGAGAACATCTATTATTTGTACTTCATGATGGCACTGAAGAGAAGACACTCTCCCCTGATTCGATTTCCGGAGAACCGGTCTGGTCTGACGGAGGATTTATGTTGGGAGAGATAAACTCAAAACCAGCAACTCCGGTCACGTTTGGGATTCACGAAGCATTCCCCAATCCGACAAATGGGCCAGTCGGGTTGTCATTCGGATTAGAAAAAGATGCTGTAGTTTCGCTAAAGGTGTACGACCTTTCCGGACGGTTAGTAAGAACTCTTGCTCAGAGCGAGTATAAGGCTGGTAATCACCAGGTTGTTTGGAATACAGACGTTGTTTCTTCCGGACTATATATTGTCAAGATGACAGTTCCGGGTAGAAGTCATACAGTGAAGATCGCAGTTCTGAAATAAACACAGGAAAGTTTAGAGTACCGCGGGATGTCCAAGAATACGGAAAGGAGTGTCGTCAGGCGTCCTCGCCTGACGGAAAAACAATAACTTAAGTGTCAGGCGGGGACGCCTGACACCACCCATCACAGGCTAAAGCCTGTACTCTGAACGATTAAGTCTCATTTTGTAAATCAGGAGGTATCCGATGTTGAGAACTAATTTATCTATCTGCTGTATCTCCAGGCTAATTACGGCATTAGTATTAATGCTTGTAATTTTTTCCAATCCTGTCCTTTCAGACAACCGAACCACCCAAAGCTCACATGCTTCAATTATTGCCCAAAACAACCAGGGTATAATGCTGAAGTTCGAGCCGGGGGATATAGAACTTGAACAGGTCGCAATTGACGGCAGACCGCAAAATCTGTTTTCCATGCCTGGTGAAGCCTATACTCTTGAGTTGGATCGTCCGAAACTCCCTGCTTTATCACGAACCGTCATAGTTCCTCCGGATGTCGGGCTTGAGTTTGTCATTAATTATGACGAACCACGAATTGAAAATGCCCAAAATCCTCCGGTAGTTTTTACGGATGAGAGTCAACGAAATGAACTTCTTCGAGACACCCCACCTTTAGCAGACATTTACCCACCAACAGTCGCAGAGATGTCTGAACCGTTCATCATTCGTGGGGTGCGGATGGTTCGTGTAACGACATATCCTGTCAGGTATGATCCGGTTGCGAATACATATCTGCACTATGATAATGTCGAGACCGAAATTCGGTTCACAGGTGAACAGCCTGTCAATCCCGTTCGGTATCCGGAAAGGCGTAACCGATCAGTAGAATTTTTGAAGTTTATCGAGGCTTTCGCGTTGAATGGTTCTGACATTCGTCGTGATGATCCGGGACGGGATGTACTCGACAGAAAACCCGGTCATTATTTAGTAGTTTCGCACGAAGCATGCATCGAATTTGTCGCTCCCTTTATCGAATGGCGTCGAAAGGCGGGTTATAAGGTCGAGATACTGGCTTTTAATCAAAATGAAGCAATGAATCCGGAGATTGTGTCCGAAAGAATTCAGGAAATATATGATACCTACATCGACCAGGGGATCGATCCTTTTGATCATATCCTGTTGGTTGGAGATCGGTCAAGATATGTATCAGGACCGAATCCTGGATGGGTGATAGAGGCTCCGAGGGGAGAATCGGTCTGGGCAAATCCACCACATGCGGATTACCTTTATGCTTGTTTAGAGGGAAATGACGAGCACATGGAGGCAGCTATTTCCCGTTTCCCGGCTGGGAGTCCGGAATTACTCGAGCTGGTTGTGAATAGAACTCTAAGCTATGAAGCAGAACCATTCATGGATGATCCGGACTGGTTTACCAGGGGAGCTGCCTTTACACAACACACAGGACATGGCCAGTTGACGTATTGGACGCCATATTTACATACATGTGTAAGGTGGAGTGAGGAAGTATTGAGAAGACGAGGATTTGATGACATTGCCGTCTATGATAATATGGAATGGGATCAACAGGGTCAACAAATTCATCCCTTTTTGCGGGATATTTACAACGAAGGAAGGAACGTCCTGACGGGTCTCGCGAATAATTACCAATGGCGCCAGCAATTCCAGGGAGTCGACAATAATGTAATTTTCCCGATTCATCTTACTTTTTCTGAGCATTCGGACTTCGTTGCTTATAATATGTATCGTACTGGTGATGGGGATAACCTTAGAGGACCAGTTGCACTTACAGCTACCTGGGGTGATATGGGAAATCTCGAACCGATCTGCGTCCAGTGGATGAGCCTTGTGAGTGCCTTCATGAATCATGACTTGACATTCGGTTGGAGTCGAGTATACGCTGTGACAGACCTTGAAGCATATATTCCGAATGTAGAAATGGGTGGAAGGCCGATATATTCACAGGCTAAAACTGATTTTGATTTCATGGGTGACCCTGGTATTCAAGCCTGGATCGGTGTACCTCGATTGGTTGAGTCACAAATTTCGCCTGAGCAAATGTCACCAATAACGAGCTACGTTGAAATCATGGTTACTGATGCTGAAAATGGTGATCCTGTCAATGGAGCGAAAGTCTCACTCTATGCTCCCGGGGATATACCTGCATTTGACGATGCTGAATATGCTGATTATGACGAGATGTGGCAGATGACCTCTATCTCTGATGAAAATGGCAGGGCTCAATTCCATGTCAATGAAGAAGTCGAGTTTGTACCAGATACAGAGTTGAACTATACCGTTACCGGTCGTGACATTCGACCGTTTTTCGGTGATGTTGAAATTGTTGGAGCTCCTATTGCCATTGAAGTCGTGGATTTTGAATTTGCTGAAGTTGAGGGAAATGAAGATGATGAGATGAATCCCGGTGAATTTTTCAACCTGCGATTTACTGCTGCAAACATCAGTGAAAATGAAGTTATCAATGGCATTACTGCTGTTGTCAGCAGTACTTCCGAGTGGATCGAAGTTGCTGAAAACGTAATTGATATTGGTGATCTTGCTGCAGGAGCTGAGTTTGAGTTTGAAGTGGGAGTGAACTTTATGCTCGCAGCGGATTGTCCTGATGGAATCCAATATCCCGGGAAACGCCCTCTGCTTCAGGTGGAGTTCATTTCCGGGGATTTAAGTTGGGAATCAGCGATTGAAATCGATCCCGTTTCCCCGGCACTTACGGTCAGCGAAATTGTTGACAATGACCAAATACCGTTCGACATGGAAGAATTGGATATCGAGCTTGAGAATGTTGGACGGATGGATACCGGGGCATTCACTGTAGAACTTCAATCGGGGAGTAGATCCATTTTTGTTGTCAGGAACGAAGTCAATTACCCGAATATTGAAGCAGGTGGGAGAGCACAAATTGACGGAAATTTATTCCTGATAGGTGTAAATCAACAGACAATTCCGGGAATTAATACCAGCATGTTGCTGACTATTACATCAGAGAACGGTTTCACCGAGCAAATACCACTTGTTCTGCAAATTGAGGATGGTGAAGAGAATTTCCCCCAAGAACCAGATGACTATGGTTATATCTGTTATGATGATACTGATGAGAATTGGGCGATGGCTCCTGAATTTGAGTGGATAGAGATAAGTCTCGCAGAAGAAGACAGGGATGTCGATGGTGAACTTCTCGAGTTTGAGGGGGAATCTCCATTTGATATTGGTGAATCGATAGTTGTTGATCTACCCTTCGATTTTCAATTCTACGGTGAAGAATTTAATCAAATCACTGTTTGCAGTAAGGGTTTCATTGCACCGGGTGACCAACCTCGCATAACAAATTATCAACCATCTCCCTTAGATAGAGCAATGGGCGGTGGTACGGGCATGATTGCTCCGTTTTGGGGTGACGTGACTTTTGAGGAGGGTTCGGGAATATATGTATTTCATGATGAAGAAATGTCTCGATTTATTATTGAGTGGTCTGAAATGGTCCACCTCAATGCTGACAACGAGGATTTATGTTTCCAGGTGATTCTGTTTGATCCTGATGTCTGGGTAACACCTTCAGGTGATGCGAACATTCTCTTCCAATACGATTCTATAGTAGATCTCCGCAATCTTCGCGATGTGGAGTGGCTTCAGGCAATCCCCTTTGCTGCAGTAGGGATATCAAGCCCGGATGGCACTACAGGAATAAACTACAGTTTTAACAATATACTGCCTGAGTCATCTGCTCCACTGGAAGTCGGACGAGCAATTCTGTTTTCAACAACCTTCGAAATGAGATTTGGCAGAGTATTCGGACGGGTCACAGATTTTGAAACCGATGAACCAATTGAGGGTGCACGGGTAGGACCGGTACTTACGGATGAGAACGGAGAGTATGTGATTCCTGAGGTTATTGCCGACCTACCATTTCCCCTACCCTGTTCAGCCATCGGATATAATGATTCCACCTTATTCGACTTGATGGTTGAAGAGGGACAGGATCTGGAAGTCAATTTTGAGTTATTACATCCGGAGTTCGAATGTTCCATTGAGAACATATCAAGGCAACTCGAGGAGGGTGAAGTAGATAATATACCGTTTGAACTCACAAACAACGGAAATGGTCCCCTTGAGTGGTTTACTGAAGCACAATGGCAGGATGGAGGTGATTTAGAACCGTGGGAATTAATCCGTCAATATCCTGTCGGAGAAATTTTGGAGGACTCTCGTCTTCAGGGAGTTGTTTTTATTGATGACAGATTCTATGTGGCTGGATCGAATAATCGTGATCCACAAATCTATATTCTGGGGCGTGAGGGTGAGATCATCGAACAGTTTGATCAATTTGGTCCTGGTGGAGGTTATGGTCACAAAGATCTTACTTTTGACGGTGAGTGGATCTGGGGATCGGGAACAAATACTATCTATGCATTTACACCGGAAGGTGAACTCATGCTCGAGTTTAATGGCCCCTTCAATCCAAATAATAACTTTGCCTGGGACACCGACCGTGAATTGCTCTGGGTCAGCAGTACAACCTCTAACATTTTAGCACTCGACCGCGAAGGCAATCAGATCGTGGAGTTGAATCGGATGGGGCTTAGAGTCTACGGTTTATGTTACTTCCCGGAAGATCCTGATGGTTTCCCTCTGTACATCTTCCACAAACAAGCGGATTTAGCTGACCAGATAATAACAAAGATGAATCCAGAAACCAACGATACGATGTTTGTCTCAGTTCTCGAACCTGAGGGAGGTGGTACACCTTCGGGTTCATTCTGCACAAATCAATATGATCTGATGAGCTGGGTGTTTATGGGCATATCCAATAGCGGACCAAACGACCGTATTGATGTCTGGCAGATGGCAAACCGTTTTGAATGGTTTGATCTTGAACCTGAAGCAGGCATCGTGGAGGCGGGTGAATCTCAGGATCTCACAGTTACCCTCGACGCGAGCGGTTTGCCGATGGATTTCCGTCTCGAAGTAGCAATGATTTTTCATCACAATGCAATTGAAGGTGAGTTCATATTGCCAATCAGCCTTGAAGTGCTTGGAGAAAACAGGATTCTGCAAATTGATTTGCTTCCGGGGTGGAATATGATCTCTGCAAATGTTGAACCTGAAAATCTCGATGTACGTGAAATTGTTCGTGCGTTAGTTGAGGATGATTTACTGCTGCTCCTGAAAAACGGTGATGGTCAATTCTACCTGCCGGCACAGGATTTCTGCAATATAGACGGGTGGGTTGTCGAAGAGGGATATCAAATAAATGTGATCGAGGCTTCTCAACTTGAGGTTTTTGGTCGGACAATTCCCGGGGATCAACCGATTCCACTTCAAGAGGGATGGAACATATCTGCTTATTACCCTCGTCAACCGATAGATGCAGAAATCGCACTTGCCGGGATCGCTGACCAACTAATGATCGCGAAGAATGGTTTAGGCCAATTCTACCTTCCCGAATTCAATTTCAATAATATTGGAAATCTTGAAGATGGTCAGGGCTACCAGTACAATGTGCGTCAGGCAATAGAGCTGATTTATCAGATGGGTGATGAAGTCGCTCTTGCGAAAAATAAGAAAGAGAATCCCAAACACTTCAGAGTTCTTTCCCCAACTGGAGCTGATATGTCGGTTCTACTAACGGGCAAACCGCAGATGTCCGATCAGGAAATCGGCATATTCACTCCGGGTGGGCTTTTGGTTGGTTCGGGACTGTTCGATTCGGAAGGACGTTGTGGCATGGCCGTTTGGGGGGATGATGTAACGACTGAAGTTGTTGATGGTGCGATTAGAGGTGAAATGTTATCCTTCATTCTTTGGGATGGAATTGAGGAAATAACGGTGGTTCCTTTAACAACAACCGGAGAACTGGTTTGGAGCGACGGTGGTTTCATGATGGGAGAAATTGCTTCGGAGACTGTAGCACCCGTCACTTTCGGAATTCATGAGACTTATCCAAATCCTACAAACGGACCCGTAGGATTGTCTTTCGGGCTGGAAAATGATGGTGTTATCTCACTGAGGGTGTATGACCTGTCCGGACGGTTGGTAACTACTCTTGCACAAAGCGAGTTTAAGAAAGGCAATCATCAGTTAGTCTGGGAAACTGATGTTGTGTCGTCAGGATTGTATCTTATAAAGCTTGCTGTACCTGGGAGAAGTCAGACTGAAAAAATTGCAGTTTTGAAATAGACTCAAGTAAGTTCAGAGTACAAGCTTCAGCCTGATTTATTCAAACACAGGCTAAAGCCTGCACTCTAAACATTGCACCATCATGAACCTGTTAATAAACAAGGGAAATCCGATGTTAAGAGATCATTTTTACTATTCCAGCATTTCCAAATTATTTCTGGTTTTGCTAATACTTCTGGCTCTTCTTTCAAATCCTGTTTTTTCAGGCAATCAAACGATTGGAAGCTCGCATGCGTCTATCCTCAACCAGGATAAACAGAACATCACGTTGAGCTTCGAATTTGATGATGTGGTCATAGAACAGAAGGTCGAAAACGGTAATAGTAGAAGCAGCTTTTCGTTGCCGGAGGAGGGGCACACTTTAGAGCATGGTTATCCCGTACTCCCATCTGTAACTCGTGTTGTTATTGTTCCTCCGAATGCCGGACTCCGCTTTAGTTATACAGCCGATGAACCTCGAGTTGAAAACGCTGAGAGACTTCCTGTGATTTTCACTGATGAAAATCAATTGAATCAGCACTTCCAAGACACTCCACCGTTAACGGAAATTTACCCGCCGATTGTTGCTGCAATGTCCGAACCTTTTATCATCCGCGGTGTACGTATGGTCAGGATTACTACCTATCCGGTCAGGTATGATCCTGTTGCTAACACCTATTTGCATTATGACAATGTAGAAACAGAAATACGATTCACAAATGACGAACCGGTCAATCCCGTCAACCATCCGGTGAGGTGTAACCGGTCTGTAGAATTCCTGAAGTTCATCGAGGCTTATGCTTTGAATGGATCCGATATCAGACGTGATGATCCGGGGAAGGACCAGGTCGACAGGAAACCCGGTCATTATCTGATAGTTACACACGAAGAATGTCTACAGTTTGTCGCACCATTCATTGAGTGGCGAAGGAAGGGTGGTTATAAAGTCGAGATAATGGCTTTTAATCGCGATGAAGCGTTGAATCCTGACTTAATGCTAAGGGAAGTGCAGGAAAGTTATGATGCTTACGTTGAGCAGGGAATCGATCCCTTTGACCATATTCTACTCGTGGGAGATCGGCGGGAATATGTTGGAGCACCCCGACCCCAGTGGGTTCTTGAGTCTTTCGAAGGTGAATCTGTTTGGGGTGGTGGACCTAATCATGCCGATTACCTTTATGCTTGCCTTGAAGGAAACGACGTTCACATGGATGCTGCTATTTCACGATTCCCGGCTGGAAATCCGGAAACACTCGCTCTTGTTGTCAACAGAACTCTCAGCTATGAAGCTGAACCATTCATGGAAGATCGGGCGTGGTTTACAAGAGGTACTGTATTTACACAACACTGCGGAAATGGCCAGCTAACATATTGGACTCCCTATTTACACACAATTACGCGTTGGGGTGAGGAGGTTTTGCGCAGACATGGTTTTGATGATATTGCAGTCTATGACAACATGGATTACGATCAGAGAGGTGATCAGGTCAATCCTTTCCTGTGTGATGTTTTTAACGAGGGAAGAAACGTAATAGTGGGAACTGGAAACACCTTCAATTGGAGGAATGAATTCCAGGGTATTAATAATAATGTCATTTTTCCAATTTACCTCAACTTTTCAGAGCATTCACGTATGGCAGGTTATACTATGTTTCGCACTGGAAATGGGAATCAGCTCAAAGGACCGGTTGCCTCAACTTCGACCTGGGGAGATTGGGGCAATGTCGAACCGATCTGTGTGCAATGGTTAGGGCTTGTCAGTTCTTTTATTAACCATGATATGACACTCGGGTGGAGTAGGGTTTACGCTGTGACAGATCTCGAATCATATTTCCCTAACGTTGACGTTGGACGTGACAGACCTCTATACCAGCAGGCAAAAACCGATTTTGATTTCATGGGTGATCCTGGTATTCAGGCATGGATTGGAGTACCGCGACTGGTCGAAGCTGAACTTTCACTGGTGGAACTGTCACCAACGACGAGCTACGTGGAAGTTAACGTAACAGATGTAGAAAACGGTGAACCGGTTGTCGGAGCGAGAGTATCGTTATATGCTCCGGGTGAAATACCAGCATTCAATAATGCCGATTATGCGGATTATGACGAGATGTGGCAGATGACTCTGATATCGGATGTTGATGGCAGAGCCGGATTTCACATCGATCCTGAAGTTGAATTCCAGCCAGATACGCAATTGAATTACACTGTTACCGGACGTGACATTCGACCATTTTTCGGTGAGGTCGAAATTGAAGGGGCTCCTGTTGCCATAGAAGTCACGAATTTTGAATTTGTTGAAGTTGATGGGAATGGAGATGCTGGAATGAATCCCGGTGAAACATTTGCGCTGCAATTTTTAGCCTGGAATTTAAGCGACGAAGAAGATATAAATGGTGTTACAGCAATCGTCAGCAGTTCTTCAGATTGTGTCGAGGTTGATGAAAATGAGATTGATCTTGGTGACATTGCTGCCGCTGATAGAGCCGAATTTGAGGAGGGAGTCAATTTTGTACTCGCTACGGATTGTCCCGATGGAGCATGGTTTTCCGGGGAGTGTCCCCTTCTTCAGGTTGAATTCACATCAGGAGACAGGACATGGATATCGGCAGTTGAAATTGATCCGGTAGCGCCTGCGTTCAGGATTAGTGAGATTGTTGGTGGAGATCAAATCACTTTTGATGATGAAGAATTAAATTTAGAAATTGAAAATATCGGGAGAATGGTAGCAGGTGAATTGACAGTAGAGCTTCAATCGACGGGGCGTTCAATTTCGATTCTTCAGGATGAATCTGTTTATCCGAATATTGAGGTCGGAGAGCGTGCCAGATTGGAGGGGGACATTTTTCAAATCAATGTTAATCCTCAGACTATTCCCGGAATCAATGTAGACCTACTACTGCTACTAACAGCAGAAAATGGATTCAACCAACAGATACCTTTTACAGTTCAGATTGATTTGTGGGGTGGAGGATTCCCGCAAGCACCTGACGACTATGGATATATTTGCTTTGACGACACTGATGAAGATTGGGATCTTGCCCCTGCTTTTGAGTGGATTGAAATAAGTCTGAATGAAGACGAAAGAGATTTCGATGGTGTACTTCTGGACTTTGAGGGTGAATCAGAGTTTGACATCGGTGAAGCAATTGTTCTGGACTTGCCCTTTGAGACACAGTTTTACGGTGAAGTATTTAATCAAATTACAGTGTGCACGAAGGGTTTTATCGCTATGGGAAACCAACCTCGAGTCACAAATTATCAACCATCCCCATTAGATAGAGCAATGGGTGGAGGTACAGGTATGATTGCACCGTTCTGGGGAGATTTGGCTTTTGAGGATAATACCGGAATTTATTTCTTTTATGACGAGGAAGACGCCCAATTCATTATAGAGTGGTATCAAACATCTCACCTTAATGAAGAAAGAGAAAATTTAACTTTCCAGGTAATCATGTACGATCCTGAGGTTTGGATAACTGAGACCGGTGATCCGAATATCCTCTTCCAATACCAATCAATCTCTGATTTGCGAAATCTGCGTGATGTTGAGTGGCTACAGGCTATTCCCTTTGCCGCGGTAGGCATTTCCAGCCCGGACGGTACAACGGGGGTTAATTACAGCTTTAATAACACATTGCCAGAGTCTTCTGCTCCACTCGAGGATGGCAGGGCAATTCTGTTTTCAACTGCCTTCGAACAGACTGTTGGAAGAATTTTCGGAACTGTTACAGATCTTGAGACAGGTGAACCAATCGAGGGAGCTCGAATTCACACAATGCACGGATTTTTGGCAGTTAGTGACGAAGAGGGAAACTGGGAAATTCCTGGCGCACTCGCTGATATAGCATTCTCCATTACCTGCAGCGCTCCCGGATACAACGATTTAACTATTGGCGATTTATGGGTGGAAGAAGGGGAAGACCTTGAGATTAATTTTGAGCTGCTTCATCCTGAGTTCGAATGTTCAATTGATAATATTTCACGTGAACTCGAAGAAGGGGATGTGGCTAATGTGCAATTTGAACTTGCAAATAACGGAAATGGTCCGCTTGAATGGGATACTGAAGCACAATGGCAGGGCGGAGGTGATTTAGAACCGTGGGAATTGATTCGTCAGTATCCTGTCGGAGAGATTTTGGAGGACGTGCGTCTTCAGGGAGTTGTGTTTGTTAATGACAGGTTCTATGTTGCGGGATCGAATAATCGTGATCCGCAAATCTATATTCTCAATCGTGAAGGTGAATTGCTTGAACAATTTCCTCAATTTGGCAGGGGGGGGTACGGTCATAAAGATATGGCTTTTGATGGTGAATGGATCTGGGGTTCAGGGTTAGCAAGCATCTTTGCGTTTACACCTGAAGGTGAACTAATGCGTGAATTCAGGGGACCATTCAATCCGAACAATAATTTTGCATGGGACACTGACCGTGAATTGCTCTGGGTCAGCAGTACAACCTCTAACATTTTAGCACTTGACCGCGAAGGCAATCAGGTTCTTGAGTTAAATCGGATGGGACTTAGAGTCTACGGTTTGTGTTACTTCCCGGAAGATCCTGATGGATTCCCATTATACATTTTCCATAAACAATCTGATTTCGCAGACCAGATAATAACAAAGATGAACCCGGAAACCAACGATACGATGTTTGTCGCCGTTCTTGAACCTGAGGGTGGCGGTAATCCGTCGGCAGCATTCTGCACAAATGAATTAGATATTATGAGTTGGGTGTTCGTGTGTATGTCTAATAACGGACCAAACGACCGTATTGATGTCTGGCAGATGGCAAACCGTTTTGAATGGTTTGATCTTGAACCTGAAGCAGGCATCGTTGAAGCGGGTGAATCTCAGGATCTCATAGTTACCCTCGACGCGAGAGGGTTGCCAATGGATTTCCGTCTCGAAGTGGCAATGATTTTCCATCATAATGCAATTGAAGGTGAGTTCATATTGCCGATCAGTCTTGAAGTTCTTGGAGAAAACAGGATTCTGCGAATTGATTTGCTTCCGGGTTGGAATATTGCTTCGATAAATGTAGAACCGGAAAATCTCGATGTGCGCGAAATTACCAGGCCTCTTGTGGATGCCGGAGAACTGTTGATTCTGAAGAATGGAATGGGTGAATTCTATTTGCCGGCTCAGGATTTCTGTAATATCGACGGATGGGAAGTAAGTGAGGGGTATCAGGTAAACGTAACGGAGGAGACGCAATTAGAAGTTCCTGGAGCCATCATCCCGGCTGATCAACCGATTCCCCTCCGAGATGGATGGAATATGTCTGGGTATTACCCACGTCAGGCTGTAGATGCCCGGGTAGCGCTTGTCGGAATTGTGGATAATCTGGTTTTGGCTAAAGATGGTTTAGGCAGATTTTACTTTCCCGAAGTGGATTTCAGCAACATGGGAAATCTGGAAGAAGGACAGGGATATCAATACAATATGCGGGAAGCAACCGAATTGATTTACCGGCTGGCAGGTGAGGAACTTGCGCTGGCAATTCCTGAATCGGTAATACCCACGTACTATGGAGTAGTCTCCCCAACCGGGGCTGACATGTCAATGTTACTTTCAGGCAATCCGGAGATGAATGGGCAGGAAATAGGAGTATTGACTTCTGGAGGATTACTGGTTGGAACGGGCGTGATCAATGAGGATGGATATTGTGGGATTGCGGTATGGGGAGATGATGTTACAAGCGAGGTAATTGAAGGAGCAGTTGAAGGACAGAACTTATCTTTCATCCACTGGAATGGATATGAAGAGAAGGAGATAATTCCTACTCTGAAGCGTGGGGAATCTGTCTGGAACGAAGGAGGTTTAATGGTGGGAGAAATTGATTCGGAGGTTTCAGCACCTGTAACTTTCGGTATTCATGAGACGTATCCCAATCCGACGAATGGACCAGTCAGGTTGTCGTTTGGACTGGAAAATGATGGGATTATCTTACTGAGGGTATATGACCTGTCCGGACGGAAAGTGGCCACTCTTGCAAAGGGTGAGTTTAAGACAGGTAATCACCAGATTGTTTGGAATACAGATGTTGTGTCGTCAGGTCTATATATAGTGAAATTAAGTATTCCGGGCAGGAGTCAGTCAGACAAAATTGCTGTCTTGAAGTAGCATTGAGTTCAGAGTACAGGCTTTAGCATGCATGTCGACTCTTTAAGCGCAGTATCGAGGGGGGTGTAATTGAAAACTGTATGGGCGATTCACGAATCACCCCGCTACACCGCCACTGAAAATAGAGCGGCAATTCATGAATTGCCCGTACGGTAGTGTCTGAGAAATGTAAAATATCGACCGGGAATATTCAATTTTGTGGGGTTCTGTGTTGTTTGATTTCATGAAATTTAACGTTATATTATAATTAAGGAGAGCGAAACATGATCTTGATATCGAACTCAGCAAAGCTGATTATGTAGAACCCACTTTTGTTTCATCTTTTTATTTAGAACGGGAAATCTGATGCTAAGCACAACCTGTACTACTAACTGCATTTCCAGGTTTTTTTTGACCGTATTTTTCTTTCTGGTCATCCATTCCAACGCTGTTTATTCAAGCAGCCGAGACGTCCAAAACTCACACGCAGCAATTCTCCGGGAGAGCAACAGAAGTATTACTCTGAACTTCGACCTGCGAGATGTCACCCTCGAACAGACAATCAGAAACGGGTCTCACCAGAGCTCATTTTCAGTAGCTGGAGAGGGTCATACATATCAATATGGCTACCCACAGCTTCCTGCTGTTACTCGATTCGTTGTTGTCCCGCCCAATGCTGGACTAAGCTTCAGCTATCGGGCAGATGAACCGCGAGTTGAAGAAGCCAAAGACCTACCTGAAATTTGTACGGAGGATCAGAGGTTCATTCCTGAAGGAGATATACTCTATTCCTTCGAAGAGGTTTATCCACCTGAGATTGCTGAGATGTCCGAACCCATCGTAATTCGTGGCGTTCGAATGGTCAAAGTGACAACTTACCCGGTAAGGTACGATCCGGTTGCCAATACCTACCTACACTATGATAACATTGAAACCGAAATTCTATTTACAGGAAATGAAGCGATTAATCCTGTTTATAATTCTTACAGGGCAGACAGATCTGCTGAGTTTCTGAAGTTCATCCGTGGATTTGCGATTAACGGAAATAATATCGGACGTGACGATCCCGATGTGTATCGCGAACCGGAGTATGTGGGACATTATCTTATTGTAATCCACGAGAATTGTCTCGAATATGTCGTGCCATTTATCGAATGGCGGCGTAAGTCGGGGTGGAAAGTCGACATACTGAGTGTGGAGAACCGACCTGCTCGTGATTCGGAAATTGTGAAAGGGTTAATTCAGGAAAGATATGATGAATATCTCGAAGCTGGGATTGATCCATTCGACCAAATTCTACTCGTTGGGGATCACTCCGCTTATCTGAGAGCACCTGAGGCGCAATGGGTTTTAGAGAGCGACAGGGGAGATCCTGACCGAAACTTTGCTCATCATAACGATTGGTACTACGCATGCCTGGAAGGTGATGATGAAGCTGCAGATGTTGGTGTTTCACGCTGGATTGCGGGCAGCCCGGAAATGATGCAATTGTTTGTGCATCGCACCCTGGCTTATGAGATGGAGCCTTTCATTGAAAATCCGGAGTGGTTTTCTCGTGGTGTAATATATGCACAGCACTGGGGAGATGAATATCACACAAGCCTTGCCACCAATGTTCTTTACGGAAGCTCTGTACTTGACTCAAAGGGCTTTGATGATATCAGAATTTATAATAGCATGTTTGATCGGGATATACAGGGTTGGGGCATCGGAACTTTCCTTTCCAATCAATTCAATGATGGAGTCAACGTTATGCTCGGACGTGCACAAAATAATTACTACCGTGATAATTTTCAGGACGTAAATGCAAATGTAATATTTCCAATAGATTTGAATATAGCCGGCTACCATCATTGGCCATGTTGGACGATGCTTCGTGACAGTGATCTTGAAAGTCCTAAAGGTCCTTGTGCAGCAACTACCGGATTTGGTGATCAGCCAGTTCTTCCATACAATATTGTCTGGCTTGAAACCGTTAATGGTTTCATGCAGCGCGATCTGACATACGGATGGTCACGTCTCCAGGGATTGCTTGCCCCTGAAGGATATATTCCGGGCTTTGGGGACACCTATGGGAGCATGAGAACCGATGTTGTTTTTTACGGTGATCCCGGTCTTCAGTACTGGAAGGGTGTGCCGCAGATTGTTGAAGCAGAGTTTGCGGATTCAATCCGGACAATAGACCGGATTTATGAAGTTCATGTCTTCGATTCCGAAACCGGTGAAGATGTTCCTAATGCTCAGGTGACATTATATGTTCCCGGTGAAATGCCCGAACCCGGTCAGCCGGAATACGCCAATTATGATGAGATGTTCATGATTACACGTCAGACCGATGCAGAGGGTATCGCACATTTTCTTATCCATGAAGATGTTGAATTGCAGCCCGGTCTTATGCAGATCACCGTTTCGGGAAGGGAGATATTACCATTGTTTAATGATATCCCGATAGTAGAACCCGTTTTCGGTGTTGAACTGACAAACTGGACATTGGATGAGATTGAAGGCAATGGAGACGAGAATATCAATCAGGGAGAGAGTTTTGAGCTGAACCTCGCTGTTCATAATTTTGGGGAGGACGACCTTCGGAATCTGACCGCGACAGTTACAACAACTTCTCCATTTGTGGAAATCGGGGAAGGCAATGTGATTGACATAGGTGTTGTCGAAGCTGACGCTGTTGTAGAAAGTGAAGAAGGAGTAGAAATTCACTTTTCAATTGACTGCCCGGATGCTGTCGCAAGGCCGATTGATCAGCCGATCCTGAATATACTGTTGACAGGAGGTGAGACCGAGCTTGAAACCATAATTCATCTCGATCCTGTGGCTGCGAATTTTGGTGTTGAGAGCGTTGTCGGAGGGGCAATAATCGGAGATGAAGATGATAATTTGAACGTTGTATTACTTAACAACGGTAGATTACCATTACCGATGTCTGTTGTTACTCTTGTCAGTCAGAGTGAAAATGTCCGGATAGTTGAAGATGAAGCTGTTGTTCCTCCTCTGGAGCCTGGTGACTCATCTGAGCTTATCGGCCAGGGATTTGCATTGGCACTTATTGATCATGCAATACCGGGTACGATGGTGGATCTGATGCTGGAATTTAGTCCTGAAATTGGCACCATAGAAAATGCACATTTCCAGGTGCAGTTGGGTGAACTCCGGGCTGACGCTCCTCAGGCTGCGGATGCTTATGGCTATATCTGTTATGACGACACTGACGTAGAATGGGAGAAGGCACCGGTTTATGATTGGGTGGAAATCTGCGGTAGAGTTGTGAGGTCTGAATTCAATGGTATCGAAATGGAGTTTACCGGTGAATCTGAACACAATATAGGTGAAGCAATCGTCCTCGATCTGCCATTTGAAATCCAATTCTATGGTCATGTATATGATCAGGTAACTGTGAGCTCAAACGGTTTCATTTCAATGGGTGCACAGGAAATTGTCATCAATTTCCAGAATTGGCCAATGGATCGCTGTGTTGGGGGTGGTGTTGGGATGCTGGCGCCTTTCTGGGATGATCTTTTCAAAGATGAGAGTGGAAATGTTTATTACTATTATGATGAAGAGAGTTCGCGATTTATTATTGAGTGGTACCGATTCCACCACAGGCATAATGCTGAGGGATATCTTACTTTCCAGGTAATTCTCCAAAATCGGGATGTATGGGTGACAGAGTCCGGTGACCAGGATATCCTCTTCCAATATAAACATATCTCGGATAATGAAGGCAGAGAAGGATGGGAGAACTCATCTCCTTACGCATCAATTGGAATTTCGAGCCCTGAGGGCACCACGGGAATCAACTACCTCTACAACAACACAAGGGCAGCCTCATCTGCACCACTTGAAAATGGACGAGCCATACTATTCTCAACAGAATTTAACCGTCGAAATGCTATGCTGTATGGGAGGATTACAGATGCAGCCACAGGAGAGCCGATCCCGGCTGCCCGAATCCGGACTCAACATGGTTTACAAACTCAAAGTAATCGTGACGGCAACTGGCGAATTGAAAATGCCTTAGCAGAAGTTGAGTTTGATATATATTGCACTGCACCCGGATATAATGACTCGAATTTAATTGACCTGAATGTAGAAGAGGACGGAGAACTCGAGATCAACTTCAATTTGCTGCACCCGGAATTTTTGCCATCTATCGTGGAAGTTGTAGAGGAGCTGGACGAAGACGAAATTGTGAGCCATGAGTTGATTGTTGAGAATCCCGGTAATGGCCCTCTAAATTGGGAAGTAGAAAAGCTTTGGAAAGGAGAAAATAACTTTGAGGAGTGGGAATTAAGGCGGCAGATTCCCGCGGGTCGGATCCTTGACGAGCCGAGAGTATATGGAGCAGTCTATGCTGATGGAAGATTCTTTGTGGCAGGATCAAATAATGGTGATCCAATGATTTACGTTCTTAACAAAGATGGTGAACCTATCAACGCTTTTTTTCAGTTTGATCCCGATGAAGAACAGGGTTATCGTGACCTTGCTTTCGATGGTGAGTGGATCTGGGCTTCTGCGGGTCGCGAGATTCATGCCTTTACACCTGAAGGAGAAATCATGATGGCATTTGAAGGTCCACTCCCTTCGAATAGATGTTTAGCATGGGACTCCGACAGAGAATTGCTGTGGGTAACCAGCGCTTCACGAACAGTAATCGTTGCAATTGATCGAGATGGAAACGAAGTTCACAGGATTGACGGGATGCGTATCAGGTTTAATGCAATAGCATATTGCCCGGAGGAACCAGATGGTTATACGCTCCTGATATCAAGTTGGGACAATCGTGAACCGGGTCAAATCATCTATAAAATGAATCCGGAAAACAACGACATTTTGCTTGCCCGGAGACTCCATCCTCCGACTGAATTGTCAACATATGGGATATTCTGTACCAATCAATATGATCCGTCAAGTTGGATACTCCTAATCTCAGGCAGCAATCGACATACCGACCGTATTGATATCTGGCAAATAGGCAATTGCCTGGATTGGCTCCGGATTGAACCTGTACTTGGAGTCATTGATGCAGGTGAATCACAGGAGTTTAACCTGATGTTAAATGCTGCTGACATCCCATCCGATATGTTGTTTGAGGCTAATCTCAGGTTCTCACATAATGCCGCTGGTGGAGTATTTGATATTCCGGTCACGATGACGGTTGATGGCAACCTTGAAATGAACCAATACGATATGGAACCGGGCTGGAACCTCTTTTCAACTAATCTCGCTCCGATTAATACAGAGGTTCCATACATAGTAAGAAGACTGGTAGAAGAAAACAACTTGATGATCCTGAAGAATGGTGCGGGTCAGTTCTATTCTCCGAGGCAGGATTTCTGTAATATTGAGGGGTGGAATGTTGAAGAGGGATACCAGATGAAACTCGCTAGTGCTTCATCATTGTTAGTTTATGGAGAGCAGGTAACCGTTGATCAGCCTATTCTGCTTCAAGAGGGTTGGAATATGGCTGCATATTTCCCACGGCATGGAGCTCTCCCTGAATTTTCACTTCAGGGAATCGCAAATGATCTCATCCTTGCTAAAGACGGTGCTGGCAGGTTTTACCATCCGGAGTCAGGGTACTGCAATATGAGGAGCCTGGAGGTAGGACAGGGCTATCAGTTCAACATGAGACGAGAAAGTGAATTGGTTTACAGGACAGAAGATGGAGATGGACTGATTGAGGGGGAAGTTTCATGTCCGGAGTATTTTGGAGTTCTTTCGCCTACCGGTACTGATATGTCAATTCTGCTGCAGTGTAATCCGAAAATGTCCGGTCAGGAAATCGGAGTATTTACAAATGACGGGCTTTTAGTTGGTTCGGGAAGGATTAATCGGGACGGTTATTGTGGGATTGCCGTTTGGGGAGATGATGTTTTGACCGATGTTATCGATGGAGCTATTGATGGAGAACCGTTATCCTTTATAATCCGGGATGGAGTGCAGGAGAAACCAGTGGCTCTTGTTTCAGCAGCGGGAAAGTCGGTTTGGAGTGATGGTGGTTTTTTGATGGGTGAAATCTCCTCTGAAGCTTCACTTCCAGTAATTTTCGGTATCAATGAGACATATCCCAATCCGACGAATGGACCAGTCAGGTTATCGTTTGGATTGGAAACCGATGCTGTGGTTTCACTTAGAGTGTATGACCTTTCCGGTCGGTTGATAACAACTCTTGCTCAGGGTGAATTTATAACAGGCAATCACCAGTTAGTCTGGGAAACTGATGTCATCTCGTCGGGATTATATCTTGTGAAGTTGGATGTTCCTGGGAGAGGTCAAATTGTGAAGGTTGCAGTCCTTAAATAAACATTAGAAAGTTCAGAGTACAGGCTTTAGCCTGCGCTTTAACATCAGGCTAAAGCCTGTACTCTATACTCTCTGTGCTGATTTTATATTTTGTTGAATATTGTATCTTTGATTCCGAAAAGACCAACATTAACTTACTACTTAGAGGACCGCAACTCCTCCTTTGTAAAATATTAAGCACTGCTGGCAGCACCGTAGTTTTCTGCTTTTCATTGAACGTCTTCAAAAGGGAAATCCGATGTTGAGAGCCAATCTTTCCGCTTGCTGCATTTCCAAACTATTTGCAGCATTAGTCCTTCTACTTGTCCTTCTTTCCAATCCCGTCTTTTCAGACAACCAAACAATTCAAAATTCACACGCTACAATAATAGCTCAAAACAATCAGGGAATAACTCTGAGTTTTGAGCTTAAGGATGTTGTGCTCGAGCAGGTTGTTGAGAATGGCAATACTAAAGATAGCTTTTTAATACCTGATGAAGGGTACACTTATCAGAGGGGATGTCTCAAACTCCCAGCCGTCACTCGCGTGGTTGTTGTCCCACCGGATGCGGGACTCCGTTTCACTTTCACGACAGATGAACCGCGAGTGGTTCGTGCGGAAAATCCTCCTGTTATCTGCAATGAGGAGGTACATACCGAAAATGTTGATCACGAGAGACAGCCACTTACGAGTGTTTATCCAGCGGTTGTGGCTGAAATGTCGGAGCCATTTGTCGTTCGAGGTGCGAGGATGGTTCGTGTAACTACATATCCCGTCAGGTACGATCCGCAAACGAATACTTATCTCCATTACGATAACGTCAGGACACAGATCGATTTCACAAATGATGAAGCCGTTAATCCGGCTCACCAACCAAACAGGCGTAACCGATCTCTGGAATTCAGGAAGTTCATCAGGAATTTTGCCATTAACGGAGATGAAATCGGACGTGACGATCCAGATCGGGATCGGGAACCGGAATATGTCGGGCATTATTTAGTTGTAGTTCAGGAGAGTTGCTTGCGGTTTGCAGCAGAGTTCATTGAATGGCGGCGTAAATCGGGATGGAAGGTCGATATTCTGAGAGTTCCAAGAGAAGAAGCACTGAATCCAGGTGTTGTGAAAAATCTCATTCAGGACGTGTACGATGAGTATCTTGATGAGGGGATTGATCCGTTCGATCAGATTTTACTGGTTGGTGATCATAGTGATTATGACATAGGTCCTAATCCACAGTGGGTATTGGATAGTGACCGCGGTGACCCCGATTGGGGAGGGGGTCCTCGACATGACGACTGGTTCTATGCATGTCTTGAAGGAGGTCGAAATGATGAGTTTGCAGATGTTGGTATAGCCCGTTGGTGTGCAGGCAGCCCCGCAACACTGACTTTATTTTCCGAGCGAACGTTGTCATACGAGATGACACCCTTCTGGGAGAATAGGGATTGGTTTGGCAGAGGTGCTGTTCTCTCTCAGAGATGGAGAGACAATGAAATTGTTACCATTGCAACTAATGCCAGGTGGGGGAGAAGTGTGCTCGGATCTGTTGGTTTTGACGATATTCGAGTTTATGAAGATATGAACCAGCAGGATTGGGAGGGTGAATTGATCGCACCATTTGTTATCGAGCAGTTTAATGATGGTGTCAATGTTTTGCTCGGTCGTGCAAGTAATCATCATTTCCGTCATGGAGGTTTTGAGGATGTTGATTTTTCAGGAATATACCCAATTGACCTCACGATTGGTGGACTCGACCCCTAGGAGAGTTGGATGATTTTGCGAAGTGGAGATCCTGAAAATCCCACAGGTCCAGTTGCCGCAACAACTGGTTTCAGCAACGAAATGACACTCCCATACAATGTTATCTGGCTTGAAATGGTCAAAGGATTTTTGCTAAATGATTTGACTTTCGGATGGTCACGGATCGCCGGATTACTTAGCCCGGAGAATTACATTCCAAATTTTGGCGGGGAGTATTCGCAATGTAAAACAGATATTCTCCACTATGGTGATCCAGGGCTCCAGTACTGGAAAGGCGTTCCACGGATCGTCGAAGCAAACTTCCCCGAAACTATATGCCCGACAGATCGAATGATTGAAATTCGTGTTGGTGATCCGGAAGAGGAGGAATGGGTTTCGGGAGCTCAGGTCTCACTCTACGCACCGGGTGAAATGCCGGAATTCGACCAGGCGGAATATGCTGATTATGATGAAATGTTTATGATGACTAAAATATCAGATGCGGATGGTTGGGCTCGGTTTGTGATTCCCTGGGATGTTGAATTCCAGGAGGGGATAATGAACATTACCGTCACCGGTCGGGACATACTCCCCCTTCTCGAGGAAATCGTCATTGAAGCTCCTGATACGGGAGTTGAGATGACAGCGTGGTTTTTTGAGGAAATTGAGGGCAACGGGGACGAAGATATAAATCCGGGCGAGAGCATCTTGCTGAATATTGCGGTTCACAACATCAGTGGGGATGAAGCTCTCGAAAACCTGACCGCAACTATTACCAGTACTTCACCATATTTAGAAATCGCTGAAGACAATGTGATCCAATTTGAGGAAATTGAACCGGATGGTGATGTTGAAGGAGGGGAAGGTGTCGTAATAACTATTTTACCGGACTGCCCCGATGGTGTTTCACGCCCGGTGACCCGCCCAACCTTGTGCGTAACGCTCAATAATCAGCGTCAAACCTGGGAAACTGCTATCCAAATCAATCCTGCGTCCGCCAATCTTGTTGTTGACAATGTTGTTGGAGGGGGAATAATAGGCACTGCAGATGAGAATATCAATCTTGATATTCGTAATATCGGTTTATTACGATCTCCTCGATTAAATGTCAGACTTGCATTATTGGAAGGCGGGATTAGAATTGTCGATGGAAATGCTGTGTTGCCATCCATTGATCCGGGAGATCAGGGTAATCTCATTGGACAGGGCTTTACTGTCTCGGGTATGGATATTGCTGTCCCGGGATTAAAAGTGGAAATGGCGTTAGTATTTGAGTCTGAAGCGGGATTTTCCGATAGTGCGTTTTTTGAGCTGCAGGTTATGGAACCCAGAGAAAATGATCCTCAGGGACGTGATGACTATGGCTATATATGCTTTGATGATACAGATGAAAATTGGGAGATGTCACCAGTATATGACTGGGTAGAAATTGATCCGCGGGACGAGGATGCAATTTTTGAAGGTGAAGAGATGGAATTCAGAGGTGAATCTCCACAGAATATCGGTGAGGCATTAGTGCTCGATTTACCGTTTGAAACGCAGTTTTACGGACATATATATGATCAAATTACCGTCGCAACGAACGGATTCATCTCTATGGGTGATCAGGAGGATATAACCAATTTCCAGAACTGGCCTATGGACAGGTGTATTGGCGGGGGTGTGGGAATGCTGGCTCCGTTCTGGGATGATTTGATGATGGGTGATAACGGAGAGGTTTTCTTTCACTATGATGAAGACGAGGAGAGGTTTATCGTTGAGTGGTCTCGGTTTCGCCACCGGTGGGAAGGGGAGCGAGACCTGATCTTTCAGGTAATTCTTTATGATCGTGACGTCTGGGTTACTGAAACAGGAGATCAGGATATTCTGTTTCAATACCGGATGGTCGCTGAAGAGAATGTAAGGGGCAACTGGGAGGATGGCAGAGTACCATTTGCATCCGTGGGCATCTCCAGCCCGGACGGTACAACCGGGATCAACTATAGTTTCAATAACCAAAGACCAATTACATCAGCCCCTCTTGAAGATGAGCGCGTCTTACTTTTCACGACCGGGCAAAGGATCAGGATTGGAACATTGTTCGGACGTGTTACCGACTTTGAAACAGGTGAGCCGATTGAAGGCGCGCGAGTAGGAGATGCCGTCGCTGATGAAAATGGAGACTGGATTATTCCGGAATTCCAGGCCGACCTGCAATTCACTCTCTATTGTTCAGCAGAAGGATACAACGATTCACTCCTCATTGGTTTGTTTTTAGATGAAGGTGAGGAACTTGAATTAAACATTGCACTCACCCACCCGGAGTTCGAATCATCCGAAGATGAACTTGATGTGATTATGGAAAGTGATGAGGTGCTTGAAGTTGAGTTTGAGATCGTAAACTTCGGAAATGGTCCTCTTGAATGGTCAGCTGAAAAAATCTGGCGTGATGGGAATAATTTTGAAAACTGGGAATTAAGGCGTCAAATTCCCGTTGGTCAGATAGTGGAAGATTCCCGCGTTCAAGGGGCTGTTTTTGTAAATGACAGATTCTACGTTGCCGGATCAAATAATCGCGAACCACAGATCTATGTCCTCAATCGGGAGGGTGACCTGATCGAACAATTCGACCAATTTGGACCGGATGGTGGTTATGGGTATAGGGATCTGGCTTTCGATGGTGAATGGATCTGGGGTTCCTTTTCGACTGATATTTATGCTTTCACCCCCGAAGGTGAACTAATGCGAGAGTTCGAGGGACCGTTTAATCCCAACAGCAATTTTGCCTGGGATTCGGATCGGGAGTTACTCTGGGTGAGTGGAACAACCTCCAATATCATTGCGCTTGATCGGGAGGGTAATCAGGTCGAAGAACTTGATCGGTTTGGTCTTCGAACCTATGGATTAAGCTACTATCCTGAAGATCCGGATGGTTTTCCGTTATATATTTTTCATAAGGATCGCGATTTAGGTGACCAATTGGTAACCAAAATGAATCCTGAAAATAATGATACGATGTTTGTTCGCATTCTTGAACCGGAGGGAGAAGGTACTTCATGGGCGTCATTTTGCACCGATCAATATGATCCTCTGAGTTGGGTATTTATTGGAGTCATAAACCAGGGTGAGAACGACCGGCTCGATATCTGGCAAATCGATCGTAATTTTGACTGGTTTGAATTAGATTCGAGAGAAGGAGAGATCGGCGCAGGTGGGTCCCGGGAATTTATACTGACTTTTGATGCTGCGGGATTTACAGGCGACATCATACTTGAGGCGGCATTTAGATTTTATCATAACGCAGCAGGCGGTGTGTTTGACTTGCCTGTTACAATGGAAGTTTTCCGTGAAAATAGACGAATGATTGAAATCGTGCCGGGGTGGAATATTATTTCAGTGAATGTTGTGCCCCAGGATCCAGATATACGCGAACTTATGCGTCCGCTGGTGGATGCGGAAATATTGAGAATAGTCAAGGACGGTTTCGGTCGATTTTACAACCCGGAATGGGATTTTTGTAACATCCCGGAATGGGATGAATCAAGTGGATACATGATGAACCTGGCTGAAGCAAGTCAATGGCAGGTGCTCGGGGAATCAATACCGGAGAATCAACCGATTGAACTGCGCGAGGGCTGGAATATGTCGGCGTATTTCCCGCGTCGGTCTGTGGATGCTGAAGTTGCTCTCGCTGGGATCGTCGATAATTTAATTATAGCAAAGGATGGACTGGGCAGGTTTTACCTTACCGAACACAGATTCTGCAATATGGGAAATCTTGAAGAAGGTAAGGGATATCAATATAACATGAGGGAGGCAACGGAGCTTGTTTACCAGATTGGTGAAGAAATTGCGCTTGCGGGTTCAGGTGTTGGGCATCCCAGACACTTTTTACCCCTTTCATCCACTGGAGCCAATATGTCAGTGCTCTTGGTTGCAGACGAGCAGTTTGTCGGGAGTGAAGCAGGATGTTTCAATGCTCATGGATTGCTGATTGGTTCCGGGTGTTTTGATTCTGAAGGACGATGCGGGATTGCTGTCTGGGGGGACGATTTTACGACTGAAGTGGTTGATGGCGCAATAGAGGGAGAAGTATTGACTTTTATCCTCTGGGATGGTGTGGAGGAAATTGAAGTATCACCTGTACCAACCGAAGGCAAACCCGTTTGGGAAAATGGTGGTCTATTGCTGAGTGAAATATCCATTGATACTGCAGCACCGGTTACCTTCGGAATTCATGAGACATATCCCAATCCGACGAATGGTCCTGTCAGGTTATCGTTTGGGTTGGAAAATGATGCTGTTGTATCACTTATGGTGTACGACCTTTCCGGACGGTTGGTATCTACTCTTGCTCAAGGTGAATTTAGGGCAGGCAATCATCAGTTAGTCTGGGATACTGATGGTGTGTCGTCAGGATTGTATCTCGTGAAGCTGATTGTTCCGGGCAGGAGCCATATTCAGAAGATTGCTGTTTTGAAATAGCTGTGTGGCTTGGGCTACTAGTTGCCCAAGTATCTTTACATACTTGACTGCATACAATTGGAATGATGTATTTTGGATTCAAGTGTCAGGTAAGGAAACCCGGGTAATGAATAACCCGGGCCACACATCCATTTTGCAGAAGTAACTGTGTGGCTTGGGCTACTCGTTGCCCAAGTATCTTTACATACTCGACTGCATACAATTGGAATGATGTATTTTGGATTTTACACCTGCAGTACATTTGCCTATGATCCACCCGAAATCATCGGTATCCTGACCGGTCCGGAGGGTGAGCAACAATTTGCTGTGGATTTCTGCTGGATTGACGACTATAACCATGATGGTTTTGATGACCTCCTGGTGAGTGATAACCGTTGGCCAGCCGATAGTGCAAGTGCTGTTTATCTCTATCATGGGGGTGAACATATCGACAATGAACCAGACTTTGTCTTTGGACAATATGAGCTTAACCGAGTAATAGATGATCAAGTGATGTATTTTGGACTGTTACGAGGTGATAATTATCCGCCATATTTTGGAGTATCCTCATTCATTCGTCAACAGGTCGAGCAAATCGGCATTGATTTTCATTCACTTGGGGAAGAATTAAACATACGACCTGATTTTACTCATTACAGTAATGTTAATTATCGTTGGCCAAGAAAAGGACGCATCAATCGCCCTTGCGATTTCAACGGCGATGGATTTTATGATGTTATCGTTTATCGTGGAGGTATTGGTTTTGATGTATATTTTGGAGGGGAAGAAATTGATGATCAACAAGATTGGTGTAGAGTTATTCAGAACGGTGGTTTTTTATACTTTTCTTGCGGACTTGATATAAACAATGATAACTTTGGTGATATACTCTTATTCACTCGCGTTAATGATGCACCCTGGTATTCACTTTACTTAGGTAGTGATGAACCCGATACAATCCCTGCAGTACATTTTCGAGCTGAGGATCACGATTTAGATATCTATGGTCGCGAATTCACTATGCTGCCTGACATTAATGGTGACGGCTATGATGAGTGGGGGAGTTCATGGGTATATGTACGCAGAGGACCTGACGATCCCCGACCAAGAGATGAAGGTTTTTATGTATTCCTTGGCAGTGAAGAACCGGATGGCGAACCGGATATAATGCTTGAAAAATCTCATGATGCCTGGGGCGGTACAGGACCTATGGCGGGAGGTGATTTTAACGGAGATGGTTATGGCGATATTGTTTTACGATCGGGCGGAGGGGATGAAGATCATGGTGAAGCTTTTGAGTTTCAGTTTCATTTCGGAAGTCCCTGGTTTGACGATGGTGAGGAGATACGGCAGCCGGATATGATTGTAGATCTTGGGCAGGAATATGGTGGTGAATATGCTCATGTGTTTGCTGAAAAGCTCGGTGCAGTCGGAGATTATAATGGTGATGGAGTAGATGATTTTGTTTGGGGTGGAGGGGCAACGTTTGATACCGCAATTATATTTGCAGGAAGTCGCGATTGGGAGGTGGGGGTGCAGGAAGAACGCAAATTACCTCTTGATTTTTCGATGACTTTGGATGTATTGCCCAACCCATTTAATGATAAGGTTAAAATTAGATTCAACCTTTCCATCCCTTCCGATTTAGTTCTTTCTGTTTATGATGTAAACGGTCGAATTGTGAAAGAGATTTTGAGCGGTAAACTGCATGCGGGGGAATCTGAATGGTTGGTTAATGGCTTTGATTCGGGGGTTTACTTTGTGGTTTTGCAGTCCAGATGCGGATCGATGGTTAAGAAGATTGTTAGTTTGAAGTAAAGGGCACGGCACGCCGTGCCCGTACGTGATAGATCAGGCAGGGCTCCTGATCCTACCTATTGCCCTAAAATGCAGCGAAGGAGTTCAGAGTACAGGCTTTAGCCTGCGTTTTAAAAAATCGGGATGAAGCCCGTACTCCTAACTTCTTGCAGGCTGAAGCCTGTACTCTATACTCTCCTTAACGATAAACACTTTTTATCTAAATTCATTGAATGAAACTTTGATTCGGGAGAATTCACTATTAAATTAATGGGATGGGGATCGCAACACCTCGCAAAACAACATGCTAAGTAACCCTGGCAGCTCCGTAGTTTCTGCTTTTTACAAAAACAAAATCAAAAAGGAAATCCGATGTTGAGATCTCATCCTTCTGCTAACTGCATTTCCAAAATTGTTGCTGTTGCAATAATTATTCTGGTCTTAGTTTCCAATCCTGTTTTTTCAGCCAGCCAAAATTCTAAAAGCTCACATGCTTCAATAGTTTCCCGGGACAATCAGAGTATTGATCTGGAATTCAGACTTGAAGATACTGCGCTCGAACAGGTGGTTGAGAACGGTAATAATAGAAGTAAATTCACCATGCCTGACGAGGGTTATACGCTGGAATATGGCTATCCTGTTCTTCCGGCTGTAACTCGGGTTGTGGTTGTTCCACCTGCAGCTGGGCTAAGTTTCAGTTTCCAGGCCGATGAACCTCGAAGGGTCAGGGCTGTAAATCAGCCTGTAATCTGCGATGAACAAGCTCAAGGTGTGAATGTGGATACAGACATTGCACCGCTTGCAGGTGTTTACCCCCCGGTCGTGGCTGAGATGTCCGAACCGTTTGTTATTCGTGGTGCAAGGATGGTGCGGGTGACTACATATCCCGTCAGGTATGACCCTCAAGCCAATGTCTATTTGCATTACGACAATGTTCAGACGCAAATCAATTTCACGAATGAAGAACCGGTGAATCCCGTTCGAAATCCGATAAGACGAAATCGCTCACAAGAATTCCTCAAGTTTATCAGGAATTTCGCAATGAATGGAGATGAGGTCGGTCGTGATGATCCTGACCGGGATGCTGAACCGGGATATGTCGGTCACTATCTTGTTGTGATCCATCAGAATTGCCTCCAGTATGCTGCTCCATTTATCGAGTGGCGTCGCAAGTCGGGATGGAAAGTCGATATTCTGCGAGTTCCTTCGAATCAGGCAGGCAATCCATCCACTGTGAGAAATCTAATCCGTGAACGTTACAATGCTTATCTTGATGACGGTATAGATCCGTTTGATCAGGTACTTCTGGTCGGAGATCATACGGATTACCAGCTTCAGCCACAGGCACAGTGGGTTTTAGCAAGTGATCGTGGAAATCCAATATGGCCTCACAACTGCAATCATAATGACTGGTATTATGCATGCCTTGAGGGTGGAAATAACGATTTGTCCGCTGACGTTGGGATAGCACGCTGGATTGCGGGTAGTGAAAGCACAATGCGCCTATTTGTAAACCGCACTCTTTCTTATGAAGTAACGCCATATATGGAAGATACGGATTGGTTTACGAGAGGAGCCATTTATGCTCAGAGATGGGGGAATAATTATCATTATAGTCTTGCGACAAATGTTCGTTTTGGGAAATCGGTTCTTGAAGAGCTCGGATTTGACGATATCAGGGTCAATGAGAACATGGATCAGATCGAAAGACAGGGCGAAGTCGTAGGTCCATTTTTAACCCGACAATTCAACGATGGGGTTAATGTGATGATGGGACGGGCGGAAAACTACTATTACCGCAATTCTTTTCAAGGTGTTCGAGCCAATGGTATATATCCAATTGATATTGATGTAGCGGGGCATCATGAGTGGTCTTGCTGGAATATGCTTCGAACCGGGAATCATAACAATCCAACCGGACCCTGTGCTGCAACAACAGGTTGGGGTGGTCAGGCAACTTTGCCATACAGTGTTATCTGGCTGGAGATAGTCAACGGTTTCATGCTTAAAGATATGACTTACGGCTGGGCGCACATCTATGGTGTTCTCGGACCAGAAAATTATATTCCCAACTTTGGACAAACATATCTCGCTTGTAAAACCGATGTTGTATTTTATGGAGATCCCGGTATACAATACTGGCGAGGCGTTCCACTGGAGGTTGAAGCAGAGTTTCCCGGGACGATTTCTCCATCAGATCGGTTGATAGAAGTATATGTGTATGATGCCGAAAACGAAGAAGATCTGCCCGGAGCACAGGTAACTCTGTATGTACCCGGAAATATGCCTGATTTCGATGAAGCCAGATATGCTGATTATGATGAGATGTATATGATTAGTAAGAAAACCGGTGAAGATGGCTTTGCGAGTTTCATAATTCCTGAGGAAATCGAATTTGACGAGGGAACTATGCACATGACCGTTTCGGGTCGTGACATATTACCTTTCCTCGAAGAGATAGAAATTGACAATCCGAACACAGGTGTCGAGCTTTCCGGCTGGGATATGGAAGAAGTCGAAGGCAACGAGGATGACGATGTAAATCCCGGAGAAGTTTTCACCATAAACCTGACAGCTCATAATATCAGCAGAAACAACGCTATTGAGGATGTGACAGCCACAATAACGAGCATGTCTCCTTATGTTGAGGTCGCTGAAGAGAATGTCATTTCGTTCGGAGAAATCGGTGCAAATGAAGATGCTGATGGTGAAGCCGGAGTTGAGATTTCAGTTTCTGCTCACTGCCCGGACGCTGCTTCCCGGCCGATAACCATGCCATCACTTCGGGTTGAGTTCAGCGATGGTGATGATAGCTGGGAAACTGCTGTTCAGCTTGATGTTAATGCTCCAAACATGGTAGTGAATCAAGTTGTTGGAGGGATGATTATTGAAGATGAGATGGACAACCTTAATCTTGTGATCCGGAATGATGGCAGGTTGAGATCACCTGAGATGAGTGTCAGGTTAAGTTCTCAGGGTATAGGAGTGAATGTTGTCGATCCGGATGCAGTTTTGTCAAACATTGCACCTAATCGGACAGATCGACTTGAAGGAGAGGGGTTTACAATTACCGGATCAAGTCTTGCAGTTCCAGGATCAAAAACAGATATGATTCTAATTTTTGAATCCGAAGATGGCTTTGTCGATACAGCTTATTTCGAGCTGCAGACACTTGAACCTCGCGCTAACGCACCTCAGGGACCAGATGGATATGGCTATATATGTTTTGACGACACAGATGAGGACTGGGACATCGCACCGACTTATGAGTGGATTGAGATCAGTCGCGCAGATGACGACTTTGAATTCCGGGGAATCGAGATGGAGTTCAGGGGTAATTCTCCAAATAACACTGGAGAGACAATTGTCCTGGATCTACCATTTGAGACACAATTTTACGGTAGGTTGTATGACCAGATAAGCGTTGCCACCAATGGTTTTATTTCAATGGGTGACCAGGAATATATCACTAATTACCAGAATTGGCCTATGGATCGAGCTATTGGCGGTGGGGTTGGAATGTTAGCTCCGCTCTGGGATGATTTGAACAAAGGAGGGAACGGTGATGTCTATTACTTCTACGATGAGGAAAATGCCAGGTTTATTGTGGAATGGTATCGTTTCCGTCATCGCAGTGGTGGAAACAATGATTTAACTTTCCAGGTGATCCTATACGACCATGAAGTCTGGGTTACCGAAACAGGAGATCAGAACATTCTTTTCCAGTACAAGAACGTTTCAGATGTTAGGGGAAGAGGCGGATGGGCGAATGCTGCGCCGTATGCCTCGGTGGGTATATCCAGCCCGGATGGAACCACGGGTCTGAATTACAGTTATAACAATCAACGACCCGTAACTTCAGCTCCATTAGCAAATCGACGTGCCCTGCTTTTCACAACAGCTCCAAAGTTCAGAGCCGGATGGATTGGCGGACTGGTTACAGATGCTGAAACCGGAGAACCGGTCGCAGAAGCAATTATCACCACCGAACATGGTTTCTCTGCGATCAGTGATGAGGATGGACAATGGCGTGTATTGGAAGCTTTAGCGGATGTGGAGTTCAATATAACCTGCATAAAGGCTGGATATAATGACTCTTCGTACGTGGATCTGATCGTTGAAGAAGAAGATTCACTCGAGATCAACTTTGATTTACTCCATCCTGAGTTTATCCCATCAGTAGAAGAGCTTGAAGCGGCATTACCCGTAGGTGATGCAATTGAACTTGAATTTGAGATTAGTAATACCGGAAATGGTCCGTTAAACTGGCATGCCGAGGAGAGATTGCGTGGCGATGCAAACGCTTCTCCCTGGGAATTACGACGAGATTATGCTGTGGGACAAACACTTGAAGATAGCCGTTGTCAGGGAGTTGTGTTTATAGATGACCACTTTTATGTTGCTGGTTCAAACGACCGCAATCCTCAGATATACGTTTTAAACCGCGAGGGTGAATTAGTTGATCAGTACGACCAGTTTGGGCCTGGTGGTGGTTATGGTCATAAAGACCTGGCTTATGATGGTGAATGGATCTGGGGTTCGGGCTCGGGTGATATATACGCCTTCACTCCTGAAGGTGAACTGATGCGTGAATTTGATGGAGTATACAATCCAACCAATAACTTTACCTGGGACTCGGATCGAGATGTTTTATGGGTTTCGAGCACCACCTCAGATATTTCGGGAATAGACCGGGATGGTAACATAATAGGCACTCTCGAAAGAATGGCAATGCGGATCTATGGCCTGGCATATTGGCCGGATGATCCGGATGGATATACTCTTTACATATTCCATAAAGAACGTGACGTTGGTGACCAGATTATCACAAAAATGAATCCGGAAAACAATGACACCATGTTTGTGAATGTGCTTGAACCTGAAGAAGGCGGAACTCCCCTGGGGGCATTTTGCACCAACCAGTTCGATGTATATAGCTGGGTTTTTATGGGAGTTTCGAATGATGGTGCAGCCGATCGGGTAGATGTATGGCAGCTCGATGCAAGGCGTGACTGGTTTGAGCTCAATCCGAATACGGGCGTCATTGATCCCGACGAAACCCAGGATTTTGTACTGACACTTGATGCGACCGGTTTACCTGAAGATATTACTTTCGAAGCAGAACTGAGATTCTATCATAATGCGACCGGAGGAGTGTTTAATTTACTGATCGCTCTTGAAGTCCTGGGTGGTGAAAGAAGCCTTGAACTTGACCTGACTGAGGGCTGGAACATGATTTCGATTAATGCCGAGCCTGAGAACTTAGACATCCGCGAAATGTTGAGCCCGTTAACAGAAGAAGACAGAGTTGTCATTTTTAAGAATGGCATTGGTCAATTTTACCTGCCGGAAATGAACTTCTGTAATATCGAGCGGTGGGAGATTTCCGATGGTTACCAGATCAATTTAACTGAAGCCTCGCAATGGGAAGTGAGAGGTGCTCCGGTTGCGGAAGATCAACCGATTGAACTGGTAGAGGGCTGGAATTTGAAAGCGTACTTCCCGACAGAACCCGTTGATGCGGTTACTGCTCTTGCTGGAATTGCCGAGAGCTTAGTCATTGCCAAAGACGGGATTGGGCGCTTCTATCTCGCTGAATTCGGATTTTCCAATTTGGGTGACCTCGCCGAAGGTCAGGGTTACCAGTATAAAATGAACGAACCGGTCGAGTTGATCTATCAAATTGGTGAAGAAGTAGCTGCGAATGAACCTACTGTTTCAACGCTACAGCATTTTGAATCATTAACTCCGACCGGAGCAGATATGTCTGTCCTTCTGATTTGCGATCAACAAATGACCGGATCTGAGATTGGTGTATTCACCTCAGGAGGTCGGTTGGCAGGCTCCGGAATAATTGAAACAAATGGCTATTGTGGGATAGCTGTATGGGGTGACGACATCTCAACAGATGAAGTCGATGGTGCGCGAGCTGGAGAAGTCCTTACTTTCAGGCTCTGGGATGGTAATGAGGAAAGTGATTTGATTATTGCTGTGCATTCCGGAAAAACAATATGGAGTGACGGGGATATTCTAATAGGTGAAATCGGGCTTGAAAACGCAACGCCTGCGACCTTTGGAATTCATGAGACATATCCGAATCCGACGAATGGCCCTGTCAGATTATCATTTGGAATGGAAAATGATGTGGTCGTATCACTGAACATTTATGACCTGTCAGGAAGGTTGGTAACTACACTCGCTCAAGGTGAATATAAGGCCGGCTACCACCAGATAACCTGGAATACAGATGCTGTTTCATCGGGATTGTATCTCGCAAAAATGGTAGCACCGGGTAGAAGTCACACTGAGAAGATAGCAGTTCTTAAATAGACATAAAGTTTAGAGTACAGGTTTTAACCTGATATATAAATCGCAGGCTGAAGCCTGTACTCTGAACATTATAACATTTCTTGAAAGTATTGTCTTTGCGAACGATGTGAAGCAATCTCTTAACTCACTAATATACAAACAGATTGCTTCGTCTCTTCGTTCCTCGCAAAGACGAACATTCGTCATTACTTTCGGGAAATGTTATATATACAACTCTAATCTCTTACCTCTTTTAAATACCTGATAAAGGCGTAAACCGCATTTTTTTCCTCCGCAGATAGATCATTAAAACTGAACAAATCATCTTTCCCGTTAGTCTCGTTTTCGTTTTCGGAATTACTTAGACCTTTTGGAATATATCCGATTAGTTCCATCATCATTAAGTAAGAGATGTCAAGCGAGTCGCTCAGTCTTTGTAGTACTCCTGGTGACGGATTGTTAACCATACCTGACTCGAGTTTCTGGAGGTAAGTCGCTGAAATTTTGGATGACTCAGCGACTGATTGCAGCGGAAGATGTTTTTCTTTGCGAACGGCTTTCAGTTTATTTCCAAGTTTTATGGGTCCAATCTTCTTTATCATAATTACCTCTTGACTTTTTGTAAACTATAGTTTATATATACACTATAGTTTCTTATTTGTCAAGAAAACCTCTAATTCTTTTTAAAGTTTTATGCTCCGATTTGTTAATAACTCGGATTTCATTACTCACTTTTTGAAATAAAGATAGACCTCTCGTGTAAGAAAGAGTTTAATATAAAGAAACTTGGGTAACAAGTAACCCACGCCACACGGATTGAGTAATAAATTGGAAATTTCAAACAATGGAAATATCATGCGACCGAGTGAACGACTCAAACAACAACTTTTTCGGCTTGATGGAAAGGATTATGGAGCTTATCAGTCACTCACCGGGGGGTGGAGTTTTCCCGACTATGACCTCCTGATCGACAGAATTCCTAAAGATCCATATGCACCACCCAGTACCGGTGTATACAGAATCAGAGTTTCACGCAAGGATTCAATATTTCCGGGTTGGATGACTGAGACCCGGATTCGAGAGGTTGCACTCAGGGATTTTCTGGCAAGACAGGTTTTTAATCAATCCACCAATATTTGCAGGGGAAGGCGAGGCACCGGGAATAGCGGTATTATCACCATTTCCGAAGCCGGTCAGGCAATTCTTGAACGAACTTCTGTTATTATTACAGAATCATTTATCGAAGCTCGGATCTGTCTCGGAATGCCGGCTGCCGGAAGGAAGGTTAAGTCAAAGGTTGCTTTGAGCATGCTGTTTGAAGAACTGCCTGAAATTATTAATAAATCCTTATTTTATGATAATCTCAATCGGGAAGCTCTTGAGAGGCATATCAAGGCAGCTGAGGACGCGGAGTCTCTTCGTGCGAAATTATATGAGCTCGGTTTAGTCGCATTTATTGCTGATGGTGCGATTCTACCACGAAAAAGTGGAGTGGATCAAAGTCCATTACTTGAATCATCTGTGGTCAGGTTCAAGTCACCGGAGAGCCTGAAAGTCAGCGTTGACTTGCCAAACAGCGGGACGGTCTCGGGAATGGGGATAAGGGAGGGAGTAACCCTGATAGTCGGTGGAGGCTTTCATGGTAAATCGACGCTTCTCGAGACGATAGAGCTTGGAATCTATAATCATATACCGGGAGATGGGCGTGAACTGTGTGTTACTATTCCGGAAGCAGTTAAGGTGAGGGCTGCGAGCGGGAGGAGTGTTGTCAGGACAGACATTTCCGCATTCATTAATAACATACCTTTGCGGGAAGATTCGTCAACATTCACATCAGCTAACGCCAGTGGGAGCACTTCACAGGCAGCTTTCATATCCGAGTCACTTGAAGCGGGAGCTAAAGCTCTGTTGATGGACGAGGACACCTGCGCGATGAATTTCATGATCCGGGATAAACGGATGCAGGAATTGGTTGCGAAAAAGGATGAGCCGATAACATCATTTGTCGATAAGGTACGTCAGCTTTACAAAGAGTTTGGTGTTTCGACAATACTTGTAATGGGAGGATCAGGGGATTACTTCAGTGTTGCGGATTGTATCATTCAAATGGTCGCGTTCAAACCTTGTGATGTTACATCAGAAACGGGGGAAATAATGAAACAATTTCCGACAGACCGTGAGCAGGAGGGAGATGCAACCTTGAAGAATCCGAAAAAACGAATTCCTCTCGATAAAGGCCTTGAGCCCAGGAATGAATATGGCCATTTAAGAGTTAATGCTCCCGATCCAAAGAAGCTTATTTTCGGGGCGATGAAAGTCGATCTTCTGGAACTCGAACAACTCGTTGAAATGACTCAGACTAAAGCTATCGGAAGAGCGATATTGCACGCTAAGCAATATATGGACGGTGAGAAAACTCTCTCTGTCATCATAAAAATGGTCATGGATGTTATTGACCGTGAAGGACTGGACATACTTGATGACAGGTTGACCGGTGATCTGGCGGAGTTTCGGGGATTGGAGTTTGCCGCGGTTTTGAATCGGATGCGTGGGTTGGTTGTGAAGTAATAACTTGTGAGTGTCTTCACGAGAAATCACGAGGTGAACCAATCAACTTGTGCTGGCAGACGCCCTCGTCTGCCAGATAAGTTGTTGTTATTACTGTCACACGAGGGCTTGCGACTGCACGCAAGATTGTTTTAGTACTTTGTCATTCTGGGCATATTAATCAAGAATGTGTGCTCTTTTGATCACTTAGGCTTCAAATTAAA
>CAYLYZ010000027.1:0-55981 GCA_964387885.1 uncultured bacterium | reverse complement strand
AAAATCAAGAAAAATCTTGATTTTTCTAAATAACGCTAATATTTCAAAGAACTCGTCCTCGTCTGACACTTAAGTCGTTGTTTTTCCAGCAGGCGAGGACACCTGACGAGCAATGCAATCGCTTCGTCAATTCGTTCCTCGCGAAGACAAACGAGATACAATTAGGGGTGCAATAAATAAATAGGGCGTGATTTCTCACAGCCCTATTTATTTCAAAAGATTTGTCCCGGTTAGTATCGATCACCTATGCTCCGAGTAATGGCATAATTGCTTTTACGAACACTTCCATTGGACGGTAGCCTACGAAATATTCGGTAATGTTTCCGGATCTGTCAATCACAAAAGTATAAGGGATGCCTCCACGCATATCGCGAGGTAAGAGTGCTTGATATTTTGATTGAGTTGTCTGATCAGCAAACACAATGGTATAATCAACAACGTTATTTTTCTTGAATTTCTTAACCGCTTTAATTCCACCCTGATCAACGGAAACACCAAGTACTACCAATCCATCCTTCCCGTATCTCTTTGCCAATTCATTAAAATGAGGTATTTCTTTAACACAGGGCGGGCACCATGTTGCCCAGAAATCCAGAATTACCACTTTGCCTTTATAATCGGATAACTTAACCTGATTTCCATCCAGGTCCTTTAATGAAAATTCGGGCGCATAAGTAGCCGCTTTTTTTGTGTTTTCCGCAACTGGCATTTGCGAAGGTTTTGCTTTATTTGCCTGCTTCTTTTCCGGCTGTGCATCAGCACACGCTCCCAGAAACAATAGAAATGTAACGGTAAACAGCACCGTTGCAAGTGTCGTAATTTTTCTCAATTATAACTCCTTTTCAAACAGTAGTTATATATACTGCTCGATTTTTTCTTCGATTTTCGTCTTGGAAAGAACTCCGACAACTGTTTCTTTAACAACACCGTCCTTGAAAAACAGTAATTGCGGGACACTTGAGACACCATACTTAACAGCTACATTAGGAGAGTCACCGACATCAACTTCAACGAGATTAACTTTATCTCCCTGTTCAGAATCTATTTCTTCAATCACTTTATGCAGCTTTTTACAAGGGCCACACCATGTGGCACCGAAATCGACAATTGTAAGTTTATCAGATTTTTCGACTTCTTGTTCAAACTCATTGTCCCCAACCATTTTTACTGCCATTGTTCCTCCAATGTATTCAAATTAATTACGTTTTCGTTTTACTTTTGTTTGTTATGGTAAGTTCCCACTCATGACCTGCTCAAGAATTGGCAGAACCTCGTCCACTGTCCGAAATGCCTCGAAACGGGTTATTTCTTTTCTATCCGGAGTCAAGAATAATACCGTTGGTAATCCACGAACTCCGAATTTTGCCCATTTCTGCTTTGTCTCATCGTTGACCTTGGTACCGTCAACTTTCAGAGCGATAAAATCGCTGTTAAGTTTCTCATATACGCTTGGAACGCTGAACGTCTTGTGTTCGAGCTCGATGCATGCCGCACACCACTCAGCCCAGAAATCAATCATTACCGGTTTATTACTGGCGACAGCCTTCTTAAAAGCTCCTTCGATATCATCCTCTATCCAATTCGCACCACTATGCGATTCAACAGCAGCTGTATTTGCCGAAACACTCCCGGTTCCCGACGGTGCTAAGCTGATGTCTTCAGCCTTGAACAGCCCCAGCAAAGTGTAAAATACACCCAGTACTAAAAAGAATGCTGCCAGTGCCCGCCATGTTCTGGCTGACATCTCAGCATCTGATTCCAATCTTGAAAAACCACCCATCAGCCCTGCCAAAATCATAAGTGCCAATCCGACCAGAATTGTAAACAGTGTCGGAGGTATAAGTGATTTTCCGAAATACAGAGCGGCAGCTATCAGGATTACACCAAACACCACCTTAACCTTTTCCATCCATCCACCGGCTTGAGGGAGAGCAGCAAGTACACCTGCAAATGTCCCGATAACGACAAACAACACCCCTAAACCCATCGCAAAGACAAACAGGTACAAGAATCCGAGGAATAGATTGCCGGCTGTTGAAACCCAGCTCAAGAGAGCAATTAACACCGGTCCGACACATGGAGCAGCTATCAACCCGGTCGTACCGCCTACAAACAGAGCCCCTATATATCCGGATCGTTTTTTTGATGATATTTTCGTCTGGAATGATGAAGGCAGTGTTATCTCAAATGCACCCATCATTCCTGCGCCCATTATCAGGAATATTCCTGATACAAAACCTATTACCCAGGGATTCTGAGTGCTTAAGCCAAATACTCCCCCGCTTGCCGCTGCGACAACACCAAGGGTTGAATATACCAGACCCAGTCCAAGAACGAAGACCAAAGAGAGCGTAAATCCTTTAAACCGACTCCCGCCTGACCGTCCACCGATATAAGCAATTGTTATCGGGATGACCGGATAAACACAGGGGGTAAAACTGAGCGCTACACCTCCGAGAAATATCCACAAAAGAACAACCCAGGAACCGCTTTCAAGTGCTTTTCGGGTTCGTTCTTCAATGGTAAGTTTCTTCTCAATGGACGCGGGTGTTACTGTTTCGGTCTGAACTGTCGAACCAGTTTGACCGGAAGATTCACCTATAGTTATCGAGGCCTTGAAACTCCGCTCCACAGGTGGAGTACAGTATATCGGCTCATTTTCGGTGCAGATCTGGTATCCTAAGATCCCCTTTACGTCAATCGAATCACCAATACCAAAATCTCCGGTCAGTTGAAAGGGAATTTCAACCCTGGTCAGACCTCTGAAAATGAGCTCATCTTCATGCATTATCCCTTGTGGAAATTTCGTTTCTTTCCAGGATATTCCTGGAAGTGAATCCATCTCAGCAAAGAAAAAGCCCATGTCACTGCCCGTAATGTGAACATTTTCAGGTAGATCAATCTTAATGACAACTCTGCCAGATCCACCAGCGGATACTGTTCCCGGAGTGGTTGATATTTCTAATCCGACATCCTTTTCCGGATCAAATTCTATCTGTGCAGGCAAGTATGCCGTGAGCAATAGTATGAGACTCAGGCAGATTTTACTAAAGTTATGTTCTAAAAAATTTCTCATTTTCAATGTGTTCGAATTACTTGTCTAAATATAACGTTGTTAGAATTCAATCCAACCCCATTGGGGAGGATGGACATTCCTGTCCGTCGGATCAAATCTTCTCCTGGCGAACAGGAATGTCAGCACTCTACGACCTTATTACGTGATACGGGCAAACAACTGATATCCGTACTGAAAGTACAATCGAATTGCGACTGTAGAAAATAAAAAGGCGTACTAATTGCACGCCCTTTAAGTTATCAATGGGAAACCTTTAAATCAATAATCGGTTTCCATATATTCTACTCTTTTAAGCTATCTACCTTGGCTGTAAATTTTATTTGCTTATGCATTGTCACACTTACATACTCATCCCTCAATATTCCCGGGTAAAATCTCATTGCTTTCATAACCTCCATCCCGGCTTCACCAAATCCAAATCCTTCCGGTTTTTCCTGCATCACCCGAACTTCTTCCGGTAAACCTTTTGTATTAACAGTAAAACCAATTAATGCACGTCCAGAAATACCTAATTCGGATTTTTTTTTTGGTAATAGATCATGCTTGTTTATATACTCGAAAATAGACGCTTGCCCTCCAATCAATTCTGGCTTAGATTCGACCTTAAAGAATGAGACAGTCTGGTCCTCTTCTGGTGGGGGTGGAGGTGGTAGTACAAAATCTTGAGAAACTCTTAAGTCTTTGGGATGTATGATATCTGAAGGTGGAGGAGGTGTTTGAAATCTAAGTCGTTTATCAACTAATTCTTCGACCTGTGGGTTCGGAATATCATTAACCCCCAGCATAATATTCTCAAAGCCTGCCGAGTCAACTCTTACATCAAATTTCTTGTAAAGCATAAATACTACAATGATGATCAACAAAGAAATGATTGCAGAGATTTCCAATGTCTTCCGATATTGAAATTTCAGATCATATTTTGGATTTTTATGAATGTTTTAATCCTCCGACTTTCAAACTGAAATAAATCCCTGTTTAGTCAAACCAAGAAGGATAGGTACAGGCTGTCCGAGAATACCAAAATCTGCCTGTCGCGTATCCTCGCCTGACGGTTAAGTTGTTTTTATCCGTCAGGCGGGGACGCCTGACGGGCACTCCAAGTGTATTCTCGGACAGTCTGGATATATCCGTCATCCCCGGAATTCGGAAGCTTAAGTACTTTATACTTATATTTTATGCTATCTCGACCTTGCAGAAAAAACAATCGGTTGCTGCATTATTACACTGACAGGTTTATCCTGCTGAAATCCCGGACTAAACCGCATTGCGCGCATGACTTCCATCCCTGCATTACCAAAACCAAGCCCCTCAGGAACTTCCTGCATTATATGTATGTTCTCAGGAATACCCGTTTTACTTACAGTGAATCCAATGAGAGCTTTTCCTGAAATACCGAGTTCAGAAGCAACTTTGGGAAATAGATTATTCCTCATAATGTAATCGACAATTGCCTGCTCTCCCCCAATCATCCTGGGAGGTATCTCAACTTTGAAAATTCTAACAGGTAAATCATCAATCGGGGGTGGAGGTGGTATTTCCCCAATAGAGAATTCTCCAATTTCCCGAAAATTAATTTCTATATCACCTGCAGGATTAATTTCCGGAGATGGTACAGGAATAACCGGTGGGAGAGGAACTTTCACCTTTTTAATGATCTGTGTGGGAGGAATGTTTTCAACCTGGATCGCGACAATATCAACAGCCCTGATGTTTACGTCATATTCGAATTTCTTGTTCATCATAAATACGAGAATCACAGCCGCCAGGGATAATAAAGCGGACACCTCCAAAACTCTTCGGTACTGGAATTTCAGATCATATTTTGGATTCTGATACATTGTTCTGCCCTCCAACTTTGAACACGGAAACGAAGTTTATACTGATGCTGCAAATGTTCTTGAGTTGTTTGTATATATGTGATACGGACTAATGGGGCTTGTTGATTGAATCTCTTATATATCAGTGCTCAGGAGTATATTCGCATGTCTTTTTGCTAGTGGTTACTGCCTGATTTCAAGCGAAGCGTAATCTGGCAGTTTACATTCACTTCGTTCATTTGAAAACTGCCAGAAACATCTAACAAGGGTTTGATAAACTTGTCCTCGACCCAGTTCGGGGATCATCCCCTACGCGAACTTACTTCTAAGCAGTGTTATAAAAAGCAAATTGCCAAAAAAGAGGAAAACCTATCCAAATGGATAGATTTTCCTAAAAAAAAAGTATGTCTACCGTGATTGCGCGGTGAACTTAATCGGCTGCTGCATAGGAACCCTTACGAGCTTATCCCGCTGCATTCCCGGTGAAAATCTCATGGCTTTCATGACCTTCATACCGGCTTCACCAAATCCAAGATCCGGCGGTTTTTCCTGAATAACATGAACTTCTTCAGGAACGCCCGATGTGTTGACAGTAAAACCGATCATTGCTACTCCCGAGACTCCAAGCTTGGAAGCAACCTCAGGAAATAGATTATATTTGGTAATGTAATCGACAATTGCCTGCTGTCCACCAACCAGTGTTGGCTTCCTTTCGACTTTGAAGAAAGAGACTGTCAATTCCTCTTCAGGTGGAGGTGGTGGTGGCGGAGCGATCCCTGCAAGGTCGTCTTCTTCCCATAATTCAATATCCAGTTCATCTGCGGGATCAATTTCGGGTGCTTCAACGGGGATTGTCGGTTTACGAGGTACTTCAACCTTCTTGACGGTTCTTGTGATCGGAATATCTTCAACCTGGATAGCAATTGCATCCACAGCCTTGATATTAACATCAGATTCAAATTTCTTAAAGAGCATCAACATCAGAATGATAACAGTCAGTGACAGGATAGCAGATAACTCCAGCACTTTCTTGTATTGGAATTTGAGATCAAATTTTGGATTCTGATACATTATCTACCCACCACCTTTGAACTTTGTAGCGTAGTTAACCCTGATGCAGTAAGCGTCTCTCAGCTGTTCCTGAATATCAGTTACCAAAGACATTTTAGCTCGTTTATCAATCTTCATTGAAACAATCAGCTGGTTGTCATCATCCAGTTTCTGACGCATCATTTTCGAGATTGTGCTGATACCAGCAAGTGGAACAAGCTTGTCGTCAATTGAGATCGCGTTCTTATCGTCAGCCCAGATATAGGCTAAGTGCCTTTTAGATTCGATCTTTTTCGTCTGATATGCGGCCGGAGTTACAATCGGGAGTCCCTGAGATTTCTTCAGAACAGTTGTAACCATAAAGAAGAAAAGCAGCATAAAAATGATATCAGGAAGGGATGCTGTTGGGATATCCTGCTTCGGCTTTTGTTTTTTCTTAAACATAAGCACCCTCCTTCACGCAAAGAGGACAGAAGACCTGAATCTTTATTAATTTAGTCATCATTCCTTCTCCGGTTCAGCTATGGATATCTTAGTAGCACCAGACTCCTTAACAATATCAAGAACAGTTATGTAATTGTCGTATTCAGTCAGAGGAGAAGTCTTAATTGACACTATAAGCTTGGGTTTCCCTTCGGAATCAAGACCTCGTTCTTTAAGCCTTGCCTCGAGGAGTTCCTGTAATTGATTAATCTCACAGATTTTGTTGTCAAAAAGGATACCACCAGATTCATTAACGACAACCTTGGCAATGTTCTTTGGGTTAATCTTCGCTTCACCACCTCTTTCCGGCAAAACCATGGGTATGCCTTTATCCGTATCCATAGTTGTGGTAACAAGAAAGAAGATTAAGAGCAGGAAAGCGATATCAGCCATTGAACCTGAACCAATCTCTGCTGAGGCTCGATTTCTTTTGTTTTCAATAAGCATTTAATCGCCTACTCAGTAGATTTTTCCACCAACAGGTCAACAAACTCTTGAGTTGATTCTTCCATGTCTGCGACAATTTTATCAATTCTTGCGACGAAAAAGTTGTGCGAAAACTGAATAATAATAGCCACGATCAATCCGAACATTGTCGTAAGCAATGCTTCGGAAATACCACCAGCCACGAGTGAGGGTGATATATCATTCGCCTTTGCGATAGCATCGAATGCTCCGACCATACCGTAGACCGTACCAAGGAAACCCAACATCGGGGCGACCGAAACGACAGTAGCCAGCCAGACGAGATTTCTCTCAAGAAATGCCATCTCGATTGTGCCTGCTGTCATTACGGACTTTTCAACCGCGTCGATACCGCGATTCATACGAGTCAGCCCGGCCTGGATAACATTAGCTATCGGACCTCGAGTGTTCTGGCAAATGTCTATTGCCTCATCTACTCCCTTTCCTCTGAGCGCTTCAGCAATTTGAGCGTTAAATTTTCGAGAGTTAATTGACGCTCGCATTAGCGTTATCAAGCGTTCAAGCGCAAACATCAAACCGATGATGAGAGCGACAAGGATGGGCCACATAAAGCCGCCACCCCTAATAAAAAAGTCAACCATTTATCCTAATGCTCCAATTTATGTGTTGGTGATTTTATCTGTATTAAAGTTAAGCAAATGCACTCGTTGTGTCAAGTCCCAAGCTATTAATGCCAAATAGCCGAGATTTCTTCTGCCTTGTCAAACATCTCCATCGCTTTCAGGACAACCCTATCAGATGCAGTGAAGACCATGTAATAATAATCCTGACTGTTCCAGATTAACTGTGCCAGATCAGATTTAACCTGTCTTTTCAGGTAATCCCTGTCTTTTTCCAATGCCTCTTCAGGATATGTTATGTCTCTTTCAGAAGCCAGATCGATCAGTCCTTTGAGATCATCTTCCTCTATGCTGAAATTATGCATAAAATCTCGAAAGTCAATACTGTCTTCTAAATTGTGTTTCTTTTTATAATTTTCTGCAAAATTAAACAGAATTCTCTCGCTTCTCAATCGAGCTGTCGCGCCTGTTATTGTCCCAGGTTCAACCTCCACATCAGGCTCAATTCCGTTGAACTGGAAAACTTCCCGACCTCCGAGTGTCTCAAACATCTCGCGATCTTCTGATTCTTTGACTTCCTCAGGATCCTTGTAGCGGATAGCGTAATACTCCCCGCGTCCCTTGTCATAAGGCCTCTGTATTAATCTACCCTTTGCTGTAAACCAGTGGGCAGTTGAAAGACGTATTACGCCCCCATCATTAAGCTGGTAAGGATACTGTACGAGACCTTTACCAAATGTTCGCGATCCAATCAACAATCCTCGATCAAGATCCTGAATTGCGCCTGAAACAATCTCAGAAGCAGAAGCGCTGCCATCATTAATCAAAACGATCAGGTTAAACATCGGATGAGTTGATTCATCAGTAGACGTGTACACTCGATTCTCTTTTTCAGTCCGTCCTGACCGGGAGACAATAGTGTGACCGCCGGGAATAAACTTATCAGCAACTGAAACGGCCTCGGATAGCCTGCCGCCCTGATTATTCCTTAGATCAAATATTAAGCGGATCATACCGGCTGCTTCAAGTTTTTGTAAAGCCTCTTCGAGTTCAGTTGTAGATGTTGCCATAAACTGATTCAGCATTATATACCCGGTCGAATCGTCAAGCATAAAACTGCTCCATACGGACTTAATTGGTATCTTATCCCTGACAATAGTAAAGTCCAATGGTTCCGCTACACCTTCACGAACAACCTTAATTGTAACTGTTGTTCCCTTAGGTCCTCTGAGTTTTTTAAATACTTCATCATTAGTGATCCCATAAGCACTTACACCATCAATTTCAACTATGCGGTCACCAGAATGTATTCCAAGCCGTTCAGATGGTGTGCCCGTAATTGGAGAAATAACCGTAATTAATTCATTTTGTATTACAAACGAAATACCAATTCCTTCAAACTCTCCTACATCCCGTTCGGAAAATTCCTGTTGCTTTTTGGGTGTAATATAGACAGAATGAGGATCTAACCGCTTTAACATCCCTTCTATGGCGCCCTCTGAGAGACGAGATAGATCCGGATCTTCCACATAAGCCTGTTGAATAAGCCGCATAATTGCCGTGATCTTTCTTGCTTCTGAAACAAGATTACCTGCAGCAGGCAACAGTTTAGCTGAAACCCAAATTCCTGTTATCAACATAAGTAAAATGACCGCAATTCTGACAGAATACCCGTTCTTTTTACCTGTATCAGTGTCGTGGTTATGGTTCAATGTTTATCCTGAAATGTAAAACACACTCAAATTCTTTCAACACGGGCGCCGGGTAACTGCCGGATTAACCCTTTTAGCTGCATTGAAGTCAAAAGTCTATTCATCTCAACAGCTTTAATCTCACTACTTCGAATTAATTGGTCAATTTGACAGGAACCGTCTTCAAGAAGGTTGTAAATACTATTTTCAGATTCGTTAAGTTTTGGTAGCGTCATCGATGCTGCAACATTAGTGATTGGTGCGATTTGTGACCTCAAGTGATCGAGAATCTCCGCTCCACTCTCAACGAGATGGGCAGATCCGTCTCTCAGCAGATTATTAACTCCAACAGTTCGATGCGCACCGGCAAGCCCTGGCAGTGCAAATAGCTCTCTGCCCTGTTCAAGTGCCAGACGGGCAGTAATCAATGCTCCACTTCTCCTTCCGGCTTCTACTACAAGAACTCCAAGACTCAACCCGCTTATGATCCTGTTTCGACTGGGAAAAAAGCCTGGATTTGGTTGCATACCCGGTGGATATTCACTCATTATCGCACCTTGCTGCTGTATCCGCTCGAATAACTTTCGGTTGCTCGGAGGATATACAACATCTATCCCACAACCAAATACGGCAACTGTACGCCCCCCTGCCTGCAGAGCCCCTTCATGCGCGGCTGTATCAATCCCAAGTGCCATACCACTTACAACTGTAACTCCAGATGCAGCAATATCTCGTGAAATCCGGTATGACATACTTTTTGCATGGTCGGTAGCACCACGCGTACCGACGATTGCAATTGAATAATCATATAGAGGTGAATCTACCCCTGATATATAAAGCGCTGCAGGGGGATCAGGTATTTTCTTCAGTCTTTCCGGATAGCGGTCATCCCAAAATGATACAAAGTCTGCACCGAATTCCTCTGTTTTCTTAAGAATTTCTTCTGCAGCTTCAAGTTTGCGGCATGACTTGACAATATTCTTGCCAATCTGAATATTCACATTCAGCGCCAGAGCAATTTCTCGTGCAGGTGCACCGATAACAGCGTCAGGTGTTTCAAATAATGAAACGAGTTCAATTGCCCTTCGGTTCCCAACACCGGGAGCTGAAAGAATTGCGATGAGCGCGACTTTATTTATCCTGTCCAGGCCTGTGCTGCTGGAATTGTTCAATACTCGATTTCCTTCTCCAAACCAAGTTTCTCTGCAATCATGTCTACCAATTCCGGTAATCCATTTCCTGATATTGCAGAAATGCTGTGTTCGAATTTAACATCAATCTTATTACCATTCTGAGTTTCATTTGTTAGATTAAGATCATTTTTTGATTTTACAATTATCCGAGGTAATCCAGCGAGTTTATCGCTGAATTCGGACATGTCCGTTATCAATTTTGATAAAGTTGTATGATAATCCGTATCCGGAGTTTCAATTAATATTACAATCAATCGTGTTCGTTCAATATGGCGTAAAAACCTGTGTCCAAGCCCTTTTCCGTCGGCGGCTCCCTCAGCAAGACCGGGAATATCCGCAATTACAAATCTCTGATAAATTCCGTAGGGTACAACACCCAGTCCCGGGCTAAGAGTACTGAATGGATAATCCGCAATCCGAGGATTTGCCTGTGTTAAGGCTGATAGAAGAGTTGATTTTCCAGCATTTGGGCGACCGACTAGACCGACATCCGCAAGAAGTTTCATCTCCAGGCGTATCCGAACACTCTCTCCGGGCTTTCCAGGTTCAAACTTCCTCGGAGTCCGATTTGTGGGCGTAACAAATCGGGCGTTTCCACGACCTCCCTTTCCGCCCTTCGCCACAACAACGGTTTGTCCGGGATCGATAAGATCCGCTAAGATATCCCCCGTGTTAGCGTCATAAATAACAGTACCAACAGGAATTTCAATAATAATGTTTTTTGCATTTTTTCCAAAACGCTTGTTTCCTCCACCAGGAGTCCCGTTTTTTGCCTTAATATTTCGTCGATTGGATAGATCCGATAAGGTGCTGATTTGTGGATTGGCTTTAAAAATAATACTGCCACCCCTTCCACCATCTCCTCCATCCGGACCGCCTTTCGGTACGAACTTGGCTCGGTGAAATGTTGCGGCTCCGGCTCCGCCATTTCCAGCACTAACTGAAATTATTGCCTCATCAATGAAGCGCATCCTACTCCGGTCATGATTAAAACTTTTGGATAAATCAGGTTGAAAAACAACCTGTTAAGCTTTTACAATGTTTGTTCAATCGGACATATGAAATGTTCGGCATGATTTGTGGAAGTCTTATATTAAACATGCCCGGGTATGCCAAATGTCTGATAATCAACGGTCATAAACATAATTTTCAATGTAAGGAAATGACTAAAATCCTTTTTGACTGTATATGTAAACCTACTCGGACGGACATGAAGTCCGCACTCCCCACATGAGATAATCCGGCTGCCCTGAAATAATCAGGACAGCCGGAATCGATAAATTAAAATCTATTTACTGCAGATTGTTACTTAACAAGCACGAGTTTCTGGCTTGCAGAAGCTGTTTCTGTGTCAAGTCTCAAAATGTAAACACCTGTTGACAGCTGAGATGCATCCAGAGTTGAATTGAAGTGACCTGCTGGAACATTGCCTTCAACAACTGATGCTACCATTCTGCCTGCAAGATCATAAACCGCAAGGTTGACCCAACCGGCGCGTGAAATCTCAAATCCAACATTTGTCATTGAGTTAAACGGATTGGGATATGCAGGATCAAGTGCAAACTTCGCAGGAGTTGGTTCCACTTCTGATGGGGCACTGAACGGTCCGATATCTTCACCCCACCTGGGTGCGATTGCGTAGCGTTGATTCTCGGAGAAAACTCCCACCATCCAACAAACAACTGTACCGTGTGCAAATGTCTCAATTCCGATATCTCCAATCAGGTCTTCGGATAAACCGTGAGTTGTCATCCAGGCCGAGAATTCAGGTTCCTCACCCTCCTCAGTAATTGGGATATATGTTGGAAAATCAGTATTATCAGTTACATCTACCTGGAAGTGATCAAGTCTTACCAGAACTGCTTCGAGATCCTCTGCAAGGAAATCCATTCCAGAAATATCCTGAATTGAAACGTCAATTGGTACGATTTCTTCACCGTCACCAATCGCAACTATATCATCCTGATTTTCAACATTGATGTATGTTCCCCAACGCCATCTGTTATCATCTTCGTCACGTTCCGTAACAACACCGGTGACGGAAACCAGATCTCCGGGAACGACATCATCACGAAGTGCTCCACGAACATAAACACCTGACCAGGCTGCTGACTGATCCTGAATTGCCATTCCACCAATTGAGGAATTGAATTCCTGCGGTGTGGTTACAACACCGGTTACTGTTACTTCATAGTCTTTATATGATGAGTAATCTGTCTGCCACTCTCTCGGACGATACTGGATGTCGCGGATCTGCAATCCGTCTGCAGGACGAACTACATAAGCGAACCAGTAGCCATCCGGTTTTGTGGATTCACCATCCTCATCATCATTAGCGGTAATGCGGTACCAGACATAGGATCCATCCGCCATTCCCGGTATCTCGGCGGTATACGTATCACCATCCGCATCCATTGCAACACTCAGCGTATCATCATCACCATCTGTGATAACAACATACTCAAGGACGACATCAGCAAGTTCACGACCACCCAGAGGAGTAACTTCAGACGAAACATTTACAGCCTCATTGGGTAATACAGTACCACGATCTCGGGCTATTTCGTCAATTCTCGGTGCAAAGTCGGGATAATTGTGAAACATCAGACCTTCAGGGATTTCCACAAATTCGTTTTCAGGTAGGTCTTCCAGTAGTATTGTGTGATAAATAACCGGAGAGTTGGTCGCAGTTCCCTCTTCCTGAGGAATACCACCGGCGTCTCCATCACGGACATACATTATGTGTAATGCGCCATCAGCGACTTCTGCCACAGATGACCAGTTTTCACTCATGCATTCACCAGGTACAGGCGCGTCATCACCTTCCCAGACGGTTTGGGTTACATTAATTGGTTGACGCCAGTGGATACCAAAGTCATTTGAAATGGAGACCATGATTTCAGCGTTGTTGTAACCAGCCTCACTCGTATCTTGAGCACCTTCGAGATAAGCCCAGAATAATTCACCGTTTTCATCTTCCTGGATTTCCATAATCTGGGGGAAGTTTACCCAAACACAGTAAATTGTACCGGGGTTTTCAGCGTCAAATGCAAGTGAACCACGATCTGCATTAGTACGCCAGACTCCCTGACGACGACTTCTATTGTCGGGCATCAGAGGATTATCTGAAACGTTTGAGTACCAACCATCAGCAATGACTGTAATAGTGTCTGCCTCATCTTCACCACCATGTGAACTCCAGAACCACAGATAGCACTGCTCGCTATACATACCATCGAGTGGTGCACCATCAGGATCCGGGAAAGGTAATTCTCTAAAGCCGGATGCTGAGAAAACACCATAGAGGTTATCTCCACCTTCCCATGGATCGAATTGAATATCGATGTCGCAATAAGGACGGAATGTATCTCCATAGGCTTCTTGAAGATCGATATCAAAAAGATCGGGATTCGGTGGGATAATCTTGGTCAGGCTTTCAATACCTTCATCCCAATCCCAATTTTCACCGTCTTCCGAAATGATATACCTGATGTCATTATTTCTCTGCCAGGCTCCACGATATTCATCCCAGGGACCAAGGTCCATTCCAACTCGATTTTGATGCCAGGCTAAAGCTACCTTATTGGACTGTTTAGAAGCACATACAACCGAACTAATGACTCCCGCAACATCAACCTCGACAGCGTTTTGTCCATTATTCCATGACCAATTCAGAAACTCACCGTCAGGAACACCGCGCCAGTAACTTACTCGTTGCCAGAGCTGTTCTTCAGGGCTGTTTTCAGTTGCGGTCATATGAGCAAAGTTTCGAAAATCAAATGTACCCTTAGGCCATGCTAATTGAACTTCCGGCCATGCGTCCGGGTAACTTGGCTGGAATGCACCGATACCGGACATCCAGTCAACCGATAAAGCTGATCCAAGATATTCAGGATCATTTTCACGATGACCCGTCAAATGATAAAATACTCCAGCTCGCTCATCTTCAGGGAGAAGAGCAATACATCCATACCCGGATCGGGTAGCATTATCAACAACACCTCTATCTTCAGGGCCATTGAGCAGACCACCGTCTGGATCGAGATAATTATAAACCATATGCCGGGTCTGCTGCTGCGAATCAAAGCCGCACATCCATGTAAAGTGAGTACCACCCTGACTGTCTCTGGCGACCATTTTACCAATTGAACCATTGTGTTGATAATCATACCAGGTGTAGCCGATAATCATATCTTCACCAATGGCTACCGGATCACGTGCAGGATCGCGATACGGCACATGTGAAACCCGATCAACTTCGAATTCAGTTTCGGGAGTTATCAGTTTTGCAGCCTGTTTTGCATCAACACCTAATGCCGATGGATTAAATAAGCTATTATCTTCCACAGCATTATTTGGACGCGCGGACAACTGGCAAACAAATAACAACAAAAATAACGGAATGAGCCACGATTTCCGTAACATCTTACCTCCAATGAGTATCCATGTAAACTCCTCACCATCCCAATATCTTCCGGATTCGGGTTGGCTTGAGCTCTATATTAATATGTTTTTTTTCAAATGAGGAAGGGCAAAAGTCCCTAACTTTATAAAGATAGAAACAAAGTGAGGGAATGTCAAGCAATCAAAGCTTACAAGAAGCTCCAGTACCAAGCCCAGAGGTCTTTTCCAAAAAACAAAGAGATAAGTGCACCCCCGGCCAGATATGGACCAAAAGGAATCTTCTGCGTCCAGAGCCTTTTTCCCGACATGATAAAGGATATGCTCAGGATTGTAGCCAGGAATATCCCTAATATAAACATTCCTGCGGTATGTCCGGGACCAAGAAAAAGACCTATCATCCCAGCTAATTTCACATCACCTAAACCCAATGCCGAGGTTTTCTTTTTGCGAGTAACCCTTACAATGAGTGAACCTACCAAACCCTGAAGGGCAAGTACTCCGATTCCGACAATGCCTCCCAGCACCATATCAAGGAGAAATGGTCTGCGAAACGCAACAGTTAGAATGACCGCAAAAATTGATCCTGTCAGAGTGATGGCATTTGGGAGCCGGTAAACATCAAGGTCAATCATTGTCAGCGATAAAAGAAGAGCAGCGAGTGTGCTGTAAATTAGCAGATCCCAACTCCAACCGAACTTAGCCAGCATCAGGATAGCAAGAACGCCCATAGAGAATTCAATTAGCGGGTAGCGAATTGATATTGAAGATTTACATCCTGCACATCTTCCCGATAGGAAAAGATAACTTAGAATCGGGATGTTCTCGTAAGGTTTAATTGGTCGTTTACATTTCGGGCAATATGACCCCGGTTTAATAATAGATAATCCGGCAGGAACTCGAAATATTACAACATTGAGGAAACTGCCAATGGCTGTCCCAAAAAGAAAAACTGCTATGTACTCAATTATCTCGAATCTCATAATGGTTTTGGGGAGGTATCTTAAGTTCCGATTTATGGAAATCCAAAAAACACCGAACCTGGTTTTTCAAGAATCTCTGACGAACTTTAATTGCCTGTTTTCTTTGGCATCAGTTCGATGACCTTTTTCTGCCCCGGTTTTGACTGTTTTACACGTGAGGTCGATTTCCCGGACAGTTTTTCCTTATCAGCAGGTCTCGGTTCACCAATCTTGACCTTGATTTCTTTACCATCGCGAAGGAAAGTCTGAGTCGATCCTGGTTTTAACTGCATCTGAATTTCGCTGGCTTCTTTCCTTTTTTGTTTGGCTTCTTTACCTATCCTCCGTCGCTCCTTTACAGCAGCCAAACGTTCATCAATTGAAACCTGAGGCAGAGGTTCAATTAATGGCCAGATTTCCTCAATTGCTTTCTTATTTATCTTGAGGTTAAATTCCTTCTTTAGTTTCTTAAGTTCATTTGCTTTAACTTCATCGAGTTGATCATATCTGATATTCTTTATTATCTCTTCTCTTTTTTCATCAAGAGATTCTACCAACTCCGGAATTTTATCCCGGAGTATGTGCTTTTTATAATACTCATCTATCTCTTTTTCGGTGGGATGAACATTCTCAAGCAAGAGTTCATACTCAAGTTCCAATAGAACAATATGTTCAGAAGATAACCTGACAGCCTCGACAACTACCGGATGGTTATGTATGTCATGGATTTTAATGAGGTCTTTTACATAAGAATCCCAAAATAGGGGTTCGATTATTTCACCTTTCAAACGTTCTTCTGAAATTTTGCCAACCGGTAAACCGTATTCTTTGTATTTATTCGCTAAATCCCCAATTAAAACACTCTTGGATTTGTCTTCAACAACTTTTGTATTCAGTTCCTGCTCTGTAAAAAAGCTGAATCGATCCAAATCCTGATTATCGAGAAGTTCAGGTGAATTTACACCATTAAGTAACAAATTAAAACCAGCCTGTGAATACTTCAATCCATTCGCATTTAAAACACTATCCGAAAATGTCTTCGATGCATTACTCAACTCTTCAGCGTGAAACTCCATCAACATAGCAATTATCCGCTCACGTTCGGTATGATCATCCAGCGAAACTTCCTCTTTTTTTATATCATGCAATTTTATTATATGATACCCCTGATCAGAACTAATGGGACCGGTTACATCTCCTTTTTCCATGGTTTGGCATGCTTCCCAGTAATTTTCATGCATTTTCCCGCGTGGATTAAAGCCAATTCGACCGTTAACCCATGTTCCCCGATCCTCAGAATATGCTCGAGCCAGTTCAACAAAGTCAGATCCTTTCTCTTTTGCCTTTTCGAAAACCATTTCGGCGCGATCATTCGCGAGAGTCCTTTCAGCAGCATCAGCTCGATTGCTGCATGAAATCAATATATGGGATGTATCAAACTGTTTATTTAATGGTCTTTTATCAATCAATTTTATAATATGATATCCAAATTCGGATCTGACCGGTTCGGATATCTCCCCGACATTAAGAGCCCAGACCGCGTCCTGGAACTCATCAACCATCCTTCCCCAGCGAAAATAGCCCAGATCACCATCATGTGGTTTTCCCTTCGGTTTATCATCACTGTATTTCTTTACAAGGCCGGTGAAATCACTTCCTGACTTAACCAGCTTGTTAATTCTCTGCATTTTCTGCCAGTATTGAAGAGTATCATCTCCTGTAATCTCAGGAGGAATATAAACCAAAAGGTGTTTGGCTCGCATTTCGAATTGGTCTTTTTCCCAGAATCCTTTAATCTTATCTTCTGTGATCACTCGGTCTCTTATATACATCTGGAAAACCAGTTCAGCGCTTTCTTTATCGCGTGTTTCCTCCTCCTTCAACTGCAATGTGTGGATTTTTTCTTCACAACAGAGGAGTATACTGGTTCTTTTATCAATCCCCCGCCGCCTTGCCTCTTCAAGCCATATTTGTTTGTCCAGATTCATGTTGAGGTTATCAAATCTGCTCTTAAGTGTCTGTCTCTTAGCGTTTTCAATAGAACCATAGAAAAAAATCAGGCTATCCCGAAGTGCCTCAGCCGTGAATGAATTATTATCCCAGGTTGCCACAACGGTTTTATCTGAGTGATCATCTGAGGAACAGCCAGCAATTATAATGAATGCAGTCAACAGGAAGATTAAGGGATGAGCAAGGACTTTTATCCGCCGCATAGTAGGTCTCTTTTTTTTTTACTCCTCTCAAGGAGTATCAATTCTTTTTGCTCTCGTTTTGTTTATATCATCTCCCGAAAGTAATGAAAGGCGTTTGTCTTCGCGAGAAACGTAATGACGAAGCGATCTGTTTGAATATATACAACATAAGAGATTGCTTCACCTCGTTTGCAATGACAGTACTTTCAGGAAATGTTATAAGGAGCGTTCTCTTTACTTTAATGGGATAGATACAGCTCCAATTATCCTTAAGCAGAAATGGAAATATTCCAAATCTCAATACTGTATCTATTTGCTGAATCGCTAATGAAAAAGGTGACGTACAATCAATTTAATTGATTGTACATCACCTTAATTATTGTCAATCCTTAGTTGTCTTTTTTCTTAGGCTTAAGCTCGATTGTGGGAGCATTTGCTGATCCTGACTTGCCTTTAGGTTTTAGTTGGACTTTGTTACCTGTTGAACCAGTCTTTTCTCCTTTGGCAACTTTTCTTGGTTGACCGATTTCAACTTTTATCTGCTTTCCATCCCGCTCGAATGTCTGGACTGAACCCGGTTTGACTGGGAGTTTAATCTGTCCTTCTTCTTTTCTCTTCGCAGCAGCTCTTGCTCCGGCGTCCTTTCTGTCATCATACCATTGCTTTCTTTCCTCAACCATCGGCTCAGGCAGTTGTTCAATCAGCGGCCATACGGCTTCGAGAACATCCATGTTCACCTGATAATTATAAAAACTCTTCAGCTCTTCAATCCAGGAATCCTTAATATCTTTCTGCTTTTTAAAACGCAGGTCAGATTCAATCTGGCTTCGAGCCTGATCAACTGTCTGGACTATCTCAGGTGTCTTCTCGAGAAGTTTAATGATTGAATAGAATCCGCCATCCTGGACAGGTCCGGCATAATCACCGGGATTTAACTCAAAAGCTTTTCTGGAGACTGCACCATATTTATCAGGGTGAAATGAGAGTATCCGGCCTCCGTTCTTCTTGGCCGAATTTCTCTGCGTGTATTTCCGAGCAAGTTTTGACATATCTTCACCCTTCTTGATCCTATCTAATAAATCCTGGGCAAATTGCTTGTCTTTCACCATGATCTCCATGGCTGAGGCTTTTGCCTTTGTAGTGTATTTGGTTTTGTTTTGCTCGTAATACTCCTGAACACTCTCCTCATCAGGAGTGGCTTTGTTAAAAACCATTTCCTTTTCTATTTCGGGCAGCATAGAATTTTCTAAAGACCTCTTACCATCTGAAAGGACCTCCGGATGATCCAGGAATCCATTTTTCTTACCAAGATCGGCAAGGTATTTAGGCATAATTATCTGCTCTACCATTTCGACAATGAAATCACGTTCATTTCGATACTCCGGCTGGAACTGATTATCACCGAATCTCTGAATCATATCCTCGATCTTCAAACCACCGATTTTGTCATTGATGACTTTCAATTCCCGCTCTTCTGAGGTAAACAAACTGAAGCGGTTCATATTTTCGGGAGCCATCGGATCGTTCAGTTTCTTTAAAAGCAGGGCAACAACATCTTCATCATATTTCATCTCATAAGAATCAACCAGGCTATCAAGGAAAGTCTCCGCAGTAGTTTGAAGCAGCTCCCGATAAACTCTCCCTAAACCGGCAAGAACTCTCTCTCTTTGTTCTTCATCTTCAAGTGGTTTATCAACAATTCGACGCTCATGAACTTTGACAACATGATACCCTTTATACGTCCTGACCGGTCCACCGATCTCACCATCTTTCATCTCAAAAACTGCATCCCAGTAATCGGACGGCATTGATCCCCTCGGTATATAACCGACTTCACCATTAACCCAGGTTCGATCATCCTCACTGTACCTGCGCGCGAGCTGAGCAAAATCAGCACCCTTTTTCTTAGCTTCATCGAGGATCGTTTTCGCCCTTTCCCAAGCAGCGGTAGTTTCGGCACGGTCGGCTCGACGGGTACATTTTACAAGGATATGCGACGTATTAACTTCCAGACTGCGATGTCGTCTATCCAGGACTTTAATTACATGATATCCATAACGGGTTCGAACTGGTTTGGATACTTCACCAACTTCCAGATCCCAGGCTACATCCTGAAACTCATCGACCATACGTCCCCATTTAAAATATCCGAGATCACCGTGAAACTTCCTGTCAATTGAATCATCTTGACTATGACGGTCAACCAGTCTCTTGAAATTCTTGCCAGAGGACGCTTCTTTATAAATCGAGTTGATTTTATCCCAGGCTTCTATGGTATCTTTTCCGGCTGCATCCGGATCCACCTTAATCAGGATGTGACGCGCTCGAATTTCATATTTATCATGTTCATAATAATTAAGGATTTGCTCTTCAGAAAACACTCTGTCCCGTACAAAAGCGTTGTACACTAAATCGGTAGAAGCGAGCTCAAGACTCTGCTGATACCCCTCTTTAATATCTTCACGCTCATGAAATCCAAGTCGAAATCCCTCTGCAAGTTTCATGTCGCGAATGACATATTCTTCGAGAACGTCGAGGCGATCTTCAAGAGTCTTTTTCATTGCTGTTGGTTCGTTGCGATAACGGACAAACATTTTAGCCTTGAAATTTGCTACTGTCACTGTGGTATCTCCCCAGGTGACAACTGCATCAGTGTCTGCAACCTGTTTTTTCGCACACCCCACCCAAGAGAATGCAATCACACTGGTAAGTAAAAAGATCCACAGCATATTGTGGTGTTTAGACATTTTTCCTCTCCTGAAAATTATCAGTTGGGTCTACACAGTAAATACCCGATACAAAAAAGTTTAAGCTCGTAATATACCCTCTCGAGTAAGATGAAGCAAGAATTTCTGGGCTTGAGATAAAGTTTCCTGCGAGTTAAATCGATAAATGAGCTCGAATGGTTGACTAAGTTTAAATTCTACTTCCTCCGGATCTGCCTTTGCGACGAGGCGGCCGAGAGTTTTTTGGCTTTCAACCGGATCCGCCGGAAGACTCAATTCGGCTGCAAGCAGGTCATTTTCAATTGATATGCGTTTAAAGCCTGCCATCCGTCCCATAACCTTTAACCTGCAAATGGTGATTAGGTTCCGAGAAGCTTCGGGTAACTTCCCAAATCGATCAACCAGTTCTTCTTCAATTTGATTTACAATTTCGAGGGTCTGAGATTTTGATAAGCGACGATAAAAATCATAGCGTTGATCACTGTCACTTATGTAATCGGCAGGAAAGAGAGCTGAACCCTTATATTCGACTTTAACCTCACTCTCTGCTGAAACCGGTGTCTCCTCAATTTCTTCACCTTTTGCTTTCTTGACGACTTCTTCGAGCATTTGAGTATATAAATCAAATCCAACCGCATTAATATGCCCTGATTGTTGAGCACCAAGCAGATTCCCAGCTCCCCTGATTTCAAGATCGCGCATGGCAACTTTCATCCCACTGCCCAGATCAGAAAGATCACTAAGTGTTGTCAATCTGAGTCTTGCATCATTAGTCATTGCTAATTTTGGGGGTGTAAGCAAATATGCATAAGCCTGACGATTGCTGCGACCGATCCTACCTCGAAGCTGATATAATTGCGCTAAACCAAATCTGTCAGCTCGATTGACTATCAGCGTATTTGCATTTGGTATATCCAATCCGGATTCTATTATCATAGTTGACACGAGCACATCATAGCGACCATGTATAAAATCGTGCATTACCTTTTCAAGATCCCTCTCTTTCATTTGCCCATGAGCAACACCATAGCTTATCCCGGGAACAAGTCGTTCCAACATCCCTTTAATGGAATAAATCGAGCTGATTCTGTTGTGCAGAAAAAACACCTGTCCCTGCCTGTCAACTTCCCGGAGGATCGAATCATGAATTACATCTTCTGACCAGGCATGCACCTCAGTTTGTATCGGCAATCTATCAACCGGAGGAGTGTTTATTTGTGAAGTATCGCGAGCCCCTAACAATGCCATATGCATTGTTCTCGGAATCGGTGTAGCTGTCATTGTGAGTACGTCAACATTAGTTTTTAATTGCTTTAATCTTTCCTTGTGTCGAACACCAAACCGATGTTCCTCGTCAATGATTAACAATCCTAGTTTCTGGAATTTGACATCTCTTGATACCAGACGATGGGTCCCGATTGTTATGTCCACTTTTCCTTCATTTAACTCCTTAACAATCTCTCGCTGCTCTTTTGCCGTTCTGAATCTGGAAAGAGCCTCTATTGAAATCGGGTAAGACGCTAATCTCTCCCTGAATGTATCATAGTGCTGCTGTGCAAGAATTGTAGTTGGAACAAGAACAGCAACCTGCATGCTCTCCTGTACGACCTTAAATGCCGCTCTTATAGCAACTTCTGTTTTTCCAAAACCAACATCACCACAAAGAAGCCTGTCCATTGGCTGTGATTTACAAAGATCTTCTTTAATATCTACAGTTGCCAAAACCTGATCGGGAGTGTCCTCAAATTCAAAAGAAGCCTCCATTTCCTGCTGCCAGTGAGTATCATCCGGGAAAGCATATCCCTTCGCTATCTTACGTTTTGCATAGAGGGCTATGAGCTCATCTGCCATATCCTGCAGAGCTTTCCGGGTCTTTTTCTTGGTACGTTCCCAATCTTTGGTGCCAACTCTTGAGAGAGTTGGTTTGGCATTCTCACCGCCAGCGTATTTCTCGACCAGCCCGAATTGTTCAATTCTGATATAGAGAATCACATCATCGGCATATCTGATCCGTATACACTCATGTGGATGCCCCTGAACCTTAACCATCTGCAGGCCTTCATACTTTCCAATACCATATTCAGCATGAACAACGAGGTCTCCCCTTCTCAATGAAAGGCGATCAAATTGCACGGCACGTCTGCGAAATCTTGTGTGTTTTGACCTGCGTCTTCGTCTATCATACAGTTCGTGGGCTGTTAAAATTGCCTGTCGGTTGTGCTCAAGGACAAATCCTTCGGAAATCGTTGGGATCGTCACTCGAACATGATCGAGATTATCATCGAAAAACATCTCTTCAAGCCTGTCCTTCTCGCCTGTCGTACCCGTTGATACAGTTACCTTGAAGCTCCTTTCGACATATCCCTTCAAATAATCCGATACACTTTTTACATTGGGACCGAATGAATCGGGGTAGCGTGCATTGAAATCAATATCGACCTGTTTACCTCTTGAAATCTGCAACCCGACAACCTGATGTTTTGAAGAGGCATTTTTTATCAGATCATCTGCAGATCTGAACAATTCCCGTGGATCGGTCTCTATTCGATTTGTACCGACTTTATATGCGTTTTTTGCACGAGTGTGATATCTCTCGATTCTTTCGTTAATTTCTTCTTTTCCATACCAGAAAATCACTGATTCCTCTGGCATTAGGTCGAGTATTCTGCTTTTTTGATTTTCTCCCTCAGCACCGGCAAGAAATGTAACTTCATTGATTTGCTCAAGACTTCGCTGAGTTGTTGGGTTAAATTTTCTCATGCTGACGATTTCATCATAATCATATTCGATTCGAAATGGATATTCATGACCATAAGGGTAAATGTCTATCAATCCTCCTCTGACCGCAAATTGCCCCTGGGAAGCAACAAGGTTTTCACGATGATAACCTGCAGTTGATAGCTCTCTGACCAGGATATCTCGCGGATTCTCCTCACCATTGACTAATTTTAATGTATGATCTCTTATCCAATCAAGGTCGGGACATGACTCAAGAAATGCTTCCGGTTGAGTGACGAGTATCGACCTTTCACCTCGACTGAACCTCAACATCGCATCCGCTCTCTCATTCATAGGTCCCAGTGCGAGGCTCGAAGTGTCAAACGGGTGTAGATGAGAAGGTGGCAAATAACCAATCGGATCACTGCCGTTTATTGCTACAAGATCATCCAGAATTCGTTCAGCTTTTGCTGTAGTTGGAACTACAACAAGCACCGGCATATTCATTCTTGATAACAATGCAGACGCAACAAAACTGCCCAGAGAACCGATCAGACCACCGATTTTTACTTGTATTCCCTTGTTACAGGTCATTTTGACCAATTCGTTAATTGGTTTGGAACTTCTAAGGGCTTTAAAAAGTAAATGCATATTCTTCTTGAGAGTGCAAATTAATTGAAAAAGTTTTCGTTATACCTAACAAATAAGACAGAGAGGATTGTGTTTGTCAATACACAAAACTATATTTAGCGATACAGGGAATTTTCGAACATTACTTTACTATTCTCTTTACTTTAGGTAATAAGACTGAAAATTTCGTTTGAATGGGTAAACATCAATAGTTAAATACAAAAAAGAGGTATTTTTATGAATCGCATTGCAATTTTGATTGATGGGAACAACTTCTACAAAGGTTGTCAACTCAATTTTAATCGCACCGATGTTGATTTCAGGAAATTGGGACAGAAGCTGAGTCAGGAGATAGAGGGTCAATTACTCCGTATCTACTATTATAATGCGCATGTCTCTAAGACAATCGATCCGTTAGGGTATCAAAGACAGCAGAAGTTTTTCGATAATCTTCGTGCAACACCATTTATTACCCTGAAACTTGGGCATTTGGTTTATCATCGTCTACGTACGGAACAGGGATTTTCATCCCAGTATTTCCCAACTGAAAAAGGCATCGACGTGCAGATCGCAGTCGATATGGTAAGACTAGGTCTTCTAAAAGCTTGTGATGGCATCATCTTAGTTAGTGGTGACAGCGATTACATTTATGCTGTTCGCTTTGCGAAGGATCTTGGCAGCAACGTATATATTGCTTCCTTCCCAATGGGTGGTTCTTCAGAACTTCGCAATGAAGGTGATGGCAGTATTATCATGGATCTCGAGTTTATTAAAGACTGTTTCATCAGAACCATGCCCTATATGCGACCTGAATATCAACATCAGCGTGAAAATCGCGTTGTGGAAACACAGCCTACATATCCGGATCGTTATAGCCACCAACAGGGTGGTCATCAACAGGGTCATCAACAGGGTCATCAACAGAGCAATTACCAGCAGCAGCGCCCACCTGCTTATAATCCGAACCAGTTCAGAAATGAACCGGCAGCACCTTCATACGGGCAGAATATTGTACAACCCGAACCATATGTAGTTCCTCAGGCTGGGCAAAATGAGTCTGCTCCGGATGAGGCAGCAAAAGAAAAAGCTCCTAAGAAAGAAGCTCCCAAGGAAGAAACTCCGAATGAACAAAAAGAGAATAAGACCGAAGACAAAACTCCGGACGACACATTCTCACCTCAATAATTCTTTAAGAGTACGAATTGAAATCTAAAATCCCACCGGATAGTTTATAGTTCCGGTGGGATTTATTTCTCTACACTGCTGTCCAAAATAAATTTTAAACTTGATCTCCTCATGCCCAACTTGATTGGGAATCCAAGTTATCTCTTATTATCACTTTCAAAGCAATAGACACAATTAGAAGTTAGATTTCTTCTATCGAATCAGAAAACAGATTGCAGAAGTGCGAAGTCTCTGGATTCCCGTGTACCAGTCTGTCCGAGAATGAAGAGAATCACCTATCTTCCTCATCCCCAGCTTGACTGGGAATCCAGTAAGTAATTGATAAATATGGATTCCCGCTTTCGCGAGAATGAGGAGCAAGAATGAAATTCTTGCTCTGACGCTATTCTCGGACACACTGGTACACGGGAATGAGGAGCATTCATTATTTCTATTTTTGACATGTATGATTTTTCTATAATATTTAGTCTGCAGTTGGATTCTGGTTGAGTATTTTACGGACAATACTCAAATCCTCTTTTGTATCAATCCCAATCCCAATCTCATCCACTAAAACCGTGGCAATATCAACTCCATTATATAGTAATCTGAGTTGTTCGAGTTTCTCAATCTGCTCCAACTCACTCTGAGGTGTCTTCACAAAATCAAGCAGGACAGGCGACCTGTATACATATAGCCCAATATGCCGAAAGGCAGTTTTTGTGTTAATTTCACATCCGGCAGGAATAGGAGAACGAGAGAAGTACATCGCTCTGTATTTGGAATCCACAACAACTTTTACAGCTGAAGGATCCAGGTATTCAGCCTTTGAAGATATCTTAGTTATAGCCGTAGATACACCTGCCAATTGGTCATTCTTAAGACAGTTAACAACAGAGTCAACAGTCCCGGGATTTAACAACGGTTCGTCACCCTGAATGTTTACTATAAGATCAGGATAATTCCGTTCACCATATTGTTGCTCCACACCAAATGCAATCCTATCGCTACCTGTCGCGAATGACCCGAAACACTCAACAACCTCGGCTCCGAAGCTTTTAGCAGCTTTGGAAATCTCCTCATCACCAGCAGCTATCAGGACTTTATCGATTGTATTTGCTTTGCATGCTTGCAACCAGGTTCTCTCAAGAACTGATTTCCCACAAATATCTAATAGAAGTTTACCAGGTAGACGAGTCGACGCATATCTTGCCGGAATGATACCAACCACATCGACCATCATCAGTCCTCTTCACTGATAATTGCTTCAGCTTCTATTTCAACCAACATATCGGGATCAACTAACCAGCTAATCCCAACTAAACTCGTGACAGGCTTGATTTGACCGAAGAATTCACCATGAGCTCGGGCAACATCTTCCCATACATTAATGTCGGTTACATATATTCTGGTTCGGACGACATTGACAAGTTCGGCACCGGCAGATTTAATGGCTCTTTCAATATTCTGCAAGGTTTGAATTGTCTGCTTGTAAGCGTCCCCAACTCCAACGATCTTGCTGTCTTTATCTGTTGCAGTTGTCCCTGATATGAGAACTCGGTGACCCATTCTTAATGCCCGGGAGTAGCCGGTATAAGACTCCCATTTAGTACCACTGGAAAAGCGTAGCTTCTTCATATTAATTCCCGAAAGATTAACTAAAACTCCATCCAATCTTCTGCAACTCGAAATCCTCTTGAGATGAGGTTCAAGTACTCATCTCCGTGAGGATTGACAAGTGGATTGCTATGATTAAGATGTGTAAAAATTATTTTATCTGCATATTCCGCAAATTGTTTCATACTCGAGATTACTCGCGGATGAGGTATCCTGGTAATATCTCGATGTTTCAGTTCATTATCGTCGTAAAAAGTGCCGTCAATTATCGCCAGATCTGAAGAATAAATAAGATCCAACAGGTTATCATCGAAATAATCAAGGCAGGGAAAATAGACGATACGTCTCGATTCTGTCTGGATGATGAATCCGTAGGAATCACAAAACTCATCTCGATGGGGAACTCTGATGGGAATTATATTATGCTCTGTTTTCTCTTTATGTTTGATGAAACAGGGCTTAATATTTTTCCGATTTAAAATGTCAGAAAACGGTTGATTAGCATTTAAAAAATCAAAGAATTTTTCCGAAAGGTAAACCGACATCCGATCTGTATTCCAACCCTCCCTGCCTGAGGACATCAACCCACCATAATGCCCCCAGTGAGAATGAGTTAAATAAATTGCTCCCGGTACAGCATTATACCTTTTCAGCAGTTCTGCACTCTGAAACCTGAAATCGGGAGTGATATCAATGATTGTAGCGATATCACCTTCAATAATAGCCAATGAAGAAATCAGCCTTTGAAAATTCCTGCAATTATAACATTTGCAGCCTGATTGTGGAATCCCACCATCTTGAGCTGAACCCGCGATCACTATTTTTACATCTTTTTCAGACATACAGCATAAGATCCCGAATTTCCTTTATAACATTCCCTGAAAGTAATGACGGATGCTTGTCTTCGCGAGGAACGAAGAGACGAAGAGATCTGTTTGTAAATGCGTGACATAAGAGATCGCCTCAATTTGCTCGCAATGACAGTACTTCCAAGAAATGCGATATATATCCAAACATACTAAAGCCCGAAAGAATTTATCGGGCTTTTTATTATCACTCCCATTGGAGAATTTATCTGTGAAATTTCTTGAGTCAAATCTAAGAAATTACAATTGTTATTATTCGGATTGGTCTCCGGAATAAACTATATGTCCGAAACCACCGAATTATCACTCAAATCATCTTTTTGAATCCAATATCACCACTTCACAGGGAGCTACTTCGTTAAACCTCTCTGCATCTTCCCTCTTTCCCACCACCTCAGGATCACCCCAATGCATTGGAATTGCCACCTGTGGTTTTATCATATCGCATGCCATAACAGCTTCACCAGGGTCCATCACATATGTTCCGGAAACTGGAATCAACAGAATATCGCACGACAAATCTTCCATGTGAGGAAATGCATCGCAATCCCCGGTATGATAAATTTTAACTCCATCAAGATTAATTATATAGCCGACATGGCCCATTTCTTTTGTATGAAACTGCTTGTTGATGTTATAAGCTGCAGTAGCATATATATCAAGCCCATCAACCTTGTGTTTCATGTAGGGAAGCGTATAAACTTCAGCTCCCGGATAATTCGATTTGCAGCTTTCAGACATCACGACTTTACCACCACTTGCAAGTGCTTGTTTGATGTCTTTTGGACTGCAATGGTCATAATGCTCATGCGTAACTAATACGAGGTCTCCATCACCACCAACACCGGCAGGAAGCTTCCAGGGATCAATATATACCGTTTTAGTTCCGCATAACTTGAAACTCGCATGTCCCAACCATTCAATATTGTTAATCATTGAGCGAATTTTATCGTCCATGAATTCCTCTGAAAAAGTTCTTTTTTGGAATTTATTTATGTCAATCAGGTTACGGCAAATAGAACAGCACGTTCAGAACCGGGACCATCAACCAGCCAGTAATAGATATCCCGCGGATTCATACCTCGTCGACTTGCTACACGTTGTTGAAGCCTTTTCACAGCAGCTCCTATCCCTCCCGCTGATCCTTTATGTACAATTGTGTCGGCGGTAGTTGTATCGTCGAAAGTGATCACCTGAGAATCATATTTATCGAGTTTCTCAACCTCGACCATAATCCTCCCTTTAAAGGAAGCAACTTGAACCATAATCATACTATTTACGGTTCGATAGCCATTTAATCTAAGCTCTCGATTCAGTTCTTCAAGCTTTTTTCCAAGACTGACAGGTTTACCGAGAACATTTATTATCGGTATGAAATAGAATGATTTACCAGTCCAATCATGCTCTTTCGATTCCCAGCTTAGCTCGTTAAAGCTTGTATTACTCATTATTGCCATGTTTTTTCTCCTCTTTTAGGATTATGGCAGATTATTTCGAAAAATTATAGTTAAATCAGGGGTCGTTCGAAAACAGTGCAGAGGTAGTCTGTCTTGTAGTCAATATATATCACCTGCGAGAATTGTCAACCCATGTGGTGATGGAAAACAAAGTTAAATCAAGTCGGTCACAACTTTATCTTGAGTGAATATTCAAGTTTACTATGAGCTATCTGATGACCGAGTACTCATTTCAATCAGATCAGGTCTTTACTGCTTAGCAGGTCCTCCAACTCTCTAAAAAACCTTACATTTTCATCCGGCAGTCCGATAGAAACACGAACATACTCCGGAAGCCCATAACCATCGACCGGTCGAACCACAACTCCCTTGTAAAGTAGCTCTTTAAAAAGGTCTCGACCTGGAATAGGTGTTTTAATCAGAACAAAGTTAGCTTCAGTTGGGACATATTCCAATCCAATTCGGTCCAGCTCTTTATAAAAATATTCTTTGCCAATGGAGTTAATTTCCAGTGTTTTCCTCAAGAATTCATTATCATCCAAAGCTGCTTTTCCCGCGACAAGTGCCAATGAATTCACATTAAAAGCTTCCCTTACGGCATTCATCGCATGGCTGATTTCCGGAGTTGAAAATGCATAACCAAGACGCAGAGCGGCTAATCCATAAGATTTTGAAAATGTCCTTAAGATTATTACACTTCTACCTTCCCGCAAATATTCCATCGTATCAGGATATCTTTCAGGAGATCGGTAATCATAATATGCTTCATCAAACACAACGATGATGTTTTCAGGCAAATTGCTCATTAAATATTCAACCTGGTCCTTATCCATCAATGTCCCGGTGGGATTGTTCGGATTTGCGATAAATATAACTTTTGTTCTTTCCGTGACCTTATTCAGCATATCTTCAGCATCATATTCTAATCCGGGCATTTCAGCCCAAACTACAGTCCCGTCCATAATTTTAACTGCTATTCTATATTTAAAAAATGCCTGATGCCCAATTATCGCCTCATCTCCGGGACCAACAAATGCCTCGGTAATCTGCTCGACAAGTTCTGCCGATCCATTTCCAAGAACTATCTGATTTGGTGGCAAATCGAAAGTGAGTGATAGCTTCTCTTTCAGATGATACCCTCCACCATCAGGATACAGGTGCATTTCAACCAGCGCTTCTTTTACAGCTTCCATCGCTTTTGGTGATGGACCTAAAGGATTTTCGTTTGATGCCAGTTTAATCACATCGGTTAAGCCATATTCCCTTTCAACTTCACTAATCGGTTTTCCCGGTTCATAAGGGATTATGTCCCTGATAGCGTGACGTGACATATCTGAAAATTTGCTCATCTCTATTTTTTCCCCTTAAATATTCTTAATTGCACAATTCAGATGCTTTACCTGTCTTTGTGCTTAAATGTTTAACTCTTCCTTTGAATAGTACCAAACCAATAAATTCCTGAAATCACTAATATCGACAGAATCATGATTATCCACTGAGTTCTTTGATTCAGTTGTTCTTTTGTTTCCAGTTTCGGTGCATTACTGAACACCTCTAAATCCCATCCTCTCTGCATGCAGACTATCGGATTCGGATACCAACGTGATTCTGAATATATCAGGTTCTCATCCTTAAAGTCTTTTCCCCGTTGCAGATAGACTTCTCCGTTTTCATCAAGGATGCGGAGCGAAATATATCCATCTTCCCGGCTCATATCAATCGGAGGTGTCTGTTGAAAGGAAACCAATGGAAACCTGGGACGCATGACAACGTTGTCCACCAATCGCGGAACATCTCTAACTAAATACTTATCTATACTGAAGAAGACACCTGCAATCTGATTCGGGTTTTTCCAGTCAGGCGGTATTCTAATATATCCCAACCACCATTTCTCGCCTTCAGCTTTAAGGGTTGTAATTGAGACTTTGCCTTTATTACCCTCAGAGCCTATCTCAAGCTTGAGATATTCAAATATTCCATCAAGAATCCAGGGTGATGTCGGATGGTCAATTTGCCAGTCTCGCGTCGCTACATCATAAATAAAACACGTCGGCAACTCACCGTCAGTTGCCCATTGAGTAAGTTTATCCAGGGAAACCTTTTTCGTACCAGGTTTTTGATTGAGCAATCTACTCAACTTCTCAAGAGGTTCAAAATATGGGTCACTTACTGCTTGATGAATCGCGGTAGCAACTACCTGCCCAAGAGCGGGTGATGGAGTGTTCAGATCGATTTTTGGTGGTTCCGGGTTCGAATTGATGAAGAGATATACTTCAACGGAAACCACAACCATCAGGATCAGAATATATCCAACCAAGCGTCGGATCATAAATTCTCCACAGGAATTATTAACTGTAAGGAAAATACTAAAATAATCTCAAAGTACCAAGCCATAGCGAGAATTAGTCCATACATCATTCGAACATACGAACACTTGTAATAAAAAGTGATTTTTTTTATTATATTGGTTATTCAAGTTTAGAGCTCGTGAGGAAGACAGACATTCTTGTCCCTCTTTACCTGAACGAGTTTTGAAAGCAGAAAGGAATGACCGCCTTCCAACGACGTAGGGGTGAGTCTTCTAAAGCAACTAACACTGGTGCAGTAAATGTATAAATTAAACGTGGTGTTTTTCACCGCAATTATAACGCTGATTGCTCTGACTCAAACTCGAGACGCATTCGCTTATCTGGATCCGGGAACAGGCAGCTACATCTTTCAACTGATAATTGCCGGAGCTCTGGGTGCTATTTTTTCACTTAAAATATTCTGGTCAAAAATAAAGGTATTCTTCGGAAATCTTTTCGGTCGGAAAGATAAGTCGTGATTGATAACGCTCAGCCTGAAATCCTTCCCTCTTCTTTCCGCGATCCGGGAGGTTTTCTTTTCAGACAAAATGGCAAATTACACAGGCAAATTAATAAATCCTGTATTGATGATTATAATTCCTTGATGGATTCTGGCCTTTATAAAAAATTACAAGAGCAAAACCTGATTATTCCACACGGTGAAGCTGATATCACACCACCGGTACCTGACATTTCCCACTGTGTTATTGAGCCTGAAGAACTATCATTTATTTCATACCCCTACGAATGGTGTTTCAGTCAACTAAAAGATGCTGCTCTCGCTACACTGAAAATTCACCAAATCGCCATTGAGCATGAAATGTCATTAAAAGATGCCAGTGCCTATAACATACAATTTCACAATGGTAGACCAATTCTTATTGACACCCTGTCATTCGAAAAGTTAAAGGACAACTCCCCCTGGGTAGCATACAGACAGTTCTGTCAGCATTTCCTTGCACCACTCGCACTGATGAGCTTTGTTGACATCCGTCTTGGTCAAATGTTGAGGATTTACATAGATGGCATTCCATTAGATCTCGCATCTCGACTGCTGCCTCGAAAAACGAGTTTTAACCTGTCCCTCCAAATGCATATCCATGCACATGCCCGGTCGCAGTCCAAATATGCAGATAAGCAGGTCGATAAGTCTCAGATTAAAAAGAAAGTTTCCCGTAACGCAATGCTGGGTTTAATCGACAACCTGAAGTCGACTATTGAAAAAATGCAATGGAAGCTAAAAGATACGGAATGGGGGGATTATTACACAGCAACAAATTACACCGATGATTCGCAGGCTCACAAAGGCGAATTAGTCGAAAAATATATAAGAGACACAACACCAAAAGCCATCTGGGACATAGGCGCCAACACCGGTCTTTTCAGCCAGATCGGGACGCGGATGGGAATCCCGACATACGCTTTCGACATTGATCCGGTAGCGGTTGAAAAGAACTACATCGATTCTCGCAACCGTGATGATCGAAATATGCTACCACTTTTACTTGATCTGACAAATCCGAGTCCGGCAATCGGATGGAATAACCGTGAACGGGATAGTTTAGTCGAGCGGGGTGAGGTCGATACTGTACTTGCCCTTGCTCTGATACACCACCTGGCAATTTCGAATAACCTGCCTTTCGCGCTCATTTCTGAATTCCTCACCGAGATTTGCCAGAACCTTGTCATTGAATTTGTTCCGAAAAGTGATTCGCAGGTAAAAATCCTACTTACAACCCGGGAGGATATCTTCCCGGACTACACCCACGAAGGATTCGAGAGAGAATTCGCAAAGAAGTTTGAAATATCAGCATGTGAAAATGTTCGTGGTTCTCAGAGGACATTATACCTGATGAAACGGATCTAAAAAATGAAGCAGCCACAAACATGGCATCCAATTTTATTTGCTGTTTACTCGATTCTATTTCTATTTGCACACAATGTCTCCGAGGCTTCATTCGGTGATTTACCACTACCGGCTTTTCTTGTCTTCTCAGGTGTGGTAATTATCTGGGGGATTCTATGGGTATTATTTCGCAATTGGCAGTTTACCGGAATCTTGGCAACAGCAATAATTATCGCATTTTTCACTTACGGGCATGCGTACGATATTGTTCTTCACAAACATATCGGCAGCTTTGACATAGGCAGACATCGTCACCTCTTCCCCGTTTATGCGTTGCTGTTCCTCGCGGTTGCTTTTTTTGCCCATCGATATAAAAACTCACTTAATCAAGTAACTAAATCCCTTAATTTCACAACTGCAATTCTCGTTGTCTTCGTTTTCGCTGAAATCTTATATTTCCAGATATTTTCGCGGCCGGATGTAAAATTCCTAACTGATTCAAACGAAGTTTCATCTGAGAAGATATCTTCATCAGCACCAGATGTTTACTACATAATTCTTGACGGATACGCTTCCAATAAGGTGATTGTCGATTATTACGATTCTGATAATGATGAATTCGAGGATTATCTTAAAGAAAAAGGCTTCTATATTTCTTCAGGCAGCGTCAGCAATTATGTGCATACTCCGGTCTCATTATCATCATCTCTAAACATGGAGTATGTCAACTTCCTGACTGAGAAACTCGGTGAAACATCAGTAGACAAAACCATTCCCTACGAGATGATCAAGAACAGCAAAGCGATGCAGTTCTTGAAGTCTCGAGGATACTCTTTTGTACTGATCCGCTCAGGGTGGGGACCGACAGACAAAAATCCGGCAGCTGATGTCAGTATCAAATGCGGCAGCTACAACGAATACCTGAAGATGATGACCCATACTACGATGCTCAGGATATTTGAAAAATGGCTCATCTTTCTCGACAGGCACCGTGATAACGTAAGGAAGATGTTTGCGGAGTTGAAGGATGTCAATCGCTTTGACGGACCGAAGTTCGTGATGGTACATTTCCTTGTACCACATGCTCCGTTCATTTTCGGACCTAACGGTGAACCACGCATGCCGGAGAATGTTCTACTCGGCAGCAGGATCTGGCTTCCTCGTCAGGGCTATATTGACCAGATAGCCTATATTAACAGCCAGATGAAGGCAGCAATTGACAACATCCTTGCAACATCTGAGCAAACTCCGATAATAATCCTGCACGCTGATCACGGTCCGGCTTCATTTGATAAGTGGGACGACCCGACCGATGAATTTCTCAAAGAGCGGTTCGGTATACTCAATGCGATTCTGCTCCCCGGAGTACCAGATGATTCTCTAAGTTCATCATTATCATCGGTTAATAATTTCAGACTGGTTTTCAATTTGGCTTTCAGAGCCGATTTCGAAATACTTGAAGATAAATGCTGGTACTCGAATTTGCCGACTCCGTATATGTTGTCGGATGTGACTGATCGAGTACTGGGAGACCGATAACATCTTTCCCTCGCTTGCGGGGAGATTTAATGGGGGATTAAGAATAGGGTAGAATAAGCATTCCTGCTTGTTCTCGTCCAAAGGACGAAGAGTGTGTCAATTCGGTATCCGTCTACAGATGGACAATCGAATAAGTACAGGCTGTTCGAGAATTCATTTTTTGCGCTGTCACACGCCCTCGTGTGATAGTAATAACAACGACTTAACTGGCAGACGAGGGCGTCTGCCAGCGCGATTCAGGCATTCTCAGACAGGCTGGGAATGTTCGATCTGCTGTAGATTGTTGGAATGAAGAACAAACCCGGAACAATCCATGACCGAAATAAGTAATTTCCTTAACCAGTACCCCGAAGCCCTGGTGTATGCCAAACTCGCCGGAGTACTTCTTCTTTGTATCGTTGTTCACGCGATAACTCGCAGGTACCTTCTGCGTGGAATTGAAAAACTTGTCGAAAAGTCAAAGACGACATACGACGATAAGCTGCTGAAGAGCGGTTTGTTCCACCGTCTCGCGTTGATAGCTCCCGCAATTGTCCTCTATAATTTCGCTCACCTCTTTGGAACATTTGAAGACCTACTGCGCAGAATACTGACTGCATCAATTGTTTTAATTGCCATACTGGGCTTAGGTTCATTGGTTAAAACAATCGGTGAAATCCTCGCTGATCGGGACAAAGAGCAGAAGTTTAACTTCAAGACCTACGTCCAGATAACAAAACTTGTGCTCTACATTGTCGGAGCGTTGCTGGGTATAGCAATTCTGACAGGTCAATCTCCTTTGGTAATGCTCTCCGGACTCGGTGCTATGACCGCTGTACTGCTGCTGGTTTTCAGGGATACGATTCTTTCCTTCGTTGCAGGAATCCAGATCAACTCGAACGACCTCGTCCGCGTCGGAGACTGGATCGAGGTCCCAAAGTTCGGAGCCGACGGCGACGTGATAGACATCGCGCTCCACACCGTCAGAGTACAGAACTGGGACAAAACGATCACGATGATCCCAACTCACAAACTGATCGACGAGTCCTTCAAAAACTGGCGCGGGATGACTCAAAGCGGTGGACGACGGATAAAACGAGCCATACACATAGATATGTCGAGTGTCAGGTTCTGTGACGATGAGTTGCGTGCCAGATTTGGAAAAATGCACCTGGTGAAAGACTACGTTCACGACCGGCAACAGGAAATTGATGACTACAACCAGAAAACCGGGATCGACCAATCCGAGAGCATCAACGGTCGTCGCATGACCAACATCGGAGTCTTCCGCGCCTATCTCGAGGCATACCTGCGTCATCACCCGAAGATCCACAACGAGATGACATTCCTCATCCGTCAGTTATCCCCCGGCGAGACAGGCATCCCGATAGAAATATACGTCTTCACAAACGACACAAACTGGAACAACTACGAAGCCATCCAGGCTGACATCTTTGACCACATCATAGCCGTGACATCCAGATTCGACCTTACTATTTTCCAGAATCCGTCGGGGAGGGATTTTCAGGGACTGGCAAAGTAATTTCCCTCACTCTCCCCCCCGCTTGCGGGGGGGATCAAGGGGGGGCGAGTACGGATATTCCCACCCGTCTTTATCGTAAACTCAAGCAACAAAAGCCCCATCCCCCTGTTTAAGCGAAAACAAGGATTTATAACTCAATCCCTGATGCAATCCGGATATTGGAAGTGATTTATCACAATTATGGGTAAAGCACAATGTCATCAATGAAAAGTTCCTGCCCACCGATTACAAGAGAGTATTTCCAATGTAGATAACTTTGATCAACTGTCGGATCATATACATCATCAGGTACGGCTCCAGAGAAAAAGTCACACGCATGCAACAAACCATCGATTTGAAGAGTAGCCTCATAGAAACCCCCAGGGAATACTAAATCGAGCAGCCTGATTGGCATACCGAAGAAATTGGTTAGTACTGATTCTTCATAGTCTTCACCCACCCAAATTGTATCATTGAGCCAAAGATTGACTGTACCGCCATATTCCGCAAATAATACCTCTGCTTTTGATAAATCATCTGAGAGGACTCCAATGCAAGCATTGGTTAGTCGAAGTTCCAGTCCTGAACCACTTGGTATGTGTCCGGATGTTACGTGCACTTCACCATTCGGGTTCCAGTCTGGTGAATTAATTGGCATGCATTTATAGGGAAGGACAACAAATTCCATTTCATTCGTTTCATCCACTATAACAGTACCTATGGGATACTCCCGGTCGACCTCCATTAGAGTATCATTAACATACAATTCGTCAAGGTTGATGCTGGTTTCTTCGGTCACAGATGTTGAAGAATCTTCACACCCGTTTAAAATTAACGCAAGTGTCAAGATAATAAGGAAAAAATGTTTCATTATTAACTCCATAAATTAAAAAATTCGTTTACTGATATCAGTGCTATTGATGCAAATTCTGCGATACTTAGTTCAAATCAAACAGATTCCTCTATTTGATGAGGATTAAATTCCCGATAAGGAACTACAAATATTTTATGCTGAAAGCATTTTTTAAGCTAACATCAATCTATTACAAAATAATAAATCCGGTATTGTATAGATCCACTAATTAGATTGATCTATATGAATAATAATTACTTAATTGACTTTTACTCTTACTTTGCCCTAATATAGTAAAATTCATATTCAATGTCAAATTATACCATTTCTTGAAAGTATTGTCTTTGCGAACGCAGTGAAGCAATCTCTTATGTCGCATATATTCAAATAGATCGCTTCGCCACTTCGTTTCTCGCGACGACTAACATCTTTCATTACTTTTAGGAAATGCTATAGTTAAAAGTTACTGGGATCTTAAGAGGATTGAGAAAATGCTGATGAATGCAGTAGGGGAGAATAATCATTCGCCCTTACCCCACCAACTAACCTGTTCGCCTGATAATTAATTCCCCTTCCCCGATCCATCCCTTGACAAAATCCCAACAATCCCATAAATTCAAATGATAGAAATAATCCCAAGACCCTGAAAAACAACGTATCAGCAATTATTTAACCAGAGAGTAAAATGTCTCCCAAACTCTGTTTGCTCTTTTTTGTTATCTTAGCCTTATCCTTGACCTCAACGCAGGTCTCCGCCGAAACCATCCACGTCCCCGACGATTTTGAAACCATCCAGGCAGCCATCGACGCCGCCGCTAACAGCGACACCATCCTCGTCGCACCGGACGAATATGTTGAAAATATCAACTTCATAGGCAAAGCAATTACTGTCGCGAGTTTGCTGCTGACTACCGGAGATGAAGACTACATCAGCTCGACCATCATTAACGCAGACGCCGACGGATCAGCCGTTACGTTCGTCGATGGAGAAGACCGGGATTCCTTTCTGACCGGATTCACACTTACTCGGGGGAGTGGGACAGAAATCGATATTGAAGAATTTAATTATTCCGTAGTTGTTGGCGGAGCTATTTTAATCTTTGAATCAAGCCCGGTTGTGGAGAATTGTATAATCACAGACAGTGATGCAAGGGACTTCGGAGGCGGACTGTTTTTATACCGATCCGCAGCTTCGATAAATGATTGTTTCATAACCGGGAACTCATCCGGATTTGAAGCTTTTGGGGATGGCGCTGGAGTTTGCTGTTTAGGAGGCGAGCCAACGATTTCGGGTTGTCAAATCACCGAAAATGTGACATTCTATGGAGGTGGTGTATATTGCAGTGAAAGTGGAGCAGTCTTCAGGGATTGTCACATCGAAGAAAATATTGCCCATTGCGCTGGCGGTGGAGCCTTTGTGGTCGGTGGTTCACTTTTTGAGGACTGCTTTTTTCGCAATAACTCAGCTACCGGTGAAGGCAGATGGATTGAAGGATCCTGGGGCGGCGGGGTTTACGGTGACGCAGAGGTTATTAGCTGCGAATTTTGCAGGAATTTTGCAGGCGTCGGCGGTGGCATATATACCCAGGGGCAATCCTCAATTTCGTTCAGCCTGTTCTTTGAAAATTACGCTGAAACTGTTGGTGAATGCAACGGTTCCGGCGCTGCAGTATTTGCCGATTCAGGCTCAGTTTCCATATTCAGGTGTGATATAATTGAGAATCAATCTGAGAATGGGGGAGTTCTCCAAGGCGGCGAAGCCTGCGAGGAAATGATCGTAAACAGCAGCATAATATGGGGTAATTCTGAGTCGAATTTTGGCGGGATTGATCCTGTAGTAACTTACTCAGATGTACAGGGTGGTTTTGAAGGCGAAGGTAATATTGACGCGGATCCCCTATTCGTCAATCCCAACGATGGAGACTTTCATTTGACTGCCAATTCCCCTTGTATTGACGCGGGAGATCCTGAATTACAGGAAGATCCCGATGGCACTCGCGTGGATATGGGAGCGTTTTATTTCGATCAAGTGAATGAAGAATATGTCAACCCTAGTTCATCGTCTTATGATTACAAATTTGTGCTTGAAGTACATCCCAATCCGTTTAATGCCCACACAAACCTGTCATATTCTCTGCCAATTCAATCCCCGGTTACAATCCGGATTTGCGATATGTACGGTCGAATGATCGAAATCCTCGTTAATGAATTGCATCCTGCAGGACAGCATTCGATTTCCTGGAATAGTCGGAATTTGAGTTCGGGTGTTTATTTGGTTCGGATGGAGACTGCGGAATTTAATGGCGTTCTGAAACTTACTCTGTTGAGATAAATGAAATCTAAATAAAAATAATATCGTTCGCTAAACTGAAATCCGGAGGAAAATCAATCTCCCCTTATATATTGCAATTGCAGATGCCTTTAGAATGTCTTATTTAGTAATTCACGATGAGGATCCTTTACCTGATGAAGAGACAATGGAATCATGGGATGAGGGTAAAATAAAATCAAAAAAAAGAACATTTAAACTAAATTCAATCATTAAAGAGAAAATTGACGATAAATATGACCGTCAAATAATTTTGAAACCAGCTTTCGAGGAATTCATGGGAATTTCCAAGAATTAAGCGGAAAAATAAGGGAAAGCTTTGGCAGCTTTGGAATATTTCAACAAAGTGAACAAAAGTGAAATACCTGAAAACATTAACAAAATTGTAAGAGATATCTTTATTTGACTTGAATTCTGAAAGAAACGAGATGGTCTACTTTCTCTAACACTCTTTTTTTTGGAATATTCAACAATCTAGGAAAAAACTAATTTGGAAAACTTGCAAGTATAAATTCAACTACACACTTAATTGGAGGTATTAAAATGCGATTTAAAACTTTAATTTACTTATCACTTACCGTTATAATTGTCAACAATCTTTATTCACAGAATATCCGCGAAATCGGATTCTGCAATACACCTGAATGGGCTCTTGGAGTATCTATTCTCGGAGACCATGCATTTATTGCATGTGACGGTAGAGGACTTCAAGTGATCTCAATAGCAAATCTTGAAGAACCTCGTATTGTGGCTGAAGAAAGAATACCTGGTCATGCATATGGAATAGCTATGCAGGATGATTATGCATATATTGCTGCCCACGGTGCTGGACTTTGTATCATAGATATCTCTGATCCAGAACAACCAGATTTCGTAGGACGATGTCATTTACCTAACGAACCCTCTTTGCGGGTTTTTGTTCAAAGAAATTATGCCTACGTTGCTAATGATAGTCGCGGATTAAGAATAATCAATATTTCAGATCCGGAAGATCCTGTTGAAGTCGGTTTTTTTGATTTGGAAGGTGGTCATGAAGCGCGTGATGTTTTTGTAAGTGGGGATTTCGCTTACGTAGCTTGGGAAGGTAGAGGTCTCCGAATTATTGATGTTTCTGATCCTGAACAACCCGAAGAAATAGGTGATTGTGATACACCAGGATGGGCTTATGGTATTACCGTTGTAGGTGACTATGCCTATGTAGCGGATCATAGTGAGGGTTTTTGTGTGATCGATGTCTCAGATCGTTCGGATCCAGAGGAGGTGGGACGTCGGGATACACGCGACAGAGCTTGGAGTGTCGTGGTTGTTGGCAACTTTGCATATATAGCAAACGGCGAAGAGGGTCTTATTGCGATGGATATATCAGATCCAGAAAACCCAAATGTGGTCGCAAGCCATAATACACCTGGGTATGCCAGACATTTATGCATCATTAGTGAGATTGTATATTTAGCGGATCAAGGCAGAGGTCTTCGAATCCTTGATATATCGGATTTTTTCCAGGACATCGTTATTGAACCAAATGCCCTGGATTTCAATGAGGTGAATGTTACAAACATTGAAAATCTATCACTTGCAATCAGAAATGAAGGGCATGACATCCTAAGAGTATCTAACATTACTACAGAGGGAAATGGATTCGGTACCCACTTTGACAATCCAATTATACTCGAACCCAATCAGGAACATGATCAGGTTGTTTCCTTTGCACCACAAGAGTCAGGAGAGCACCAGGGAAGTCTGATCATAGAATCGAACGATCTGGATCAAAGAGAATTAAGAGTCCCACTTCGTGGGATTGGAGTAATTCGAGAACTAATTGTAGAATTCCAAGAAAACTGGAACATGATCTCCATCAATGTTTCCCCAGGTCTGGAATTCTACGAAGATAATGACAACCGTGGCCCCGATGTTGTATTGATGATGGATCAATTACGAATTGATGAGGATAATCATCATGTCCTGTTGATGAAAAATGAGAACGGACGGTTTTACACTCCTGAGTTTGGGTTTAATAACATTCCTTACTGGGACTTGAACCGGGGGTATCAGGTTAAGGTGGACGAGGATGTTGAAGCAGTATGGTCAGGCGGTCCTATACCGGCAGATACTGAATTCTGGATGAACGAAGGTTGGAATATTGTGGCTTATTTTCCGACTTACGAATTGGATGCTGAAAGTCCGGGGTATTATGTATTGTCTCCGGTTATTGACTTAGTAGAAATAGCGAAGGATGGCAACGGGCTGTTTATGGCACCGCGCTTTCAGTTCTCTAATATGCCCCCCTGGCGGGAGACGCAGGGATATCAGGTCAAGGTTTCGGAAGATGTGGTGTTTTGTTATCCACCGGAAATGGAAGGGGAACGTCAGGTGAGGGCACCTGACGGCACCTGTGTGCTGGCAGAAGCCCACGTCTGCCAGATTGGTCACTATCCCATTGCAGGTGTAACTGGTGAGAACATGAGCCTGCTGGTAAACTCAATATCTGGAGGTGACCTGCCGACTGGGAGCCAGATTGCTGCTATCTCTTCTGATGGTGCAGTTGTTGGCTCAGGTTTTGTGAATGCTGATGGACGTTGCGGGTTGGCGGTTTGGGGGGATGATGAGGAGACTCCTGAGGTTGATGGATTGATTTTAGGTGAAAAATTTGAGCTCCATTTGTGGGATGCTGAATCGGGTGCTGAGTCTGTTCCCGTAATAGAGGGATTTCTTGAGGGCGATGCTTTAGCTTACGAAACTAATGCATTGCTCGTGATTAACCTGAAAATCCAAACTCAATTACCAAATGAATTTTATCTCAATACGGCATTCCCGAACCCGTTTAATTCGGTGACCAAAATATCATACGGACTGCCTGAAAAGACACATATCACTGTCCGAATTTATGATATATCCGGTCGATTTGTAACAGAATTGATCAACACAAATCAATTGGGAGGCAGCTACACCGTTACATGGAATGCGAGAAATGTCGCGTCGGGAGTGTATCTGCTGCGGATGGATGCAGGAGGTAGGGACTTTGTTCGGAAAGTGGTTTTACTACAGTAGGATATGCATTCCCAGGCTGTCCAAGAATACCCGATGAGTGGTGTCCGGCGTCCTCGCCTGACACTTAAGTCATTGTTATTTCGACAGGCGAGGACGCCGGACGACACGCTTTTTCATGTTCTGGGACAGACTGTTCCTGCCTGTCCATCGCGCAAAGCTCAATAAAGTTCAGAGTACAGCCTTCAGGCTGAAGGTCATACTCTGAGATGAATTCCACGACCACAAGGGATCGCGGCTGCGATGTAGGGAAAATCTGTTCATGACACTGCCCTAAGTGATTTCGCGTAGGGGCTGATCCCCGATCGGATCGAGGACAAGTTTATCAAGCCCTTTAAGTTCCCTTTACTTACCACCTTGATCACTTTCAAACTTGTTCCGTCATTTCCGTCACATTTCCGTCACACCCTCAAACCCTTACCCACAAACACTTTCCGCCAAAAGTGTGACGATGTGACGATAATTATTGATATCCCTGTTTTTTTCTATGCTGTTTGGTAAATCGTTGTAATTCCCCGGTTTCCTGTAATCGACTTGTCGCTACGACTGAAAGGAACAGAAACCGGGCTACATGACTTGCTTTTTCCAAAATAATGTTGTATATTATCAACAATTAGATGCATATATTATATTACTGATGATAATATCCATTAAGTATTGTTGATTAAAAACGAAGACGGACGGTAATGGCTTTGTACAGAAGTTGGTTTTGATGTGGTAGGGTTTAGGGCACGTGCGACGTGCCCCTACATTGTGTTTAAACAAGAACTTGGGTATGTTCTGGTTGGAATTGAATCAGTAATCCACAATCACCAACCCACTTCCATCCAGTGGTTGAGTATATCTGCCGATTTCTGTGATGGCTTCGGGATCGGAGACGTCGAGGATTTGCAATCCCTGCTGGCGGATTGACAGATAGGCGTAGTCTGCAATGATAGTGAGGTCGAAGACGTTTCCGGCTGTGGAGTATGATGTGACATACCTGGGATTTACAGGTTCACCAAGTAAGAATATAGACAAACCGACGCTGCCGGTTGTTAAAAAAGCGTAATTATTTGCCGTAGCTATCTCAATAGCGCTAAGCAGTGTGCGATTAACTCCAGTGTAGTTCATCAGGTTCGGTTGAGAGATGTCAAATATCTGCAGAACTCCAAAATCGTTGCGTCCGTCAGACGCTATACAGAGGAATGTTCCATCGTCGGCAATATCGGTAATCGAAAGACCCCTGTAGACCATATTTCGATCCTGGTAATACTGATAAATCCGTGGTTGCTCCGGATCACCTATGTCAATTTTCATCAACTGACCCGATCCGTCGGTAACAAAAGCGTATTGCTCCGATAATGTCAGATAAGATGCGCCTGCATTCACAAATCCAGCAATGTAAATGTCGTTATGATTAGAAAAATCGAGAACTGTCAGACGATCACCACTCGCAACATAAGCATACCGGCCTGAAACTTCAACCCGATTTGCTCCGGGAATATTAAATGACGTCAGTCGCATGGGATTACGTGAATCTGCCACATCAATAACAAATAAACCCGCTTCCCGGCATGCTGCAAATATTAGATTTTCCGAATATGCAATCCCCTCCGTTCGATTCGGGAGATTAATCGAGGAAATATATTTGGGCTCCTGCGGATCGCTCACATCAATAAGGGTTATTCCACCGTGACTGTTTCCGACGTAAGCCATTGTTCCGGTATACAAAGTATAAAGAGAATCCACTCGCAACGGAGCGGAATGACCATAATCATTAAAAGCATTAACGCGGTAAGAGTAATGAACCAGAGACTCGAGATCTTCAATTGTGACAGTCGAAACATTGGTATGTACTTGCGTTACCAACTGGAAATCCTGCTCGTCTCCTTTTCTCTGATATATATTGAAACCATCCTCATTCGCAGATTTATCGATCCAACTCAGGTGTATATTTTTGCGATCGACGACGATTGCTTTAAGGCTATCCGGGGCAGTTGGAATTACATGCGAGGTTGAAACTCTTACGATATTTGATGAGCCTGAATACTCGTCTTCGTTAAAACCGATTACATAAAAGGCATAATCAGTATTTGGAGATAATTCGGGGATAATCAAACTGTCTGCAGGTTTAAGGACTCTATAGTTAAGCGCAAACTCTTCAGACTCTCCCGCAGACTCGTAAACGTCGTATCCGGTATATAAACTTGTGCTGTCTTTCCAGTATAGGCTTATCTGAGTTTCAGAGTCGACTATTGCCCTTACATCGTAAATCGGAGGGAGATTATCAGAGCCAGTATTCGAAACTGAATCATCGGTACAGGAAACAATGAGGAAAATCAGGATTGTAAATAGTAGATACTGAAATAATCTAATTAGTTCATCTCCCATCATTTTCTAATTCGAATAGGACTTTTGTACTGTCACTGTTCAAAGAATCAGCTAACTCTCTTTGCCTTGATTCCTCTAACAACCGTATTGCATCCTCAGATTTTAATGTGACAGAAAGCCATTCTTCATCTACCGGTAGTTCATTCACCTCACCCGTTGTCTGGTGCATGAACAGCGTGTTTACACCTCCGGGACGCGGGAAGTTATGCAACGGCTCTCCGGCAGTTGCACGTATGATGAAATCCGCCCATATCGGGGCAGCTCCGGAAGCTCCGGTAACTCCGACTCCATTTTTCAGATACATCGGTCGGTTGTCATCATATCCAACCCAGATGACAACTGCCATTCCCGGTATAGCCCCGCAGAACCATGAATCCTTATAGTCACTCGACGTCCCGGTCTTGCCGAAGACGTCACCTTTAAAGCCTCGACGTCGAATTACCGTTCCGGTTCCATTCTCAATTACACCTCTAAGCATGTCGATTAGAATATAAATTGTTTCCGAGGCAAATTTCGTTTCACCTGTTGCAAGGTGTTCAAATAAAATTTCGCGTCGACGGCTTTCGATTCGCTCGAGAATGTGGTTATCGAGGGAAACTCCACCACGAGCTATTGTCGAATAAACTTTCGCCATTTCAATTGGCGGTACCGGCTGAGCTCCAAGTGAAAGAGCGAGAAATGGTTTAAGCTCAGAAATCACACCAAGCCGCCGGGCAGTCTGAATGACAGCTTCGGGACGAACACGATCGATCAATTGAGCTGAAATTGTATTGATTGATTTCATCAAACCGTATTTAAGAGTAACAGGACCTCTGTACTCTTTGTCAAAGTTCTTTGGGCTCCAGGTTCTTTTCTTATCAATTTTCAGATTCAGTACAGTATCAATTAAAACACTTGCAGGCGTAATTTCGGTTTGTTCAAGAGCAGTTAAATAAACAACCGGTTTGAAGGAAGATCCCGGATGACGGAGAGCGAAAAGCGCTCGATTGTAGGTACTCTCCCTGTAGTCTCGTCCTCCTACTATTGCGATGATTTGTCCGGTTGCATTATCAACGGCAATAAGCGCGCCTTCAAGCCTCGTTTCCTCACCTTCAGGCAATGGTTTTAATCGCTTTTCAAGATCATTCAATCCAGAAGATAATGCCTGCTCGGCAAGGTTTTGCAGTTTAGGATCAATTGTCGTTGTGATGTGTACACCACCGTACTGTGTAACGTCCTTGCCGATATGCAAAGCAGCAATCTCGAGCGCATAATCAATCGGATAGGATGGCTTCTGAACGGCGACACCTCCTCTAACGAGTTCTACGGGGATGTCCCAAATGCTGTCAACTGCTGAAGGTTGAATCATCCCTGCTGCAGCCATTCTTTGCAGTATAAGCCTTTGACGTTTTTTTGCGCGTTCGAGATTATTAAAAGGATTCAGGTAAGACGGGGAGTTCGGCAGACCAGCGAGCATTGTAGCTTCGTGCAATTCTAATTCGGCAGCATGTTTGCTGAAATAGGTCAGCGAAGCATTCTCAATTCCATATGCATATCTTCCGAAGTAAACAAGGTTTGAATATGCTTCGAGAATTTGATCCTTTGAAAACCGATCTTCAATCGCAAAAGATGCCAGAGCTTCAAGCAGTTTTCTCTCCCATGATCTTTTAAATGAAAAGAACATGTTTTTGGTGAGCTGCTGCGTTATCGAACTTCCGCCGGGTCCTCCACCACCCCGGATCAGGTTAGTCCAGAGCGATCTGAAAGTTGCAATCTGATCTACTCCGTGATGAGAATAAAACCTCTTATCCTCAGCAGCGATTATTGCTTTTTGAAAATTTGGAGAGATTCTTTCGATTGAAACATAGCTTCTGCCTCCCAAAGTCGCGAGGAGTTCTCCATCCCTGGCAAAAACTTCTGTTGGCGGAGAGCTTGCAAGCTGCTTCAGTTCGTCTGGCAATCGTGGGATTCGAGGAGCATATATAAAAAACAGAGTTAGTCCGAGAGCAAATCCCAAAGCAATAATACCAATAATAATGTACAGGATTTTCTTTATCATTCGGCATCTCGCTTTTGTCCGAATGAGTCCGGAAGCTCACTCAGAGTAGAATCAAACTCTGTTGAATCGCTTTGTTCAGGACTCTGCCATGTCATTTTCAGGAGTATTAAACTTAAGGGCTCTGCTGGAACCGGATACTGAGAAACAAAATATCCATCATTCCCGATGAATTCAAATCCAACGATTCCGTATCCATCGACTTCTTCAGTTTGTTTTAATCCAACTCTGGTAAAGGGTTTTACGATAGATAACAGGATGTCTGAATCAAGCAGTAAATCAAATCGCTCACTTGGAAGCAATTCAAAAAACGCCTTTAAGAATTCCTCACCTGAGTAAAATTCCACTCCTGCAAATTCAGGATTATCTTCAAGCCTGCCAGGGACTTTTCTACCATATTTTGAAACAGCGGATATTAATGCTCGGTTTATCGAAACATCCCGAATAATCCTGTTTCTTTCATCAATCAGATAAACGACAGCAGATTGTCCTTTCTGCCATATTGTACATCTCCGCCATCCGCTATTCCAATGTAAATTCACCAATTCGGAAGAGGGCATGAGGAGATACCGAAAAGCTTGTGGAATTGTTCGGTAGAGCTCGACAAATTTTGCTGGCGTAATAGGGACACCAACCCTTTCCGGAACGATTGCCAGTAATTCAGTCCAACTATTTACGAGCTCTACCTGTCTGCGAAGTCTTGTCGAGACTGCTGAGTTTTCATCCGCCTGCCTGACAGCTTCCCGAGTCAGGGATTCCCTTTCCCAATAAGTACCATAAGCTTCACGATTGGCATTTTTCCAGTTCAAATAGGAACCGACAAAATTTTCAATGAAATGTGTACTAAACTCCAAGATGCAGATCCCTGCAAAAACAGCGATTATAACTGACGGTAATCCACTACTTTTGAGGAAATCTCTGAATGTATATCCCTCATGATCAACCGATTTCTTTTTTCGAATTCGAGGCGAGATATTAGTCCTCTAAGTACTTATCTATCATCTCAAAGATTGCCGGCTTCATCATGATTCCAACATGACTTGAGACAACTTTACCACCTTTAAATAAGAGAAGTGTAGGGATAGAGCTGACATTATATTGCTGGGCAATAGCCTGATTGTCATCGACATTCAGTTTTCCAAACTTTATTTTATCCTTGTATTCTTCAGCAACCTGCTCGACAATGGGTCCGATCAATTTACACGGACCACACCACGGCGCCCAAAGATCTACAAGCACTACCTGTTCAGATTTTAAAACTTCTTCTTCAAAATTATCGCTTCCTAAAGTAATTGTGTGTTCTGACATTTTCTCATCCTTTTATGTGTTTGGTTATTGTTGTTAAAAGTTGTTTGCTTAATCCTCAATCCTCATTACAAATAACACCCCTGAGTGCTGTCCAGGCTGCTGTGCGAGGGCTTGCCAGGTAGGTCTCACCGAGACCTTGTTTTCCTGCGAAATTTCGGTTGGATGTAGAAAGTTGCACTTCGTGTTCACCGGTCATACCGATTTGACCGGATGCACAACCGCCGCATCCCGGTTGGCTCATTATTGCGCCAGCACTTACAAGCTCGGCTAAGGTTCCATCCTGCAAAATTTGCATGTATACTTCACGGGTAGCTGGAACCATTTTTAACATTACACCATCTGCGACCTTCTTCCCGCCTAAAATATCCGCTACTGTACGGAAATCTTTGTAACGACCGTTAGTACATGATCCAACGAATACGCTGTCGATCCTCACATTTTTCACATCTGCAACCGGTTTTCCTCCGTTCGGTGTCGGTGGTGGTGAAATGTAAGGTGACAGATTAGAAATGTCATATTTGTAAATCTTCTCGTAAACAGCTGATTTATCTGCTGTCGGTTGAGTTACATCGATTTTATGTTTTTCACGGTAATAACCTGACACCGATTCCGATGGCGGGAGCAGGAAAGCAATAGCTCCGGCTTCTGTTGCAAGCGAGCATAACGTTATCCTGCCTGCCAGATCCAGTGCGTCCACAGCTGATCCGTATATCTCAACTGCTTTTCCGAGAGCTTTTGTCGTCCCCAGGACATTCAGCAAGAATAGTGCGATGTCTTTTGCATACACGTTTTCAGGTGGATTTCCGGATAATTCGACCTTAATTGTCGAAGGCACATCAAACCATGTTCTACCAGATTTGAAAATATACGCAATGTCGACATCACCCATCCCCTGCCCGAATGCACCGACCGCTCCCAGTATGTTGAAATGACTATCGGTTCCCACAGCCGTATTGCCTGGCATGACCAAACCGTTCTCGAAGGCAACATGAGTTCCGATCCCGGAATCAACATCGAAAAGACCAGCCCCATATTCACGAGCGAACAGACGGCAGCTATGCTGATTATTAGCATAACCGGTTGTGTTGGCTGGCGCATTCGTATCAAACGTGAAGAAGGTTTTATCCGGACGATCCAGTGGATTTTCCGGAAAGTTTGCCCTGAGGTGCTTCACTACGTTCGGTCCGCCAAAATCCCTCGCCGACCGATAGTCGACGTCGAGCCACACGACATCTCCCGGCTTTACACTTTCCTTGCCGGCATGTGCTGCAATGATCTTCTCAATGATTGTCATGTTTGAACGAATTTCCTCAGGTGAATTTACACATGGTGAATCTTATTGTCTTCATATATTATAATCTATATCCAAATCCAATGCAATGAGTAGCGTCTTCAAGTTCGATTGGGCAACGACGATATTGCGATTGTGAAAATCGAAGCAATAAAAAAACGGGCAGAAGAAACTATCCTCTGCCCATTTTAATAATCATATCTGTACCGGTATCTCAATCTTTATGGCTGATTCCATATTAAATTGTCCGGATCTTCTAACTTCACGAGATAACCTTTTCCCTGCTGCAATTCGCCCATATTGCTGAAATTGTGCTCCGGTGAGTAGAAACGTCCATATCCATCCTTAGCCAATAGTAAGTTACCTTCGATATTCTCGAATGCTTCAGGAGCTGGAATTGCTGCTTCGGGAAGGTAGGCAACCATACTCCAACCGGCATTTAGCTCTATCTGATCATCTTCAGATACTAGTTCTCCTGAAACAAGAAGTTCTTCCTCTTCATTTACCTTAATTAAATATCCCTGATGAACATCCCAACGTGGGATATTAAGGAAGTTCTGCACCGGATAGTAAAATCGTCCACTGCCATCCTTTGCTAACAATAGTGAACCGCGTTCGACCAGTTCTGAGAAGACAGCCCGTATATCATTATCCTCCGGATCAACCGGTGAAGAGCTCATATTCCAGCCCTCCGTGAGAACAACTACAAATTGGTCAGGTTCCTCGCCTTCTACAATTATTTCAGAGAAGTAGACCACAACATCCCTAATCTCCAGCATCCCATCCTCGTTGACAATGGCTATGGCCTGCTCGACTCTAAGGTTATACTCGCCAGCCTCAAGTTCACCCAAATTGACTCTGATGGTGAACGGAGTCATCACATCAGCACCCATCCCCTCCTCAAGAGACGTAAACGTGAGAATTAGATTATTCCCGTTTCCCTGAACCTGAATATCCTGGTTTCTCCAATTCGCACGGGGAAACCACCCACTCAGGACCACAGTTACTTCGTCTCCCTCGACCGGCTCAGGCGGAATCCAATTGATCTCATCGACATTTTGAGAAAAGAGGTTTGTATATGAGAACAAAGCAAGAATAAAAACGATCGATAACATTCGTGGCATTTCATACTCCTGAAATATCTTTCTTAATCTAAATTACACAACTAAAAGTTCTTTTCGTAATATGATTTGTATTCTATGGTTGATTCCAAATCAATTCAACAGCTTCCCTCACCTTAACAAGGTATCCCCTCCCCCGGTGCAACTCATCCATATTACTGAAATTGTGTTCCGGAGAATAGAACCTCCCATCTCCATCTTTTGCAAGAATCAACTCATCTTCAATGTTCTCAAACACTTCCGGAGCTGAAAATTCACCTTCTGGAAGGTAGGCAATCATATTCCAACCCTCCGCTAATTGGATCTGGTCATCCTCCGGGAGTAATTCACCGGTTAATGTTAACTCAGTATTTTCATTAACCTTTACAAGATACCCCTGATGAGCAACCCATTCGGGAATGTTGTTAAAATTTTGGTCAGGGAAATAAAACCGACCTTGACCGTCCTTAACCATTGTGAGCTCTTCTTGCTCAACTAATTCTGAAAAGATAGTTCTGATGTCGTTATCATCGGGTTCAACCGGTGAGGAAATCATATTCCAATTCTCTTCAAGATCGACTGTGAATTCGATTGGATCTCCTTCTGCGACAACAACTCTCGAGTTGTAGAAAGCCCAATCCTGAAACTCTAGGAAACCATCCTCATTAAGAATTGCGATTCTTTGGGTGACAAAAAGGTTGTACTCGCCTGCACCGAGAACTCCCCAATTGTGTCTCAATGTGAACGGCATAACTACCATAGCACCAATTCCTTGCGAAATTGCAGCAAAAGACAGAGTTAATTGATTACCTTCAATATCAGCCTGAACATCTTGAATTCTCCATGATGAATTTCGCGTTATCCCATGTATAGCAACAGTAACATCTTCACCTTCGACTGGTTCCGGAGGTATCCATTCTATCTCCTGAACATCTTGGGAAAACAGATTGGAAAACAGGAAGATTGGAAGTATAAAACTCATTAATATTAATCGTCGCATACTAAACTCCAAAAGAACATTATGCTTAAGCTTAAACTGCACTTCAACAGATTTTCTCTTTGCCTATATAATTGATCTAAGGCTGATTCCAGATCAATTCGACAGCTTCCCTCACCTTAACAAGGTATCCCCTCCCCCGCTGCAACTCAGCCATATTACTGAAATTGTGTTCCGGAGAATAGAACCTCCCATCTCCATCTTTTGCAAGAATCAACTCATCTTCAATGTTCTCAAATGCTTCCGGTGCAGAAATTGATGCTTCAGGAAGATATGCAACCATATTCCAACTTTCAACTAATTGAATCCGGTCATCTTCCGGAAGTAATTCACCTGAAATTGTTAAATCTGTATTTTCATTGACCTTTACGAGATATCCCTGATTAGCTACCCATACCGGGATGTTATTGAAGTCCTGCTCTGGATAATAAAATCTACCTCGACCATCTTTAACCATTTCGAGTGAACCTTGCTCAGTTATTTCAGCAAAGACTATTCGAATATCATTATCCACAGGAGCCACCGGACAGGAGATCATATCCCAGCCCTCTTCGAGATTAATTATGAATTCGTCTGGATCACCTTCAGCGACGACTATTCTCGACATATAGAAACCACCATTTTCAAACTCGATGTCACCATTCTCATTTACAAATCCTACAAACTGATTTACAAAAAGAACGTATTCCCCTGCCTCGAGTTCACCCCAATTATGCCGTAATGTAAATGGAGTCAATGCCATATTACCAATCCCTTCCGAAAGTGAAGTGAAGGTGAGGATTAGATTATTGTCTTCTATTCGACCTTGTATATCCTGATTTCTAAAGGAACCATCTCGAAATATACCGTGCAAGGCAACAATAACGTCATCACCTTCGACCGGTTCTGCCGGTATCCATTCAATCTCCTCAACTTCTTGAGAAAAAAGGCTTGAAAATACGAATAGTGTAAGAAAAAAAATGATGGAAAACAGGCGTCGCATTTACACCTCAGAATAAATCGTGAACAGGTTTAATATACTTACAAATTATAACTTAACCAAGAAATACTACATTCCAAAAAATTCTATCGGGTAGCTGATTACTTGTCGTTCCGGATATTATTCACTTTCCGGTCAAGCCATTCTGGCAGTGGCTGTGGCTTATACTTTCCATAAACCACCGGATATAACCAGAGTAACAGCAATCTTGCGAGATGAGATTTTCCTGCCATTTCGGCAGACCATCGATGATACCAGATGTCCGGTTCCGACCACGGGCAGCTCCCGATACACATTCCGCAGTCAGTGCCAACTTTGTTCCAGTATGTTACACATTTTACAGCATCGAGCTGCCATTTGCGTACTCCATTAGTGACAACCTTATCTCCCATCGGGATCGCACCCGAAGGGCAAACTTCGGCGCATATCTTGCACATGTCGCAGAAATCGTCAACTCCAATATCGACAGGTGAATCACACTCAAGTGGGAGATCTGTAGTCACTGTCGCAAGCCGCAAGCAGTTCCCATATTTCTTATTGATCAGAAAACCACATCGTCCAAGCTCACCCAATCCACCATCAACCGCTATTGGGACAGGCAACACCTGATAATTCCTAAAATGATGTGCTCGAGCCGGATATCCCATTCTGCGTATATAATCAGCAATCGTAACGGCAACCACTGTTGAGAGCAAATATACCAATCCCGTTTCTGCGACGCTTCCATGACGAGGTCCGGTTCTAACAAGGTCGAGATCCATTTTGAAGCCGAGACTTATCGCATACTTATGGTTCAAATTTATCGGTTGACCATATAGTTCTTCTGCGTATTTCTTTCTGCCACGATGGCTGTAGACATACGCCTGATTAAGCTCACTTATCCCGACAAGATCTGCACCCAACCTGTGCGCGAATGTACTTACCTTTAGTTTTGCTCTTTCCGGAGAGAGTTTATGCTGCTTTTCTATTGGTTTCCCATCTACGACATCGGGAAATCCGAGTTGATACATGACCTGAGAAGGCGAAAAAAATAATCCACCATCAATTTCCGGCATTCCCGATCCCATTCCAGGCAGGGAGCGAAAATAGTCATCCTTCTCTTTCAGTTCGGTATGTTGTTTATAATATTCCTCATACTCCTCCATACCGGGATGCAAATCTTCGCGAGCAAAAACCGTGTTGCGTTCATCGAACCGTTTAATTTCTTCGGGCAAACTCACTCCATTAGAAAAGTGAAACTTCTGCATCCCTGCAAATCAGGTTTACTTAGATACCTGAAAGTAGCGCAAGCTTCCCTGCTTGCAGACCCATCATATTATTTATGTGCTACATGCGTGCGCAGGCAGGGACGCCTACGCTACTGTTTTTGTGAATTACGAAGCCTATTGTGCAAGTATTTCACACAAAATTAGAAAAAGCGAAATGTTTCAGAAAAACAATGCAACCTTTTCAAAATCGACATAGTCTAAAGTATTAGATCAACAAAACAAACTTTAAAAGGAAGACAAAATGAACAGTACACGAAGATTCAGACCAAGGTTTAACCGTAAATACGGAACAACAATTTCCTGGAATATTTCGCTCTTTATAGCAAAATCCAAGAGGTTTCCGCGATAGGAATTGAAATTGAAATCCATGATTGTTTTCGTTCAAACTTAAAAGGTTAAACCAATCATGAAGTGCATAAGCAGAAAAGCAAAATTCAGTTAAGGGAAGGATTATTTTAATAAACTTCCCTTTTTCTATCTTTAAAGCAAGTCTAACAAAACCTGTCTTTACGAACGTAGTGAAGCAATCTCTCAGTTCGATTAATAATGAAAGAGATCGCTTCGTCATTTCATTCCTCGCGATGACAGAGTTGTTTCATACAAACCTATTCAGACATCTCCAGATTTTTAGCCAGCCTCGACCATTTCCTTCAGTGCCTGCACACCTTTAACATCTTCAACATTAACCGCCTTTATTTTCCTGTCAATACCGCGCAACAATCCCTTAAGTACTTTGCCCGGACCAATTTCAACAAACACGGGAGGTTTGCCGAGTTCTTCCCGTTCCTCTTCAGTGAGCTTTGATGGTAAATTTGTGAAACCGGCTAAACCTAACAATCTCAGAACACAGGCATCCCATCGAACTGGTGACGTAATCTGTCTTGTGAGAGTGTGGGTTAACGAATCAAGATCATTTACTACATCAGAGATTGCATTTGCAACAACTCTGGTAGTTTCAGAAATTGCGCAGTTATCCGGGTTCACCTGTTCTTCCAATAAGTGTTTCATCTTCGCTTCAGCCGGAACCATTAACGGGCTGTGCCATGCCCCTGAGACATTCAGCATTATCGCTCGCTTTGCTCCGGCAGTTTTAGCAGCCTCAGCGGATTTTTCTACTGCATCCTTCGTTCCTGAGATTATTATTTGTCCCGGGCTGTTGATATTAGCCATCGCAAGCCTATCAGTCCCGATTTCGGCAACGATGCCTTCTAAAATTTCAGCTCCTAATCCCATCACAGCAACCATCGCGCCCGGTAGATTGGGTGGTTGTGAAGCCTCGTTCATCCAGAATCCACGCCAGCGGACGAGATTCATTGCAACTTCTGCGGAAAATGTACCTGCTGCTGCATGTGCTGCGTATTCACCGAGGCTGTGACCGGCACATGCTATGGGTTCGATTTCGACAACTTCCCTGATAGCTTCAAGCACCATCAGGGATATTGCTGTGATGGCAGGCTGCACATTATCCGTTCGGGTCAGCAGTTCAGCAGGACCTTCAAAGCACAGATCACGAATATGATCCATACCTTCGAGCTGAGTTACACGGTCGAGAAAAGCCCTCGCTGCCGGGCTGTTTTCGTACAGGTCTTTGCCCATCCCAACGTACTGGGAAGCCTGACCTGGGAATATGAAAATGTATTTTGTTTTCAGTTTTTTATCCTCTATGTAGGTCGGGTTCTTAACCCGACATTTTCCTTTTCTGCTTTCGTAGGTCGGAATCTTATTCCGACGATTTAATATTATTTTTAATGTCCGGCGGGATAAGATCCCGCCCTACGCATAATTCGTTTAATATCGCATTCTGTCACCACAAATGCAAGCTGAGAACTATATTTTGTAGTTAAAGTCTTTCATTACAATGTCTGAATATTCCTTGAAAATTCTGCGCCTCACACCGAATTTTCAAGGAAAAATGCAGCGAATGATGAAAAAAGTCAAGTTTTGGGGGTAGTAAAGGTGTTTTTGGTGTGATGGTGTTTTGTAGGTCGACATCTTATGTCTACGTAAATGCCTATTGTCACGTCTTAAAAAAAGTTGACACTTTCCCATTTAATTTATTGCCATTACCGGAATGGAAGGA
>CAYLYZ010000026.1:0-56705 GCA_964387885.1 uncultured bacterium | reverse complement strand
GATTTCATCAGCGGAAGGATCAATTATAACAATCCTATGAAGCCCAGCATTATCTGACAAAGAGCGAGCTAGAAAATAGGTCATTTCAGTGTCGCTTAATGGAAAACTATATCCTATAAAAACTAAAAGGTTTGCTTCTTGAAGTTTTTTTGCAGCTCCTTTCCATACTTCACCTAAAGGTTTATGTAAATCCGGTTTTAGAAAAGATGGAGGAATAATCAGTGGTGGATTTGGACTCGGATAGCTATATGTGGAAACATAGGGAATAGCCACACTACTTCGATCATCATCTCCGATCTCTTCTACAAAAAGATTACTTTCTATCTCTCTCTGAAACCAATTTACTGATCCATGTAACTTGAAAACTGGTACACCATAATCTAGGTACATAGTGCCAATCGCTCTAACATTAGTGGATTCAGTTGCATAATCGAAATTAAGTTTTGTTTTTGAACCAAATCGGAGAAGAGCGCATTCAATACTTAGATCGTAATTAGTTGTAACAATCGATAAATCTTTTCTTAGGATATTCTCGGAATTGAAGCTCAGGAATCTTGGGAAATTATCGAATCTTTCCCAAAATCTTTTTGTAGTAGCGAAATCTGTATAAATTCTTTGAAGAACTAATCTGATCTTTTGGTTGTTTGTCTCATCTTGGTTTTCATTAAGGGAAAGCCTATCCTCCATTTCTGAAAATGACAAAATATCTTCAAGGTTGGTGGGTGAACTCTCGAGAAAAGCATTTGCAATGCGAGCTTGTTTTAATAATTCTTTTATAAAATCCTTATCTTCTGGGCTGATTCTCGTACTTGAATCTGCAAAAGCGAAGAATTCGTTCATTACTGGATGACCAAAAGCCTTAGAAAATCCAGCACCTAAAAATAGTACAATTTTCACCATCTACCTCTATAGGTTGTTACATAGCTATTATTCAAGTAATATCGTCAATGCAAAAACTAAAGTCAAGATATTCAATATTAAAACACCTCAGAAATTATTCATGACTCGCCCTTAACATCCAGAGTATTCCCAACCCCTACCCCACCAAAAATTCCCAATCATCCGATTTCGGCAAAGGATTAGTAATCACCATGACTTCAGAATGGTCAGGATTCAGACTATCCCAATCGATTATTCCTTTGATATTCAAACTTTTTAGAATAGATCGTATGAAGTCTTTATCAATGGTAGCACTATGTTTTTGTGGAATAACCATCAATCCGTCCATCATAAAAGTCAGACCATTCTTCTCGAAGAATTCATTAGCAGCTGTGTTCCCATAATCCGGATCAATCCTTGTGTAATCCACACCATCGATATTCGCTTTTGTGACTTCAGCCTTTTCAAGATGTTCGGAGCCAATTTTCATCTCAACAATGAGAACTTCCTTGTCTTTATAAATAAAATCCTCTTTGGTATCACCTTGATAACGCTTTATGAATCGACAAAAGCTGCATGTGTTGTTTTTTTCTGACATTTTCTACCCTTTTTGTTATTGTAGTATATTTATGTCACCTAAAACGGAATCGTATTTCATTGAGATTCTCCGTGTAGTTATTGCTACCCAAGTTCCGTTGGAAAAAGTTTCCGACCTACCTCATGGAATATGCAGTCCTGACCTCCTCAGACACCCTCCCCAACACCGACACCTTCCGCCACTGCCTGACAAACTCAAAATCATCATTCACCCAAACCCAGTAATTCCCACCTATCAAGATAATAGAGACAGTTTCCGACTTGTCGCTGTTCTCTTCAGCCTTATGGAATCTCTCGTATGCCCCCAGATCTGAAGGATTCTTGCTTTCCAGATCAGGACATATTTCCCGAAGAAACTTCCCTTTCCCCACCGGACGCAGTGGAGAATATCGGAAATCAACACCCAATGCCTCATAATGGTCTATCATTTGTTCCGGAAGAAGCGATTCGGTTTCTTTTGAAATTGCAACAGCAACTCGCAGGTCTATTAATTTTCGCTTATCCGCGGGGAGTTTTTGCATACTTCGGATAACATTGTCAAGGCTTCTGGCTCTTCCGGATTCCTTATTGAAGTTTTTATGGAAGGTATCTATACTCAAATATAGGATAAGAGGTTGGCTTGCAGTTTTAGCGTATCCTTTTATAAATTCATCACAACGTTCACTGTTCAGAAAACCACTGCCGTTCGAGGTAAATCCGGGTTTGAAACCAGCTTTTGAAATTTCCAGAACGAGGTTGAGCAGACTGTGTTCACCCTCCCGCCACAGTGTCGGTTCCCCACCGGAAAAGTGAATCCATTCAACACTTTCCAGACTCTGGCAGTCTACGAGGCACTGCTTTAGTTGTTGAAAGGTCAGCTTATATCCTGCTTCCATCGGCTCGTCATCGCGGACGCAATGGCTGCAGTCTAAATTGCATTCCTCCAGCAGGAAAATCATCATTAATGATTTGTCGCCTACTCTGATCTTATCTTTTTTACTTCTTAGCATTTAAGCTATTAGATTCTGTTGTTTATGTCATTAATATGCAAGAGAATTCCACTCCAACCGTTAAATGCAGTCAGGAATTATGGAGCCTCCACACCCCCGGTTCTGGCAATATGCTCCATGATGATCCCGGCAATTAGGCGGTAGGTGTCACGATTCGGATCTTTTCGGAGCTCTTCATCTATGTGGAAAGGACTTCCAAATGTTACCCGTAAGTTCCGTTTGAAAATCTGTCTTCCAAGTTTTGCACTGTTTGATATATAAACCGGGACAATGGGAGTATTGTTTTTAATAGTAATCATCCCTATTCCCGGACGCGGTTTGTGAAGTTTATCGTCAACATAGCGTGTCCCTTCCGGAAAAATCGTTACACCATAGCCCTTTCTTAATAATTTCGCTATTATTATCAACATCCGTCTGTCGTATCTACCTCGTTTAACCGGAATCGCATTCAGAAATTTAAAACAAATTCCAATAATGGGCAGTTTGAACAGTTCATCTTTTGCTGCAAAGAAAATTTCACGGTTTGCAGAACCGCCTACGATGGGAGGATCGAAGTTTGAACTGTGGTTGGAAGCGAGAATGAACGCTCCATTTCGAGGGATGTTGCTCAATCCCTCAATTTTCAGTCCGAATAGTATTTTGAAGGCTGTTCGAGCGAGAGCCTGAAATAACCAGATACGCGGATTGTAAGGTGGCGTCGGTCTATCCAAGATGCTTTTCCGCAGTATACAGGTTTAAAGAAAACCGCTGACCTGCTAACAATATTATATTATCAACCTGCTCCTCAAAACTCATTTCGCTATTATCAATAATTACAGCGTCTTTTGCTTCACGCAGTGGTGAATCATCTCGTTCCATATCTCGACGATCCCTTTCTGTAATTTCTCTGGAGAGCTTATTTATAGCCTCAGAGTCATCCTGAATCCCAAGCTCCCTTGCTCGACGAAGTGCTCGAATTTCCGGTTTAGCAGTCATGAATATCTTCAATCCGGCTTTGGGAAGAACTACCGTCCCAATATCTCTGCCCTCCATCACCCCAAATCCTCTTGCAGCCCATTCTCGTTGAAGGTTAACGAGGTAAACGCGCACATCGTGAATCTCGCAGACCGGTGTTACAGCACGAGTAATCTCAGGAGTTCTTAATTGGTCCGTGATTTCCACACCATCAACCCAAAAATGCACACCATATTTGCCCTGTGCGAATTCAAACTCTGTTCTTGCTATCAGACGGTTCACTTCCGTGACATCAGCAGGATTCACCCTGTTCCTGGTAACGATCCACGTTACTGCACGATACATTGCACCAGTATCAAGGAAGGGAATTCCAAGACGAGAGGCGACTGTTTGGGAGGTAGAGGTTTTTCCAACACCTGCGGGTCCATCAATGGCTATTAAGGGTAATGTCATATCTTAACTTGTGGAATAATTGTTGTGTAAAGGAAAGAAACAGATCAGACTGACTAAAGGGACGAAGATGAGAAGGTGGTCAGGCGTCCTTCAAGTTGAGAACGCCTGACAGCACTCATCAATGACATTATCTATTTCATTCTTCGACCTTCATCCTCATCTATAAAGAGCCATCCAACAACTTCACCTTCATTTAATGGTTTATCCGTGTGCCAGAAGGACATATCACGTAATGAATGAGAACTTGTATCGTTAGGAGAAACACTTTTTGCATGACTCAACAATTCGCGTAGCCTACCATGCCATTTTTCTATGTTTGAAACGCGAAGGTCAATCCATCCGGTTTCACACCAGTGATTGATATTCTCATCAGTGACCTCGAAAACAGTCTGGCGTGGATCTTGAGGCACCTTCACAAAAGATCCTCTTAGAACCTGCTTGCCATCGGGGAGAAGAATAGGAATTCCAATAGAAATGATTCTGCTTCGCAGCCTCATATCACTCTTTACTAAATCACTCATCTTTTCAGATAGATCTTTAGCGGACGAGTTAAGTACTCCGTCAATGCTCGAAGCGGCTCTCTTTAGAAGATGAGCTTCCCATAACAATTTTGACAACCTTGGCGGTCCAAGCAATTCATAAGCCACACTGCCGTCGTTGTGTTCTTCGACGAGTTTATTCATTTTCTCAAGAGCCAGTGAACGCATTATGCCTGCACGGTATGTCGAGGTCAGAATCGATGCGTCAATTGCCCCAACAACATCATGACCTGAAGCGCCGCCTTCTATCTCCCACAAAACAGTCTGAGCAATTTCTTCGGGAGTAATGTATTCCATCTGTTCGCTTGTAGTAATCGCAGTGAACTCACCGAGTGAGAATGTCCCGTTTTCACCGGTATCAATGAATACTCCCTCCAGGTTCTTTCCGAGGGATTTAATAACGTCAGGTGTATTCGTATCGAATTTGTCAGTTACAGGAATTGCACTTTCCGGTGGACAATCAAATAAGGGTATAGGATGACCTCCTTTAAGAATCTCACCATGCTCGATACCTTTCCAGGCAATTGCAGTAGCTGGTTTTACCTCTTTTACGTAAGGTGCATCCGGTGTTCTCGCCATTAGAAAGAGAAGTAATGAGTGAGCACCAGCAACACTTGTTTTTGAAAGCAGCACGCGTGACGGTTTGTCTTCCGAATGTGTGTATGGAATATTAAGACCCATACCACCGGTTCCGCTAGTTCCGACTTTCATGTATGATTTAGTGCCTACTGATTTCATCGCATGGTAAATTACCTGAACATGTCTAACTAATTGGGGAAGATATAAACTACCCAGCAAGGTTTCTACTTTTGACAGCATATCATCACTGACGTCACCATTACGAGCATTCTTAACATCCTTTAATACCCGCAAACTTGCAGAATAGACATCTTGATAAGCAACTCCAGTTGCAGTGTTTACACAGTCAATCACAATGTCAGGTTCTCTGCGTTTAATCATCTCATGCAAAAAGAACTTCTGAAATGAGTTCGGAGTTTGTTCCAATACGTCTTCAGCGAGAGCCAACCTGTTTTCCTGACTGCCGAGAATTTCATTCCGCGTGAGATCTTTCATCTCGCTACGGACGAAAATATTTCCCCACTCCGGGTAAAACTTCACGGCTTCAGTTAGCTCACTCAGTTCATCACAAGCAGATTCTGCCTGTTCGCGAGTTAGTGAGGCGATAGTGATACTGGCGGGTTTGCGTTCAATTAATACTCGACAGATTGCAGTTCCAACCAGTCCCCAACCACCTAAGACGAGTATCTTTTTGCCTTTGATCTCCATCAAAAACTCCTGTATATTTCGGGAAAATTCCCAATTTCGACTTCATTATCCGGTCAGACTTTAAAGTCTGAAACGTATCCAATTTTGAATTGTGGCAGGTAATAAAGAGACTTTTGAAATATTCCAATCCTGTAAAGTTTTGTCATTCCCGCGCAGGCAGGAATCTATGAAACACAGCAACTTACTGGATTCCCGTCTGGGCGGGAATGACAAGTTGCTTCTAAAATCATGAATATTTCAAAGAACTCAATAAAACCTGTCCTGCAATTAATCTTTTAACAAATTACCTTTTACATCTTTATCCATTGATCCGGTCAGGAGGAGGATGCCTTCAATTAATCCCCAGATTGCTCCGAAACCGAACGTAATTATTGTTACAATTATCTGAATTATCCCCATTCCCACAAAACCAAGGTAGAAACGGTGTACACCTAATCCTCCAAGAAAAATGCCTAATAAGCCTGCAGCGAGTTTTGATTTCGCATCGGCAGGAGCACCTTTAGTCAGCCTTACACCACATTTAATACAAATATCTGCTATTGGTTCAGTGTCTCCGCCGCAATTCTGGCAGAATTTTTCTCCGGCATGCGGAGGACATCCACATGAAACACACATAATTGCCTGATCGGCACATTCTTTACCGCAATTTCGACAGTGCATCACTGCCTCCTTTGTTTTGTGGTTTCATTAGAAAGGTCTACTTTCACTGTTCATTCAACTCATCGTTGCTTAAATCCAATTGTGCCTGTTCAGCCTGACTCAATTCATCGATCTCGATGTCATCGAACATCTCAGATGGTTTCGGGAGGTCGTCGAGAGTATTTAAGCCGAAATGGCGCAAGAACTTTGAAGTGGTTACATAAAGTCTTGCCTTTCCAGGTTTAGAGCTTCTTCCGGAAATCTCTATTAGTTTTCGCTCACCGAGCATTCTTAAAACACCACCGACATCAACTCCACGAATTGCTTCCACTTCAGATCGTGAGATGGGTTGTCGGTATGCAATCAGTGAAACGGTTTCAAGCGCAGCACGGGATAATCTGACTCGACCTGCGCCAACGACAAGTTTTTTTACCCAAGGACTATACTCAGGAAGCGTTGAATATCGATATCCACCGGCTCCATCGATTATTCTGAAGGCACGATCCTGATTCTCGTATTCTTTGTTCAGGAATTCGACAACATCCGGTATATCTTCATTGGAAAGGTCTGATATCAGTTCAGAGATTCCCATTGAATCGATAGGCTCAGGTGAAGCAAAGATTAGTGCTTCAACGAGGCGGGATTTTGAATTACCTTTTACTTCCTGTTCTTCTTTTTCAGCCACTTACTTTGTATGTTCCATTTATTGGATTTCCGGTACTCTTTCTGTATATATCAACCATAACGGTTCAAACGGAGCCTTTTGAACTACTCTAATAACGTGTAATCGCATAAGTTCGAGCATTGCGAGAAACGTCATTATCACTGCCAGGCGACTGGTTAACGCCTGGGCAAGACGTGTAAAAGAAACGCGTTTGTTCTTTGCAAAAAATGACCTGATGAAAGCCATTTGACCTTCAAGACTAAATGGCATTTCCTCAATTACATGAGTCGGTTCATTCGGGAGCTTATAAATCAGGTCGCGAAATGCTAAAGCCAGGTCCAGCACCGAAACATCGGATAGCATTTCTGTAGCGAGCTGTTCTTCAAAACCTGCAAGTACAACTCCTCCGCGATCAAAGAGGTTGATCTGTCCCTCTTCGAGTTCTGCAAGCCGATTGACAGTTTCTTTCAGTGCGATTAGCTCATCTTCAGACTGATAGCGTTCAACTTCATTGATCTCAGCATCAGATAAATCCGGAGTAGATCCGGGTAGAAGACTCGTAACCTTAAACTGAAGAAGTGTCGCTGCAAGAAGAATAAAATCCCCGGCAGCATCCAGATCCGGCAGTTCAACCCGGTCTAACCACTCGAGGAAATCGCTGGCGATTGCACTTACGGAAATATATGCAACATCGAGTTCACGGCGTCGGACAAGAAAAACCATTAAGTCCATAGGACCGGCGTAATCCGGAGTAGCAACCTCGAACATTGGCTGCCCGTTGTTTTCCGCTTTAGTGGTTGTTTCTGTGTTCAACAATCGTCCATGCTACGAGGTTGATAATGTTTATTCGAGTTTGTTGTCCCGCGGAGGACTGACATTCTTGCCCGTCTGTCAATCGTTCTTGAAGGCGGATTGGAATATCTGCATTCCGGTGACGCTAAGAACTCGAGAATTTCCGTGTTGCTTTTCAGAGTTCTGAGCATGCAAACTTGAGTAACTTTATAAGGTAAATTTGTAACCGTTAAATTTCAAGAGCCAAACGGTTTAGATACAAGCCCAAAAAAAAATCCTGGCAGTTTTGCCAATAGGGAAATTAATAAATGAAAATTAAGAACAACATCATCGAGTGTATCGGTAACACTCCTTTGGTTTGGTTAAATAAATTCTGCAACAATTCTGAATCCAAAGTAGCAGCAAAACTCGAAATGTTTAATCCGTTCAGCATCAAGGATAGACCTGTTTACTACATGATTCAGGAAGCAGAAGAGCGAGGTGATATTGGCTCGGGAACTACAATTATAGAGGCTTCAAGCGGTAATACTGCAATTGCACTTGCTTATGTTTGTTCGATAAAAAAATACCGGCTGATTATCTGTATGTCAGAAATACAGAGTGTTGAACGGCGCGAAGTACTAAAGGCTTTCGGTGCAGAACTCATATTAACTCCGGCAGCATTAGGAACAAAAGGAGCTCGTGCTAAGGCAAAGGAACTACACGCTGAGATCGGAGGATCATATTATATCTGTCAGCACTCGAATCCGGACAATATAACCGCCCATTTAAAAACTACGGCTGAAGAACTCTGGCGGGATACCGACGGTGAAATCGCCGCTTTCGTCTGCGGTCTCGGGACAACCGGTACAGCGATGGGCGTTTCCCGGGTTCTGAAGAAAAGAAATCCGGACTTCAAACTCATCGGTGTAGAACCGGTTGAAGCTCCCATGCTCAAAGAGGGCAAATTTCAACCTCACAGAATGATGGGAACCGCCCCGGGCTGGGTTCCGGATCTGTACGACGCGAGCTATGTCGATGAGATATTCCTCGTCTCTGAGGACGAAGCCTTCTCATCTTGTCGTCATCTTATTCGTGACGAAGGCATTCTTGTCGGGATAACATCTGGTGCAACCGCATTTGCTGCGCGAGCGATAGCGGAACGTCCTGAATTTGCCGGTAAGTTAATTGTCTGCATGTTTGCGGATACAGGTGAGCGGTATTTAAGCGTCGATGGGCTATTTAAAGGTTTGTAGGGATTGAATATTTTCAACCCTTGGCCATTAATCCGGGATGAGTTGATTATCTTAGATCCACGGTTCGTGTCAAAGATGGGATTGAATAATCTCGATCCTGATCAGAAGCCGTAGGTCGCGAGTGTGATACAGGGCTGAAGATATTCAGCCCCTACGAAAATATTCAACCAATACAGTGCAGGAATAAAAAAAGGAAATCAAAATCAAGAACATGTGGTCAACAGTCTGGAATCTGGTACTTGTCGGCGGAGGAATATATCTGGGATTGTGCATCTTACTGATTATTATGCAGCCAAAAATGATCTTTTTCCCTGAAAAAGGGATGTTTAGTACTCCGGAAATGATTGGTTTGAAATATGAATCGGTCGAATTACAATCCGGAAATGATATCAAAATCCACGGTTGGTTTATTCCCGGTGAAGGCAACAATGGGACTTTAATCTTCTGTCATGGAAACGCCGGTAATATCTCACACAGGCTTGATTCAATCAAACTGTTCAACGAAATGGGTTTGAATGTATTCATCTTCGATTACCAGGGCTATGGTAAAAGCGAGGGAAAGCCAACGGAGAATGGAACTTATGCGGATGCACAAGCTGCCTGGAACTACCTTATTAATGAACGGAAAGAAGAACCTGAAAACATTATTATTTTTGGCAGATCACTTGGTGGTGCTATTGCAGCCTGGTTGGCAAAGAATACCAAACCACGTGCTTTAATAGTTGAATCTTCTTTCACTTCGGTTGAAGCAATTGGACAGAGGATGTACCCGTTCATGCCCGTAAAACTTATTTCGAGAATGAAGTATGACACACTTGAGAACATAAAACATGTCAAATGCCCGGTGCTGGTTATCCATAGTCAAGATGATGAACTGATTTCATACGATTATGGTCAACAGATTTTCGATGCCGCAAATGAGCCAAAAAAATTCCTCGGGATAAGAGGAACGCATAATGACGGATTTTTAATGTCCGGTCAAATATACATTGAAGGAATATTTAGATTCTTAGAAAATAAAGATCAATAACCCGATGGAACCGGGAATGTTTTCAATTTGATTTGAGTTCAGGTATGTTTAGTGGGTATTGAGTAGAAGGTGAATGGCGGTAAGTCAAATAGAGCATTAAAAGGTGCGTGAGATTGGGTTTTCATGCACCCTTTCAACAAAGTTACGTATATGGTGTCAGTAATTTCCAGAAGATATAATTGCGATCTTTTTATCTTATCTGGATACCGTGTGCACCGGCACGATAGATGATCAGGTTGTTTTTAACTCACCGATTTTCTTGATTACATTCCTAAAACTTCCTGAACCGTCCCTAAAACCTGCTCATGAAGCAACTCATTTGTTACAATGACTCCGACATTATCCTCCAATCTTCTTCCCAGTGAGAAATCGAGAGCTTCGCCATATATGTCTGTTACCTTTCCGCCAGCTTCTTCTGTCAGGATCACACCAGCGGCATGATCCCATATTTTCTCGACGTATCTGTCAGGATTATCCTTACCACCAGGTGATGTCGGAAGCCTCAAGTAAAAGGAAGCATCGCCTTTCGCTACAATTGCATATTTACATTGGCTGTCAATTCGAAGGGATGGCTTTTCAATGCCTAATAGGGTTTTTATCTTATTGGAATCACTATGTGAAGAGTGACCAGATTCGAATGATTCACAGAATATTGCATCTGAGGGATTATCAACTGAATCAGTATTAATTGATTGCCATTCAGTTAGTTCATTATCCTGTACCTGTGCCATTGCCGCACCGCGGCCTCTGACAGCCTTAAAGACACAGTTACGATTTTCTTGATATTCACCAGAGCGAATCGGAAAATTCGGACAACCAAGGAGCCCAAACACAACCTCTCCGTTTTCAATTAAAGCCAGAGCAATGGCATACTGATCTTTTCGGAGAAAACCTTTTGTACCGTCGATTGGATCAAGACACCAATAGCAACCTTTTGAAGAACCGGTATAAGTTCCGCGATCGATTGCCCCCAGAACCTGTACTTCATTCATGTCGGGATTAATCAGTTGAACATGTTTGAGGACGTTTTCATTTAATAATCTGTTTTCCGGTTTTGAAAGTTGAGCTGAATCTTCCTCACCAACTAATGGTATATCTGGAAAAGCCTGCCAGAGCTCTTGACTGATAATTGCCTGAACTCCAAAATCTGCAACCGTTACGGGAGACCGATCTTTCTTTGATAGTGAATCCTCCGACACAAGATTTTCCTGTACTGTGAGGCAAATCTTAGAGGCTTTGATTACCGCTTGAGTAGCGACTTGAATCATATCACTTTGTGATTTCAATATTTGTCCTTTGGTGTGAAAAATCAGTTCGAATTATCCCGTATTGATTGTTTACTAAAGGTGGTTTCACAGGATACCTACGTGTGTCAACACGTCGCAAGCTTTTATTTCCCCTTCAACTTCACCACCGTGACACCATAATCCCCTTCTCCATGCTCACCGAACCTGAAGGATTCTACGCTTTTGTGGGTTTTGAGGAATTTGCGAATTTCTGCGGAAAGGATACCTTTGCCTTTACCGTGGATTATACCGAGTTCTTCTCTTGTTGATGATGCACCGTCGGACAGGTAGCGGTCGGTGCGCTCGAGGGCTTCGGCAACGTCTAAACCGCGAAGGTCGAGTTCGAGGGGAACTTTTGGTACTGAGGCAAACACACGGATTGGTTGTTTCTCTTCAGGTGGATCGGCATAGCTTAATCTATCAATATTAATCCACAGCTGAATTGATCCTATCACCACACATGCCCTATCACCATTTGAACTGAACTCTGTAACCTCACCTTTTGATTTGGAATCGTCAATTAGAACATAGTCACCGATTTCGAGAGGTTTGCTGATGAATCCTTCATCGGTTCGAACTTTGGGTTTTCTGCGACGTGGTTTCTTCCGTTTCCTATCATCCCTATGGGGCTTTTCAGGTGGTTTTATCTCATCCATTTTCGGTATTTCGAGATCCTTCAGGGAAGCAACTTTTTTTAATCCCGCATGGGCAGCTTTGATCGATTCTTTGCTCGCTTCAGTCTCGCGAATTTCACGGACTAAGTTCTCGATTTGGCGTCTGGCTGATCCAACTACAGCTTGAACCTCGTGATTCATTCTCTTCTTGAGCTGCTTCTCGCGTGTTTTCAGTCGATCCATTTTTTGGGTCCAGGCTGCTTCCATGTGGGAATAATCCTTCTCCCGTTTTTCCTGCCCGACAACGAGTTTTTCGTATTTTCGCAGTTTTTGAGTGAGATCCTGGATGAGATCGTCCAAATGTGTTCTTTCTCCGCCGAGTACTTCGCGTGCTCGATTGATGATATTCTCAGGTAATCCAACGCGGCTGGCTATGTCAAGAGCATAGCTCGATCCGGGGAGATTGGGCTGAAATCGATATGTCGGCTGGAAAGTCTCATGGTCGAATGCCATCGATCCGTTTGCGCAACTTTCTGTTGTATGTGCAAATGCTTTCAAGACACCATGATGAGTCGTTACAATTGTCGGGATTCTCTTCGAAGCCAGTTGTTCGAGAGCTGCTATTGATAGAGATGAACCCTCCTGAGGATCTGTCCCGGAGCCAATTTCGTCAACCAGTACGAGAGATTTCCTTTTTGCGAATTCGAGGATTTCTTTCAGTTGGATGGTATGTGCACTGAAGGTTGAAAGGTCATCGGAAATTGATTGCTGGTCACCAATGACAGCATGGAAGTTTTCAAACAGCGGAACCTCGGTCCCCGGCAACGCCGGGACATGCAAACCACATGCTGCCATTACGCAAATGAGGCCTGTACATTTAAGGGCAACACTCTTTCCACCTGCATTAGGCCCGGAGATAATAAGGCATGTATAATCCATTCCCAATTCAAGGTCGAGGGGAACAACTTTTCTCTCACCTGTCAAAACAAGCAACGGATGCCGGGCCTTGAAGAGTTGAATGTTTCCCCCTGTATTGACAATAGGTGGATATGCATCGAGCATCTCTGCAAGTCGCGCCTTTGACCAAAGACAATCCAGAATTGTCATCACACCAAGATTGATCTCGATAGCCCCGACTTCAAGTGAGATATTTTCCGTTAGTTCTCGCAATATCCGCCTAATCTCGTCCCGTTCTGCAAGTTCAAAAGCCCTGAATTCATTTCCGAGATCTATTACAGAAGCCGGTTCGATGAAAATCGTCCCGCCTGTAGAAGAACGATCGTGGACAATACCCTTTACTCTGCGAAAATTGTCAGCCTTAATTGGTAGAACATACCGACCATCCCGGATGGTAAAACTGTCACTCTGCAGATATCCTTGCTTTGCAAGTCGAGCGGCGATACCGGTAATCCGCTTTCTCATATCTATCTGTAAAGCGGCAACAGCCCGTCTGATCCTGCTAAGCTCTTTCGAAGCCCGGTCACGGATTGTACCTTCCGGGGTTATCGCGTTGTCAATTAGGCCTTCGAGGTGCTTGAGTGATTGCAGAGATGTGGAGATTTTGAAGGTGAGGGGCAGTTCTTTTTGTTCACGGTCGAGTGTTTTGCGTGTGGTGTGATGTACTCTCAGGTGGTGTAATACTGCGAGCATGTCAGAGGCGGCAAGTACACTTCCGGTGATTTTTACTCGACCCAGTATTTTACGAACATCTTTAAGACCACCGCTGCCAAAACTGCTGCCACGATCCATTAATCCTTTGATCTCGTCAATCCTTTTCAGCTCATCACGAATCCAGTAGATGTCAGTGCTCGGTTCTAATTCGGCCAGCCTCTCGCGAGCCGGATCTGTCTCAGCGAGATTGACGAGTTCTGAGCGCAAACGCGGGAATTCAAGAGAATCCAGACTTTGCTTAAGTATCGCAGCAGTTCTCTCTCTTAAGGGTATGTATCGGTCTTTTATTTTTTCAGGGGAGCTGTCAGCAGGCATTATGCGGGTTTTTACTTTTCTTCCTTGCCTAATGCCTTGGCAACATCATCCATAGGAAGTTGATCTGTTAGCTTTGACACGTCAACGGATGAGCCAATATCCTTTGCTCCATCGCGAGTCTTTTCTACCAGGTCTTCTAAAAAGGAACGGGCTTCAGGAGTTAGTTCCTTGAGCATATTAGTTATATCTTCAGGGTTTGATCTTTCACCGAGGTCCTTTGCCATTTTTTCGATCTCAAGCTGAGCAGTCCCTTTCATTGAGCCTGTTTTTGCAGCAAGACCTTTAACTTTAGATGAAACGGCGTTTTCAATATCCTCTTGATAATTTTCAATTAGAGGCTTAGCCAACTCCACAATTTTTCTTGCAACCGGAGCATCTTTGGTCCAACCGTCAACATTTGCTTTTAGCGGTGAGACGATTACAATGATCAGGGCAATCGTTATTAACACGGCGCCTTTGATGATGCCAAGAGTCATTCCAAGCAGCCTGTCCATTGTTTTTAGCGGACCTCGCATCACCAATTTTCGAATAAAAAAACCAATCAGGTAGAAAACAACATAGGTGACAGCAAGAATTAAAATAGCAGCTATAGGTGTCTTGAGGATCAGAGACCAGCCGGCGGGAGGCATTCCTGCAGCAATGGGAACGGCGAATTTTGCCGCCAGCAAAGCACCGACTATCATACCCAAAACCTGAGCGAGTTCACGTATCAAGCCCTGGATTAGGCCAATAATTGCTAAAACTGCAACAATTGAAAGAATGACTATGTCTAATACTGCCATTCCACTCCCAAAAGGATTAGTGTAATTCAGGTGCGTGTTCAGTAATCATAATATTTCAGGCTGAAGCCTGTACTCTGAGCTTTTACGACCTGTGAGTGGGCTCTATATCATAATTAAGACAAAAGCCCTTGTAATAATTAATTTCCGAATGTCCGAGCCAGACGGATCAGCTTTCTGATTTTTCTTCTTGCAGCGGCTGATTTGCGCTTTTTAGCTTCGGACGGCTTTACGAAACGCTGATGCTTACGGATCTCAGCCATAAGACCGCATTTCTCGCAAGCCTTAGTAAAACGTCGGAACGCTCTGTCGAACGGTTCCCCTTCTCGTACTTTGATATATGGCATTGTCAAACACCTTGAAAAAATAAAACGAACTTAACATAATCCTCCCAATTTAAATCGAAATTGAAAGCGAAAATTGGAGCAGATTAAAAAATCAGCTACGGAACCCTCAATATACGTAGAAAAAAGGTGATGGTCAAGGGAATTTTAAAGTGGGATCGTGAAAAGGTGAATGAGATGGGGAATTCATAATCGATAGGGTTTGGATCATTTGAGTGCCCGGATGTTCTTCTCATCGAGCAGTACGGGACAGTATTTCCATACACTACTTTGAAGACAGAAGATCACAGATATTCAGATTTGCCCGTTGGTGTAATTGATTACCTTGGGCACTTTTATCCTCAAACAGATAAAGAATCCCACAAACGCGATTGCAGCGGCAATTATGAACACCCACTGAAATCCCCATGCCTCCCATACATAACCTGACAGGATAGGGAGGCTCATGGCTACAGCATGGTCAATAGTAATTCCTACTGAAATTGTAGAGGTAATCTCGTTTGGATCGTCGGCGATTTTTTTTAGATATGTTGTTCTGGCGATCCTCAGTGCAAAGAGTATATTATCGAGGATGTATGCTGCAAAGAGAATCCACAAATCAATGGGTTTCGGGAAAATATTTGACGCGAATGCATAGGCCATACAGACAAGAATAATGATTATCTCATCTGCAGCGAGAACAATACGCTCACCGATCCAGTCTATTACCTCTCCTAGCAATGGCCTGATCACTATCCCGACAGCTGCTGCAATGAAATAAAGCAGTGCTACGGTGGAAACTGATACTCCATGCAGTGAAACCAGCACCCAACCGCCAAACGCGAGGAATATTTGTTTGCGGATTCCAAACAAAGCACTGATTGCATAAAATATTCCGTATTTCTTTTTGAGGACTAAACGTCTCGCCGGGGGATCGCCTTTGCCCGAAGTGATTTTCAGATAAAATATTCCGGCAAGCAAAGCGGAACCGGCTGCAACTGTGTAAAACAGACCGAATACATCTCCGAACAATTTTGCAAGGATGAATATTACACCAACTCCCACTATGGTACCAAGATTTCGGGCTCCTCCCATCTGTCCGAGTCTTCTGCCTTCCGCGCCATCTTTAGATAATCTTAAGCCTATAACTCCTTCAACCACGAAGTTGATGTGATCTCCCAGTGACCATATTATAATCCAGATTAAAAGCAGCGTCATTCCTGGTGAGAACAGACCCATACCCAGTGCACCAAGAGCTCCAAGCAACATCGCAAAAGCCGCCATCTGGGTTTCACGCATAATCGTCAACAGAGCACCTGAAACCAGCATAATTAGAAAACCGGGTAGTTCACGGGGAAACTCAAGCCAACCACGTGCTTCAGCACCGAGATTGTGAACATCGGAAAGGTAGTTATTGAGAGTTGTCAGAAAAATCCCACCTGCCGCACCAAAAAAGAATGTGGCTATAATCAGGCTGCGAATATCCTTATAGACTTTTCCCGATCTATCCTTTGACCTGGAATATGTAAAGATTGAGAGGAGGTTTCTGTTCTTTTTCTGCATTCGGAGAATTTAACAATGGTGCTAAAACGAAGTATTAAACTTAGACGATTATTTCAGAAATTACAATTCATCGACATAAGAGTTCTCAGAATTTTGAATTTGCTTGTATATTCTCAAAAATCTGATTTGGAAATACAATCAGATGATGTGGAAGTACTCCGATGTGCAAAATCGATTTCAGCTTATAATAATAAGATAACTGTAAATAAGTGAAAAATCTGAAGCAGATATGAATTTATGAGATTATTCGTTAATTTTTGAAAGGACGCTAAACCCCTTTTTAGTTATTTAAGTTGTGTGAATAAGCGATTTTAAAAACTGCGGATAAAAATATGTTTATCACGAAAAGCTTGGTAATTATGTTGGCATCCTTATTAGTATTTGCGGGGATACTGATACCGGATTTGACCTGCGCACAGACACCTCTGTGTCAATATATGTTCCTGACTCATTTAGAACACACCAGGGATCGGGAAATTATCTGGTTCTGGACACCAGATACTATGATGGGACCTGTCCATTCCAATGATTACATTGGTCTGAAGTTTTCTCCAAACTTCTACGGCCAGGTATCGACTTCTCAAAACAGGTTCCACCAATTTCAAGCGAATCCATATTTTGAGTTTGAACCTTTATTTGGAGTACCTGCATTGCATTTCCCTGATCCTCCGGAATTTGCAGGTGGTGAGGGAATTCACATTGGCAATCCGGATGAAGGAATGCAATATCGTCTTGTGATGGAAAACGATTTCGGATTTGTGTACTGTTGGCGGGATGGTTTGCCATTTGAAGAAGAACTTGAACCGATTGATGAATACTTCTGGGAAGATTTTGAATGGTTGTATTTTGACTCTCCCTTGGAGATGTATGGTGTTATTGATGGTATTATTACAATAGGTTGCAGTAATAATATCAGACTCCTCGATAATGTTTTATATGCAGCGGCAGAACCGGAATATGGAATGTTTGTGGAAGACGAATGTGACGACATGCTTGGTGTTATTTCTGCGCGAGAAATAATAATAGCCAACACTACTGCTAATGGTAGAGATAATGGCTGGAACGGTGGAAGATTTCAACAGGATAGACATAGTATTGTAATCAATGCAGCTCTTGCCGCTTTTGGGGAGTCACTCACCTTTGAGGATCAGAATGATGAATGGGACCGTCGGCAAGGTCCTGCACCGGATGAGAGGGGCACAATATATCTTACAGGTTCATTAGCGCAATATAGAAGAGGGTATGTCCACCGTTCAAATCACCAGGGTACCGGGTACAGAAAGAAATATGTACACGATACCAGATTGATTGATAACCCACCTCCACTATTCCCTGAGATCGATGAGAGAATTATTCTGGGAGAGGGAAATAACCTCGAATTGAATGCTGAGAATTCACCCTATTACGTGATTGGAGACGGTGGATATCACAATATTACCATGACTGCCGGAACCGAGATTATACTAAAAGATAGCCTTGCCCTGACCTGTGAGGGTGAACTCCGGATTTTCGGAACGGAGGATAATCCGGTAATAATTCGCAGGGAGGATCCCGAGATATTCTCCGGATATCCAGGTTTGATACTTGATAGATGTGATTCAACTTTTATCCGGAATTTACAGCTTGAGGAAGGTATCACATGGAGTAGGGAGCTTGGACCCGGTGCGGGAATAATTGAATCATGTGATTTTTCGGATAGTCTAAAAATCAATTATGTTCACGACATCGAGTTCCGGAATTGCACGTTTAGGGATACAGTAAGAGTCTATCGAAGTGGAAATCGGAGGAGAATTGCATTCCGAGAGTGTGAGTTTGATGGTTCTTTATTTATAAGCACATATTTTGATACAATAGAGCTGGTAGATTGTGAGATATCGGATCTGATTGATATTGGCAGTTTTTCAACTGAATTCAGGATGGCTTTCTGCAATCTTGGAGGATCATTATTAGTCAGACGTTCTGCTACAAATCTAAGGATTGAGGATTGTCAGATCCGAGGTAATGATTTTTTTATTAACTCCGAAGAAACTCAACTGATTCATTGTGATGTCTGGGGTGAAGTCTCTATCCGGGATGCAACAGGCCGGATAGAGGACAGCCAATTTTCCGGTCAGAATTTAATAATTGCCGATTTTGATCAAATGGAGCTATTTGACTGTGAAATAGATGGAAATCTGATTTTTAGCAATGGTCATTCCGTGTTGCTGACTGAAAGCCAGATTGTGGGTGAAGTTCAATTGATTTATGCCGGTAATATCCGGATAATGGAAAATAGAATAGGATCCGGGATTTCGGTTGCAAACACTAATGGTTGTATTGTTCATCACAATGTTCTGCATGGTGGTGTAAAATTTACAAGCCGTATGGACATGGTGTCAGGTTTGACATTAAACAACAATACAATTGTTGATGCGGATACCGCCGGATTATTAATCAGAGAAGCAAACTGGTTTACTGCAAACAATAATATTTTTTACAATAACCGAACGGGCATTTTCGTTGAGACATGTCATAAGGCATATACAACAAGCTATAATTGCAGCTTTATGAATAGTGATGGACATTATTTAGGGATGATACACAGTCATTCTGACTTTATCTCCGATCCGATGTTTGTTAATCCTCAAGAAGGGGATTACAACCTGAGCCCTGCTTCACCCTGTATTGATGCTGGGCACCCCGATTTCAGCTGGGATTCAGATGGAACTCGCATTGACATTGGGGCGATTCCGTATGAGCATTCGATGTCAGTCGAAAATGAGCGAACTCTTACCAGAGATTTTTCAATAACAGCCTCACCGAATCCTTTCAACAGCCGGACAAATATCAGATTTGTTTCAGAAATTGCAGGTAGAACAATAATAGACATTTACGACCTGAACGGGAGGAAAGTTAATTCACTTCTTTATGAAGTGTCAAAGGGGATTAACTCAATTCCATTATCAGGTCATGAATTGGGGGGAACCGGTATGTTTTTTGTAAAGATCAGATGTGGTAACGACAGTCGGATCGTGAAGCTTATTTATCTACCGTAGTTAAACTCAATTAATGAATGTGAAGGGCATAATTCACAATAGTAGAGTTTTGGACGGAGTTTAAAAGATGATTTCCAAACCGAAAATACAAAAATTGTTGGTTTTGATGTCTGTATTGACATTGTTTTTTATGTCAGAATTATCACAATCACAGACACCATTGTGCCGATATATGTATATCTCCAATTTTGAGCATACTCGGTTAGAACGTGAGATTATCTGGTTCTGTTCACACGATACCTTAGATGGTCCCGTTCATTCTAACGATTATATCGGTTTTAGAATGATTCCACATTTTTTCGGTCCAGTAACAACTTCCCGAGAGAGGTTTATTTTATATAATGCACGTCCATACTTCGAGGTTGAACCAGAGACAGGTTTACCAGCTTTAATCTTCCCTGATCCTCCAGATTTTAACGATGGTGAGGGAGTAAGAATTGGTGACATGAATGAGGGTATGCAATATCGATTGGTAATGGAAGATGATATTGGGCTCGTTTATCAGTGGAGGGATGGTATTTCATTTAGTGATGATTTGGAACCGGTTGAGGGATATTTTTGGTCGCATTTTGATTGGTTGTACTTTGATTCACCTTTGGAATTGCATGGTACAATAGACGGAATAGCAACAATAGGTTGCAGTCAGGATATCAGGCTTATCGATAACGTATTGTATGCCTCCGCAGAACCGGATTATGGTGATTTTGATGAGGATTGTGATGATATGCTTGGGATAATTTCTGCACAGGATATTCTGATCGCTAACACGCCTGCAAATGGGAGGGGCAATGGATATAATGAAGATCGAGACAATATTGACAGGCATAGTATTGTCATTAATGGTGCGTTGGCAGCATTTGGAGAGTCTTTCACCTTTGAGGATCAAAATGACGAATGGGAGTTGTACCAGGGCCCGTCGCCTGATGACAGAGGAATAATTTACCTTACCGGAGCAATTGCTCAATATCGAAGGCATTTTACCCGGCGTTCAAATCATCAGGGAACGGGATATAAGAAAAAATATCGGTACGACACAAGATTTTCTGCCCAGGCTCCACCTCAATTTCCAACTGTGGCGAGAATCGAAATTTATGGTGAGGGAGATTTGCTTGAACTTACTGGTGAGCATTCACCATACTTAGTCTCTGACCAGGGAGAAGGTTATAACACAATTACAGCAACTGCAGGTACTGAGATTATACTCTCGGATGACCTGGCATTGTTTTGTAATGATGAATTACGATTACTTGGAGAATTAAATAATCCGATTATTTTTCGTCGAAGCGGTCCAGATCCATTTCCAAATCATCCCGGATTCAGAATTCAAGGCTGCGATACTGTGATAATCCAGCATGTAGTTCTTGAGGATGATATTAGTATGCCATTGGATATTAGATTGAGTAACGGCTTGTTAGAGTCATGCAGCTTTTCAAGTGGATTGAGCATCTGGAGATGTAATAATCTTGAAATCAGAGATTGTACATTTCAGGATTCAATCTCAGATTACTATGATGGTGGGACAGGTTCCCATGGAAATATCTCATTTTATGAATGTGTAATTAATGGTTTAATAAATATTGGGGGAAGATGTAATTCAATTGAATTTGTTAATTGTGAGATTTCCGGAGATGTTACAATACAAGGTGATTCCAACATTATTCTGATTTCAGACAGCAATATCGGAGGATTTGTTGATATCTGGAGCTTGAATTCAAATTTATTAATTGAAGAATCAGAAATGTCCGGAGAAGAGTTTAGAGCAGTTGGATTTGATGAAGTTGACATAACGGATAGTGAAATTCAAGCCGTTGCAACCTTTATTAATGGGCAATCTGTTATCATTTCAGAATGCAGTTTAAATGAATTAGTAGAGTTTCAAAATGTATCAGACATTAATGTTGATAATAATGTTTTCGATTCAGGTTTATGGGTTTTCTCCACTCGTAGTTGCAGCGTTGAACGCAACATAATTAGAGGCGGAATAAGGTACAGAGGTCATGAGCTAATAATAAATAATAATACCATTTTAGGAGCCGAGACTGCAGGAATACTCATTCACGAAGTCAACCGATTTGACATCAACAATAATATTTTATATAACAACCAGGTCGGATTTCAGATAAATTCAGGCTGCTATGATTTCTGGTCAGGATACAATTGTTTTTTCCAAAATTCTGGAGGTGATTTTGTCGGATTAGGTCCAGGTTGGTTTGATTTTAACGCCGATCCGATGTTTGTTGATCCGGAAGCAGGGGATTATAATTTGCGGCAAGGCTCACCCTGTATTGATAGCGGGAATCCAACCTTTGATCGAGATCCGGACGGTTCTCAGGTGGACATTGGAGCACTGACATATGATTATTCAATGTCGGTTGATAATGAGCAAATTGAAGTGAACGATTTTTCAATATCCGCTTCACCGAATCCATTCAACAGCCGGACAAATATCAGATTTGTTTCAGAAATTGCAGGCAGAACTTCAATAGACATTTATGACCTGAACGGGAGAAAGGTTAATTCACTTCTTTATGAAGTGTCAAAGGGGATTAACTCAATTCCGTTCTCAGGTTATGAATTGGGGGGAACCGGTATGTTTTTTGTAAAGATTAGATGTGGTAACCATAGCCGGATCGTGAAACTTATTTACCTACCGTAGGTATTGACCCAATTGCTGCGGATGGATAAAACCCGGGCATTAATATGCCCGGGTTTATTCATTTAAATATCTTTTTACATTTTTCTTGATATGAGTGGTATATAAGGACGTGTCATACAATGCCACCCGCAAAGATATTTTTACATAGGTCATACTTGCCAAAACGATAAAAATCTCACTACATTGAGCAATTGATTATTTCACCAACCAAACCGGGAAAATGAATGCCAGGCGAACCAAAAATCAAAAAGTCTATTCTGTGTGATTTTCTGAAAAAAATTGTACTCTTCGAAGAACTCGATCAGAAACCTCTCGAATTGATTGCAGGCATCACAGAAATTCGCGAATACCCCAAAGATGAGCAGATATTCACTGAGAATAGCCCTCGTCGCGAAATGTATCTTATTTATTCCGGTGAGATCGAGTTGATAAAAAGGACAGCTTTAGGGGATGAGAAGAGACTGGCATTTTTCGGTAAATTTGACTTCCTCGGTGAAGGCGCTCTTATGGATGAATATCCGCATTCTACCACAGCGCGGACAACTCTCGCATCAACAGTACTGGTTATTAACAGAAACAAATTTGACAGCCTTGTAAAGGATAAACCCAACATTGCATATAAGGTTCTATCCCGGGTAGCAAGAGTAATCTCAAGGCGGATTCGGCAGGCAAGTACCCATGTTGTAAACGCTGGTGCTCAATACATTTCCGGAAGGACACGTAAAGAACATGACCTCCTTGGAGATCGTGAAGTTCCATTTGAGTTTTATTATGGTGTTCAGACGCTTAGAGCAATTGAGAATTTCAATATCAGCGGTATTGTCCTTTCTCATTTTCCGGTGCTGATCGAATCTCTGGCGATTGTAAAGATGGGTGCTGCAAGGGCTAATCATGACCTCGGAATATTATCTAAACCGGTGAAAGATGCTATTGAACAAGCTTGCAATGCAATAATAAATGGTAAATATCATACTCATTTCGTAGTAGATATGATTCAGGGTGGTGCGGGAACCTCTGCGAACATGAACGCTAACGAGGTTATCGCAAACCGGGCATTAGAGATATTGGGATACGAAAAGGGTGAGTATAAATACTGTCACCCAAACAACCATGTCAATCTGTCCCAATCTACGAATGATGCATATCCATCCGCCCTCAAGATTGCATTGATAAAGGAAAACCAGAAATTAACCAGAGTGCTCCAAAACCTCGTACAATCCTTTGCCGAGAAGGGCAGGGAGTTCTCGAGTATTCTAAAAATGGGTAGAACTCAGCTTCAGGATGCTGTTCCGATGACACTTGGACAGAGTTTCGATTCGTTCGCTGCAACTTTGGATGAAGAGATTAAACGACTCGATCAGAATGCCGACTTATTCCTGGAAGTGAATATGGGTGGTACTGCGATAGGGACAGGTATTAACGCCGATCCGCAGTATGGAGAGAAGGTCGTTAAGCACCTTTGCGATATAACCGGCTTCGCAATTAAACTCGCTCCGAACCTTGTCGAGGCGACTCAGGATACCGGAGCCTTTGTAATGTATTCTTCTGCGATTAAACGATTAGCAGTGAAACTTTCTAAGATATGCAATGACCTGCGCTTGATGTCCTCAGGTCCAAGAGCTGGATTGAACGAGATCAACCTGCCTCCAATGCAGCCGGGATCGTCAATCATGCCTGGCAAGGTCAATCCGGTTATCCCGGAGGTAGTAAACCAGATTGCGTTCAAGGTTATCGGTAATGATATGACTGTAACACTCGCTGCCGAAGCAGGACAGCTCGAGTTGAATGTCATGGAGCCGGTAATTATCCAGAGTCTGCTTGAGTCAATTGAAATGCTGATGAACGGCATGGAAACTCTTGTTTTCCGCTGTGTGAAGGGCATTACCGCAAATGAGGAAGTTTGCAGAAATACTGTTGAGAACAGTATTGGTCTGGTTACAGCTCTCAATCCGGTACTCGGCTATGAGGTATGCACCGAACTTGCGAAGGAAGCTCTTGAGAACAACCGGGGAGTTTATAATCTGGTTCTTGAGAAGAATTTACTCTCCAAGAAAGAGCTTGATGAACTTTTATCACCGGAGAATATGATAGGACCTCAGTAGGGGCAAATAATCATTTGCCCTCATTATTGACAATGTTGGTTACTGCCTGATTTCAAACGAAGCGTAATCTGGCAGGTTACATTCTCTTCGTTCATTTGAAAACTGCCAGGAACGATTTAATCTCAACTTGAACAAATTCTCCAAATGGGAAGGGCGAATGATTATTCGCCCCTACCTAACCAGCAACAGCATTTGACACATACGAAGATGGTCACCTCTTGATATAACCCAAATCTTGGAACCTCTCTTTCAGATCAGAATACAAACCCTGATATAAAAGTTGTCCTGTCTTATAATTGTCACTGTTTTCCAGATTGGGTTGGATTGTTTCCGCAATTTCAGTCAATTCTGAGCAGGCGGCATTCACAGAACTATAAGCACCTGCTCCGACCGCTGCAAGTACAGCAGCCCCGAAAGCAGGACCTTCACTCGAACCTATTGAGCTTATTGGTGTACCGAATACATCGGCAAGTACGGATCTCCATAGTCTGCTTTTTGCTCCACCTCCCGTAACACGGACTTGATCGACAGGGATGCCCATATCGCGAATAATCTGAAGTGAGTCATTCAGTCCGTATGCAACTCCTTCCAGAATCGCGCGAGTCATTTCTGCTCGAGTGTGTGACATGGTTAAACCAATAAAAACTCCGCGTGCGTTCGGATCGCTGTGTGGAGTTCTTTCACCCATCAGATATGGGAGGAAGTATAATCCGGTGCTGCCGATGGGAACATCTTCCGCTTCGGATAACAGTGCATTGTATGGATTGGGTAATCCGTAATGAACATTGTCTATCCACCACTTCAGACACGATGCTGCGGACAACATCACGCCCATAGAGTGCCATTTACCATTCGCATGGCAGAACACATGCAATCTGTTGGCTGAGTCAACTGCGAAACTCTCCTGCGGCGCGAAGACAACTCCAGATGTTCCGAGTGAAACCGAGACCGTCCCCGGTTCGACTGTTCCGGTACCGACTGCTCCTGCAGCCTGATCTCCACCTCCGGCTACAATCAGTACCTCTCCTCTAAGCCCGAGCTCAGATTTGACAGATTCAGAAACCAAACCGGCTATCTCGAATGATTCATAACTTTCGGGGAGAATTTCGTGTTGTAATTCGAGAAGTTCCAGCATCTCTGTTGACCATTCTCGGTTCTTAACGTCGAACAACAACGTCCCGGAAGCATCCGAAACATCAGTTGCATAATCTCCACTCAGCCGAAAACGGATATAGTCTTTCGGTAGCATAATATGAGCAATTTTGCAAAATACTTCAGGATGGTGCTTCTTAATCCACAGGATTTTCGGAGCTGTAAAACCTGTCAGAGCTTTGTTACCGGTGAATTCCGTCAGTTTATCCTGACCAAGAGTTTGAGTAATTTCGTCGCATTCTGCCTGTGTTCGCTGGTCATTCCAGAGTATAGCAGGAAATAGAATACGCCCCTTGGAATCAAGGGCCACCAAACCATGCATTTGTCCTGCTAATCCAATAGCACTTACAGAACCTTTTTTAACCTTTGGATCTGCAAGAACATCCCGAATTCCAGCCTTAACGCCAGCCCACCAATCCTCAGGATTCTGTTCAGCCCATCCGACACACGGATATTGAACCGGATATTCATGCGAGCTTGAAACCAGCACCTTGCCCGTTTCTTCCATGACGAGGACTTTAGTTGCCGATGTACCTACATCTATGCCTATGTAGTTCAAATGTTCTCCGTTTCTTAGCCGCGATCCTCGTGTTTAGTATCATAACATAGGTTACCCTTGTTGTGAATACAGTGTTACCTGTGTCTTGACAACATACACAAGGGATCAGGCTACTGTCGTGGCAAACTAATTCTGTGACTCCTGGTTTTCGAAGTTGTATACTTTAATAATTTCAGGTAAACTGCCTGTGAGTCAATCAAACAATCCCTACAGCCATCATTTTTGCTTTTGTTGTTGCTTCAGGTATTTGATGCCCGTCTTTTTTTAATTCGCCTATGTAGAGGTTGATTGCGTCTTTTATCAGGAGTTCAGTTTCATCCATTGTATCTCCACAAGCAATACATCCGGGCAGATCAGGTGCATATGCAGAATAGGTTGAACCTGTCCATTCATAAATAATCAGGTATTCGCTCATTTTATGTCCTCAAGTCCTGCTTGATCAGTATACTTTTTAATGTTCCATGGGCAATATCATTACCTAATTTTCCTGCAAACACAACAATCCCAGGTTTTTCCGAATGCTTTAAAACTCGGTGACTCCCTTTCATTTTTACATTAAGCCAACCGTCCTGTTTCAGGATATCTAATATGTCCCGAATTTTCATGGAAATTAGCTTATTAACCTTTGTTTATTAAAGATAAGCAAGGCTAAAAAGAAAACAAGCAATGCAGAATTCGGAAATTAGAAGAGGATTTCCAAATGTATATCATTTAAAAGTTTGTCATTGCGACTGCAACACTTGAGGAGAAGCCATCTCAAAAATTTTAACAATAACAAATAGATTGTTTCGTTCTTTCTGTCCGCGAAATGACAATCATAAGCTATCGCTTTTTTAAACTATATTACCTACGGAAAAATAATTAGAGCCTATCATACCAGTATCCGGGAGACCTCCGATGGTGCGCCACAGCTAAGACTTGAACAGATCCGGATACTTCTCTGTAATAAATAGTAAATGGAAATCTCTTCAAAACGATCCGTCGAATATCGGGTTGCATTTCTATCTGAAATGTTTGCGGAGATTTACGTATAATTCTTAAAGCACTTTCAAATTCACCCAGATATATAGCCCGAGTCCGGGTCTTTTTGATTCGAAATATCCAACTGATTCAAGATGTTCAACCGCTGCACCAGGATGAAAATTATATTTCACCTCAGTAAAGCTTGCGCTTTACGCCTGACCTCATCGGCAGTTATCGGTTGAACTTTTCCTTCATCCAGCTCCCGTGCTCTCCGGTTCGCTTCTGAAAGCCACTCATCCGCTATCTGATCTTCTGATTGTGAATCAAGGCTGAGTAGAAGTTTCATTGCCAATTTCGCGCGCTCCTCCTCAGAAAGATGCATGGCTTCATCTGCAATTTGTTTTAATTTCATTACTTTAGAGCTCCCAATCACTAAATAATCGAAATCTATGGTCGTTACCTGATTCCGTCAATTTGCATATAATTGAAAAATAACAGCAACTTACATGTAAATCAAGTTTGAACATTCGGTAGTGTTCAGAACTCACACAAGAATTTTTGGTGTTATCGGCTGATTATAAAAATATGACAAATATACATTTTAATACTCGAACTCGATTGTCCAGGCTCCCTAATGCCCCTCAATCCCGCAAAATCAACCCACCTGCAATAACTTCATCATCCAGATAAATCACCCCAGATTGCCCCGGGGTTACGGCAGAAACGGGCGCATCGGTTTTGACTGTGAAGGTGTTATTTTCATTCTGGAACACTCGAGCTGACACTCCTGGATCACGATAGCGGATTTTTACTTCGAAGGAAGTAGTTCCGTCAAATTCCAGGTCTTGGAGGATGTTCACAGAACCAACGCGGAACTCATCACTCTTCAGGTCTTCGCGGTCGCCTAAGTATATACGTTTTGTTTCCGGATCGATTGATGTGACATAATATTTACGACCACCACCAAGTCCGAGACCCTTTCTCTGACCAATTGTGAAGAAGGGATACCCATTGTGAGTAGCGAGCAGTTCCCCTTCTTTGTTGAACATTTCTCCGGATAAATTACCAGATGAAAGCTCATTTGATCTGGACATTAACCATGCACGATAATCATCGTTTGGGACAAAGCAAACTTCCTGGCTTTCCGATTTTTGAGCGACCGGTAAACCAAATTCTTCAGCCATTTTCCTGACTTCGGGTTTAGTATAATTCGCTAACGGAAAATGTGTGTGTGTCAGCAGTTCGGATGGGATCTGCCAGAGAAAGTAAGACTGCTCCTTCGGACGATATGAAGCTCGACGGAGGTGAGGCATGCCATTCCTGTCTCGCTCAACAAGTGCATAATGACCGGTTGATATATTCTCCAATCCGTTTGCCTGAGCGGCATTCCACAGGCTCTTGAATTTTATATTCGGATTGCAATTAACACAGGGATTGGGTGTGTCACCTGAAAGGTATTCTCTTTCGAACCGTTCAAGAACCTCCCGTCTGAAGTCATTTGTCAGATCCAGTACTTCGTGACGGATTCCTATATGCTCACTTACCTTCTTTGCATCATCAATTGCAGAGTCTGTCTTCCCGACCATTCCGGTAAGTTGTTCGTAATCTTCATCCCACAGCCTAAACGTAAAACCGACCACTTTGTGGCCGGCTTTATGCAGCAGAGCTGCTGTGACGGACGAATCAACTCCGCCACTCATCCCAACCGCGAAAGATTTTGCTTCTGTGGGTAGATCTTGTGATACCTCAATAATCAGCTTTTTAGTCTCCCGACATACTTCTAAGTCTTTTCACAGTTTCAATTATAATCTCTGCAGTTCGCTGGATATCTTCGAGGTTGTTTGACCGGCCAAGTGAAAACCTGATTGTTGAGTTCGCATCTTCATCACTCAAACCAATTGCTGTCAACACATGCGATGCATCGCTTTTTCCGGATGAGCAAGCAGATCCGGTTGAGACTCCGATACCCTGTAAATCAAGAGTGAGAAGCAATGCTTCACCCTCCACTCCGTAAAATGTCAGACTAAGATTTCCCGGAAGTCGGTTCATCGGGTGTCCGTTTAATTTAACATCCGGTAATTCATCCATTATTAGCTTCGCGAGTTCGTCTCTCAGGCTGCCGATTTCTCTAGCTTCTTCCCGTATCCTTTCATCGCTGATCTGAGCTGCCAGACCCATACCGACTATGCCGGGAAGGTTTTCTGTTCCTGATCTCACACCACTTTCCTGCTTACCACCGAAAACTCGTGCCTGAAGTTCAATACCATTTCGGATATAGATCGCCCCAACGCCTTTTGGTCCGTAGATTTTGTGACTTGAAAGGGAGAGCATATCAATGTTCATCGCTTCTACATCAATCGGAATTTTTCCGAAAGACTGGACAGCGTCAGTGTGAAAGGCAATCCCTTTCTCTCTTGCAATCTGACCGATTGCAACGATGTCGTTTATCGTCCCAACTTCGTTGTTAACATGCATTATTGAGATGAGGATGGTCTGATCGGTAATTGCCTCAGCTACTACGTCAGGGTGTATTGTGCCAAGTTTGTCAGGTTCAATAAATGTAACATCATATCCGAGTTCTTCATCCAGCTCCATGGCTGTTCTCAAAACAGCCGGGTGTTCTATGCTGCTGACAATAATGTTTTTTCCCTTTGCATCATAATTCCTGATGTAACCAAGTAGAGCCAGGTTGTCTGCCTCCGTACCACCGCTTGTGAAATAAATCTCTTCTGGAGAGCAGTTTATAATTTTCGCGATAGTAATACGGGCCTTTTCCTTAAGCTCTTTTGCATCGCGCCCGAAAGAGTGTATACTCGATGGATTTCCAAAGTCATTGAGTAGGCAATTTCTAACAGCATCGGCAACTCTTTCATCGACTGGTGTGGTCGCAGAATGATCCAGATATATTCTTTTCATTGGAGGGACTGACTTCCTTATTTTATAAACTCTTTAACCGTTCAACAAGCTTTTGTAATGCACGCCCACGATGGCTAACGCGGTTTTTTGCTTTGAGAGAAGTCTCCGCAAAAGTCTGTCCGAGTTCGGGAGAATAGAACACTGGATCATATCCAAAACCATCACTGCCAATAGATTCGGATATAATCCGTCCCTCAGCAACTCCCTCCCAGCACTCTTCACTATCATTCCCAACAAGAGCCATTACAGTTCGAAAACGAGCCGTACGCATTGGTTCCGGAACGCCGGACATCTCCCGGATGAGCAGGTTTACGTTATCAGTATATGTCGCGTTTTCTCCAGCATACCGAGCCGAGTAAACACCGGGACGCCCATCGAGGGCATCGACTTCAAGACCGGTATCATCGGCCAATGTCATTATGCCAGATTGACGAAAACCCTCGCGAGCTTTGATTAAAGCGTTTTCAGCGAGGGTTTCTCCATCCTCTATCGGTTCAGGATAGGCTGGCAGTTCATTCAGACCGACAACCTCCCATCCAGTACCACTCAGGATCTGACGAATCTCCCGCAACTTGTCTGAATTGTTCGTTGCAACGAGGATCCGCTTATCAGTACTCAGCAATCTTAGATCAGACTCCCAAAACTTTCTTTTCGTCCTGACCCTTGTGTACAACTACAATTTTGTTTTCAAAGCGGACGGAACCTTTATTGGTTGCGCGAGGTCGAATAACCCTGTAAGCAACATTGTCATCAACCTTTTTCAGACCCTTCAACATCTTCTCAGCAAATGATTTGGTTTTGCCCATGATTTGCTCCTGTATCGTTTTGTATTAAATATTACGAGGTAAAAAGTAAAATAACTGGAATCAGTCGGGTTTAATTATTTTTTAGAATTAAACTCTCAAAAACACAATTCCCGTATATCTCTAATCTTAACAGTTTCGCATTCTCAAAATAGGGAGGACAAACATTTCCAGCTTGTTCAAGAATGCCAAATCTACCAATCTTTCCTCATTCCCAACTTGATTGGGAATCCAGTATATTTATTGATATCTCTTGATTCCCGTTTTCACGGGAATGAGGAGCAAGAATTTCATTCTTACTCAATTGTATTCTTGAACAGACTGTTACTGTCTGTCTTACTCGCACATAATACCAGCGGACAGGAATGTCCGCACTCCCCATATGTGTGAATGCACAAAATTGCTAACCGCGAAACTTCAACAACCTTATATTTTAAGTTGTTTTTCCTTAAATTGCAATAAAAAACCGCCCGAAAGGCGGTTTTTATCAAGTAAATATTTCCTAAAGGAGTATTATTGACCTGTTGATACCGTTTGGGAGTGTCTGCTTAGGTCATACGAAGGTTCTGTGACTCTTGAAGTGTCATCCGCCAACGTATCTTTATCCGCAACCTGAGCAATTACCGGTGCGGAAATATCCCGAGTCGGTTGATTTGCCAGATAGGGAGATGAAGCAGGTGAGTTCGGATTCATCTGAATCAAAACAGCCACTGCAATTGCAATCCCGGTAGCCATACCGGCACCGATTGCCGCCCAGCGGGGCATATTAACCTGTTTTCTGGTAGCGCGAGATCCAGCTTCTTTAATCTTACGACGCAATTGAAACTCAAATGCGGAAGATGGTTGGAATTCAGGTAGCTCTGAAAGCGCTGCCCTTAATTTTGCGGTTTCTTCACCGAACGCAGCGCAAAAACTGCATTGTGAAGCATGATGGCGCATCTCCTCTTCATCACCTGTTCCTAATGTGCCATTCTTCCATGCTTCATAATTTTCTTCAAAAAAATTACAACTTGCCATTTTTCCCCTATTATGTCTTCTTGAATCAGTTTCGCAGCAATGGTTTTAAACTCTTTTGCAAACGAGCCCGCCCACGATTCACTCGAGACTTTACTGTCCCAAGTGGAATGTTGAGTATTGTACTTATCTCATCATAGGAAAGTTCCTGAACATCTCTCAAAATAATAACTTCTTTAAACGACATCGGAAGCTTTTGTATTTCCTTGTGGATAATATCAAGTGAACTGTTCTGCTGCATGGTTTCAGCCGGTGTATAATCATCATTTGCTATTTCCATAGGTCGATCATCAGCCCTATTTCCGCTTAGTGAGAACCACCTGCGAACCTTTTGTCTGCGTAGCTCTGTTTTTGAAAGATTGCTGGCAATGGTATAAATCCAGGTCGAAAATTTGGCAATCTCCCGATAACTGTGTTTATTCTGGTAAACTCGGATAAAAGTTTCCTGAAGTAGATCTTCTGCATATGCAGAATCTCCGATAATCCGGTAAATAAAATTCAACAGCGGTCCTGAGAAGCGATTTACAATTTCATTGTAAGCGGTTTCGTCACCCTGTTGAAATTTTCGAATTAGTTCTTCATCTGTTGGACGATGATCTGTCAAAGTTGCTGCAGCCTCTTTCATCATAGATCAGGTATTTCTCCTGATTGAATTTACCAGTGAACTGACCAATACACCCAATTCCTGGTTTCCGGTAACATTCCCGGTCTTTATATTCAGATCGGCTTCATGTAAGCGAAGAATACCATCCTCGATACCATTGCGACTTGCACGCCGGGCTAAAGCAATATATTTCTGAAGTACGAATGGATGCAACCTTACTGACTTACTGGCTTCGTTTGTCTTTTTTTTATCGATGAGATATCTAAGAATCCAGAGATGATTGAATAATCTGAATAGATCACCGATGATTTGAGTTGGAGTCAGACCGGACAAATGCAACTTCTGCACAGCCTCATAAGCGGTCCTGGCATCACCTTTACCAACAGCATTGGATAATGTCCACCTGTCAAACGCAAAAGAACATCCTCCCATTTCCGTTATATCACTCGTACTTATGACCGGTGCATCCCCAACGAGAAGTGTTAATTGCTCGATTTCTGAAGCAAGTTCTCTGAGGTTTGGCCAATTTATAGCACTTAACTGAGCAACTGCTTCTCCATCAAATTCTTTACCATATCTTGCAGCATATCCATTAATCCAACGTGACAGCTCGCGTTCTGATAGAGGTTTGCAATCAACAGTCTCGACAATGCCTTTTACTGACTTAAAGAATTTCTTTCGGTCGGGTTCTCCAGCCCATAATATCAGGCAACTGTCCTTCGGTTTGTTCTTCAGATACTTTACTACTGCTGCAAGGGAATTTCCCGAAAGATCCTGCGCCTGACGAACGACTGTAACCCGCATCCCTCCGAAAAGAGGAGGTGTAAAAAGCGTTTCGGGAAGAGTTTCAGCATCTTTACCATAATAAAGGAAATAATTAAGAGAATAATCCTCTGGCTTTAAAAGATTATCGAGGAGGGTTTTGACTCCGGATTCTGCAATAAAATCCTCTTTCCCACTGAAAAGATATGCCGGACGAAATTGCCCTTTTGCAATTTCTTTTTTAAATGCCGCGAAGGTCAACGGGAACTTGCCATAGATATAAACCACTTTGTCAGGGTGATCATATTGTCATCTTTCTGCATTCGCTCGGGATGCCATTGAACGCTGAGTGTGCAATAATCATCAAATCGTTGTGTAGCTTCGATAACTCCATCGCTCGCTTTAGCAATAATCTCAAGGCCGTCACCAGGTTCCCTGACAGCCTGATGGTGGCTGCTGTTGGTGTGAATGTCATTTCCCTCGAAGAGCTCGGTTAGGGTAGATTTGCATACAAGCTGAGTCTGGTGGAACTGTTCTTTCATATCTTTAAGTGGATGTCCGAGGACATCAGGAACCTGGCTCGGAATATCCTGATACATCGTACCACCAAGTGCAATATTGAGTATCTGGTGTCCTCTGCATATTCCAAGTATAGGTTTTTGTAAATCACGCATTGCATGGACGAGGGCAATTTCACTGTCATCCCTGCGCCTGCAGACATCCTGAGAGTGTGTGTTTTCTTCATTCCAGAGCTCGGGATCGAGATCCTGTCCACCAGTCAGAAGGATACCATCGAGTCTGTTTGCCATGGCCTTAATTTCATCTGAGGCGGTAATTATTGGTATCAGCACCGGTAATCCACCACCGAGACGAACATAATTTATATAATGAAGTTGAATGTACTGGATTTCTGTGGCAACATTGAAGGTTCGCTTCGGATCATTTGCCGGACTTGCTATGGAGGTTATTCCAATGAGCGGTTGCATTAACACTTACCTGCGTTTTGGTTTTGCGGTTTTTTGAAACTTCCCGACTCTTACCGGTGTATACATCCGGCAAGCATAATATCAACATGGGTCGTACGGAAATTCCTGTCTGTTTGTTCCTCAATTTTCACAGGAATGTCCGCACAATCCAGATAGTTTTATTGTAAATTGACTATTTTTGATACATCGGATTTAAATGTTGAGGTTAATCTCACAAAGAAGACTCCAGATGGCATATCAGCAGCGAAGATTGATTCTGAGTGAAACCCGGCCTTCGCCCAGCCTTTACTCATTAATTTAATCTCCCGGCCTGCAATATCCACAATTGAAAGCCTGAAATCAGATGATTTTTCCAGATAGTACCTAACTGTAGCAGTTGAGTTAAATGGATTCGGATATACTGAGGAAATACCAAATGCAACCGGTATGCTTTCATTATCAATATCCGTGATTTCAAGATCATTCACCTCAACTATTACCGTAACAACTGACACACTATCAATAGCGTTATGTCTGAAAAGAATTTCACCTTCATATACCGAAGGGAATAAACTTGCTGAATTCAATGTTAAAGTTAAATTCTCGGTTGAACCCGGATCAATACTTCCTGAATCGGGTTCAATCGTCATCCACCCCTTGTAAGTCCCCATCTGCCATACATCAACTCGATCACCGAGCACATTGAGATAATCGTCTATCAGGCACATGAAAGTAGTTCCGAACTCCTGATATTCGGTAGTAATAAATGCACCTTTCGGGGCACCGAGTCGATCACTATCGAGAATTGCTGCTTCGATGATTTCCCCTGACTCCGTATCCATTTTACTAAGCGGAGGGCTGTCAGACCGGTCATCGTGAAGAATATACAGATTGTGCCCATCCGGATCATCCGGCCAGTATGCCAATCCCGATACTCTCATTAGATCCATATCAAACGCTGTGATCTGATTGCCTTCCCGATCATACCCGATTATATCACGTGTGTTACCCCAAATCCACAACAATTCCTGATCGGGATCGTATGCCAATCCCATGTTATTCACTGTCGGTCCGTCAAAAGCTTCCACAGGAGCTCCGTCAGTAGTAAATCCATATATCACACGCTCACCTGAGCCCCATATCAACTCACCATCATAAGCAAGATCGAGCATTCCAATCCTCGATCTACCAGTTTGATCAAACTGTGTGATAAAATCACCATGATCATCAAAAACATAAATCAAATTCGGTTCTTGACCGTTCTCTCCACTTATATAGAACCGGTTTTCTGCAAAAGCGACGCCCTGCAGGTCTAAATCATTGACCTCGGGAGCCATAATATAGGTATCCACGAGTCTTCCGAATCCACCCTCACCCTGCATGAATCGACGCTCGGTACTCCAAAGTAAATGACCGTTTCCATTATTGGAGATATCGAGCTCAAATGTTTCGATTTCTGAAGGATCAATACTCGCTTCAAATCTGTTTTCCGAAATGGAAAATTCAGGGTGAGTAAGTCCGAAATTGAACTCAAGCTCACCTTCTTCCTCAAGAAAGGCATCCACAATAGTCGAATCATTAAATCCAACCTGACTGGCGGTTATATTAAAGTTCATTCCCGAACGTGCACCTTCCATGAGCCATTGACCATCTTCATCAGTATTTACTATATAACCATAACTCGTTGCAACTGTTGCTCCGGAAATAGGTTCATCTGTTCCAGCAACTGTTACTGCGCCTGATAACGTACCAGGAGTTGATAATAAATTGACTGCCTCGGAAAGATTTGGACGTGGACCGATATTTCCCTGTCTACCTTCCTCATTTTGAGGAGTTCCCGTTTCATGAAGAATATCCCTGATCTCGGTACCTGTGAGCGTTAGATTCCCATCTGTACGAGCTTTGTATATCCCCTGTATACATGCAACAGAACCGGCTACAATAGGCGTTGCACTTGATGTGCCACTGAATTGAGATGTGTACCACTGCAAACGGTCATTTCCCGGAAAAAACAAATCACCGTATCCTGTAGTCGTGACTTCACGTCCCCAACCTTGAAGATCAACCCGTTGTCCATAGTTTGAGAAATCAAGTCTACTGCGATCCGGTCCAAAATTACCTGATGGTGGAGCTCCGGCTCCTACAAGAATTGCACCTGAGTGACGAACTTCAGGATCAAACCGGTCTTCGTACCTCCCTCTATCATCAAGGTTGGAATTTCCATTACCAGCAGCTTCAGCACATATAATACCATTTGCAGATGCAACTTCAATGGCATCATAATTTTCCTGCATTGTTTCCATAGGGGACATACGTCCGCGATGATCAAAATGTAGTTCAATAAGGAAAATATCTCCTTCATCAAGAGCTGCAGCTGTTTCATTGATAATATTGGCAACATTTGGGAATCCACCGTGACCTGAAATTGAATATCCACCAATTTCAGCCTCCGGACAGATGCCATTGATGCCATATTCATTATGCTGTCCAATCATAACACCAATAACTGCATCTCCATGGTCAGGCCACTGAGCATTTTCCATATCGACGAAGAACTCTTCCTTAAGGTCTTCATGTGCAAAATGCCACCCACCCTCAATGTCAATTATCTTTATATCTTCACCTCTACCCCCTTCAATGTCCCATACTGCAGGGGCATTAACGCCACCTGGTGCTTCATATAAATAGCCCTGTTCATCATAAAATTCGGGAGTGTCCGGTGGAATATCTTCTGCAGGAATCGGAGAGGGATTGGCATGTGCTCCCTCGATTATATCAAGAGCATTCAGAGCATCAATAAACTGTTCCGCTACCTCGGATTTATCAATTATGATCCTGTAGTAGAGGTTTAAATCTGCAAGTTGTTTCCCGGAACGTTCCTGACCTCTCAGCCTTTCTCTGTCGAGTAAATGTTCCGGTCTTAAAAACAACCTTGACAAACTCAGAACTTTTGAGTTGGACATTACTGATCTGAACTCAGATAAGTCGGTACCATTCAGAGATTTTAATTGACCCTCGCGGAGTCTGACCTGACTGCCTTCGATAAATTTAACTGTAATGCAGTCACGTTGATCCGTTGTACCAATTGTAGTATGTTTCGGTTTGGGCGGTGTCCACCGGGGTTTAAGGGCGGCAAAAGCATTTAAGCTTACTGCAAGTGTAATGCAGACGAGTACGAAAATCCTGCTTACTGTACTATTCATATTAAAACCCTCTCACGCGTAACCATATCAACGAAGAAAATCTAAGACAAAGAGATTAGCATTTTAATATACAAATAAATATGAAGGATTTCATCCTTTAAGGTGAGGTGGATATAACCAAATTCTGTGGAGAGTGGAATTCCTATGTTTTGAGTATAAGTTATTGAAATACTAACAGAATTTACTCTGACTTAATCGATTAGTTTACCAGCACAAACGGTCATTTCAACTTTTGCACCTGACCAATCAGTAAAATCCTCAGTTATGCCACTTACTATGGTTAAATCCGCATCGAATCCAACGCTTATGGAACCCCGACGATCGTTAAGTGAAGCTGCTTCTGCCCATCCATGTGTAGCTACTCTGATTGCAGTAGTCGGAGAAAGTGCTTCTTTGGGATTATCATTATTATTTGGGCTTTTCCCAAATCCACAACGGTTGATGGATGCATGTATGTTCAGAAGTGGATCTGGACTTGCCACCGGCCAATCGCTCCCGATGACAATTGTCACCCCTCTTTCTTGCAATGATCGCCATATAGAACTGTTATGAGTTCGTTCCTTCCCAATTGCATTTGCAAGCCAAAGCTGATCATCTATCAGGTGAACGGGTTGTATGGAGGCGATGAGATTTGAGTCAGCGAAGTCTGAAATGTCCTTTGGGAGCAATAGCTGCATGTGCTCAATTCGATGTTTGCCTATTTCAGGATGAGGCAGTTTTCCCAATACCCGGATCGCCTGTTCTACGGAGTTATCACCAATCGCATGTAAAGCGAGTTTCCAACCTGTCTTGTTGGCAGCTTTGACGAGATCCGTTAGTTCACCGTCAGACATAAACAGCGTTCCACAATTCTGAGGCTGATCTTTGTATGGTTCACTTAAAGAAGCAGATCGGGAACCGAAAGATCCATCAAGAAAGGTTTTTAATGTATGAAGCTGGAATCGGTTCCCTTCGGGAGGTGGGGATGACTCCCAATCCCATTCTTCCACTCGTCGCCACCCATCGACCTGCAGATGAAGCAGCCCTTCTTCATCCAATTCCCGGTAAATTTCTTCCGTTCCAGGATTCAACACATCACTTACTGCCGTTAATCCTTTCCGGATCAAATAATCCTGACCGCGAAGAATATTCTGCCTGATATCCCGTGGAGTAGGAGCAGGTACTTCCTGTCGTACCGGGTTTATGGCGGATTCATACAGCAGTCCATTTGGTTCTCCGGATGAATCTCTACCGATTCGACCTCCCGGAGGATCGGGAGTTGAAATGTTTATCCCTGCTCTTCTTAAAACAGAATGACTGCAACACCCCCCGTGAAGATCTATTTGATTTATGATGATCAGTTGATTCGGGAGCCAATTTTCCAGGTCATCTGCTGTTAAATTGCATCGTGAAGGATCCCAATTAAAAGCTTGAAGCCACCTATTTTCACCACTAAGTTCAGCAGCAGTTTCTCGCAGTGCCATTTCAACCTGATCTTTACTCATACCACTCAAATTTGTCAGATTCAATGATCTGCCACCAATTGCAAGATGTAAATGGCCATCACATAAGCCCGGAAACAGAATGAATCCGGTTATGTCAATTTCTTTAAGAGTTTTTTCTGAGGTACTTTTGTGGATTTTTTTGAGATGGGAGATATTACCGGTCGCAGAGATTTTTCCGTTAACAACCAACATACCATTTAACCACACCGGATCTGACCAACCGGATCCTCCGAAAACTCGACCTCCGGTGAATAAAAGATCGTAATCTGGAGGGGCAATCATGGGATTGAGTATCTTTCAATTGAAACACACTTCCCGGATTCTTCATCGATTTCAACTTCGACTCCACTGATGTGAAGGTTATCAGAAGCAGTCTGAAAGGGTTGAGGTGTCTGGGTTAAAAACCTGCGAACAGCAACCTTTGGAACCATTCCTATCACCGAATCGAATGCACCTGTCATTCCCGCGTCGGTTATATAACCGGTACCCTTTTCAAAGATCCTTTCGTCAGCCGTCTGTACATGAGTATGTGTACCAATTATGGCTGATACTCTACCATCGAAATGCCATGCCAGTGCTTGTTTTTCTGCAGTTGATTCAGCGTGAAAATCTATAAAGATAATCGGGGATTCTTCTCGCTTATTTTCAAGGAATCTCTCGAGTGTCCTGAATGGGCAATCAATGGGAGACATAAATGTCCTGCCCTGTAAATTAAGGACGGTAATTGTAGTACCCGTTTTAGTCTTAAATACTGTTGATCCCCTACCACCTGATCCCGGTGGATAATTCAAAGGCCTGAGCAGATTTGGAAATTTCCGAAACTCCTTGCGAATGGGAGCTTTATCCCATATATGATTACCGCTTGTAATAACATCAATTCCGAGGCTGTAAAATGAGTTAACAAGTTCAACCGTCAATCCTCTGCCATTATCAGCATTTTCACCGTTAGCAATAATCAGGTCAGGGCGTTTATCCTTTATCCACCCGGGGAGCATTCGCGTCAGGATATCAAGACCGGGCTTTCCGAAGATATCAGCAATAAAGAGTATCCGAGCAGTTTTCATGCCAGACTCATCGAGCATACTCTACAGCTCTGAATTCGCGTATAATTGTCACTTTGATTTGTCCGGGATACTCGAGGTTAGTCTGAATTTTCTCAGCACAATCATAAGCGAGCTGCTCTGCCATTGCGTCATTAACGCTGTCATGTTCGACCATGACCCTGATTTCACGACCAGCTTGCAGAGCAAATGTCTTATTAACGCCGGGGAAGGAATTGGCAATCTCTTCAAGTTTTTCAAGTCGACGAATATACCCCTCAAGACTGTCTCTTCGAGCCCCTGGCCGAGCACCTGAAATAGCATCTCCCGCCTGTATCAGACAGGCGATCAGTGAATTCGCCTCAACATCATCATGATGTGAGGCAACAGCATTAACCACAACTTTTGGTTCGCGATACTTCCTGGCTAACTCCGCACCGAGTTCGGTATGAGTGCCCTCAGAGTTTCTGTCAATGGATTTTCCGATATCATGGAGCAATCCTGATCGTGCCGCAAGTTTTGCATCCAGTCCAAGTTCAACAGCCATTAAGGCCGCCAATCGGGAGACCTCGACTGAATGCTTGAGTACATTCTGACCATAAGAAGTGCGGTAATGCAGTCGTCCAAGATGCTGAACGAGAATTGGATGCAATCCGTCAACACCTGTTTCCATTGATGCCTCTTCACCCAACTCAATCACTTTTTCCTCGAGCTCTTCCTGTGATTTTTTCAGAACTTCTTCAATTCGCGCCGGGTGTATGCGACCATCAGCGATGAGTTTTTCAAGTGCAATTCTAGCAATTTCACGACGGAAAGGATCGAAACCCGAGAGAGTGACAGCTTCCGGTGTATCATCAATTATAACCTCTACACCACTTGCAGACTCAAATGCTCGAATATTACGGCCTTCACGACCGATGATTCGACCCTTTATCTCATCATTGGGGATATTTACGACTGTAACAGTAGTTTCAGCGGAGTGATCGGCAGCTGAACGCTGGATTGACTGAACAATGAGTTCTTTCGCTTCGCGATTTGCCTGTAATCGAGCCCGGTCTCTAATCTCCTTAATGGTCTCAGCAGATTCCTGCTTTGCGCGATCTATTAATTCTTCACGCAATGCCCGAAGAGCTTCTTCATGAGACATGCGGGAGATCTCTTCAAGTTTTTTCGCAATCTTCTCAGATTTTACATTGAGACTTTTCTCAAGAGCTTCTAATTTACGAGCTCTGTCGCGATTTTCACGATCAGTTTGTTTTAATTCTTTACCACGTTTATCTATATTCTCGGATTTTTGATTTAGTGATCTTTCGCGTTCCCGCATCTGGTGTTCGAGTTTATTGAGTTCAGCTCTCTTTCCCTGATAATCACTCTCAAGTTGGGTTTTTCGTTTCAGATGCTCATCTCGAACCTCAAGCAATTTATCATGCTTGAGTCTTTCCGAGTTTTGCTCGGCTTCTTCGATCATCCTACGGGTCTGATCTTCAATCGATTGACTTTTTATCCTGTCAACTCGACTTTTAACAAACCAACCGAGTAAAAAAAGCGCTACTCCCGCGAGAATCAAACCAATAACAAACAGAATATATGTTAACATAATTATCGTCCCGAATCCAAAAATGATAAACCCACCCTGCAGCAAAGTCCCGTCAAAGAACCGTTTGTTCGCACAAATGGTGCAGCCCTACACGTATTTCGTTTCCGCTGTCCGGGTTAATGGACTCCGACAAGCAGAGTTGCGGCCCACAATCCACGCATAGAAACCGGCTCCTCTAGGAATAAGTGTTGGTTCCTATTTTGGAACTAAGCACAAGGCGGGTTATCAAACCGATTATGTCTTTCTACTGGAGTAGCAATCCTCAAACGTTTATTTCATTTCAAGGTTTTCCAAGATTTGACGCGTTTTTTCTTCATAGGATTTCACCAGATTCTCACTCTCACCTTTTAAGGCAAAGAGTTCATCAGCAATGTTCAGTGCTGCCAGCACTGCCAAACGTGTCGTAGAGAATATTGAATTCTGCTTATCGATCTGAGACATCATCTCATCGACATATCCAGCTACCCTACGTATGTAGTCTTCATTACTCCCATTGGTCTTTATCGGATACTCCTGACCATAGATTGTAACTTTTACTGTATCGTTCTGCACTTGCTGATTGTTCATAGATGTACTAATTTATCAAACACCAACTATGGAGATATGCTCTGGTTTATGTACTCCATTGACGATTCCCGCCCAGGGCTTCATGAAGGATTCGTTTAGGTTCCCTCTATCTTAGCCAGTAACTCGTCAACTTTGGATCTGATCCGTTCCTCCTTTTCTCGAGTACTGAGCCTTGCCTCATCCAATTCTGAACTCATTTTTGCGCTTGATTGCTTCAGATTGGACACTGTTTCATTTAATTCTAAGATTTCTTTTTCAAGCTCAACTACTTTATGCTCCAACATTTCTTTTTCTTCTTTGGCATTTTGGTACTTCTCTCGGAGTGCCAAAAGTTCATCTCCGAGTTTATCAAGGAAGGATAAATCCATAGTTCGAATTCTGACTTTCTAATTTATATTGATCGCAACTCTGCGCCAACTTCTTTTGTTACTGAGGCAATTATTCTCTTCACAGAGCCCTCAACCTCTTCATCCGACAGTGTCCGCGCAGGACTGCGATAAATCAAGTGAAATGCTAACGATTTTTTTCCATCCGGAACTGTACCTCCACGGAACAAATCAAAAACTTCAATGTTTTCGAGCAACTCACCTCCGGTTTTAGAAGCAAGGTCGCGGATTTGTCCGGCATCTGTTGTTTCATCAACAATAAATGCAAGGTCCCGAAGTGCCGCTGGGAAGCGAGGTAAAGGTTTAAAGCTTAACTGGTTACCTGCCAGCGACAGCATTTTATCCCCTTCCAATTCAAAGTACCAGACAGGGACATCAATGTCAAATCTCTTTGTTAATTCCGGATCAATCAGTCCAAAAATCCCGAGTTGTTCGGAATCATCCTGCTGTCCAACTGTAATACCTCCTCCATAATGAAGGAAGCTATTTATATGGTAAGAAATAAACCGAACCTTGTCAAGCGAAATCTTTTCGGCATAGGTTTCAATCAAGCCCTTCAGGTCGTAGAAATTTAAGTCCCGGTCGTTATCTGCCCATCCTGGAGGTTGAGATTTCCCGGTTAAAACTCCCGCTAAATGCCAGTCTTCGTGTATCTTGTTTTCTTCCATCCGGAAACAACGTCCCCACTCAAAGAGTCGAACATTATTTGTTCCGGTTTTTAAATTTCTTTCGATGGCTCGCAGGAGAGATGAAGCCAGATTCGGTCTGAGAACAGCCATATCTTCACTTAATGGATTCTGAATTCTGACAGGATCGACTCCCTCCGGGAACCAGGATTCGTCAATCTGAGGAATTAATGAAAAACTGTTTGCCTCACAAATCCCCAACTCCACTAAAGCTTGTTTGAAACGATCTATCAGTTTGCGCTCACGTTCTTTATCCGGATCTGAAACAAGAGGCACAGACGATTTAATCGCCGTATCAATTTTATCATAACCATATAACCGCGCAATTTCCTCAATTAAATCGATCTCCCGCTCAAGATCGTGCCTCCAGGAAGGAGGATTTACTTTAATTATGTCGGAGATTTCAACATCGCAGCCCAGTGCCCTAAGGTAGTCAACCATTTCAGTAGCAGAAATTTCAGTTGCCAGCAACATGTTAGCACGGTTTTCACGAAGGATTACTGTTTGTGAGTTCCAGGGTTTTGCATAATTGTCAACAATCCCGCTTAATACTCTGCCACCAGCTAATTCATTGATCAGCTGCGCTGCCCGGTTAATTGCATAAATAGTCATTTCCGGATCAACACCTCGCTCGAAGCGATGCGATGATTCCGTGTTTATCGCACGATTGCGAGAGGTTATTCTAATCCCGACAGGTTCAAAACAGGCACATTCAAGAAGAACATCTTTGGTTTCATCCTTGATTTCACTGTTCAATCCACCCATTACTCCACCGATGGCGACCGCGCGCTCCGGATCAGCGATCATCAGATCAGTGCCTTCAAGTGTATGCACTTTTTCATCGAGGGTGGTAAACTTCTCACCCTTTTCAGCAAGTCGAACGATTATTTCGCCTTCAGTAACCAAATGATAATCAAACGCATGAAGTGGATGTCCGAGCTCCATCAAGATGTAATTGGTCACATCAACTACGTTATTGATCGGTCTAACTCCGACAGAACGCAGCCTCTCCTGCATATAAAGAGGTGATGGTTTAATTGACACACCTTCAACCACTCTTGCTGAATACCGGGGACACCTGTCAGGTGACAGGATATCAACTGACACTTTCTCACTTGCAGGTACGTGATCCTCGTCGATTTTCGTTGCAGGGAGAATAAGTTTCTGCCCCGTAGAGGCAGCAATTTCCCGGGCTATTCCAATATGCGAGAGACAGTCCGGACGGTTAAAGGTAATTTCGAGGTCGTAAATCCAATCGTTCCGGCAAACATGGTCTTCCAGGGGAGAGCCTATCGGTAAATCATCAGGCAATACCATAATCCCTGAAGATTCATCGGATATTTTCAGCTCACGCTCAGAACAAATCATCCCCTGAGATTCAACTCCCCTCAGTTTACGCTTAGTTATTTTGAACCCACCATCAAGCACTGCGCCAACAACGGCAACCGGGACAGTTTGTCCGGCTGCCACATTGGGAGCACCACAAACTACCGCAGCAGGATTTTCTTCACCGACATCTACCGAACACAATGACAGGTGATCACTTTTGGGAACCGGTTCGCAAGTCAGGACTTTCCCAACCAGGACATTTGACCATGATGCTTTATATTCGGTCAGAGAATCAACACCGAATCCCAATTGATCCAGAAGTGCACCCAAACCCTGGGGATTGTGTTTGATTGCTACGAAATCGCGTAGCCAGTTGTATGATATTTTCATGTTTCTTAGTTTTTCAACTTAGGAATTACCAGCCAATCAAATACTGATTATAAAAGTGATTAGAATTGCTTCAGAAAACGGAGATCATTTTCATAAAACAATCTCAGGTCGTTAACACCAAATTTAAGCATTGCGATTCGTTCTATTCCAAGCCCAAATGCCCATCCGGTGTATTTTTCAGAATCAATTCCAACCCCCTCAAGTACGTTCGGATCGACCATTCCGGAACCGCCCATTTCGAGCCATCCCGAATATTTACAGACCCTGCAGCCTTTGGCATCACAGAAAATGCAAGACATATCCACTTCGGCTGAAGGCTCGGTGAACGGGAAAAAATGCGGGCGAAATCTGGTTTTGATGTTTGCACCAAATATCGCGCGGTAGAATGCAAGCACTGTGCCCTTAAGATCCGCAAAACTTACACCTTTATCAACGTATAAACCTTCAACCTGACTGAAGATCGGAGTGTGCGTTGCATCCGGTTTATCGCTTCTATATACCCGACCGGGAGCAATAATGCGAATAGGAGGCTTTTTAGTCTGCATCACCCGGATTTGAACAGGGGAGGTTTCGGTTCTTAATACCCAGTTCAACCTGTCTTCACCCTTCATGTCTACATAAAAAGTATCACTCAGGTCTCTTGCTGGATGCCATTCAGGAGTATTAAGCGCGTCAAAATTAAAAAACACCGATTCAACTTCCGGACCGGTCTCAACAGAAAATCCCATACCGCGAAATACATCGATGACCTCATTTTGAACCTGAGTCAACGGATGCAGAGAACCGGAATGGTAACGATTTCCAGGAAGTGTCAGATCAAGGCTTTGCTGTTTTTCACGTCGCTCAAACTTTTGCATTAGTTCAGTAGTGTATTGAACCACAAAAGCCTTGTAAACACCAAAAGCTTTTCCATATTCCTTTCGCTCAGCAGGTTCTTTTATAGAGCTGATTGATCCTGATGCAGCTGCCATTGCTTTACGACCGGCATAGTTGTTTCTGAGCTGTTGAGCCTCATCCAGAGTTTTAATCTCAGCACCCCTTGCTTCCAGCTCTCTCTTCATTGAGTCAAAATCAAATTTTGACATATCACTCACTCCGAAAACTCTTAATTCGAATTGGGATAGTAGCCAAAAACGGGCACGAATGCCCGTTTTTAACCAATATAAAACAAATTCGATTTGTTAACTTACATTGCGGCATTGACCTTATCAACAATTGCCTTAAAGGAATCCGGATCAACTACTGCCATCTCGGCGAGGATTTTTCTGTCAATCTGAATATCCAATTCTTTCAGTCCATGCATAAATTTAGAATAGCTCAAACCATGTTGACGGCAAGCAGCATTTATTCTCATAATCCAGAGACGGCGAAAATCACCGGGGCGTTTGCGTCTGTGTGAATAACTGAAAGCTCCCGCTCTGCGGACAGTGTCTCGCATTGACTTGAGGAGATTGCGTCGTGAGCCGTAATAACCTCGAGCCTGTTTGCGGATCTTCTTGCGCCTTTCATGGGAAGCGGCTAAATTTCTTGATCTTGGCATATTTATCTCCTAATCATTATATTTGAATCATCCGCTTAAGCTTTGGCATATCAGCGCTTGAAACCTGACCCGCCTTGCGTAATTTTCGCTTTCGATCCTGAGACTTCGATGCGAACTTGTGACTCGCGTACGCGTGTTCTCGCATCACTTTACCTTTTCCGGAAACGCGAAACCTCTTTTTCGCTGCCCGGTTTGATTTCATCTTCGGCATTTAAATCACCTTTAGTATTCTTTCCTGTTAGTTAAACAGCCCAACCTGATTAATTGATCGAGCTAATTGTCCTCCAAAACAGAAAACGGTTAAATACCACCGATCCCGCATTTTAGAAGACTGCTTTTTTGAAAGTTCTCAAAGGAAAATTTCCATGGAGAACCCGACATGCATGGCAGCCGAGTTGATAGCCAGCACGTCTGAGAGTTATCATTGCCTTCACAAATCAGTGACAAACGCAGATATCTATCGTACATTTAATTAAAGACTTATAAAACAAATCCGTCTTGAAGGTTTACTTTTTTGAAACCAGCAAAAGGGACATATTGTTGCGACCTTCCAGTTTTGGTGTTCCATCAGCTTTGGCGATATCCGAAAGCTCTGAAACGATTCTCATCAGAACCTGTTCAGCGTGTTCAGGTCTCGTTACCTGTCGTCCACGCATAAACAGAGTAGCTTTCACTCGATTTCCCTCTTCGATGAATCTTCGTGCCATGTTCATTTTAACCCGAAAATCGTGATCATCGATATTTGGAGACATCCGAATCTTCTTTACCTGGACGGTATGCTGTTTTTTTCTGGCATCTTTTTCTTTCTTACTTTGTTCGTATCTGAATTTCCCATAGTCGATAATCTTACACACCGGCGGTTTTGCGGTGGGTGCGATCTCAACAAGATCAAGTTCATAGTCGTCTGCCAGATTCAACGCTTCCTTCAAGCTGACAACACCTATTTGTTGGCTATCAGGACCGATGAGACGAACCTTTTCGGCGAATATCTCATCGTTAATTCGCAAGCCTTTGTTCTGATCTCGCGATTGATGCATGGATTTAACGCCTATTTGAAACCTCCATGCAATTCTTTAAGATCAAATAACTAATATCAAGTTTGCAGATAACCTGCACCTCCATATTATTTATCCAAGTTCCCAGCTTCCGGGAGGACGGACATTCCTGTCCGTCTTAAACATAATTTACAGGCGAACAAGAATGTCCGCGCTCTAAATGTTGAAAAATTATAATCTGAAAACTTGAATTATTTATAAAATCAACCAGTATGTTTTAACTACCGGCTGCAATTTCCTGTTCCATACGATTTTTCAATTTATCTATGGATAAAACTCCAAGATCACCCTCACCACGACGGCGTAAAGAAACCGTACCATCCTCGGCTTCCCGCTGTCCGACGATCAGCATATATGGGATTTTTCCTTTTTCTGAATCACGGATTTTCCGCCCGATCTTCTCACTCCTGCCATCGACACTACATCTGATCCCGGCTTCGATTAGTTTATCCTTAATTGAATTTGCAGCTTCAACCTGTTGTTCTGAAATGGGAAGAACAATTGCCTGTTCAGGCGTCAACCATAAGGGAAAGTCACCGGCGTAGTGTTCAATTAAAATGCCGATGAATCGTTCCACTGCACCGAAAATTGCCCGGTGAAGCATGACCGGTCGATGCGGTTGATTATCCGGACCAATATATTCAAGGTCAAATCTTTCAGGAAAATTGAAATCAAGCTGAATTGTACTTAATTGCCAACCACGACCCAAACTATCCATTATGTGAAAATCGATCTTTGGTCCATAGAAAGCTCCTTCACCTTCACTAACAGTATATTCCTCCTGACTCTCAGCGAGAGAATCACGAAGCGCTTTTTCAGCTTTATCCCAAACTTCATCGCTGCCAATCCGATCCTTCGGGCGAGTTGAAAGCTCGACTTCTATATCCGTCAATCCAAAATGATTCAATACTTCTTTTACAAGACTGATGAGCTTACCAACCTCATCAACTAATTGATCTTCTGTGCAAAATACATGAGCATCATCCTGGGTAATATGTCGGACTCTGAAAAGTCCATGCAAAGTACCCGACTTTTCGTACCTGTGAACTATTCCGATTTCAGCCCATCTCAGTGGCAAATCACGATAACTCCACTGATCGGATTTGTACATCAGAACTGCACCGGGACAATTCATTGGCTTTATCGCATAATCTCTGTTTTCAAGAGAGGTAAAATACATGTTATTATGATAATGCCCCCAGTGTCCGGACCTTTCCCAAAGATCCTGGGTCATTATCAGAGGGGTACCAACTTCACCATAACCCCTCCTCGCTAACAAATTCCTTATATAGGAGAGAGTTTCATTCCATATAACTCTTCCCCGCGGGTGCCAGAATGGTGCTCCCGGAGCTTCCGGTTGGAAACTGAAAAGCTTTAGTTGTTTTCCGAGTAACCGATGGTCGCGTTTCTTGGCCTCCTCTATCCGACGCATATGTTTTTTCAGTTCTTTGGAGGTCGGATAGGCTGTGCCATAAATTCTCTGGAGCATCGGATTACGCTCGTCACCTCTCCAATATGCTCCTGTAATTGCAGTGAGTTTGAAGTGCTTCAGATAACCCGTTGACGGAACATGTGGTCCTCGACAAAGATCGGTGAATTCACCTTGAGAATAGGTTGAAATCTGTTCTTCTAATCCCTCAATCAGCTCAATCTTATATGTTTGTCCTTCTGAGTTAAAGAACTCTGAGGCTTCTACCGGATTCAACTCTTTACGAATTATCGGCAGGTCTGCCTCAACATTGAGCTTCATTTCAGCTTCAATCGCTTCAAGTTCATCTGCTGAAATCGGAGTCCCGAAATCGAAATCGTAATAAAAACCATTTTTTATCGCCGGACCTATACCAAGTTTGGCATGAGGGTATAGTTTCCCGACAGCTTGTGCTAATAAATGTGCAGCTGAATGCCAGAAGATCGTCATCGATTCCGGTGAATTCAATCTTAAGAGTTTATATTCTCCCGATTCGAATACCGGATCTTCGAGACCAAAGTGTTTGTTACCGAGAAGAGCTCCTATCACTCCATTTGGTATTTCACCAATCGCTTCCCGAAGAGAAACGCCGGCTTTTAATCCGGCGTCTACTTTAGCATCTAAATTTATGTCGATGGTTTTATCAGACAAATCCGAAACTTTTCTTTATAACTCCGTTTTGCATTTTCTCCCAGCTGGGGAGGATGGACATTCCTGTCCGTCTTTTAAAGTTTACACTCAAGCGGACAGGAATGTCCGCACTCCCCTGTGTCTGGAAAAGTAATTCCCATTCAGCATTTCACACCAAGGTGTAAATGCGGAACTTCATTTAAAAGTGGGCGATACTGGAATCGAACCAGTGACCTCTTGCATGTCACGCAAGCACTCTAACCTGCTGAGCTAATCGCCCAATGAAAGTAATCAAGTTATCAAGTCTTCAAGTAAGCAAGTCGCTAAAGAGCTGACTTGATCACTTGCCTCCATGCATACTTGCTCCCTTCTCCTGTGCCGAGGGCCGGAATCGAACCGGCACGGCTAAGAAAGCCGAGGGATTTTAAGTCCCTTGTGTCTACCTATTCCACCACCCCGGCGGGATTTGTCCGCCGACAAGGCTCGAGGCGGCGATCGGACTCGAACCGATGAATAGAGGTTTTGCAGACCTCCGCCTTAGCCTCTTGGCTACGCCGCCTTTGACATCCGAAAATGCGGTTTCTTGCTTAAGCAAGTTAAGTATAACAAACTTTTCTTAAGATGTCAACATGTATAGACCTGTTTTACCGTTTGTCAAACAGGATACAGCTATGTTTTTATCTCGGCACATCAGACCTGAGTTATAGTTCCCGAGAAGAACTTATACTATATGAAAAAAAATCACAAATAGAAATATAAAGCCACACGTATTATCTAATGGAGCTGCAAAGCTCCAGACTCCTCCTCTTCACCCGGGGCGATTCTATATGAATCGCCCCTTTTTTTCTGTAAATGATCCCTGTCACATTTTCGAATCATTTATTTTTTTGCAAAATTATGACCGGATAAGTTGTTCCGGATTAAATATCTCAAAATACAACATTTAATAACTATAAACACAACAATCCTTAGTGTATTGAACATACGTTCACACCATATTTAGTATAATTTTACGTTTTTCACTTGACAATCCGAAATCCACAACATATATTTATCCTCGCTACTTTGAAGCAGAAAAAATACGCGGATTTATCTCCTTTGAGCTCACTCCAGCCGCGATTGTAACATTGAAAGACACACCTGATCAAAAGAAACTATTTAACCAAATGTCAGAAAAAAACATCTCTACGGAAGATTTGAAAACACTCGACACCACAACAGCATCATCAGAGTGTAAAAAAGAAGAAAAGCCCAAACACCAACCAAAAAAAGTCGACAGGAAAGTGACTGACGCACCAACGGAAATTCCAATTGATCTGCCGGATCCGATGCTTTCCGAAAATGCAATAACTATCCTTGAAAGACGGTATTTAAAAAAGGATAGCTCCGGAAAGCCAACAGAGGAAGCGCGTGAAATGTTCTGGCGTGTTGCACGGACAATTGCTTCCAATGAGATCAAATATAACACCAAAGCGGATGTTGATTCATTTACGCGTGAATTGTACCAAACAATCTCCAGATTTGACTTTGTGCCTAACAGTCCAACATTGATGAACGCAGGAAGAAAACTCGGTCAGCTTTCCGCTTGTTTTGTGCTTCCGGTCGATGATTCAATGGAAGGAATATTCGACGCAGTAAAAAACGCTGCTATGGTGCATAAAAGTGGAGGTGGGACTGGATTTAGTTTCTCAAGGATAAGACCAAAGTCATCACATGTGGCATCAACTGCCGGTACAGCTTCAGGCCCCGTCTCTTTCATGTGGGTTTTTAATGCAGCTACAGAGACAATAAAACAGGGTGGCACACGACGCGGAGCCAACATGGGAATACTAAGGATTGATCATCCCGATATTCTCGAATTTATCGAATGCAAGAAGGATATGGTTTCGATCACCAATTTCAATATTTCAGTTGCAATCACCGATTCGTTCATGGAGGCGGTGAAAACAGGCGAACCTTATGACCTGATCGCTCCCCATAATGGAGAGGTAACAGGGCAATTAGATGCAAGGGAAACTTACGATTTAATAGCGAAGAATGCCTGGTTTAACGGAGATCCGGGCATGGTTTTCATCGATGAAATAAACCGCCATGAAAGGACACCAAAACTTGGAACCGTTGAAGCGACAAATCCATGCGGAGAACAACCTTTACTCCCTTATGAATCGTGCAACCTTGGTTCGATCAATCTGAACAATATGATTACTGACGATCTGGAGATTGACTGGACGAGGATGAAACTTGCAATCCGCAAGGCAGTTCGGTTTCTGGATAATATTATCGATTTGAATAAATATCCCATTGAAAAGATACGCGAGATGACTCACGCGAACCGTCGGATAGGGCTCGGTCTTATGGGATTTGCCGATATGTTGTATGCACTTAATATACCGTATGATTCAGAAGAAGGGCTGGAAATGGCTCGCAAGGTCATGAAGTATATCCAGGATGAAGGCAGACAGATGTCGAATGAGCTGGCTGTTGAGCGGGGCACCTTCCCAAATTTTGGTTCCTCTACACTCGAAAAACCGACTCGAAATTCGACAGTTACGACGATTGCGCCTACCGGAACTATTTCAATGATCGCCGATGTTTCAAGCGGGATTGAACCCAATTTTGCTTTATGCTATGTCAAACGGGTGATGGATGATGACCGACTGCTTTACGTAAATCGCAGGTTTGAAGAAGCCGCTCGAAATGGTGGTTGGTACAGCCAGGAATTGATGGATAAGATTGCAGATGGAGCTCACCTGGACGACCTGGAGGAAATTCCGATCGAAGATCGACAGATTTTCAGAACTGCTCATGATATCAGTCCGGAATGGCATATTCGGATGCAGGCTGCTTTCCAGGAATACACGGATAACGCCGTTTCAAAAACCATAAATTTCCCAAACGAAGCAACCGTACAAGATGTAAAAAATGCATTCATGTCAGCCTGGGAATTAAAATGCAAAGGAATTACAATCTACCGCGACGGCAGCCGTGATGTTCAGGTTATGAATGTTGGTGATTCACTTGCCTCTGATAATGCTGAAGCCGTAGAGGATGAAAGTAAATTCAATAGGAGTGCCGATGATCCCGGCACTGGTGAAAATGATAAAAATAAAGGAAAACAGGTAAAAATGGAGCTTCCCACTCAAACAACAATGCTACCGAAGATTAATGGTTCGGTTCGCAAACCTCCAGGTTCTCTAAAACCCCGCAAACGCCCACGAGTTACTCGCGGTTATACTGAACAGATTGAAACGGGAGAGGGAACTCTGTACGTTACTATTAACGAAGATGAACACGGTTTGTGCGAAGTTTTCGCATCTATCGGAAAATCCGGCGGTAACGCAGCAGCCCAGTCGGAAGCAATTGGACGTTTGATTTCACTTGCATTAAGAGCCGGCATTGATCCGCGTGCAATTGTTAAGCAATTAAAAGGCATTACAGGAACAAATCCCGTCTGGCATGAAGGCGACCTGATCCGTTCAACACCTGATGGAATTGGAAGAGCTCTTGAGCGATTCCTGAACGAACGCGAAATACAGCAGGCTGAGCTCCCACTCGACGATGTAATTGGTGACGAACCTCCCGGAAAACCGATAGCATTTGTCGATGAGTCTGATGATTCCGAAAATGGACCGATATACATGCTTGGAAGCCGTGTTAAACAGGAATGCCCGGAGTGTGGATTTGCTCCCCTCGCATTCGAAGAAGGTTGTTTGAACTGCAGGAATTGCGGCTATTCTAAATGTGGGTAGGGAAGGACAGCAAACTGAAAATAATTTAGAACTTATCGATTGACCATTCATATCCCGTCAGACGCATAGTCTGACACAGTATCCTGCTGGCAGACGTTCCCCTCGTCTGCCAGTTTTGTTTTTGATTATCTACTTTTTATCAATTGCTTGTAGAAGCCAATACATCGTGGAAGAAGGATTGCGTTCGGATGGTTTAAATATCCCATCTCTAATATGCTTCTCTAATGCAAGTACAGCATTCTTAATTGCTGTCTTCTCCTTATTAATTATATCACTATAACCGTCGAAGCTTGCACCTTTTTTGTAATTAATGACATTATCTTCTACCCATTTGATAGCATTCTTTCTGGTCGTGAACCTCCTCACCTCTCTGAAATGCATCTGCAACCATATTTCGAAACAAGGATTGGAGTAAAAATATAAAGGACTATCAGCATTGGAGCATAATTTATCTATTCTAGCATCCTTCTTGAAATCAACCTGATCATCATTATCATGATCAAAAATGTAATAGATAATATCATATGGCAGTTTTTGTCTAATTGTCGGTACTGTGACCTTCTGAGTATTTGCCCAGGCAATAGTTTTTTGAGGATTGCTATCGCTAAATGTCTTTACTCTAATCGTTAGAGCATGATTCCTTTTCTTTGTTTTTCTTACTTCAAAATACTCTTTTTCACTCTTGCCCGGAACAACAATTAAAACTCTTGGATTCTTCTTCTTAAGTTCCCGTTTCCTCCGAAATCTTTTCTCCATTCGCTTTAGATTTCCTTTTAGTCATAAATTTATCTTGTATAAATGGTATTGCATTATAAACACCAGACAGATAATTTGCACCCAACGGTTCATTATTACGTGGACTATAATCCAAGAGTGGAGTTAATGTACTTCCACCATCCTCACCCTTTTCGGTGAACCAAATTTGGTCACGACGGAAAAGCTCTGGATCCATCAGAACGATGTCGTGGGTGTTGAATATTAGTTGTGCGCCTCTTGTATTTATCTCTGGATCATTGAACATGGAAATTATCGCTGCTGTTAGATGTGGATGTAGGCTTGAATCCAGTTCATCTATTGCCAAAATGTAACCGTGTTCTAATACATCTAGTAGAGGTCCTGATACAGCAAATAGTTTTTGTGTTCCCCTAGATTCGCGCTGGTAATTCACTTCGAATTTATTTTTAGTCTCAACACTATTTTTAATTTGATGTTCAAAGATGATTTTCCAGCTTATACTCTTTTTTACATCAAGTTCATAGTCACTACTTTGCTGTTGAAGGAAATTCCTAATGTCCTCAATTGTACCTTTATTTGGATGATCATCTGATCGCTCAATATCTAATTTTACTACCCCTGTATCACTAGAATTCATTATTTCTAAAACACTATTGTTTTTTTCTGGTTGTTCAGTAACTTGTTGAAGGGTGTATCCTAACATCGCGTTTTCCCTTCCAGTTAAATTGGCTACAGATCTAAGTCGATCTCTAAACCAGCGAAATGGCTTATCTGCAATAGGATTGTTCCATTGCTCTAGTGCCGAAAGATACAACGTTTTCGACCTTGTCATTTTAAAAATGGATTTTTTATCTCCCTTCATTTTTGTACCGAAAGAAATGTCATCCCCATTTCTTATGAACAGAGGTGATAGCTTCCTTCGAGGTTCATCTTCCATCACCTCTAAAGCTTCATAAGTGATCCTTGAGAAATTTACAGAAACGGAATATTTATAAACATTCTCTTCCTGTAAGAATAATATGGTAAAATCTGTCGGTTCATCTTCAGAGCTTAATGCATGAGGCTCAATTATTGATAATACATTGTCATTTGAATGTGATAGCGAAACTATTTTCTGAAGGTGATCTATCGCCATGAACAAATTCGTCTTCCCCGATCCATTAGGACCAAAAACAACAGTACTATTCAACAGCCTTGGAATTCTCGTCCCACCTGTTTCAGTGATATTCGTGTCATGATGCTCTTTGTAACTCGCAAATGGAACCATACTCAGAGTCACCTTGTCCTTGAATGACAAGAAATTCTTGACTGAAAACTCGATCAACATGATTTATCCAATGTTAAAATTGTGTTGTTAGTAAATTATACGGCAAAATTTGCAAAATATCTACAAATTATTGCATCTAATTAAATTGTAAACCACCTTTTCAGTTTCTTCTGCGGAAAACTATGTTTAAATCTTATCCATTGAAAAACTCCAAAATCCGTATTATTATTTAAGTCATTATTTTTCGTTTAAATATCAGCATTCCCTCTTATTCGGTGTTTAGATGGGAATATGAATCTCCTAAGGACTTGTGTATTCTGGATTCCCGCCTTCGCTGGAATGACGTGCGCAGTCAAGAATTTGTTACTAAAAACTTCAGAGCACCTGATAACACTCCTTAACCAAAGGATATTGAATGCAAATCCACTCCGTCGCATCTTCCTCTGAGGGAAATGCAACATTGATCAGAAACGAAAGAACCAGTATTCTCATAGATTGTGGGATCAGCCTTAAAGCCTTGACTGCCCTGTTGGGACATGAAACAGTAAGTAATATTGATGCTGTTTTTGTTACCCATGAACATGGTGATCATATACGAGGGATTGGTCCGTTTGGACGGAAATTTAGAAATGTGCCTGTATTCATCAACGAAAAATCTTTTATGTCCTGTCGACATCATCTGAAAAACGTTAATCACCAGCCAATAGATGACCAGAATCCGGTCTTAATTGGTGATTTTGAAATCCAGGCATTTAATGTGGTTCATGATACGGCAAACGCCTATGGATTCTTTATAACTGACGAGGATTTGACTCGCATCTGTTTTTTGACAGACTCAGGCAAGATAACAGAATCCATTCGACAGTATATCCGGAAGGCAGACGTGCTATTTATTGAGAGTAATTATGATATTGACGGATTAAGAGAGTTTAAAGACTACCCTCAATGGCAGAAAGAGAGAATCAAACGCACTCACCTGAGTAACGAACAGACATTAGAAATAATCCGGGAAATTGGATTGGATAAATTCTCGCGAATAATTATGGGGCATTTAAGTCCCCGAACTAATCGACCTCATTGGGTAAAAGCTGGATTTAATATAGCATTTCCGGGTGAGGCGGATAAACTGCAAATTGCCCCAACACCTATGCCAGTAGATGTTTAATAAAAGTTACCTGTCATTTACTTTAATAAACAATCACTTAATTGGATACTCGGTTTATTTTTAAAACAAGCATTTTGTTTATATTTGGTGCTGTAAATCCTTGACTTTATCCTGCAACAGAGATATATTGCGGGAGTGGAAAGTAATATCTGATCTTGATTGTCAATAGACAATAAGACCAGAAAAATCCTCAAGTTTCGAAAAAGAGGAATCCAATAGTTTTAACCTTTCTTATTCACACCTATAGAAACAAGGAACTTTTATCTCTATACAA
>CAYLYZ010000025.1:0-57694 GCA_964387885.1 uncultured bacterium | reverse complement strand
CCGCAACCCCTTGAACACAAGGAATTGCGGGTTTGTTGCTGGGAGACAGGGATTCCCCACACGCTTTTTCTTCGAAGTCCAATAAAGCAAACTAATTGCTTTTAATATAAAGGACTTACGCCCGATAATGCCCGCCTGATATTTCGTTGAATTTCGTTAATTTTCGTTGTTTTGTGGAGGGCTTTGGCACATATTTGGCACATATTATCTTCTACGCTTTTTTCCAGGTTTCCCTTCCATGTAGCTATCCAGGTCATCTTTGCGATATCTATTGTGTTTTAAACGGGGAATTTCTTTGATATTGTAAAGTGTTGCTGGGCTAAGGTTCAGGTAATCAGCTGCCTGTTTATGGTTCATTATTCCCGGATTGGCTTCAATAGGTTCCCTTACTGCATCTATATCAGCTAACGAATGCCTTACAACATATTCACGCATAGAAACATCCGTCAGATCTGCTTTCAAATCACGATAAAACCCATCATCATCCTTAATAACCTTACCAGTAACCTGAAAAACACCAATTTTCCCAATCGTGAATGCATAGGTCAATCCTGTATCCCTGACGAAGACCTGCAGTTCGTTTTCATCGGCTTTCACAATTTGATCGAGGCGGAATCCATGCATAATATCCATTGATATTACTTCACCAGGTGCCATTACTTCTTTAATATGGAGCAATCCGTTATTATTTATCATATTAGCGGTTCGTTCCAGTCGATTGGAAGTGCCCTCCCCTGTAAAATGTTTGGGTAGATAGAATGCATCAATCTCCCCCAGTGTCGATTCAACATCAACTGGTGGGTCGAATGTCAATTCATACCGGACGCACAAATCTGGATTCTGTATGTAGTGTAAGTGCCTGGTTATTTTCATTGGTTATCCCTATGTTGCATCTTTTTTCTAATGTTCATCCACTTCACAAGTTTCCGCAATATCATCCAAGAATTATCTGATCAACATTACCTTCTGCGTGAATGTTTGGTCGGATGCTTTTAGTTGCAGGAAGTATAATCCTGAAGACACCTTTCTTGCATTCCATTCAGTGGTATGATTACCAGCCTTTAGTTGCATGTCAACTAATGTCTGAACCACTCGACCAGATATGTCATATATCTTTAGTGAAACATGCCCTGCTTCCGGCAGCCCATATGTCAGTCGAGTTGTGCTGTTGAAAGGATTCGGATAGTTCTGATCCAGGTAATATTCTTCTGGGATTTCAGCTTTCGGGGCTACATCAATTACTGTGAACGAGTTGGTTGTGTATATCAATCCCTTACCTTCGTGGATTGCTTTAACATCAAGCTCTGTATCCTTATCCAGGTATTTCAGGGTAAAGCTTTCATATTCTTCAAGCCCATCTTTTTTATCAGTAGATTCATCATCACCCCATACAGCTAAACCGCATCTACCGTCTGAATCAATTGTGCCTGTTCCGACAACTCTCCCATCATTTGCTAATGCAGTGATCTGCCCAAATTCAAGACCGTTGACAAGTATGCTCATGTTGTTGCCAGTTTGGTGAACCCTTGTTGCTTTGACATCCCGCGCCATAATGTCTAATTCTTCTTGTTCTGCTGGGTATTGGAACAACACATCTTCGCTGACTTTCACATAATATCCCTGAGTCTCTCTCCAAGGTGGCATATTTGAAAAATGGAATCTGGGAGCAAGAAACAGACCGTCAACATTTTTAGCCATTTCTACAACATCAATGACCGGAGACAGCACATAATAATCAGGACTTTCAGCATCTAACTCATAGGTAGGAAAATATGCTACGATATTCCAGCCTTCATTCAGCCAGAATTCTGTATTCGCAGGGATCGGTTCACCTGACCAAACTGCCTCAACATCTTCATTGACTTTAACCTGATACCCCCTTGTTAAATCCCAATAGGGGATATTATTGAAATCAAATGCTGGCAAATAAAATCTTCCGTGTTCATCTTTCATAAGTAATACATGATGATTTTCTTCATCAATCCTTAACTGCGCCATCATCAAGATTACATCTGGACCGCGGTTGTCGTTTTCCTCGTAGAATTCTTCAGGTGGCGAGACATTGATTGAGATCAGGTTCCAGTTTTCGTGGAGTGAAATGTCCAGACTGAAGTTCTGGTAAAAATATGCTCCCATATCCGCCCGAGTGTCATCGGGATCTTCGGGTGATTCAGGATCGCCAGCGTCAATGCAAGGGGATTCAGCGGTCAAGTGAAAATTTCCTGCGTCGGGATCAACGAACAGGGGATCTGCATCTATGTTGCCATCGCCCCAAATTACTTCGCCCCAATCGTTAGTTTGAATTTCATCTGGACCACCCATTAAATCACTATATTCTATGGTAACCGTATTTTCGGCAACGCCTATGTGCATTACAATCTCAGTTGGAGGATTATTCCAAAACACGGAGTTTGCTATTCTGGGATGACTACCCCATTTTATCATCATTGCGCATGGATTGTTATTTGTAACACTACAGAATTCAATTAATGGGGTAGATCTATCCCATACATCTATTCCACCCGCGGGACCGCTAAATGTTTCATTTTGAGTGATCAGAGACCTACTAATTACAGGGTTGGAATTATCTCGAATACTAATACCTGCCCCATTATGTGAAGTATTATTGGAAATCACACAATTGATTATGAAAGCGTTGGATTGCTCACAGTATACTCCAGCTCCTTCACTGTTTGTGTGGTTATTTGAAATTAGGCAAGATGATATTAAAGGGCTGGAATGAAAACAATAAATTCCTCCACCATTAAGTGTGCCATGGTGTTGGTGGGGAGTTCCGGTTCCGTTCCTTATTGCAAATCCGGATAAAACAGCATCCCTCGACTCTCCATTTGAAAACGTCACCACACTTCCATTTTCATTCCCATCAATCACAACTTCTTCTGGGTTATCCGGATCACCAATGACAGAGATATTCTTGCCGGTGAAGTCAATGTTTTCGACATACTCTCCGGGTGCTACGATGATCTCATCACCATCAAGTGAGTAATTAATTGCTTCCTGAATGGTTTCAAAATCATCCGGTACATTGATTGTTTCAACACCTTCATAATTGAAAGCGAATGTTCCCATATCAGCGCGAGTGCCATCAGGATCTTCAGGACTATCTGGATCGCCATTGTTAATACAGCGACTACCGCGGAGTAGATGATAATCACCATTTTCCGGGTCAGCAAACATGGGGTCAGCATCTATATTACCTTCACCATCGGCTCCTCCTTCAATACAACTGAAATTGATATTATCTCCTGTATATTCAAAATCATTATTCCAAAGAATAGAACTATATATTGAAACATCTCCGTCACAAGCTAAGCTGCCACAATTGGCGTTAACACTAACGTTATTAACGATTGTTAAATTATTCGCGGTCAAATTACTTCTTGGGGCATATACTGCGTAACCACCGCCAGGCACAACAACATTATCACAAACAAGAACCCCATCAATAGTAACATCAGAATTGCTAATAAACATACCACAACCTAACCAAAACGCATAATTATTCCTTATAATTGTTTCAGAAATTCTCCCACTCGCCTCTTCATACAGACAAATTCCTCCACCAACCCATCCTGCTCTGTTATCCTGAACAATGCAATGTCTTATAATTGGATTTGAGCTTCTACATGCAATACCTGCACCTCTCCCGCCTTCACAAACATTATTCTCAATAACACAATAACTGATAATCGGACTCGAATTTATGCAGTTTACACCCCCTCCAGCAGGCTCATCAACTTCCTCATCCGCAGTTCCAGTTCCATTCCGAATGGTAAATCCCGATATGCTTGCATCTTCGCTCTCCCCATTAGCAAAAGTCACCACACTTCCATTTTCATTACCATCAATCACAACTTCTTCCGGATTATCCGGATTGCCAATAAGAGAGATATCCTTTCCGGTGAAGTCTATGTTTTCGACATACTCACCCGGTGCTACCTGAATTTCGTCACCGTCTTCTGAAGCATTAATTGCCCCCTGAATGGTTTCGTAATCGTCTGGCACATGAATTACTTCAGCGTTAACAGTGAATGCGAAAAGAAAAGCGCAGAATATTGTAGTGTAAAAGAACCGTGGTTTAATTTTCATTCCTAATCTCCCAAGAGTACAAATAAATGATTAAAAAGTTATCAGCGGTAGTTATTTACATATCGCTTAATTGCTTATAAAAGCAGTGCAGGGTGTCAATATACATATTATTACCCGTAAGTCGATATAACAAGCAATAATGAGAATTAAAGTAACAGAATTAGGTATTAACTCACATCTAAACCGATTTATCTACGATTTCCATCGAATCTGGCATAAGAATACAAGATAAACTTAACACGGAGGAACCTTGTCAATCCCAATCCAAGCCTTATCCGAACCATTCCCGGAACAATTCGTGAAACAGCGTAAAGGCAACTTTGGCCAGACACTTGCCTACATTGATGCGCCGTCTGTAATTAGCCGACTTAATGATGTGCTGGAAGAATGGTCTTTTACAATTCTTGAACACATCATCGATCCCGATGAAGTTATCGTAAAGGGTCGGTTGCAAATCGGAACTGCAATCCACGAACAGTATGGTGGATCTTCAATAACCCGTAAGAAAGATACTGGTGAAACAATATCAATTGCCGACGACCTGAAAGCTGCAACGGCTGATTGCCTGAAGAAGTGCGCTACGAGTTACGGTGTTGGGTTGTATTTGTATGGTGGGTCAAATACAAATCATAAGAAACCCATCCAGAAAAAATCCAATGGAAACGGACGGGTCACTAATCAGCAGATCACTGAATTGTTCGGGACTGCTAAAGAAATGGGTATTCCCCAATCCCAGGTTATTAAACTTGCCAATGACCAGTTCAGGAAAACAATCAGTCAGTTAACTACGCTTGAAGCACAACAGCTTCTTGACCAAGTCTTTGTTATTCAAACATAAGGAAGTATTATGCCAAGATTAAATCAACAATTTGAAGATCCGTTTCTTCCAGTCCGGAAGGAACGATTGTTCACATCTGATAATAAACCAACATCCCGTTATGCTGTTATGCTACACGATGGTGAAAAGGAAATTGAAGTAGGGCATGTTTCGGAGGGTTATCAATTAGTCCCAAATGATACCGTAAACCAGATTGCTTTGGATGTTCTTGCCAGATCCGAATTGCAATTTGGGGATGGTGGTTTGTTGTTTGATGGAAGGAAATATCGACAACGCTGGATTCTCCCAGAATTATCTGTCGAACCCCAACAGGGTGATATTGTCCGAATTGCATTGGATATTATCAATTCTTACGATGGGTCAACAACATTCGGGATGGCATTCAACGCACAACGTCTGGTGTGCAGTAACGGGATGGTCATAGATTACCTTTTGGGCGGATTTCGTTTCCGACATTTTAGTAACGATGGCTTTGCGCAGGAATTAAATGACGCTGTTGCCTCTATCCATAGGCTTTCAGGTCAATTAGAACCATTATCGACAAAACTAAGGCTTCTAATCGACCAACCAGCAGACCGGTCCTTCATACAAGACGTTTTCAGCGACCTCAGGCTGCCTTTGCGATTACAGGCTCAAATATATATGGGTATAGCCGAAGACAACGCCTGGGGTGTTTATAACGCCTGCACTGGTGTCCTGACTAAACAGAATACCCATCGTGCTGATAACATTAACAGACAGGTGTCCCGATACTTGATTAGTGCGGTAAACTGACATGAAACCTGAATATTTATCGGCCAGCCGAATAACCCAATACTTAATGTGTCCGCTAAAATACCACTTGCAATACGAAGAACAGGTGCCGTGGGACTTTACCCCGTCAAATCTGGTGTTGGGTTCAGCAGTTCATGCAGCACTGGAAGCATATTTCAGGACGTGGGGTTCGGATGGAATAGAGCTGCCGTTGGAAGAACTTTCTGCGGTATATTGTGATTACTGGGATCGTGAAACAAAAGGTAAACAGCTTGAACCGAAAGTGGACGCTAAACAATTAAAACAAGTTGGTTTGGGTCTATTGTCTGCATTCAGCAAAACGGTTGAACCTTGTTCTGTCCGCGCCGTGGAAGAAAAGTTTCGTGTTCCTTTGGTCAATCCGGAAACAGGTGAATACTTGATTGATCTGGTCGGTATCTTTGACCTGATTGAAACCGATGATACTGGCAGTCCTACGATAATTGACCATAAGACATGCGCTAAACGTCCATCTGATAGAGACCTTGACCAGCATTTACAACTCACTGCATACGGTTATGCAACACGCATTCTTCAGGAATTAACCGGTGATTCGATTCTATTACGGATCAACTGCTTAGTCAAGAATAAAAAGCCAGTTTTTGAGCACCGCTACACGGTCCGGACACCAGATCACGATCAACGTTTCTTCAGACTTGCGTCTGATATTCTTCACGCACTCGAACAAGATGCATTCCCACCAAATCCCGGTTGGGTTTGTGGTTCATGTCAAATAAAAAGTCATTGTTATTGGGGTCGCAAATGAACTCTAAAACCGTTATTAACATACTGAAAACTTCGTATACGATCCTGAATTATGTCATTCAGATATTCTATGCCGTTAACGGGCATGGAAAGCCTAAACGGCACAAGAAAAGGAATTATCAGTATCGTTAATGGATAAAAAACAACTATCTGCGGGTGGTTGTTTTTTAGGGTGTCATTTAGAAAAAGTCATTAAATATGTATTCAAACCAATCTATTGATTTAAGTATTTTTATATTTGCTTACTGTTTGTAATTTGAACTAATTAACATTAATCTTTGAACCAGCTTATAATCCAGTCAATTATCACATAACCTATTAAGCAAAGGAAAATAAAAACTACGAACCCAATAACAAGTACTTCCATTTTTGACTCCCTGTAAAAAAAGCAAAAGATGTGGTATAAGATTCTATAGGTCACATAAAAACAGCCCTTGATGTTCGTTGGCGACCTACATTGAAATTGCTACACTCCAAATTGGACAAACCGCAGACTGCATCAAGGGCTTAAACGTCTGATTTAGACGTAAGCCACCAACAGTAAGCGGTTGTCCGCATTGAAAATTGAAGTGTAGCGTAAGAAAGATAGGTATTTGACGGTGGGAAAGCAATATCGGGGATTCGTAAAAAGTATCGGTATCTTGAAAACATGTATGATTTATATATACAGCCTAAAAATAATTACATAAAAAATATTTTAACCGAGGGCTTGCGGGTCCCCTTTACTTTTAAGGCTACTTTCCTTCTCCCAGGTCTGAGCCGAATCTCTTACCCCCCTACCGATCTGACAGGCGTTGGGACCCCTATTAACGTAAAAAATGAAGCACGAAGCTTCATTTAATGAAAAGTGCAGCTATCAACCCAACGGTAACTGCTGGCCAAATAACACAGAATACCCAGACATTGACCTGGACATAAGTCAATCCGGTCTTTCCTGCTGTCCATTCTAATGCTTTAACGCATTTGTTGAATACTTTGTTTGTATTCATCATTCCATCGCCGATAATACTAATACCGTGACCGCCACAGCAACTGCAACCGCTACTGCTGGTATTACATAGTCTGCTAAAATACGCATAATCGTGCTACCTCTGGTTAGTTAACTATATTGTCTTATACCATAGATAATCTGTCAGTTTTCCTGAAATGCAGTTTACTATAGCCTGCGTTACAACCAGCACAAACCAACCGCTTCCCCCCAGGTATCCGGGATTGTGGGATGTGTATGAAAATGTGTTGTTTGGTGTATACGTGTAATCAGATCTAAGATAATCGATCACCCCATTCGGTTCAGTGGTGGTATTTCACCGAACTTAATGCAGTATTCTTCCAGTTCTTTCTTTTCTGATTCTTCAGGGGTGTCTGATTTAACTAAACTAACGCATAACCTTTCTAATGGGAATTGCATTCGAAAGCGGTATAACATATCATTCCAGTAACGTCTGCCACAGATATGGGTGTCGGTTTTATATTTGGGCAGAAGTGATTTTTTCAATTCTATAACCCGATCAAGAAAGCAATCAGCCTTCCCAATATATAGAACACCGTCTGGATCAGCACCGATTGTTCTATGAACTGGAATTACATCCTGATGGTCATCTGATGAAAAGCAGTGTAGCCTATAAACACCGCCCTTATTCTTGTATAGGTCATTAATGTGATGCCAAAGTTCTTCTGAATCGACTATGAATTTGTCCATTTGTCTTCCCTTATATGTGTTTACGTCAAGATAAAACTTGTTAGCTGGAAAATCAAAGGATTGGGTGACAAAGGTGACAATTGGTGACAAACACACTGTCACCCTTCAAAGGTAGGGTGGTATTGGGTTTCAGGGGTCGGTGACAGGATGACAGAAATATTTCAAAACTCTATATATACATACAATTATATATAATTTATAATACTTCTACTATTAGATAATAAAAACATTGTCATTCTGTCACCAGAGGCTACAAGTCAATGCAGGTATGGGTTTGGTGGGTGACAGAACTTAATAAAATCCTGTCACCTTTCGTCACCAACACCCACAAACCCCTATCGTTATTGGGTTTCGGGGTGACAGACATAATAATCGCGATTACGCAGGACTTTGTATCCAATGCGACCGTGCTTGGTGCGGCTTTCCTGATAGGCAACAATACCCGTATCTTGCAGTTTTTTAAAGTATTCGTTGTTTGACCTGGCGGATCGAACACCCAGGTTTTTACATATCTTATTGAATTCAGACTTCATGATGTAGTCCTTACCGCCATACGTTGTCTGCCCATTCATATAATCATTATCCCTGATCCCACACACAACCGCTTCAGCGACCAATTCAGCATCAGCTTCTTCACCAGTTTGGGAACTGGCATATAGATCATTAGCTAAGGGCGTGATAGGGCAGGGGATGCTGTATCTGGCTCTGCTTCCAGATTCTTCGGATAGCCAATTCTGATACCGTTGTTTCAATTCAGTCTGGATGTAATACCCAAGCCTTTCAATAATCTGTTCCTTTATTCTTGGATTTATTACCCTTACAGGCATAACCTTGTAAATAAAGAAGTTGTTGTTGTTTGAGTCGGTTGGCTTTTCACCCGCAACCAGGAACAGCGGTCTGGGTTCGTTGGTGGTCATAATGATTTTGACGTTATTGCGAATCCTGTATTGTGCCGCGAATTTTTCGTTTACGGAAAGATAAGCATTGCCGGTAACCGCCTTTAGTTTCTGATACTGACTTTTTTGACTTATGTGGTTTTCGTCAACCATCAGCAGTTTTTTAGTGAATTCCGGGTTGAATTGACCTGCATCACCAGACCAGTCAGTGCTTAATTCCGGGAAAATTTCTGCGATTACTTCAGAAAATGTAGTCTTGCCCACACCCCGGTCGCCAGTTAGGACGATAATTGGAAGTTGTTTGTAGTTAGTGAAGCAGTATAAGGCCATCCAGTCCTTAATAAAGCCAGAATACTCACCAAACAACCCCATTAACCAATTATCAATGAAGAGGTTATCTTCTCTGTCAGGTTGAATTGTTGTAGGTATTTCAATTTTAAGTCTGCCATCAGGGATATTTAGATCAAAGTCAACCTTGTTATATTCAGCAGAAGCATATTTTTCTACCTTGAAGTCCGCTGCTGGGATGTTTCGCATTCTTGATAAATATGTTTTTACATAATTCCTATCTTCTTTTCGGATATGATCTTCCTTCGCTCTCATAACAAAGGCATTATTCTTGTTCTTTTGGATTCGCATCAGTCTATCTTCCATCATAAACATCCCCGGTTCGACAGGATCTTCCCAATACACATTCTGACCGCCTTCAGATTTACAATGTTTGCAATGTAATTGCATAAATCCTTCTTGTGTTAATTGAATTACAGCCGAAGCATTCGCACTATTTATATCATCGCAGAACGGACAATAACAGGGCTGTTTTCCGCTTGTAAGGACGTTCCTCAAAGATTCTATTGTTTGCTTGGACTTTTTATCCGCCATCACAATTTCGTCGTTGTAGGTAATGTAATGGGTGTCTGTTTGTCTGGTTGTAGTTGCTGCTGGTGCTGCCGGAGCTGGTATTACTTTCAGTTCAGATTCATCAATATCAAACCACTCACCTTCAGTATTTACCCACAAATCGAATTTTTCGCGTTTACCCAGGAATGGGTAGAACTTCGCACCACCGTGGAATACTGCCGGATCGGCATAATCAAACATTTCCTTCACATAATCATAAACTAAATCTGCAATCTTTTGATCGGGAAATCGCATTCCTTTTTCTGGATCAAATGGCAGTATTATCCTGAATCTGTCGCATGGTGGCTTTTCGCCCTTTTGTAACTGATGTGATGTGCTGGTGTGAATAATATACCTATATTCCGAATATGTTTCCCTTGCTTCGTCAATTGTCATACCCTCATCAACATCCAATATGATTCCGAACATCCCTTTATATGCCCTTTTAGAACATGTCTGACCGCCCCAGTGATTAAAGGAATAGTTATATGTAGTAAATGTTTGTCTTATGTGTTTTTCGTCTTCTAAATCGATTTGTATAGACTTGAATTCTGTTATAGTCCCTGCTTGTGACTTATTTTTCGGTGATTTGGTGCTAATTGATAGTGTAAGCTGTTGACTTTCTAATGATTTTGATGTATAATTCATTATACCCCGTATGGTTTGATTTGTTATTGATTACCGCACTTCCCCTGTGCGGTTTTCTTTTTCCTGCCAGTATTTGGCAAGCTTCTTTACTGCATAGTCTGATATGTCGTGCTTATTCGCTAAGTGCCTAACTAATTGTCCCAGTTGATAACCCTGATAGATACTTCTACAGAGGTCTTCGTTTTCGACCAGATCGGTGATTTGTGTGTTGAATTTCATAATTCATTTCCTTTTCTAATAATGTGGATTGACGGGTCGGTTTGTCGGATGGGTCTATATCTTACAATGGTTCAGGATTTTCTATTGTCAAGGATATTTTCACGCATATTTTCCGAGTTTCGAAATTTATCTTCTTTTTCCAGTTCAACCGCCCATGCGTATTCTTCCCAGGTGTCATACCAACCAAATGGTCGATCATCGTTTGATAGGACAGGATTTTTAACTTTGTTCATATCGAATGTCTTCATAATACTTAAATGGTTATTATTTAATAACAAAAAAACCGAAAACGTTTGATGTTGTCGTTTCCGGTCGATTGCCTAAATTAGTATACTTCAAGCCCGTGGGAATGTCGATAGCAAATGCGAAAAAAAAATATATTTGAAAAAAGTTGGAAGTTATTCCAAAATCAGCATATCAACAGCCTTTCTAAGATGATCTGGGGCAAGGGAAGCATATTTCATCGTCATCTCGATTGAACTATGCCCAAGCAGTTTGGAAACCGTTTCTAATCCAGCACCCTTCATAACAAGATGGGATGCAAATGTGTGGCGGAATTTGTGAACGTTGCCTTCAAGCCCAAGTTTATTCAGCGTTGTTTTGAGGCAACGATATATTTTATCGCGATGAATCATACCCCCGTATTTTCCCTTAAAAATATAGTTGTGTTCAACTGAATGATCCTGCCTTTCAATAATTTCCACAGCTTTAGCATTTAGGGGAATGGGTCTTTGTTGATTGGTTTTTGGTGTCCAGCCATCCTTTGCCTGGATTTTTATAGTTGGTTGTTCGGCATCCATATTTACGTCTTCCCATGTCAGGTTAATCAATTCACCTTTCCTTATTCCTGTATGATAGAGGAATTCCAAGGAATCACGCCAATACGGCTTAACAGCTTCAAGAATCAATTGAACTTCATCATAAGTCCAATATTTAACTTTCTCTGCTTGCGAAGCATCACGAACACGTTGGATGTTTTTAAGTTTGTTGTCTCGTATATAACCCTCGGAAGCAGCAAGATCAAATATGGTTTTAATTAGGAAGATTTGATTATTGATAGTCTTTGGTTTTTTCCCTTTATCTGATAACTCTTTTAGGAATCGTTCAACATGCCTCCGCTCAAGCATTGATGCCATGTTTATCGCTGAAAACTCGGTAGTCATATATCCTAAGAAGTTATTGGCAAATGTACGGTATCGTCGTACCGATGACTGCGCTATTCGATTCATCTTTGTTTGGAAGTATAGCTCAACCAAATCCTTCAAGGAAATATCTTTATAACTACGATTCGCGTCCCCAACATACTCAGCCATCATTTCACGATAGAGCTGATCGGCTTTCTTTTCCGTATCCCGTTTTACGGGACCGATAACTGAACGCTTACGTTTACCTGTGGATGGATCGACATAATCCAAGAAATAAACCTTTTTACCCTTTGGGTTAATTCGTGATCTAACATTTGGTCTTTCAGGCTTTTCCATTTAGCATTCTCCGGGTTTGCGAGGGCAAGCTTGGCACATATATGGCACATCTCCTATAATATAAAACCCGCAACCCCTTGTTGTCAAGGAATTGCGGGTTTGTTGCTGGGAGACAGGGATTCGAACCCCGATTCTACGGTCCAGAGCCGCATGTACTGCCGTTGTACGATCTCCCAAGACAAAATAATATAATAGAATTTCGAGCCGAATGCAAATTTAAAACAGTCTCAAAAGACTCTCAATTCACTTTGAAACCATTTGCTTTTTTTGGGTAAAATCAGGCATGTGATTGGTGAAAAGTTTATCGCCTGAAAAGGTGGGTTTGATAATGATTCCCACCGGGTTAAGCTTCGCTTGAAACCCGGCTGGAATATTGGGAAGTCAGGATTTTAACTCCCGGATAGTATGTCGACAAGTCGTTCGAGTTCCGCTTCGGAGAAAAACTCGATTTGTATGCTGCCTTTTTTTCCTTTCTTTACAATTTTTACTTTTGTGCCTAGAGATCGTCTGATGCGGTCAGTAAATTCGTATAACTCAGGTGATGTTTCAGTTCTGCGTCGTATTTTCGGTTTCGGTCTGGTTGCAGTAGCAATTGTTTTTGCTAATTGCTCGGTCTGGCGAACAGATAGCCTTTCGGAAATAACTCGCTTCCATAGTGCACTGCGGCGAGCTGCTCCTGGGACTGCAAGGATGGCTTTAGCGTGCCCCATCGTGATTTCAACCTTTCGCAGAGATTGCAGAACTTGATCAGGCAGCTCCAAAAGGCGCATTGTGTTAGCAACAGTAGCCCTGTCTTTTCCAATACGTTGAGCGACCTTTTCCTGAGTTAATCCCCATTTTACCTGAAGATTTTTGTATCCAAGTGCGAGCTCAACCGGATTCAAGTCTTTGCGTTGGAGGTTCTCGATAATTGAGAGTTCGAGCATCTCCGCCTCATTCGAAACATCCAATATCCGTGCAGGAACTTCAGTCAATCCGGATTTCTTTGCAGCATGAAAGCGTCGTTCCCCGGCAATGAGCTCAAAGCCGGTATCAATCTGACGAACGATGAGAGGTTGAATAACGCCCTTTTCACGGATTGAAGCCGCTAGATCTTCAAGTGCTGATTGATCGAAATTCTGCCGTGGTTGCTGACTGTTTGGCTTAATATCGTTAACGGGCAGCATCTGCATCCTTGCTTCGGATGCTACATCGAGATCAGCATCAGTGAAAAGTGCTGAGAGACCCCGTCCTAAATTCTGTTTTTTCTTCTTGGTAATTTACTGCTACCTCAAATTAAATCCTAAAGGTGTGGGGAGTGCGGATATATTTATCCGCAGAATTTTAATCATGCTGCGTGACGGGTAAATATACCCATCCTCCCAATTAGTATGACGGACAAGAATGTCCGTCCTCCCCAACATTGTGGTCCTCCCCAACTTCGTGATGTCAGGTGCCCTCACCTGACATTCCATCAAGCTCCGAATCCATTACTGATCCACTCACCTAAAAATGACATACGACCAATTAACAGCGAAATACGCGCCATGACAGTATAGCCAAACGCTGCACCAAATGCTACCATAAGCACCCAGATTCCGCCCCTGGCTGTTCCTCCGAACCAGCCCTTGTGTTCCTTTGAAAAGAAAAAGTAAATCAGAGCAGAAATGACACCGAATACGATTACCCAGTTGGTTATCGTTGGTCCGAGTAAGAAAGAACCATCGACTACAACTATCAATGGGATAAGTGTTGACTTAATCTGAGCGATGAAATCCGATTGCAGATACCTTGTCAGGTTTGTTCCGGCTGCGAATCCGATGATAAATGCCATTGGCCAGCGAGCCAGCCATTGTCCTTTTGGTAAGAGGCGAGTTAACATCATCAATCCGAAAACCAGCGGAACGAGTCGCAACCACCGTTCGTACCAGTGGATGTTAGTGAGATTGTCTATCACCATCTTTGCTTCTTCCGGTGAAGAAGTAAATGCCCCAAGCAATGGAGGATAAAGGTAGCCGAAGAGATTTGGGATCAATGTCGTCCAGAATGCGACCACCATCCAATAGGCGGCTGAAACACCAACGAAAAGATGCTCTGCAAATTTATAAAGGGGATTGTCCCTGTACAGGAAGCTGAAAATCATCAGTGTCAGCAATCCCCCGACCCATAATACGAAATATTCTGAAAAAGTCATGGCTCACTCCATCCTGGATCGTTTATTCCTTCTTTGTTGAGCAAAGAAGGCAATATTACCAACAACCACAAAGAATATTATCACAAGGTGAGCGACAGTCTGTGGCCCCATATTCCTGACAGCATTAGTAGCACCTGAACAATTTATCAAGTACTTTTCATACTGTGGATATTTATCAAAAACCGCAGCTTGTAATTCGGCTGCGCCCTGCAACCCACCCATAAGTCCAAGTAACTGTTTCGGATAATATGGATACAGCAGTGGAGCTTCAACAGCCGTTACACCTCCGGCAACCGGAATATCACCACGGTCTCCCGCGAATTGAACCCACTCTTTTAAGCCGGGTTTACCGGAACAAACACCAAGTATGAGGTCAAATGCTTTGAGATTATCAACACCGGTCATCATCGGGAAGCTGTTAATGTCAACACCATTTGCATCGGTGGTATACATGCCCTTGAGATCGGTAAAAATGGCATTGATTAAGCCCTGGTTTCCGGCTTTGAAGCCGAGCATGATGTAGTCTTCACCGTATTTCTTATTTGGAAATTCAGAAGTTATGACACGTGTAATTGCTTTCTGACCTTCTGCTTCACCGGTAGGCCAGAGTGCCATCATGCAAACTTTGTGGTTCTTCAGCATACAGTGATAAAGCAATGCATCGCCCATCGGCTCGTTCTCGGGGACAGTAGAAGGTCCAAAGTCAAATGACATCAATACTATAGAACCATCAGGTAGTGATTCAACTTTTTCAAAAATCGTCTTCACGATCGGTGAGGGACGAACCGGGAATTGAAGATTCATCATCATCGGGATGATAACTGCAAGAGCTATGAGTGCGAATATTATTCGACGGTCTATCTTCAGCATCTTTTCCATGAATGTGATTTCTTGTTCCATATTATTTCTCCCGACCAAGATAACCACGTTCAATGCCGAGGATAAGTTTTATCGACGTTGCGATAATCCCCAGCGCGATACCAATCATGATTGCCCTTTGACCTGCAAGGTTAGGCCCTGACATAATCCATGCAGACAGGTTCGGAATATGCAGGAATGACAACCAATCGGGTAGCCAGAAGGTCAGATAATATCCAACTGGCGTGCGCCCGACAAGTATAACAAACGCTGCAACCAAAAGCACTGTAGCTTCCTTTGTCTTTGCACGGAAAGCACGATACGCGGCTGATGCCACAAAAAACGCAAGCAGAGAGAACATCGTTGCCTGCAATGGTGTAAAGATTGCATCGTAAATCACTTTAAACCATGTCCCGGCAGCTTGATAATTACCTGTGAGTCCGGGATCTCCTCCAACTTTGAACAGGCCGATTATCAATGTGATCAGAAAGGCAAAGATTGTCACCAGACTATACCAGCGATCGGGATGTTTTCGCGTGAAGCGATCAACATGAACCTTCAGCAGATTCCCGCCACCCAGCACAAACGCGAACACGGCGATAATGTCAAACCAGATTGAAAACTCATGATCGAACGCCGGGAACGGATTATGTGGGATAAACAGAGCCACAATCAATGCCGTACCGATTATGAATGTTATGAACAGTGGTATTTCGCGGCGCATAATACCTCAGTATTTATTTGTAAAAGTTTCTTCTTCAGTGGTGTCAGGCGTCCTCGTCTGACACTAAAGTTGTTGCTATAACTGTCACACGAGTTAGCGTGACAGCACGATAATCTCCTGATTAGGGAGCGCGGATATATTTATCCGCTGATGCATTAACATTTGACTGACGGGAAGATATACCCGTCCTCCCCGGTCCCTAATCGAAACCTACTTCCTCATCTTCCTTCGAATTTGCTTCTGAATATCTATACCCAGATTCAAACCTGCACGAATCTCAACATCAGAGAGTCCACTATAATCACTTCGGTAGCGGATTCCAGCGTCAATGGTTGTTAATGTTCTGACATAGAACCTGACGCCAACCATTCCCTGCCATAGTGGTTCAATGTTCAGTTTTGCCATACTTTCATCAAACTTTATCTCCGGAAGACTGCCAAGTTCGAATATCGAATGTGTACGTGCATTAACGGCATGCTCGAGACCTACAGACAGGGAGAGTATCCCTTCCGTAATATCATCCGGTGCAGATGTTGGGAATTGCCCCCCTCGATCATAATTATATCGTATATCCCTTATCCGAATTTCATCCCAGGCAACGCTTAGATGGGTACTCCATTCCGGATGGACGTCAAGGGTTGATGCGATGTACAGAGTAGTCAGGTGAGTTTCAAACTCAACTCCACGAAGACTATTCTGGGCATCACCCGTGGCAGGACCCGTTAGTTCATCTCTTTCGCTTGAGCCAACTGCCGCCCATGTATTACTTCTCAAGGCGACAACAACCGTCGGATTCATCGTTTCAGGTTCACCTTCGTGCACCCTGAACTTCAGAGCAGTTGTACCAATATGATCTGAAAAATCGAAAATGTTTGAAATAACATGTGCTGTGCTGAATTCAAATTCAGCAATATCACCGAGACCCACAGCCCCTAATCCCAGAAATTCCTGTCCCCCCTGGGTAGCAAAGGATCCTCCGAATGAGAGATTTAACACTCCCGATGGGATCATCCGACCCGTTGGATATGCAAACAACCTCGAAAATGAACTCTTTCCGGCTACGTTATTCGTCTCTTCATAAGCCTGAGCGTTCGAAAAAATCGAAAACAGGACACAGATTGCGACGATTGTTACCAGTGCATGTTTTACTTTCATCATAACCTCCTTGAATTCTAACAGTGTTTTCTTTTTCTTTGAAATGTTATCTGAACTTCTCATCGGACTCCGGGTTGACTATCGTTTGCCTGGGGTATCTAATTGGTTTCCCTATCCTGCTTTTTCCACCTTCCAATACAAACGTCCATCGGGTGATCTGTCGAGCACCTTAGCTTCAATCAATTCACGACGCAGAGTTGCCGGATCGTTGAAGGTGTGCCATTCGTTCAGGACTTCTTTAATCTCAGCATCGGAAAATTCCTTTCCAGCTTCGATCTTTTCAGCGATGTATTCTATACACAGCAGCTTCTTCGAATATTTTCCTGGCCATTGTTTCAGTTTATCTCCGTCGAAGAAACCTCTGATTGCTTTTGGGATTTCCATTTATGTGTTCCTTTTTCTTGTCTTTATGGGTTGTTACTGTGTTCTTCTTTCACGTCGTTCCTGCGAAGGCGTGAATCTAACTCAAATTCGCGTTGGCAGACGTCCTCGTCTGCCAATTAAGTCGTTGTTATTACTGTCACACGAGGGCGTGCGACAGCGCGGTAATGAACTAATAATTCAAAGAGAACAACCTGATGAACCCATCAGTCAATTTTGCCCAGAAACCTGTTCCACTTGAAAGGTTGCTGAAGGTAACAAAGAGCGAACCGAGTAGAATCGAACCCATTGCGACCAGTTTGCCAACATCCTGACCCCTCAGTGATGCAATCATCCTCTGGTCACCGGATAAATAGGCCGAAGCAGCGAATAGTTCCTCACCAATTAAGGTGTAATCACATGCTGCCACGAAGAACGGTAACTGTGAAGGCATTGCTGTACCTGCAATCTGTATCGCCCCCACATGGTTTCCCGTTTCGGCAAGGATCAATGATTCGGCGAAGAAGCCTCCCATGTAGAAACATGCCGCCGGTCTCTCGCGAACCATGATGCCATCAACAGCCGCAACGTAACCGAATTGCTCATCGGTCACGTAATGGACGATATCATCGTTATAAAGATCTGGTCTACCAACGGAAAGGAATGCTTCTTTTACGACCTCCCTGCCGTTCGACATTACAAGCGATCTTGCTACAGGCACATCGAGCCGGGTTTCATATTCAGCGGTCATCTTGGCAACCGATCCCAGAATGGTCATACCGGCAAGGGTTTGAACATCATCAAGGTCTTGAATCCCGGGAATGAAGAGGACGCTTCGTCCCATCTCTGTAGCCCTGCCAACAGCTTCTTCAACCGCTTGAAGACCAGCGATCTTGCGGATGAACATGTCCCGCTTGCCTGCTTGAGCACCAAACCATATTACAGGTACGAGGACGACAAACGTCATAATCAGAAGGTTGATTTTACGCATGTCAAACCATGATGCGGAACTCACGACGTTGTTCATCTGTTTTGATTCGTAAACTCTTCCCGGTCCTGTTGCTTTCAGCATGTAGGAGTACTTAGTGCCATCTTCAGCACCGGTGTCGACAAAGGTTGATTCGGCACGCGCGACAGAGCCGATAAGTTCCCATTTCGGAGCACCGTCAATCTGGCGAAAAACGTCTACATCGGTAATTGAGTGAACATTCTCATCGAGTTTCCACCTGAGCTTTATCTGACCACCCTTATCGTTGGGGATGTCTTCAGCTGTCGGATTTATGAATCCACCGGGGAGTTTCATTGCCGCCCGGGCATTCGAAGGGAGAGATCCGGAGACAATTAGAGTTATGACCAGGATTAAAACAAGAAGTCGTGAGGCTGACATGTGAGTACCTCAAAAGGTTGAACTAAAGATCGTATCCCGACAAGATAAGGACATAATTGACAGAAATGCAATGGGAGTTTAATGTTTGATGGTTTATGATGCGTTTTTTGTGTTTGTCTATAGACATTATCCGACGAATTGTTTGGATAAGCTCATCAGTGTAAAATGAGATTCTTTGCATTTTTTCGAATTGTCAGTTAACTTATCAATTATCCACAACAAACATGTTTTTTGAAAACTACCAACCTAAAGGGTGCTTTCATGAAGGAAACGACTGGAAGTGAAAGTCAGAAAATCGAAGAACCCGGGGTATCACAAAAACCACATAAGAAGTCGAAGCATTCAGAGAAGAGGATACTAAATCCGGTAAACCTGCAGAGGATAATTCTCATTACACCAATTGTGATTATGACCGTAATTGCCACAATTGTAACGTTGAATGTTATGAGAGAGCTGCACTTTTCAGCCATTGAGGAGAAACGTAAAGATTTGTCAATACTCGTCAGAAGCTGGGCTGAGGTGATCACGACAATGTGTGAATTCGAAACGGGTGAAAGCCACCATGAAGGCAATCTGAGCTGTGGAACCTGTATGTTAAAAGAAGTCTTTTCTATTCAGGAAGGTATGAAAGATGAATGGAAAACCGGTGAATTAATATTCGCCCGACGTGAAGGAGACCAAATTGTCTTCTTGATGAATTCTGATGACCTGGCCAATCCCTCTAAACGTAAGGCCATCCCTTTAGATTCTGAGTTAGCAGAACCCATGCGCAGGGCAATAAAGGGTGAATCAGGCACTATGATCGGTTTAGATTATGATGGCGAATTAGTCTTATCTGCTTTTGAACCGACAAAAAACTGTGGTTTAGGATTAGTCGGTAAAATTGATATGGCTGAAATAGAAAAACCATTCAACCGCGCTTCCAGACTGGCAGGAGGATTGGCGATCTTGATAATCAGTCTGGGATCAATCATCCTTTTAATCACCATTAATCCGATCATAAAAAGAATAATTACCAGTACAGCAGATCTGAAGCAAGAGGTTTCCGAAAGAAAACAAACCGAAAAAGCACTTAGGTTAAGCGAAGAAAAATATCTTGATCTATACGAAAACGCACCGGATATGTATGTTTCAGTTGATCCGAAATCAGCACTTATTCTTGACTGTAATGAGACTTTAGCCCGAAAAACCGGCTACTCGAAAGAGGAAATTATCGGTAATCCGATTTTTAAAATGTATCATCCGGATTGTATTGATGATGTTAAGGAAAGAATATTTAAACAATTTCTTGAAACCGGAGAAATAATCGACGAGGAGCTGGCTCTCATCAGAAAGGATGGAAGTAAAATAGATGTAAGTCTTAATATCTCCGCTTTTCGTGATGATGAAGGAAATATTCTATATAGCAGATCAAGTTGGAGGGATATCTCTGACCGCAAAAGTATTGAGAATGCGATGAAATCATCTCTAAAAATAATTAAGATGATGGAATCCTCTTCAATCCAAGAAATTATGAGACGCGGATTAAACGAGTGTGAAAAAATAACTCAAAGTAAGGTTGGATATTTTCATTTTGTGAATCCGGATCAATCAATTTCCAACTTTCAGATAGGATCAGACGAATCGATGAAAGACAGTAAAGTTGGGAAAGTGGATTCCGATTATCCCGTTGAAATTGCTGGTATTTTGATGGATTGTATTCATCAGAGAAAACCCGTAATACACAACGATTACTTGAATACACCAGATGGGAAAGATCTTCCGAAAAATCTTTCAGCGATAAAAAGATATCTGGTAGTACCAGTATTTGAAGATGACAAAATCGTCGCAACCTTGGGTGTAGGAAATAGAGACAATGATTACACACAGTTTGATATAGATCAGGTTTCATTAGTATTGGAACACACCTGGAACGTTGTACAGAGGAAGAGAACCGAAGAAGAGTTGGCAAGAAGTGAAGAGAGATTCAAAGCTATTGTTTCTTCAGTGCCGACGCCAATGTTAATCAGCAGGATATCTGATGGTAAAATCCTATTTACTAATGACCATTTAATAGAGATGTGGGGAGGTCAACCCAAAAAGGGAGAACTTCAATCCACTGTAGATTGGTATTATAATATTGAAGATAGAAAAGAAGTATTCAAAATTCTGAAGAAGTATGGACATGTAAGAAATCATGAGTTGAGAGTGAAAAGACCTGATGGAACTAAAGCCTGGGTGTTAATTTCAGCCGAACCGATGGTTTATAACGACGAAAATTCTCTAATTGCCGCTCTCATCAATATTACAGAACAAAAGCATATCAAAGATCTGTTTCGAATACAAAGCGAAATTGTTGAAAACATGGGAGAAGGCGTAAATCTGGTTAAAATTAGTGATGCTTCGATAGTCTATACAAATCCCCGGTTTGAAGAAATGTTTGGTTACGATATGGGTGAACTGATTGGTAAAAATGTGAATATTCTCTATGCTCCATCTGAAAAAAATCCGGAGGAAATGAAAAAGGAAATAACCTCTGATCTTCAAACTAAAGGTCAGTGGAGTGGAGAAATTCATACTCTAAAAAAGGATGGTACCCCATTCTGGAGTAGACTTGAAATTACATCCTTCAATCATTCAGAGTACGGTCCAATTGGTTTAAATGTTCTTGAGGACATAACAGAAGAAAAACTTGCTAAGGAAAAACTTATAGAGAGTAATAATTTAATTAATTCACTTTTAAACAGTCCAAAAGATTTAATAATATTTGCATTGGATCGAGAATACAGGTACACTGCATTTAATGAATCACACAAGAAAACGATGTTTCAGTATTTTGGAATAGAAATTGAAATTGGAATGAACTTCATAGACCTTGTCCCAAGTCAGAAAACAAAAAAAGCCGCGAAGAAAAGTATTGACAGAGCCCTAAACGGAGAGATTGTCCTTGAGATTGAACACCAGGCCGAAATGGGTATTGTTTTTGAGTTATATTGGTGTCCGATTATGGGTGCTGACGAGAATGTTATTGGCATCACGGCATTTATTCGTGATATTACAAATAGAAAGAATATCGAGACCGCTCTAATCGAAGCAAATGAAATGGCTCGTTCTGCAGAAAAAGCCGCAAACGCAGGAAGTTGGAAGTGGGTGCTGAAGACAAATGAGGTTACATGGTCTAACAATCTTTGCCGAATAAATGGAATTGAACCTGAGCAATTCGACAGAACTTTCGATATGGCAATGAGTTATATTCATAAGGATGATGTGGATTATGTTAATTTGAGATGTGAGGAGTTTTTAACTACTAAAAAACCCAATACATTTGAATATAGGATTGTAACACCCAATGGTGAGATAAAGACAGTGCTTGGAACCAATCACCTGACATTTGATGACAAGGGCGAGATAACTGAGGTCACAGGAATGATTCAGGATATTACAAAGCGAAAGAGGCAGGAACAAGAACTGAGGGAATACTCTGATACTCAAGCAGTGCTTCTCCGAGAGGTAAATCACAGGGTGAAAAATAACCTCGCAGCAATCATCAGCATGCTTCACAGAGAGGAGGAATATGCTAACGAAAGGAATATTGATTCCTATCTCCCTGTGTTAACTGATCTGGTTGGACGAGTCCAGGGATTGTCCACTGTTCATAGCATATTATCTCAGAGCGGCTGGAAACCTCTTCTTCTAAGTGAATTATGTATGAGTATCATCGGTGGAGCAATGCAAAGTGTGCCTGTTGACAAAAAAGTAGATATTACCATTTCACCATCAAAAGTCAAAGTTAACAGCACGCAAGCTCACCATCTTACGTTAGTCATCAATGAACTAACGACAAATGTAGTCAAGCATACTTTAGGTGAAAAAAACACGGTCTCAATATCCGTGAACATTTCTCAGGAAGATGAGAATATTATAATACAGTTTCGAGATAACGGTCCCGGATTTCCCGAAAATCTATCAAATGGGGATTTCAGCAGCATGAACATCGGATTTGAATTGATTACGGGAATAGTTACCCAGAGCCTCGATGGTACCGTTGAGTTTGATAATGATAACGGTGGAGTCGTTACAGTTAAGTTTGAAAACGAAAAAACAAAAAAACACGAGTCATAAAATGTTTGGAAAAACCGATATAAAAATTCTGATAGCAGAAGATGATTATCTGGTTAGTCAGGACATATCCAGAACCGTAAAATCAGTCGGTTATAAAGAGGTTGGATTAGCCTCAAACGGTAAAAAGGCAGTTGACATGTGCTCTAAAATAAAACCTGATGTCGTTCTAATGGATATAAAAATGCCGAAAATAGATGGATTGACTGCAGCAAAACTAATCCAGGAGAAGTGCCCGACACCTGTGGTGATTCTCACAGCTCACGAAACCAAAGGACTATTAGACAAAGCCAGTGAAACGGGCGCAGGAGCATATCTGACAAAACCCCCAAATGCTGCTGAAATCACTCGGGCGGTAACTATAGCAATCGCACGGCATGGTGACCTGATGCAAAGCCGCAAGTTAGTCATAGAGTTGAAAGAAAAGAAAGTTCAGTTAGAAAAAGCACTTGCTGAAGTTAAAACGCTACAGGGTTTGCTACCAATTTGTGCTAATTGCAAAAAAATTCGTGACGATGGAGGTTTTTGGCAGCCTGTTGAAATGTATGTAAGAGATCGGTCTGATGCTGAGTTTACACATTCTATCTGTCCGGAATGTGCAGAAGAATTATATCCTGAATTAGGGTTGAAATGAAATCTGTTGTACAGCCAGGATGAATTTCCCCTTTTTTTCGGGGTAGCGAAGTTTGGTTCGCAGATTTCTTAAATAAAAGAACACGAAACAAACTTCGCTACTCCGGACATTTGTACCTAATCTTCAGCAGTCCAAACCAGCGGATTCTCACCTTTTGGCGGTAATATACCTTTGCTGATATTTGTATCCCCTTCGAAAAGCAGGAAACTGTATTTTCCATAATGCGGTAACTTTCGGGTTCCCGCTACTGGATCGGTATCCGGCAGGATAATAGTATATACAATCGTTTTCCCATCAACTTTCGGATGAGGGAAGATCACTGTTGCAGTTTTCTCTCCACCCTCAAAAACCTCACCGTTGAATCTGAAACCATCTATCACAATGTCAGATCCTCTCACAGCCCTATTGATTCTGAAGACCTCTTCATTAACACCAAACTCTGCAAGGAGAGTTGTTGATGGTGCAAAGAGCCACATTGATTTGTGCTTCATTTCCGCAGTTAATTCGTTTTCTGTCACAACTGTCTGACCGTGTTTCTTTAAACCATCCGCGACCTTTTTCCATTCATCCATATTAGCACCTTTTGAAGGTACAACAAGCACACCATCAGCATCACCGTAAAATGCAGCCATTGTAGTCGGCATTTCTCCCGGGTAAATCATCCGGCAGGTATCAAAATCAGGATCTAATTGGAGTTTTGATAAGGTACCTTTACCTGATATCGTAACCTCTTTAGAATTCTTACGAATAAGTTTAAATTCATCGGTTGAGTTGCCTGCATCATCTGTGGTGCGGATTATTAACGGATATTGGAAGCTCTCTTCTGCTGGCTCGGTAGTGATCTTAAAATTAGCAATCCAGTCTGACTCATTTTGGGTGATCTTTACATCCTGTGCAGAAATTGTCGGTGCTCCGGCTTTTTTAACCCACTGATCAAAAAACCAGTCAAGATCCTGACCATAATGTTTCTCAGCTGCATCCTGCCAATCAGCCCAGGAGATTGTCTTCCACTGGTTATCCTGATATACTTCACTAATCATTTTCCTGAACATGTCACCGTTCTCAGCAGAGAATATTTTATTCAGCATGTGGAAAATCATCAGGACTTTACCGTAACCGATTGCCCGATCGTGTGAATCAACTCGGGAAATGAACTCAGTAACCGGGTAATCATTGTCATTCTTGACATAATTAGCATAATCACGCAGAGTGTTTAATCGATAATCTACACCCCCGGCAGGACCACGAGCTTCTTTGTATTTGTGGTCTGCAAGATAAGCAGTCAGACCTTCACACCAGTTCCCCTGATCGTAATCGACATAGAGGGAATTTCCGAACCAGTTGTGCAGGACTTCATGTCCGAGTGAGGTGAATTTGATGAAAGGTAACCGTAAAACTTCACTGCCGAGCAGTGTCCATCCAGGCATTCCGTAACCAGAGGGGAGAAAGTTATCAACTACTGCAAACTTCGGGAATGGGTATGTCGCGATCATTTCCGAATACATGTCCACATAGCCCTTGCATGAGTTGAGATATCCTTCAGCCAGATCGGATTGAGCAGGGAGAAAATATGTCATTATCCTGACACCGCTATGTTCCACCTCTTTGATCTCAAATGGTGCAGCACTTAGATTCAGACCATCAAGCGGAACCGTCGAATCATGAACAACTTCAACATCGTTTTCGTTTTCTGTCCAGGAAGGATCACCGGTTGTAACGCAGTTCCAGCCCTTTGGCAGAATTGTAGTTGTCCGATGCGTCGCTAGATTATCCGGAATCCAGGGATACCAGTATGCTGATGGAGACAGGTAGATCCCATTTGAGCTGATTGTTCCGTTGACTTCAAAGGCAATCTTCTCACGAGAAAACTCACGGTTGTCAGGAGGTGTATATAACGAACCTGCATAAGCGATATTCATCGTAAATTCACCTGCTTCAAGCTCCTCTTCGGAGACATCCGCAAACCACAACGCAGCTCTGTCAGGATTCCAATGCTCAAAAATACCTTCATTTGAACGACTGTCATCTACAGCAGAAGCATTCACCTTCAAGAGTTTTACTTCTTTATCCCAAATGGTCGCGTTCTCAATAGAGAACTCAGGGTTGAGCATAAAGCCTATCCCATCCCCTGGTTCTGGGGAAAAAGTCAGATCAGCTGCTCCAGTCAGTTTGTGACTTGTTGTATCAAACGTTACCGACAGGTCATAGTGCTCCACTTTTGCCAGCCGACTTGACACACCGGGTGCGCATCCTGATACGACAATAACTGAGAATAACATTAAACATATCACGTGCGAAAAAAATTGAGTATGTCTTGCAGAGTTTTTATGAAGTTGCATTTTTTAGGTCTCCCTTACGTTGTTGATCCAATTAAGGTAAGTTGTATTGCGGGGTGTCGCAATGAAAAGAAGGGTGAGAATACAAAAGGGAAGGCTTTTTAAGCCCTCCCTTTGAACATCTTGAATTGGTGATAAATTGTATCAAACTATTTTACCAACCTGACCGTTCGAGTCAGAACTTCATTATCCATCTGGAGTCTTATTAAATATGCGCCAGCTGGAATTCCTTCGGCTACCCATGTAGCTTTATGCCAGCCATTTGGATAGTATCTCTCGATCATAAGTGAAGAAATCCTTCTGCCATTGGAATCAAATACATCCATGTCCACGAAGCCCGGAGTCGGCATTGCAAAGCGGATACTGGTATGGTTGTTAAACGGATTTGGATAAGGTTGTGTAAGTGTCAACTCGGTTGGAATTGGCTCTTCCCTTTCTCCGACATGCAAGACTGATGGAAGGATTATATGCCAGCGCTGAGCACATTCAGTAAATAAAAGTGAATCCGTTGCAACAACCCACCAGTTTGCAGTTGCTGTTGTATCAATATCAAGTCCAACTAAAATCGTGTCAAGTTGTTCTAATAAAATATTATTGGCCGTTTCCACCGCCCAGGTAAAAGTAGTATCTATCTCATTGTGACTTATGTTCATGTACATGGAATAGCGAACCGTATCTCCTTCAGTATCAGATGAAGGGCGCCATTGAAAATTGGCAGCATATGAAGGGATAATAGTCCCGGGACGTGGATCAAACAGGCTGAATACTCGTGGTGCGTCGTTCACTGCATTAATTACAACATTAAATGTCGAGCTGATTACGTCATTGTTTACGTCCGTTGCGAAATATTCGACATCAACACCTTCAGGTATATTGAAATTCATGTCGGGACGCATCCTTAGTGTTCGTCGATTGACGATTGTAACGTTCAACTCATTGACATCGGTATGTATGCGATAAGTCATGTTATCCCCGTCCGGATCTGTGAAAATTGTATCGAGTAATGCGATTTCAATTTCACCGGGATCTTCATCAAGAACAATATCGGGAATTGGGATCGTAACTACGGGAGGCCTGTTCTGGTTGCGAACAACAACCCTGACTCGGCTCGAGATTTCATTTTCACCATCCGATGCTGTTACGTCACCCTGAAATCCCCCGGCATCATCAAATCCTGTTTGCCAACTAAAATCTGCAGTACCATCACCATTGTCCGTAAAGACCGGACCTTCTGGAAAATCATCGAGATCCATTATTATTGTTAATTCCTGCTCGTCAACATCAGTTACAACAACACTGAATTCTGCCAACTCCGATTCATTAACGATGATCTCATCCGGTATCTCAACCCACTCCGGAGGAAGATTAACTCCCATCGCTGTATGGCAATCATATACAACCATCCTGTCACGTTCGGCCACATAAGTGTAGATCCCGTTTGCCTCCAGACCCTTCATTGTACCAAAATCTCTGTCATAAAATCCTGTAGCAACTGGCTCGGTTGGATCTGTTATGTCTACTACCTCGAGTCTTGCCCCTTCAAAGGTCATATATGCAAAAGATCCCTGGACATCAAAATCTACTAAACTGTTTTCAGGTTCGTAAAGGTCATGAATAACAGGATTGTCCGGATCAGTCAAATCGATAACCTGGAAACCATCACCGGCATCTTCATCATATGTAACAAGGAATACAAGGTTTTCCTGAATAACAATTTCATCACCACTCAGATCTTCTATTGTATTTAAAAGAGCTGCCTCTTCCGGATTTGAGATATCGTAAATTCTCAAACCATTCCCTAATGAATACAGCAAATCATCATCAGCATTGATATGCTCAGCATTGTCATCGATTTGACCAATAACCTCAATGTTGTTAGGATCATCAGGATTTAATATTTGGATTCCCTCACCCTGAACGACTACATAAAGCACATCATCCCAGGTCGCAAGGTCGAATATACCCTCACCATATACTTCCACCTGACGCGGTTCCTCAATATCTCTCAAATTGAAAATTGTAACCTCACCATGAGCTATAAACAGGTAATCGTCGATCTGGTCAATATCTGTTCCTCCGGGAGAAGTAAATGAAGATACAGGGACGGGATCTTCAGCATTGCTTGCATCAAATATCCTGTATCCGCTATCTTCGTGACGATTCGCATCTTCGAGGAAACCGTAATCTCCAATAATTGTTACGTCCTGAGCTTCTCCGACTGATTGATAAGCACTTGTTTCTTCAACATTATCAGGATCTTCAACATCATATCGTGCAACACGTCCACCAAATGCTCCCCCCAGGCTCATCGAGACAAAAAGGTCGTTTTCATTAATTTCAAGACTTGTTACAATCCAATCATCAATGTTGAACGTACTCGATAACACGATTTCATTTTCATCCGAAACAGAGAGTATCTCAATTATATTGTCACCATATAAGGCATAGATAAAGTCCCCTCCCTCCTTAATACTTCTTAATGGTTCCTGCATTTCACTTTGATATGAACTCACCTCTTCGGGATTTTCAGGATCGGCTGTATCAATTATTATTACTCCGTTTTCTTCATTTGCAATAAGAATATACTGTCCATAAATATTGACGTCTACGGTTCTGCCATCGATCTCATAAAAACCGATCTCGACGGGTTCCTGAGGATTAGACACATCTACAATTCGTAAGCCAGCATCGGATGCTGCGATGTACATGGTGTTTCCGGAATATGCCAATTTTAGTGAAGCTCCAGGAAGGTCAAGACGAGAAATCATTTCCGGATTCTCTGTATCGGACACATCAATGAGTTCAAGACCGTTCATGTGATTTGCGATGAAGGCAATATCCCGTTCTATTAAAATATCTTGATTAGGGCTCTGTGTTTCAACATTACTGATTGCTTCAAGGGTTTCCCTGTTGAAAATGGTCAGGCCTGTAGTGGGATCAAGGGCGAAAATATTTTCTTCATTAACATCAAGGCTCGTCACCCAGACCTGTCCGTTATATCCGAGTAATGTTGCCTCAGCCCGATCGAATTCCACACTTGCTAATCCATTATGGGTTGTCAAATAACCCACATCTTCCACAATAGCAATATCTGTTCCCGCCATCCAATAATCATAGAGATCGCCATATATCTCAATATCTGACTGATCCTGAGCATGCCCGGGCATAAAAGCTGTTAAAAGCAGAATAAACAGCGTACTAATATACATTTGTTTCATGTTTTCCTCCTCAATATCACATGTGTTAGTTTAGATTCAGCACCCTGGCCTTAGAAGCGATGCCTATGGAAAACTACATTTCAATTTATAACTTTGTTTACCAAACAGGATGAATAGAATCTGTGTAAACTACTTCATTTGTAGTATAAAGATTCAAGTAATACCAAACAAGTTAAAATCCCGTGAAATAAAAATAGTTCCTGTTTTGGAGGTAATTCCAAACAAATAACTGGGTATTTAATGTCTAACGGGAGTTACCCGGTAGGTTCAGGTAGGAAAGTGTAAAAAAAAAGGGAAGGTAAGAGACCTTCCCTTAAAAAACACGCTGGTTCATTGGTTTAAAGCTTATCGCGGAATTCTTTACCAGGTGTAAATTTGGGAACGGACTTTTCTGGAATGTTAATCTGCTGGCCGGTAGCAGGATTTCTTCCAGTGCGAGCTTTGCGGGTTATGCTGTGGAAACTTCCAAATCCCACGAGCGAAACTTTCTCTCCATCTGCTACAGCAGACATAACTGTGTCCGTAAAAGCTTTTAGGACAGCTTCAGTGTCACGGAATGTCATGTTTGTTTCGGATGCGATGGCACGAACGAGATCCGCCTTGTTCATTTGTCCTCCTGAGGATTGAATTAACTGGACGCTACGGTGGTGTCTTCTATGCGACAAATATACTGCGCAAAAGCCCTGCCTGTCAAGGAAAATTGGTGGTATAAAATTTTTTTTGTGAGTTTGTTTTAGTTTTTCCTTTATTTAACAGTGTTTTTTGACACTTTTTGGGCTGCAATTTATGAAACAAGCTGTAATGTGTCAAAAAATATTGCTTGATAATCGTATACTGTTTATCTACATTTGATAGTACAAATAACTCTAAAACCCATAACACCTCGAGGTGTACGATGAAGTTTTTTAAAATTATTGGTTTTGTTGTTCTGTTAGCCCTGCTTCTACCTGGATATAGTAGCGCATTAAACATATTTATTTGGCAATGTGATAATAATCTTCCATTTGAAGATCCTGTCTTTGACGAAGATTTAAACGCATATCAGGCAATTGCGCAAACTCTCGAAGAGCTAAACCTCGATTTTGATCACGACTGGAACCTGCCTGATAATCTTGGAGATTATGATGTTCTGGTTATTCCGCTTGGATTCTTCTGCAATACTTGAGGTTCTGAATCGAGTCGGATCGACTCAGAAGAAGATATCAATAATATTATTGAATTCCTCGAATCTAATAAAGGGCTATATATCGAGGGAAACAAATTCTGTACACTTCACCAAAACACCGATCTCTTTAATTATCTAAGTGTTGAATTTGCCGGTGCCGGAAGAGACAATGAAGTAACAGTCCTTCAGTCTTCGGAAGACAGCAGGTTTGGGGAACGGGCTTTCGGATATCAAACTCGAGATGGTATGGCTTACGCTGCCGCTGAACCTGACAGGATGAGAGCAACAGAAGATTCAGAAGTCATATTGACTTGTAATCAGGATTTTGCTCGTGGAATCTTCTATGAAGGTAATGGTTATCGTACATACATACAGACAGTGTCCTTTATCGCGATTAATAACAGCCGCAATTTCAGCAGAGCTGAATACCTTAGAGATGTAATTCATGAATTAGCGGGATATATGGGTCAATTAAACGGAACAGTGCTGAATAATATGACCGGAGATCCAGTCCCATATGCAACTGTTCAGATTTGTGGTAGCAACATGCTTGCAATATCGGATGAGAATGGAGAATTCGAGATTAGAGGAATTCCGCATGAACAATTCGACCTTGAAGTATCAGCGAGGGGATATACACCTTTAGTAATTGAAAACCTTAACTTTGATGGTGAGCAGGAAATGGTGATTGAAATAAGGTTATTTCATCCTGAATTATCCTTAGATCGGGAAGACATTTCTGTTAATCTTGAAGAAAATGCGCAACAAAATGTTGATCTCACTGTAACAAATGGTGGCGATGGACCATTAGAGTTTTCTGCGGATTTGAGAGGTGCTGCGATACCGGGACATGTAATGGACGAATTTTTTGGTGTCCATGCGGCGGAATTACTAGGAAACACTCGTCTGCAGGCAGCCATCTTCTTTGCTGACCATTACTGGATAGCGGGAGGCAGCCCGGATGCAGACAGTCCTAATATGCTCTACAAATTAAATTCCAACCTTGAAATTGTTGGTCAAACTGGGCAGAGCAGCGAATCAAGATATGGCTGGAGAGATATGACCACCGATGGCACGTATATTTACGCCGTAGATGGTGATTTAATTACCCAGATAAATCCGGAAACTGGTGAGGAGGCTGATAATTCCATTCAGAGCAATGCAATTCCCAGATCTGTAAAGGGAATAACATATGATCCTGAAAATGACCTGTTCTGGGTAGCGAGCACAACTTCCGATTTATTTGCTATCGACAGAGATGGTAATGAAGCAGGACAGATTGAAAATGACGGACAGTTCAGGTGTTATGGACTTATCTGGGATGGAGATGATGATGGATATAATTTACACATCCAATCTAGGGTGAATCAGGTCTCGAGGCTTCTAAAATGCAATCCGAACACTGGAGATGTTTTAGAGGTTTTAACGTATGATCTCCCTGATGGAGAAAAACCATGCGGTGGAGAAATTTCTACCGAAGTTTACCCATTCACAAAAACCCTTGTGGTAATTTGCCAGGGTGCTGAAGACTGGATGCGTGCAATTGAAATAGGTAATGACTTCTATTGGATAGATTTTGAACCAGCTGAAGGTGAATTGGATCCTGAGAGTGAACTTGACATTGAAATCTTGATTTCAACCGCTAATCTCGAGGTTAATAATCAATATTCTGCTTTCATGCAAATTGAACATAATACTCCGGTCGAAGGACCTGTCTGGCTCGAGATAACTCTGACCGTTGGTGGTGGTCAGAATATTCGAGATCTTATTGTACCAATGTCCGCCGGTTGGAACATGATCTCTCTGAATGTTGTTCCCGGAGAGGATTTTTGGAATCGAGAAGAAGGACCTGATGTGATTTTGCTTACAGATCAACTCCGTGCAGGGGAGAACGCTCATCATGTTGAGATACTCAAAGATGAGGACGGCAGGTTTTATCTACCGGCGTTTAATTTCAACAATATACCATATTGGAATTTAACACAAGGGTATCAGGTTAAGGTAGATGGAAATCTGGAGACTGTTTGGTCAGGTGAACCAATTCCCGCTGATAATGAAATTCCGCTCGAATCCAGTTGGAACCTGATAGCATATTTCCCTCAGTTCAATCTCGATGCCAGTGCTCCGGATTTCTACGTTTTATCTCCGATAATTGATAATGTCCTGATTGCCAAAAATTCAGGTGGAGAATTCATGCTGCCTGCATTTAATTTCTCCAATATGCCACCCTGGCGGGAGACACAGGGGTATCAGGTAAAACTCGATGAGGATCTGGTTTTCAGCTACCCACCTCAACAGGATGAACAGGCTAATATCCTGCCCGGTTCAGAAGTGCAAGAAGAAGCTGTCAACACAGGCTATAACATGTCACTACTGATTGAAGCAAATTCTGGTGCGGATATTTTTGAAGGTGACATGATTATTGCATTGAACGCAAATGAGCGTTTATTTGGTTCCGGAAATGTCATGTCGGATGGTAGATGTGGAATTGCCATCTGGGGTGATGATCCGATGACTGAGAACATTGATGGACTACTTGATAATGAGGCCTTCACACTGTGGCTGCAAAACGAAAAATCGGAAGATCTGAGGGAGCTACAGGTTACCAATTTACTTGTTGGGGAAGGATTAAAATATCAACAGGACGGTTTCTCAGTTATTGAGGTAAATGCAGTTCGGGAGTTGCCGCAGTCTTTCTATATGTCAAAAAACTACCCCAATCCTTTCAACAACATAACACGAATTGCTTTTGCCCTGCCTGAGCCAACTCAGACAATAGTGAGTGTCTTCAATGTCAACGGTCGTTTGATTGCACAAATAGCTAACGATATTTTCGAAGCGGGATATCACAACCTCATCTGGAACGCAGAATATGTTTCAGCAGGATTATATATCATCAAAATGCAAGCCGGAACGTTTGAAGCTGCAAAGAAGGTAGTATTAGTAAAGTAGTCAGTACAGTTGGACCATAGCCGCAAGACGTAAAGCTGACGGATGACTCTCCCGTCAGCTTTACTTTTTATTGAATTGTTTACACAGGAAGGAGAACAATTTCACTAAGTTCAACCTCCTCTCCCACCAGAGTTAAACAAAGCTCGGATAGTGAACAGTTACTCCGTCCGGTAATGAAAATATGATATGCATCTGTTTCGACCGTGCTTTATCGTGAATGGTTAAGCGTACCCGGTGTTTTTTTATCCCGCTACTCTAATAACTTTGTATGCAGGTTCAAATCCCAGGACAGAAAATGGTCACCTCACTGTTGTTCTCGTATACAGAGAACTCTTTAAATAGCAATGTCCTCCATTGTTGATAATAAATACACTCTGAAAACAGTCTTTTGTACTCAGTAGGTTAGGGAAGAAGATCTAAGATTAATTAAAGGTAATTCATTTGAAAGCTGTGATGGATATATCTAAGTTTCATCATTTTCACTTTCTTCACGGAGCTTCTTTGCATAATAATCTGGATACAATTCCTTCATACAATCCGGACATATCCCATGACTGAATTTAGCAGTGGAGTGTTTTGAAATGTATTGCTCTAATTGACCCCAGAAGCCTTTATCATCACGGATTTTTTTGCATTGGGCACAGATGGGAACCAAACCATCAAGTACTTTTATCCTGTCGTAAGCCTGCTTTAATTCCGAGAGAGTGTTTTCGAGTTCTTGAGTTCGTTTTTGCACCAGGATTTCCAGCTCAGCAAGGTTCATATTTGCCTGCTTTGCGAAATTCCACTTTTCAGTTAGAGTGCTGGCTAACTGACGGACTTCGGTGTGATCGAAGGGTTTACGCATGAAAACAAGGCTGTGAGTGCTCCCGAATTCTTGATATATTTCCTGCCACGAATAGTCGGAATAAGCAGTGCAGATAACAATCTGTATATCCTGGTCAACCTCACGTATATGTTTAATAGTCTCAATACCATCCCAACCCGGAGGCATTCTGACATCGACAAAACTTAGCGCAAATGGATTACCTTTTTCAATACCCTGTTTTATTATTTCAAAAGCCTCCTGACCCTGAAAAGCAGACTCCATCTTATATTCAGGAAAAGCCTGTGTAACTGAATCCGAATCACCAAAAAAATCATTTTCAAGAGTTTCGAGATCTGAAGAAGATTCATCCTGATGTATTAGAACCTCGCGAAAATCGTCATGGATCGGCTTGTGATCATCAACTATCAGAATTGAACGGTTCGAGTGTTCTTGATCGGTCATATTTGTTTCCATTATTTATTGATGGGCAGGACAAGTGAAAAGGTTGCTCCCTGCCCCGGTCCCGGGCTGGAGACGGTTAGTTTTCCACCAAGTTCAGTGGCCAGATTGGCACTTCCATGCAATCCAAAGCCATGACCCTTTGGTTTGGTAGTAAATCCATAGTTAAATATTTTTGCTAAATTCTCCTCTTCAATACCTATACCATTATCAGTTATATTAACCTTTACAGAAGTATCGTCTAAAAGAGAGAATTCTACACAAATTTCACCTTCCCGATGATTGCCCGCTTTTTCAGCATCACGAGCGTTTTTCAGAAGATTGACAAAAATCTGCAAAAGCTTATTTTTCTCAGTTTGGATATCGGGAAAATCCTTATCATATGAAAGAGTGAAGTTTATATTATGCCGATCAAAAGAAGCTCCAAATAAATGTGCCGCATCATTCACCAAACCTGGCAAAGAGACTTTCTCAGCAACACCCTGAACTCCGGCATAGTTTTGCTGTAAACCAATTATTCCACGGATGTGCTCATGGCTCTTAGAAATATCTTTATGCTTTCTCTGTATTTTTTCTTGTTCAATCTCAAATGCATCATGTAGTTTACCTAAAAAATCAGGTAGTTTTTGACCTTTTGCATCATTAGCTACAAAATCTGCGAAATTGTCCTGCTCATTAATTAGCTGTACTAATTTCTTAAGAGTGGATAGCTTAGATCCTCGCAGAGTTTCAGAGGCAACTACCGTTGAGGTAATAGCAGAGTTTAGTACATTACCGATATTATGCAGCACATTAGTGGCAATTTCTGCCATACCGGCTCTATGAGCACTGTCAAGTAATTGTTTTTGAGCTTCTTCCAATTCAGCAGTTCGAGACGCGACCAAATCCTCCAATTGATCCCGATATTGCTTTAACTCTTCTTCAATTTGAATCCTTTCCCAAATTTCGGCGGTAAGTTTATCCTGTCTTCTCCCGGCAAAGGAGGCAAATAATCCAAGGAAAAATGGGGCTGTATCAATGATGAATGTTAATGGTGCGCCATGTATCTGTGCAGATATTATATTTGGTATATTGAAAATCATATTGTGTTCAGAAAGATGTATGATTGTCGCAACTATCGGAAATATTAGTCCAAAAAGGATTCCAAAAATAGTATACCGAAGAGTATAGTTCATTGATGTTGTGGTTTGGTTCATGACTGCTTACCGGTTTTTCGATTGAGTTCTTTTTTCCAGGATGTGTATCAATCACCTGAGTTGAGGATTTCTGAATGACATGAGCATATCTGAGAAGACTGAGGCGGGGAGAGGTATCATCATCAGAGTGAAAACGTTAATGAATTCCCAACTAAACTTAAAATAACCCCTGTTTATTGTGTAAACAACCTTGTGTTAATAAAGCAAATTCTAAATAGCACCCTCTTTGGTGCCATTGTTTAGTGATTCTTAAAGTCAATAATTAGTAGAGACTAATTTATAATATTAAAAATTATTGGATTACCACGGTAAGGCTTCGTGATAATGCTAAATAGTAAAATTTCTTTCTAAGTCCATATTTTTGTAAAATTCTGGTTTATAACTTGATATTCCGGGTTGAAATAACAATAATTTGTAATCTTCTTATACCGTTAACGAATTTCCGGTCATCGAATCGTTTGATTCTGACCGGTGGGATATTAATTATGTCCGATAAAAATGATCTTTCACTCTTTGATGAGACACCTTTCAGGAGAGTGCATTTCATAGCTGTCTGCGGAGTGGCTATGGCTTCAGTCGCTGCTGAACTACATCGTGCCGGATTTGACGTCTCCGGTTCCGACACCGGCTTTTATCCTCCAATGGGTACATTTCTCAGGGAACAAGGAGTACAAACTCTCGAAGGATTTGATCCAGCACATCTACCGGAGCATGGGCTGATAGTTGTTGGAAATGCTGTTTCGCGCGGGAATATCGAATTGGAAGCAGCTCTCAACTGTGGATTACCTCTGATCTCTCTATCTGAATTAATTGCCAGACGGCATATTGGGCGCCGAAAAAGTGCAGTTGTTACGGGAACTCACGGGAAAACGACGACGACTTCAATGTTAGCGCACATACTCAGATCTGCAGGACGCGAACCAGGGTGGCTGATCGGAGGAATTCCTCAGGATCTGCCCGCGCCATGTGCCCTTGGAAAAGGGAACGAATTTGTTATTGAGGGGGATGAATACGATGTCGTCTACTATGATAAACGACCCAAATTCCTGCTATACAAACCATATTACGCCATTATTAATGGGATTGAATTCGATCATGCCGATATATATTTCGATCTCGCTGCAATAGAGCTTCAATTCAGAAGATTTGTGAGATTAATCCCGAAGAACGGGTGTCTGGTTGTTAATGGTGATGATGAGCTCGCACTGTCTGTTTCCGAAGAAGCATTCTGCAAAGTAATCACATTTGGAGCTGGAGAAACCTGCGACTGGAGATATAAAAAGGTTTCAAATTCAGTAAATGATTACGAGTTAGTGACCAAAGACGAAACAATTGACATATCTATTTCTTTACCCGGTGAACATAACTTGAAAAATGGTGTCGCAGCTGTTGCCCTGGCAACCGAAATTGGTGTCAGGAAGGATATTGCACTTAGAGTGTTGGCAAATTTCAAAGGAGTTGCTCGCAGGCTCGAATTGGTGGTTGATACGAAGAGGTTACTAATTTATGATGATTTCGCCCATCACCCCACGGCCATAAAAGAAACTCTAATGGCAGTTCGTCAAAAACATCCCGATCACAGGCTTTGGGCTGTTCTTGAACCCCGCTCAAACACAATGGTGCGGAATTTTCACAGCAAAGAAATCACCGATGCATTATCATTAGCAGATCGAGCTATTATTGGCAAACTACATCGTCTGGATACAGTCCCGAATCATCAAAGGCTCGATAGAAATTCGATTCAATCCGAACTTGAATTTGTAGGCGTAGAGACCTTTTCAAATGACGATGTGGAAGAAATTGTAGAGTTTATTGAGAGTAACCTGACTGGGAAAGACGTTTTAGTAATTATGTCAAACGGAGGATTTGATGGACTCAGAGAAATACTGAGAAGCAGGATTGAGAGGTAACAGATGGTTAGTGTTAATTATATTAAAGTATCAATAACATCCTTCAATTGCTGGATCTGAAAAGGTTTTGTCAACAGGGCATTTGCATTAAACTCGTCCGCTGCTTTTCGAGCGTCGCCAGCATCAAATCCGGTAATGAGGATTACCGGCAGATCTTTCTTAAGCTTTCTGATCTCCTTTAGTAATTCAATCCCGTTCATCACTGGCATATAAATATCAGTTATAACAAGTTCAGGGATATCCTGTTTCATTATTGCGAGTGCAACCTTACCATTCTCCGCGGTTCGTGTCTCAAATCCTAATAATTCAAGCGCTTGAGCCAGAAGTTCACGGGTTAATTCTTCATCGTCTACTGCTAATACAAAATTATTTGCCATCATATACCAAGTTCATTATTTCAACACAGAATGTTTTAATTTTTAAATGCATAAGCTAATTCTCAATTTACTGCAGTGCCCATCTTTCGATGTTTAGACACCACCAGAATGACTTCTTTGAATATAGCTGTAACTGGAATAGCAATCAACATTCCAACAATACCAAACAATGATGCGAACAGTAAAACCGCAAATATTACCACAAGCGGATGCAATCCAACCCGGTTACCGACAACTCGCGGTGTAATCAGATTTCCTTCAAGCGCTTGAGCTGAAATAAAAACAATTAAGGATTTGAAAATCGTAATAAATGGATCTGGTTGTGTTGCAGCAATTATTATCGTAATTATTGCCGCCGAATAGGTGCCGACATATGGGATCAGGTTCGCAATTCCGGCAGTGATACCAAGAAGCAGGGCATAGGGAACCCCAGCAAATAACCACAACCCGGTTCCGATCCATGTGGCTATGAAAGTGCATACTAACAATTGACCACGGATATAAGCGGATAGTACCACATTAACATTCGCAAAGATATCCTGCGCTAACCTCAATTTCTCCCCCGGTATAATACTGAATGTCCATTCCCTGATTCGCTTGAATTCATTGAGGAAGTAAATTGTCAATATCGGGATTAGAATGAGGTTAATAATCCCACTTAAGATATTTACCATCCCTGAGAGTGCAGTGCTACTCCAGTTCGCAAATTTACCGATTCCCCTATTAAGAATTTCGGGGAGTTTCTCCTGGAATTTATTTACATGATCCTCGAATGGCAGCGCCTGGAGCCAGGGCAGGAAGGAATGAATCCCCCAGTACTTAGCACCATCTATCCATTTAGGTACATTCCCCGCAAGGTCACCAATTTCTTCAATCAGACGGGGGACAACCAGAATTCCTACTCCGACCATTGCACCGAGAACCATCACAAGCAAACCAAGAATCACAACCATTCTGGGAAGTTTCCGGTTAACCAGCCATTCAACCACCGGATCGAGTGCAAATGCAAGTGTAAATGCCACGATGAACGGTATTATTAATGTGGAAAATTGCAGCCAGATTGAAATCAGAGCTATGATGAAAATCAACAGTAGCATTGGCTGCATCTCTCTTGTTCGTCTCGATGGATAGAGAATTATTAATATCCCAACCGAAACAATAAGAGGATTTAGAACATCACGAATCAGATAAAGCAGGAATGAAAATAGAATTAGAGCTGCAATAACGAGAGACCAATGGGGAGTATTACGTCTCTCTTTAAACGCCAGTAGTCCTGTTTTTCGGTCAGTTTCCACATGCGGTTGTTGTGGGCTAACCTGATCCTTATCCTTGCTTTTATCCGGCTGGGAGTACACGATTTTTCATCCTTTTATAGTACCGATAGGTTCCAATCTGACAACAGACTGGGAAATACCCGCTCCATTGACAGCCTCAACCACTTCAGTTACATCCTTATATGCCTCAGGAACTTCCTCGACCAGAGTTGTCTTTCCACTGGAACGGACTACAATTCCTGCATCAGCAAGCTGTTTGTATATGTTTTTTCCCTTACCTTTTCTAATTGCAGCTTTTCTCGACATCGTCCTTCCCGCACCATGACAAGTACTGTTGAAAGAAGTCAAAGCTCCGGCCTCAGTTCCCACAAGAACATAGGATGCACGACCCATATCTCCCGGGATCAGAACCGGTTGTCCGTGAGCCCTGTACTGTGCTGGTAATCTTGGATCATTCGGACCAAGTGCTCTGGTTGCCCCTTTACGGTGCACACATACTTTTGCGGGTGAGCCCTCAATGTCAAATTTCTCCACTTTGGCTATGTTATGACATACATCATATACCATGCTCATTCCCAACTCATCCCAGCTTGAACCGAAGAACTGCTCAAAAACTTCACGAGTTAATCCAACCATTGCCAGTCTGTTTGCCCAGGCAAAATTCGCTGCACATTTCATCTGTGAAAAATATCTCTGTCCGGCATCCGACTTAAATGGAGCACAGGCAAGTTGTCTGTCTACAAGATCGATACCGTAGTCTCGGGTCACCTGTTGCATCACCTTCAGGCTTTCATCGCATACCTGATGCCCAAAACCGCGCGAGCCACTGTGCAGCATTACGACAACCTGACCTTCGAACAATCCAAATGCCTCCGCGATTTCCGGCTCAATTACCTCAACAACTTCCTGTATCTCGATGAAATGATTTCCGGAACCGAGCGTTCCGAGCTGCTTAAAGGCACGCTGTCGAGCTCGGTCAGAAATCAGAGTAGGATCACTACCTTTCATAGCCCCGTTTTCTTCCATATTGACAAGGTCTTCTGCATCTGCAAAACCTTGCCTGACAACCCATTCAGCACCAGTTAGAAGAACCTGATTGAAATCTTTTGCAGATAATTTGATCTGTCCTTCTGAGCCTAATCCACATGGAATTGTGTTAAAAAGTGCATCAATCAGTTTTTGAATTCGATGCCTTACGGATCTGGCTTCAATGTCACTTCGAAGAAGTGACACTCCACAATTAATATCATATCCGACACCGCCAGGAGAAATTATACCGTCATTGAGATCAAAAGCGGCAACCCCGCCGATCGGGAAACCATAACCCCAGTGGATATCTGGCATCGCTAAAGATGCGTGGACTATTCCGGGCAATGTCGCAACATTAGCCACTTGAGTTGGTGTTTTATCACTTATTATCCGCGGAATCATCTCAGAAGAAGCAAAGATTATTCCCGGAACCTTCATGCCCGGAACTGTATCATCAGGGACCCGCCAATGATACTCACCGACCTGTTCAAGTTGTTGAGATATTTCAGTCATTCTGTTTGAAGATAATGAGTTCCAATTATTTTGTCAGTGTTCAAAATCACTATCGGAGTTCAAAACCTATGAGTTAAAAGTGAGTGTTTATGCTGGTAAAATTATACCGGTTGATCATTGTCAGACATCGAAGACAACGGTAGTTTTCCAGCTCGGATATTTACTGATCTTCAGGTTGTGGTAAGTTGCAGCTTTTATTTCTCGTTTTAGAGTTCGATTATTACCAATTTCAAGCACATTAACAACTGTTGTTACGTTCTGTTCATCATCAAAATGAACATTTTCTACCATTACGGGGAACTGCCCTTGAACCTGACATAAAAACAGCAATTCATTCAAAATATTAACAAGCCGTTCCTCATCATCAAATCCGGATGATGAGATGGGTACTTGCGAACAATCCGAACAGGGTAAACATCCCACTTCACCTGTGAGCATTGAGATAAGCGCTTCCATTGCTGAAGTAAACAAACCGGTGCGATCAGTGGCTTCTATTTCCACAGCAATATCTGCTTGATGTTCAACTGTTCGGTACACTTGACTAAATTAAAATATTTTACCGGACGATTCCACCCGGTTTAATTTTTCCGTCGAAAGACACAAGCTGGAGATTTTTTCCATTTCCAGCAGCGAGTAACATCCCTTGTGACAAATGCCCCCTCAACTTAATCGGCTTGAGATTGGCAACTACAACTACATTCTTGCCTACCAGATCTTCCGGGCTGTACGCTTCTGCAATTCCGGCGACCACCTGTCTCTTTTCAAAGCCCAGATCAACGTGGACGAGGAGTAATTTATCCGCTCCCTCAATTCTAACAGCAGAAAGCACTTTTCCCGTTCGCAAGTCAAGTTGAGCGAAATCGTCAATTGTTATTTCCGATTTTATCCCTGGAGTTTTCCCAACAATACTCTTTGTTTTTTTCTCCGGGATTTTCTTCGATCCCCGTGTGATATCCTGTGACTTAACCTTAATTCTCGGAAAGAGGTGATTTCCTGCTGCAGGTTTAATCATTTTTGAATCGGGTTTCAACCAATTCTTAAGATCAGCCATTTTTCCCGGCATCACTGGTTCCAGATTTTCACCGATTTCATAAAGAGTGTCAAGCAGATATGCAATCGGCTCTAATATTGATTGAGGATCTGTCTTTACAACCGCCCACGGCTTGAGTTGTTCGATAAATCGGTTCATCTCGCGAACAACCTGCATAACAGCCTCTATTGCAATATGAGGACGAACGTTTTCGATTTCCTCTATAACTCTTGATCTGAGGTTGTTTCGAAGAAGTTGCAATTCCTCAGGTACACCTTCAGGAGCTTCAGAGGGAGGAATTGCCTCTCCGTAGCCTCCGGTCTGCCAGATTTTTGCCAGACGACTGTAAAGATTACCAAGATCATTTGCAAGCTCGGTATTTATCCTGGATACCAGCGTATCTATGCTCAGGGAGGCATCCTGCCCTAAGACCATCTCTCGCATTAAAACATATCTCAGTCCATCAGTTCCAAAGTATTCAGCCATGTCCAGAGGTCGAACCACATTTCCGATTGATTTGGACATCTTTACCGAATCTTTGGCTAACCAGTAACCATGTGCCAGAATTTGCTTTGGTGGTTCCAATCCCGCTGCGTGAAGCATTATTGGCCAGTATACCGCATGGGTTGTTAAAATGTCCTTTGCAATAAGGTGATATGTCGCTGGCCACCTGACATGTTTACCGGCTGGAGGAGTCAAAGTTGCTGAATAATAATTCAATAGCGCATCAAACCAGACATAGGTTACATATTCGCTGTCCCATGGGATTGGTATTCCCCATGCAAGCCTGTTTTTGGGTCGACTGATGCAAAGGTCACCCAGAGGTTGCCGTAGAAATCCTTTCACTTCGTTTAAGCGGAATTCGGGTACGACGGCTTTGGGATTTGCTTCATAATGTGAAATTAACCAATCCTGGTATTGTGACATTTTGAAAAAGTAATTGCTTTCTTTTAACTTCTCAACTTCACGTCCACCGATTGGATCTTTTCCATCAATCAGGTCTTTTTCAGTAAAAAATCGCTCTTCAAATACTGAGTACCAACCTTCATATTCTTTCTGGTAGATATCACCCTTATCCCAGAGTTGCTGAAGCACATCAATTACGACATTTTCATGACGAGGTTCTGTTGTTCGAATAAAATCGTCAAACTCAATTGATAGTTTTTCCCAGATTTTCGTCCAGGTCTCAGCCATCCCATCGCAGTGTTCCTGAGGTTCTACTTTTTCTTTGGCTGCAGCATCGGCAACTTTTTGACCATGTTCATCCAATCCTGTCAGAAAATGTACATCCTCTCCAAAACTCCTGTGATATCTACAAAGAACATCCGCTAAAATCGTTGTGTATGCATGTCCAATATGCGGTTCGTTGTTAACATAATAAAGCGGTGTCGTTATGTAAAATGGGTCTTGCATGTATTTCCTTTTCAAGTTAATCTATTTCAAAAAATCCTCTAATCGCTCAGGTTTTCAATATCGCTGTCATTCACATCCGGTTCTTTCACAGGACATTCTGGTTCTTCTGAATTGCTGTTTTCATAATAATCATATTCATACCCGAGACAGCATTTAAGTTTACCACACAGTCCTGATAGCTTAGATGGATTCAGAATCAAGTGCTGCGCCTTTGCCATAGTGGTTGTAATAGGTTGAAAATAATTCAGGTGACTGACACAGCATAGACAATAACCACAAACTCCGTAACTGTCAATACGTTTTGCTTCGTCTCGTGATCCGATTTGTCTCAGTTCAATTCGTGTCCGAAAAGAACTCGCCAGATCCTTAACTAATTCGCGAAAATCGACTCGCCCATCAGCAGTGAAGTAGAAAATGAGTTTTAATCCATCAAACCGGTATTCCGAATCAACAAGGTTCATAGGTAATTTGTGCGCATTAATCTTTTTCTGACAGATATCTCTCGCTTCGACCTCTCGGTTTCGCAACAATCCCAAACGCTCATGATCTTGTGTTGTTGCTCGTCGAATTACGGAAAATTCCGGAGCTTCGTCACCTGTGTTTAATATTGAGGAGATTACATGACGCACAGTTCCGGCATCTTCACCCCGATCTGCCTCCACAACCGCGATGTCTCCTCTTTTAAAAGGAAACTCATAGGGATTTGAAAAGGCAGACCTTCGATGCCCTTTGAATTCAACCCAAATCATTCCACCGCGGTTAACGGCTTTATTGTCACTTTTAGTTTGGTTTTCTTGTTGTTCTTGAGATTCATTCATCTGAATATCCTAAACATTTTCACAGCTAATGATGAAATCACCAGCGAAGTCATTACATTTGAGTCGAGACTTAGTTTTGCTTCTTCTATCTCTTTCCAGACCTGACTTAACTGTTTTGTTGAATAACGGTCTGCGATTTTACTGATTACCTTGATATGTCCGGTTGTTGACAGATAATGTAATGCCTGTTCCTCATTAAATGATTGAGTTATCATTGCATCTTTCAGCCAGACCGAAAGATTATTCAACTTATGAACAATTTCTTGTTTTGAGTTTCCCCTTGACCATTTGCTTATGTACTCCGAAATCTTTGCGGCATTGTTCACTGCTGTAGCCCTCAGGAATGCCAGACTCTCGTCGAGTTGCTCAGAAAGGCTCTCATCAAGTAAACTTACTGCAAGTGTGTAGTTACCGCGTGCCATTCTGGCTACCGGATTTGCTTCCTTGGGTGTGACACCTTTTCTTTTCTGCAATTCATCAGCTATAATCTTTGTACCAAGTGGTGCGAACCTCAATACCTGACATCGGGACACAATCGTCTGCGGGAGAGATTTCAAGCTGTCTGTAATAAGGATTAAGGTGCAACGTTCCGGTGGCTCTTCAAGCAATTTTAATAACGCATTGGATGCATGCTTGTTCATCCTGTCCGCTGGCTGTATTATCGCAACTCTGGTTCCATCACGGTCGGGAGCGAGAGACATTTTATTTCGCAACTCACGAATCTGCCAAATCAAAATTTGTCCGGAACCTTTAAATTCGAGTTGCATATATGGATCTTCAGCTTTGGACTTCCTCATTTCCTCAAACAACTCTCCGACTTTAGCCTCATCCTTTCTTGTTTCTAACGGAGGTAATGGAAAGAGCATTGTGAGATTTGGATGTTGCCATAATCTCATATTGTAACATGCATTACAGTTGCACTCATCATGTGCAGACTGGGCTAATTCCCCTGTGCAGCTTAGAGTACGCGCCAATTCAATTGCCAGGGTAGATCGTCCTGAGCCCGGAGGCCCCGTAAACAGATAACCATGTGATAATCTATTTCCATTCAAGGCTTTGTAAAGCGATTTTCGAGCTCTTGTCTGCCCAATCACAGATGGAAAAGGTATTCTTTCTTGTTGTTCGTTGCCTGTCATTAAATCAACTTTTACTCAACCAGATTAGTGGATTTTTTTTATCCCGTCTTGCCCATAATTCAAAATGGAGTGAGTTGCTGGTGCCAGCATCCCCTACTTCACCAATTTTCTGTCCGGACTGCAAAATCTTTCCCTCTTGAACAAATATCTTTCCCAGTCTCGCATAAACAGTACGATATCCACCGCCATGTGAGACAATCATAGTATTTCCAAATCCTCGAAGATAAGAAATTCGAGTAACTTTTCCATATGCTACAGCAAAAACAGGATCACCAGGTGAAGCTGAGATATCAATTCCGGGATTGTCAATTACTGTTTTCAATTTTTTATCGTGTATCGAACCGAAGGGACGCAAAATGGAACGATTCTTCAGTGGCCAGGATAATTTTCCTGACAGACTCGAAAATTCAATTTCAGGTGCAAAATTAGTAATCTCAACAACCGGTTCACGTTCGAGACTTTTTATCTCGTTTTCGATACCTAACAGGGAGCGACGTCTTTCTTCAAGTAAAACACCGACAAGTTCAGTGTCACCTGTAATTCTGTCAAGAAGCTCCGTCTTCTCCAATCTTTCCCCGGTTAAGTGTTTCTCTTCTCCGCGCCGTTCAGTCAGAAGGTTTCTCACACGCTCAAGCTCTTTAAGGCGATTTTCCTGCTCACTGAATAATTCTAATTGAAAACTCTCAAGTTCCCTTTGATTTTCTTCAACCTCATTGCGGCTTTTAATCAGTTGCTCAATATGTGCTCGATCAAAATTCTCAACAGCCTTTAGATATTTCTTGCGTTGGAAAAGGTCGCTGGTACTCGTTGCCATAAAGAGAACTGAAACTTCCCGGCTGGAGAGTCGACGGTAAAGAAATGCCATTCGGTTGCCAACTTCGTCTTTCAGCTTTTCCAGATCAAGTTCCCTCTTTTCGAGTTCGATCGAAACCTGCAAAACCTGAACGTCGAGTTGGTCTATGCGATTGTTGAGCAATTTAACCCGGTTTGAGCTGATTTTGACCATCCCTTCCAGTTCAACGATAAGCCGACGACGAAGCTCTATTTTTCTGTCCAGTTCCTGGAGCTGAGAAACGACACCTTTTCTGCCCTCTTCAATTTCCTTTAGTCTGTTTTCAATTGTCTCTATTTCCCGTCGTAATTTATCCACAGAAGTGGTTTCGGCTGAAAAACCGCTAAGTATGAAAAAAAACAAATGACAAAGTACGAGGTGATGAAAACAAAGAGTTATCTTTCTGTTCAAGATCACAAGGTTTCGCGTTAATTTCTTACCAGTACACACACTATTCGGTAAAGATATTCAGACTGTGCTTAAAAAGCAATAATTTAGTCTAATTTCATTTGCATATCTGAAGGGATGCGGTAATATTTTGAGAAAACATCTTTGTTAATATGCTCTTTTTGTAACAAAGTGAAAAGATTTAACACTTTCAGTAATAAAAGCCCGAACAAATGCTCAGGCTTTTTGCAAAAAAAATGTAGCCCGACTTTATCTAATCAAAGTCATTTTCACCGTTTCTGTCCGTTTACCATACACTAATCTTGCGAAATAGATTCCGGTTGTGATATCCCTGGAGTTCAGGGAATAACTGTATGAACCATTTTTGAGAAATCCATTGTATAATGACGTGACCAAATTCCCTTTAAGGTTAAAGATTCCCAGGCGAACAAAACCACTCTCCACTAATTCAAATCTTAGTTTTGCGGTATTATTAAATGGATTAGGATATACTTCTGCAAAAGAGAACTCCCGGGCAGACAGGTCATTCTTTAGTGGTACATCGTTATCCTCTTCTATGTAATAGGTAAAATCCATATAAACAGGAAGATGATCCGATGCGTCGTACAGGGCATTCGCAACTTCTTCTGAGACTGCAGAGTTTTCTCCATCGTTAATGGATATGTTCAGATGCTGTCCATCATTCCCAAAGGTTGTGTAACTATCAGGGAGATATGTCCATCCCTCGGCGGTTTCAAAAGAAACCAGCGGCAATATAAAATCAAATCGGTCATCACATCCTCCACTTGCACCACCTCCGAATTGTTCTGTTCGGGTGCTCTGAGTGTGGAGGAAAGCAAATTCTTCGCTGTCATGCCAATTTCCGGGAGAGTCTAACGGATCGTAGAACTGTTCATCACCAACCAGAGCGTTGTAACCGTCCTCATCACTATCACGGAAATTGAGTACACCACATAGCAAGAAATATGGATTCTCGATTTCCTGATCAGCCAAATAATTCAAAAGAACGTTAACCTCATCCAGACGACGCTGCCGGTCATCAGGGGAATCACTGCCTTTAAGATATGCTGAAGCAATGTGGATTATTGGCTGTGATTCATTAACGTTATAAGTTAATGGGAATACTGTTATATATCGGAGATCCGTAGCAAGAGTGTCCGGTTCGAGAGCTGTGAATTTCTCTCTGTTGAAAAAGAGAACATTATCATTCTCGCCATCAATATCAATAAAAGCAGCCATCCCGTAGACCTCAGGATCGAGGATGTCATTCCAAAATGAATAAGCTCCGGCAGAATCCCCAATATCCTGGCAAACCAGAATGTCCGGATTTATTTCGCCTATAATCAACTGAAAATCTGCAATTCGCGGTTGATCATCTTCTGCTCCGTCATACCGCAAAACAGAATAAGTCATTACTCTGAGTGTATCGGTTTCAGCAAGTAACAAACTCGCGCAGCAAAATATTGAAAAAGTAATTATGATGAACTTTCTCATAAAACTCCCTTTTTCCTGTTATTTTCTTTGTTTGTTCCCATCAGGTTTCAAGTGAAGCGTAACCTGGTGGATTATGGCTGTCAGGTTACGCTTCGCTTCAAACCTGAAAGTATAAATTACTATTTCAGCAATACGATCTTTCTTGAGGTAGAAAAACCATTGACATCCAGTTGAGCAAAGTATATACCATTCGGGAGACCAGATCCGTCAAAGCAAAATTTATGGTATCCAGCCTCCAGATTCTCATTTGAAAGCATTTGTACCAAACGACCATTTAAATCGCAAATATCGAGCGAGACTTTATGGAAATCGGGTAGACAAATACTGATATTAATCCTGCTGTTAAATGGATTCGGATGTGATTCAAAAATCGACAAATTGCTCGGAATGGCTTGGTTTTTCAAGTTCAGATACTCAAATCCATTTGTTTTATACCGGATATCTCCGACAAATTCTGTAATATCTATTGGATACTCTGCTGCCCCATCTGCAATTTTAAAATTCAGTAACTCACCTTTAACTGCCCCATCAATAATTTCTGTAGTTAAGTCATCACCCCATACTGCAATTCCTAAAAGGTTGGATTTATCAATTGCCGAAACTCCGACACATAGATTGTTTTCGGTGAATATTCCTAATTCTGAGTCATCCGGAAATGAATTTGAAATTAGCAGACTCATATTACATCCTGTAGGTCGAGGAATCATGAATTGGGAGCAAGCATTGGGTTCGAATCTACAAATATTAAAACCGTCATTTTCAGGTACACTCCAAATGAGTTCAGTTTCTTCCCGGAGTTTCACCTGATAACCCATCCCGCGATGCAGCAATCCCATGTTTGAAAAGCCGTGTTCCGGAGTGTAAAATCGCCCAAGATTATCTTTCGCCAGCATCAGAATACCGCCTTCAATATTAGCAAATGCGTCAGTTGCAGAAACTTCCTCTTCCGGCAGGTAAGAGACCATTGACCAACCAGCGCGCAGTGGGATTGCTGTCTGAGGATCAATCGGATCGTTAATGATCACCAGCATATCTGCTTCACGCACTTTTGCCTGATATCCAAACAGGACATTCCAATCAGTAATGTTATTGAAATTATGCTCGGGTGCATAAAATCTTCCTAAATCATTCTTTACAATTTCCAGATTTTCACGTTCGGTTATCTCAGCCCAAACATCGACCATGTTCAGTTCAGGTGGAGGAGCCGGAGATGAGACCAAATTCCAGCCGGCAATTAATGGGATTTCAATACTGAATTCAACTTCCGGAATTTCACAGATTATATCCATGTAGACCGGGATATGATCAGATGCCTCATGAAGAGCATTTGCAATTTCTTCGGGAACAGCCTCATTTCCATCTTCAATTATCGACTGGTTCAGATGACGTCCATCGTTTCCGAAAGCGGTATAGCTGCCTTCGAGAATAGTCCATCCATCATCATCACGGAATCTCGGTGTTGGCATCAAATGATCGAAACGGTCGTCCATTCCTCCATGAGCTCCACCTCCGAATTGGACACTGCGGGGACTTTGGGTGTGAATTCCGGCAAAATCGGCATTGTCATGCCAATCCCCCGGAGTGTCAATCGGATCGAAGAAAAGGTCATTCTCAAGAAGTGCCTGATATGCGGGTTCATCACTTGTGTAGACATTCAAATCACCGCAGAGAAGGACAAAATCTTCAGAGTGATCCTGTTCAGTGAGAAAATCTATGAACTCATTTGCTTCAGCAAGTCTTGCCTGCTCGTTTCTGCCTCCGCTGCTTCCCTGAAAGTGAGCTGAACAGACGTAAAGCAACGGTACATCATCTGCACCTGTATAACGGAGGATATATACGCCAATATTTCGGAGAGGCGTGCCAACGGGAATTACATCAAGGCATTCAAACTTTTCGGTCTTGAAACACATGATGTTATCACTGTCCGGACCATCGACAAATTCAGCGAGTGAGTAAACATCCGGATCAAGTATTTCTTCACGGAAATAATCCGCGTAAAAACTCGAACCCACTTCCTGGCAGACAATGACATCCGGATCAATGGCATTTATTACCATCTGCATGTATTCACCGCGTTCGAGAGCGTTCTGATGCTGAAATTGCAGCAGGTTATATGTAGCAATCCTGAGCGTATCAGCCTGTCCGAAAACCTGACTGGCAAGAAGTATAACAACTATTAGAGCGGTCTTTCTCATTGTTTACAGTGTTTATTCATGAACCCGTTCCGAATATCCCGGTTGAGTGAAATCCCTAACAGAAATAACATTTTAATGTACCGAAATAACCGAAACAAATCAAGCATTTTTTGACAGATTGTTTAATTAATTTCAGAGCGTCTGATCAAATGTGCAGAAAGAGAAGCGAAATAACACTTAGTCAAACAGTCTATCAGAAAATGTGTTTTGGGTAGGACAAGCATTCCTGCTTGTCTCTCACGCGCCAGCGTGAGTACTGTTTCTGTCAGGTTTCAGTGAAGGAAGTAAATGTAACCTGACAGTTTACGCTTCGCTTGAAACCGGGCAGCAACAAATGTTTGTATATAAACTTGTCTTCATTGATATAAAGACCTATTTTATGTTTGATATTTAGTATTCAGTGGCGTTTAATAATTAACCTGGATTCAGCAGTGTTTTCAATGCGTGCATTTGTTACTGGCTGGTTTCAAATGAACGAAGTGAATGTAACCTGACAGGTTACGCTTTGCTTGAAACCTGACAGTAACAATTGAGGATTACTTGACCAGACTTGTCTTTGACTTGATAAAAACCTATTTTATGTAGAGAAATTGAAATCTGTAGCATTTAGCAATTTAACCCGGGTTCAGTAGTGTTTTTCTTGCGCATCTCAAGCCTGATCTTCATTACCGCGATTCTGTTAATCGGGAGTCCGCTGCCTTCTTTAGGAGAAGACGATCCGCAGGTTGAGACAGAGCCGACTGGACGACCCGGTATGATAAAAATCTCCTCACTGCCACCCGGAGCGAAAGTGAAGCTCGATGGTAAGCGCATTGGAAATACCCCAATGGTTTTACACGGAGTTCCTGCTGGAACTCATGTGATCCGTTTTTCAAAGCGCGGTTTTCCAGACTACGTGACCAGGATTGAGGTTGAAAAGGATCGGGATTTAGAACTGAGTATCGCATTACCTAAAAAGATATATTACAAATGGATTGAGCAATACAGACAGGCGATAACTTCTTCAATCGTACTCCCCGGAAAAGGACAGGTTGACAACGGTCATACCCGTGGTTGGTTTTACTTCATAGGATATTTTGGAACAGTTGGATTCGCCATTTTTCAGGCGGATGCTTATAGCAAATCAGAAATTGAGTATAATGATGCACTCGAGCTTTACTGGAATGAAGACATCAATCCGGAAGAAGCCGTAAGAAGGTTCAGGAATGTCACGCACGCTCGGAACGACATGATAAAACACAAAGATAACTATGAAAGCGCATTAAAAATAGCGATTGGTATATGGGCAGTCAACATGATCGATGTTGTGTTGTTTACAGTTGACCGACCGGTGATATACGCTTCAACTCCTCAAACATTCTCTATATATGCTAATTTACCGGATAATCGGATTGGATTAAGGATGAATTTTTAGCTGTAATTGAACATTCACCCCTCCTTAATATGGGGAGAACGGGTATATTTACCCGTCTTTGCACTAACCCTCAAGCGGATAAATATATCCGCGCTCCCCTGCTGGCGTAGGTCGAAAACTTTTTCCGACGAAACCTGTCTCACAGGTTTTAGTAGCGTATGCCTCCGTGCCTGTGCGAATCGCAAAGAGAAACTTCACCCCCACGGAAGTATATACTACGAATCAAAGCAACTTGACAATCAATACAGATTTCTGTATTTTATGAATATGTTTAACCTTGGAGTTTGAATGGAAAAACTGTATACATACACAGTCATCTATGAACCTGCTGAAGAAGGTGGATATGTTGTTCATGTACCAGCATTGAATGGAATTGTGACTCAAGGTGAAACACTTGAAGAAGCAGAAACAATGGCTATTGACCTTATAAGAGGTTACATTGAAACTCTTCAAGAAAAGGGACTACCGATTCCACAAGAACCAATTGAAGCAAAACCTGAGCAGCTAAGCCTGAAACAAGTAGCTATCGCTATCTGATGGTTCCCAAACTGCCGGCTATTACATCTAAGCAACTCATTCGTGCACTAAAGAGAGCTGGCTTCGAAATTGATCATCAAAGAGGCAGTCACGTCTACCTTTCCACCCTGAATCCCCAGCCCGAATAGTACCAGTCCCACATCACAATGTCGATCTCAAAAAGGGTACGCTCCATAACATTTTAAAGCTTGCAGGATTGACAAGAGAAGAGCTCAGAAACATTCTTTAGTTCTAAAAATAAGTAGCGTAGGCCTCCGTGCCTGCGTTAATAACAAGGAGATTCCACACGCACGGAGGCGTATGCTACTGGATAAGCACCAACTTCTGCCTCCGAACAACAGATTCAAATCCCATTTCAAGAATATACACACCTGTTGGATAGTCAGACAGATCAAGTTCCCTGTTGAATCGTCCTGCCTGATTTACAAATACCAACTCACCGGTAATATTCCGCCCTTGAAGACCGTAAAGGTTTATACTCAGATTGCCGGGATGGGGGATGGAACAGGTAATATTTGTGCTGGAGTTGAAAGGATTGGGAAATACTGGGAAGAGTATGAAATCTTCTACGATTGCCTTTTTATCACTGTCAGTAACTTTTTCCGGTCCGTCATATCTGTAGATGCCTAAATTACTTTCTTCTGCTGCAAATACAAGATCATCTGTTACAAAAACAGACCTCGCCTCTCCCAATGAGTCATAATAGCCTGTTTCTATTGGCTCTTCAGGATTGCTGATATCAATAGCACGAATACCATGAGAATCATCCGCAATAAAGGCAATGTTGTTCCTAAGTGCAACATCGCGAGCATACCCTTGCGTATCAAATGATCCTATTTCTACTGGCTCTTGTGGATTGCCTATATCTATTATCAATAGACCATCTCGTCCACAGACAAGAAAAACCAAGTTCTCACGAATCTCAAGCTCGGTTGCATATTCAGGAGTTTGATAAAATCCTATTTCAAAAGGATTGTGCAAATCACCAATGTCAAATATTCGAAGACCTTCATCCCAACCGGCTATGATTAACAATTGGTTGCTGAAAGCGATATCAAAAGCCCGACCGGGTACTTCAAAGGAATTGATCTCTTCCGGATTAGCTGGATCACTAATATCAATTATTGAGACTCCATCCAAATGATTGGCAACAAAAGCAATATCGCCTTTTACGTTTACATTCACTGCTCTTTCGGGAGCCTCACAGAATCCTATCTCCACGATTTCAAGTGGATCACTAATATCAAGGATACGCAGACCTGCATCCCCATTTGCTGTATACAGATATTCGCCTCTAATCAAATAGTCTCCATTTCTGCCAGGCATTTCAAAAGTATTTATTTCTTCTGGTTCAACTGGATTACTAATATCGACAATCCGCAATCTTATTTCGCTGCCCAAAAAAGCAAAGTTGTCTTTTACCGCCACATTGCCCGCAAATCCAGGTGAATTACAGAATCCAATTTCTACAATCTCAGCAGGATTTTCGTAATCAATGATACATAAACCATTCGATGCACTAATATATCCTATGTCATTATATATACTAATATTATAAAAGGCAGAAGAATTGGAAAACCGACCTAATTCTTCCGGATGAGCTAAATCACTTACATCTAAAACAACAATATCTCGGTCCATAGTGGTCAATAAAGCAGTATTGTTTGAAACCTCAATTGTTTCTGCATCCCAAAGCGACTCGATAATATCAATCCTTGACGGATTGGTTGGATCGCTTATATCGATTATCCAAAGCCCTGTTTCCGGAGCAGGAACTAACATCACATCATCTTGAATATATAGACTTTGAACCCACCCGGGAATTACACGATCATGTATATATATTGAATTAATTAATTCAGGATCTGCTGGATCAGTGATATCAATTATTCGTAAATACTCCCGTCCCTCAGCAATAACTGCCAACTCATCGGTAATCTCAACTTCAATTGCAAAACCAGGTGTATCTACTGATCCGACTTCTTCGGGTTCTGTAGGATCACTAATATCTATTATACATAAGCCACTATCACCATCAGCAATGAAACCAAGATTATTCATTATTTTTATGTCTCTGGCTTGACCCGGTGTATCAAAATATCCAAGTTCAACAGGATTATTCGGATCGCTAATATCGACTATTGATATTCCAATTGAGCCCCTTGTAAAGAATGCAAGATCATTATTCGTGGTTATGCCACCTTCCATCATAGGATCTTCGTCCCAATAGTTTAAAATTACCGGATTTTCCGGTTCGGTTACATCTATGATCTGAATACCGGCTCTTGAGGTCGTAACATAGGCTGCATTTCCTTCAACCGAGACATCCAGAACTTGCCCCCAGAAATTATAAAATCTGCTGATTCGCTCAAAATTCTCACGATCCTGGGCATTAGCAACCGGGATCAATAACAGCAATGCAAATATAATTAGGATCATTTCATTTCCTCTTATTTTATGAGAGTAACTTTTTTAATAACTCTACGAATTCCTGAATTATCTATCATCCTTAACAAATACACCCCTGAGACTAATTCACTCCCGTCCCAGACAATGCTGTGTATCCCTGCAGAAGCATTTCCGTCCACAAGTATGTCTAACAATTGACCTCGGGTATTAAATACCTGCAGACTGATATGCGATTGTACAGGCAGAGAGTAAGAAATTGTAGTGTATGAATTAAATGGATTTGGGTATATCGATTTAATCGCAAACTCGAGTGGTAAATCCGTTTCCGAATTATCAATTCTATTGAGTTGGATGACAAAATTAAATCTGTTAAGACATTCAACTGTGTCTCCATTAGATATAGCATAAACCCACCAGGTGATTATTGAATTTGGTTCGACATTTTCGAATAATGAGTCCGGTTGAATGGCAAATGATGTCTGATCCAGATCGAAATGCATAGAATCTTCACCTGACTTAAACCATAACATATAACTTATTTCATCTTCCGGATTCGGATCGACTGGTTCTTCCCAGGAAAATATGATTGTGTCACCTGGATTAATCGTATCCAATTGAGTTGGTTCGAGAAGGTTGAATGCCGAGGGAGGGGCGATGATGTGATCGGTATATTCACCCAAAATGCCTTCAGGACTTACAACCCAAGCATAAATCCGTGAATTATGTCCGGAGTGAAAATAGCTTTTCACTCCCATGAAGTTTCCATAAACGTCTACATCACTCGCTGAACCATACCTCCTAAGATCTTCTGAGGTATCAGCCCATGCAATTAATGGTTCATCGCCCCATAAGAAATCACCATGGTAACCAATTTTTTGTAAATAACTTATTTTAGCCGAATCCGCAAATACGGAGTATGAAATGTAAACCCCATGTTTATCAGAACCAGCAAGAACAACACCACCTTCGTCAAGATTATAAGGAATATCTACACCCTCAAGACCAACAACCATATTTCCATTACAATCTACATGAAATATTTTTTGAATCTCAATTGGTCGACGGGACATACGAGAAGGATAATTCACAAGCATATAGCAGCCAGATCGGAAATCAGTCGATATTCGAGTATAGTAGTGGTGATCTAAACCACCTATTGGTGTGTATTGAACACCGGGTAACTCCCATAATAGTTGACCATCATCTGATAATAGATTTGTCGCAAAATCATTGAAACCATCCCTGTTGAATGACATTTTTAGAATAACAGAACCTGTCTGTGCAGGACAACGGGGACTCATTTGCCATTCATCTATCTCGTTACTGATTGGTTCTTCCCAAAGTTCACCTTCAGATGTAAGGTGTTGGATGTCCCCATCATGAAGACTGATGAAGAATCCACCCAAGCTGTCAACGATAACATATGAATTAGTAGAATTAAATGCTCTGCCGATCCTGACTCCGTCTTCTCCCCAAATCAGTTCACCTTCATTAGATATCCGCTGACCGTATAATCCGTTCCGCTGCCGATCGTTCGGATATAACGGGTCATGCCAGACTAATAAACAACCACCTTCACCGTCGCTTTCAAGATTATCCAACCGGCGCGTATTTCCTACTTCTGGAACAAAAGAGCATATAAGCAGGCCGTTTTCATCACCCCACTCGACTTCACCCTCTGCTGTAATGTGTTTGGCATATATTTCATTATTTTCTGCTCCGTGTTCCAGGACACAGTCTGAAAATGTCCAATCCATCCATCCGATTATTGCACCACCTGTTCCATCCGAAGTCATATCCGCAATCTCGAAAGGCATACCATCACCACCGACAAAATTATGACCGACATTGAATCTAACTGTTACGCCGTCTTCATCCCAGACAAGTTCTCCTTCCTGGTCGATTTTCTGCATTCGGATCTGACTCCGACGAAAGTCGTGCCAGGCAACGATAAATCCATCGTCGGAACCGTTATTGGTGGAGGGAATAACATGTGGATAATGAAGTGTGTATCCTGCATCGACTACGATCATTGGGGCATAAGGATCTCTCGACCATTCAGCCCGAGATACTTGAAAAATCCCAGATGTCATAATCACCAGAGCAGCAATTATATGAAATGTACCATTCTTGAGATGAGGAGTAAACATGAAATTTTCCGTAATGTAAATTCTAAAATACAGTTTCCTTCAAACCTGTCAAATGTAATTGCCTGCAGTACATACTTGATTTCAAAGTAATAGCTGATTTTGTGATTTGCAATCCAATTTAGCGATAATAGATTTAATAGGCTGAATATACAGTAATTTACAAAGCAAGTATCTTCCGTTGAACGTAGGATTATTTTTCATGCACCAAATGAGCAAAAATTCACAATATTTTAAGAAAGGTGCGTGAATATATGCACAAAGTCTTGACTTTGGAGTACAAATAACATAACGTAATATTTGTAATTTTATACAACAAAACTGGGAACACTTATTTGACCTACAAAGACACATCCCCAGGAAGGTTAAGGGAAAATGACTGCTGAACTTAAGAAATGGCTGACAGAACATGCACCGGAGAGTGACGTTAATCTGAACGAACCGGTGATGTCTATCGGAGTAGCCGCTAACATCGCAGGGCTTTCGGAATCGGCGCTCAGGAAGTACGAGACTGCCGGTCTGATTATTTTCCACAGAACCTCAACAAGAAGGAGAGTACTTTCACTCGAAGATCTTGAAAGGGTAAAGATTATTCAGGGTTTGATCCGGAACAAAGGTTTAAACCTCGAAGGAATTTTACGGCTCTGGACGCTAATTCCCTGCTGGGATCTGAAAAAATGCTCTTCAGAAATCCGGTCTAACTGTAAAGCAGTCGACGATTCGACAAGACCCTGCTGGGTTTTAATGCGGAATAGTGGCTGTGATAACCAGTCGGATTGCAGGACATGTGAGGTCTATCGTTTCGGAGCTTATTGTACCGAAGACATTAAAGCGGTTCATCCGGTTAAAAAGTACTTTTGTGTCGAACAGTAATGGCATTTGAAACA
>CAYLYZ010000024.1:0-58357 GCA_964387885.1 uncultured bacterium | reverse complement strand
TCTAAATCAAGCAAACACAACATAAAAATGCTAATATTTCAAAGAACTCGTCCTCGCGTGACAATTAAGTCGTTATTTCAAGCTTTGCCCTAAAAACCACATAAATCGGAGGCAAGACCGATGCGTAGTCTAATCAATGTTCTATTTCTAATACTGTCAGTCCTTGTGCTGGCAAACCCGGCACAAGCCGATCCGCCCGTTCTGTTGAGACCAATTGAGGATGTTGAAGTTGATGAGGATTCAGGACATACCATTATAGTCGACCTCGACAACATCTTCGCAGACCCGGATGGCAGGCAAATCGAGTTTTTCTTTGACAATGATCCCGATGACCTAAACATGGGCATCGACAGGAATAATACTCTCTTTTTTAATCCCGTTATGGATTACCACTTGCCGAATGGTGTGGAAATAACGGTAGGTGCCGTAAATGAACGCGGGGAAGCGAGTGAGACACAATTCACACTAACTATCAATCCGATTAACGATCCCCCAATAGTTGTTAATCCAATTGATGACATTGTAGTTGAGGAGGATTCCGGACTTTTTATGCTCTCAGATCTAAATGATGTGTTTTCTGATATCGACGGGGATATGCTGAATTTCAGTTTTGTAAATGATGTCGATGAATTGAATCTTGAAATTGATGAAAACAACATTCTATTCATTGATCCTGATCCCGATTTTTCCATTGAGGATGGTATTGACATCATAGTCCGGGCTGAAGATCCTGATGGTGAGTTCATTATCGATATTTTTCACTTGACTGTTTTACCTGTAAATGATCCTCCGGTAGTTGTTCAGGAAATTGAAGACATGGAGGTTGACCAGGATGCTGGCTGGGTTGGCATTGCTGATCTCGATGATGTCTTTTTTGACGTTGATGGGGACGAATTGTTTTTTGGAATCGCGGATGCACCTGAAGAATTGAACATGCAGATTGACAATAATAACGTCCTGAGTTTTGAAGCAGACTGGGATTTCCACAATGAAAATGGTATGGAAATCACAATCATCGCCGAGGATAATGCAGGTGCGACAGCAGAGGATGTTTTCATCCTTGTGATTATTCCGGTAAATATTGAAGACTTTTGGGTAAATCCGATTGAGGATCTGATTGTCAATGAGGATCCCGGGCGTGTTGATATCGCCGATCTTGATGAGGTGTTTATTTTCCGTAATGGTCGCGAACTAATGTTTATGCTTGCTGGAGCTCCCGAAGAAATAAACATGGACATCGATCAGAACAGTGTACTGTTCATTAATCCTGATGAAAACTACAACCTTCCCAATGGGGTGGAAATAACTGTGACGGCAGAGAGTGAAGAGGGTAGTATCGCTGAAGATAATTTCATCCTCACAATCAGGTCGGTTAATGATGCACCTATTGTGATTAATCCAATTGAAGACATTATAGTTGAGGAAGATCCCGGTTTGGTTTTCATCGCAGACCTTGATGATGTGTTTTTTGATGTTGACGGAGATGAGCTTTTTTACCTCTTAGAAAATGAAGTTGAGGAGATTAATTTCGAAATTGATGAAGACAATGTTATTTTCTTTGATCCTGAAAACAATTTCAACCTTGAAGATGGTGTAGATATTACTGTGATAGCAGAAGATCCAGGTGGTTTATCTGTTGCTGATGTCTTCATGATAACGATTTTGGGAGGTGGTGAGGATTGGATTGTAATCATTGGAGAAATTGATGATGTAACTGTTGATGAAGATCAAGGTAGAGTTGACATCGCAGACTTAACAACAATCTTCGCAGATGTTGATGATGATCTACTCGATTACGAGATAATTGGAGCCCCGGCTCCGGTAGGAATGCAGATAGAGAATCTAAGTCTTCTGTTTATGGAACCGGATATGAACTATAATCTTGGGGATGGAGCTGAGATCACAATTATAGCCAGTAATGATGAGGGAATCTCCGCCGATGTAACTTTCATTCTTGTAATCACTCCAATAAATGATCCACCTGAAGTTATTGCAAATATTGCAGATATAACCGTTGATGAAGATCCCGGACGAGTTGATATTGTAGATCTTACGGAAATATTTACTGATGTCGAGGATGACCAACTCGATTACAGAATAATCGGTGCACCAGCAGAAGCAAATGTACAAATTGATAATGTTATCTTATTCCTTGATCCCGACCGGGATTACAACATTGAGGACGGAGTAGAGATCATAATTGTTGCTGAGGACGATGAAGGTCTCACCGTTGAAGAGAACTTCATACTGATTATCACTCCGATTAACGATGCACCAATTGTTGTTCAGGAAATTGACGATGTTGAGGTTGATCAAAATCCCGGATTAGTCGAAATTGCAGACCTCGATGAAGTATTTTTCGATATCGACGGAGATGTGCTGAATTATGATTTGATAAATAATGTTGAAGCATTAAACCTTCAAATAAACCAAAACAACATCCTCTTTGTTGATCCTGAGGAGGACCTTGCTTTTCCTGATGGCGCTGATATCACTGTCATTGCTGAGGATAATGCCGGTTTGACCGCTGAGGATGTCTTCACGATAACAATCCTACCTGCAAACAATCCAATTATTGCTGTTGCACCGGAAGAAATTGATTTTGGAAATGTTATTGTGGGCAGTAGAGAAAGGATTGAATTTGAAGTAACAAATATTGGGGAGGAAGATTTAATAATCGAAGATGTTGTTTGTGAGAACGAAGTATTCTGGGCTAATAATAATGACGGGATACCTGAAGTAGTTGAAGGTGGTGATAATATGGCTGTGGTTGTTGTAAGTGCTGAATTAAATGGAGAACAATTGACTGAGAATGATTGGGTAGGTGTAGTCACACCAAATGGCTTCGTCGCTGGGTTAGAACAAGCTGGAGATGCAATTGGCATTACTATCTTCGCAGATGATCCTCAAACCCCGGCTATTGACGGTTTTCAAAACGATGAAATAATGGAGTTTCGCTACTGGATAGGAGAAGAAGGACGAGAAATAGACGCTGAAGTACAATTTATTGAGGGGAATAATGAATTTCAGGTTGGGGCGTTTTCAATTGTCCAGCTGACAGGTTTCGGACAAATAGACCAGGTTGGATTGGAAGAGCCGATTGAGTTATCCCTGGGAGAAAGTGTTGTCCTTTCGGCGTATTTTGAACCTCAAGAACGGGGTGAAGTTGAGGCAAATCTGATTATTATCTCAAATAACGGAGGAGAGGAGGGAGATGAATTTGATATCCCGATGAGAGGAACGGGTATGGGAGAATTGGAACCTCATTTTGAATTTAGGCCAACAGCAGATAGTCACAGTATTATTATCTCTTCAGCATCATTGGACGGTGAACCACTTGAAGAATTCGATGAAATTGGGATATTCACACCTGGTGGACTTTGTGCAGGTGCTTTTATGATTGGTGAAGGGAATAACATTGGAATTTCCGCCTGGGGTGACGATCCTCAAACTCAAGAAATTGAAGGATTTCAGAATGGTGAACAAATGAATTTCCGCTATTGGGATTTTGAAAATGAACAGGAAATTGAAGCTGAAGTGGATGAAATTGAAATAGGAGGACTTGTCTGGAGGCGGGATGGATTGACTATACTTTCTCTGATCGCTCAAGGTGAACCTGACTTAATCGAACAGGTAATCGAACTCGAACAGGGCTGGAATATGATTTCCCTCAATATCATCCCGGCAGATAGATACTGGCGGAGGGAAGAAGGACCTGATGTGATTTTGCTGATGGAACAGATCGAAGATCAGCTATTTATTTTAAAAGATGAAGACGGACGGTTCTATATCCCTGAATTTGGATTCAATAATATCCCGTTCTGGGACCTGCAGGATGCTTGTCAGTTAAGTGTATCTGAGCAGTGTGTGCTCCGTATAGAGGGCTTTCCCATGCCGCCTGACTTTGAATTACAGCTCGATCGTGGATGGAACCTGTTAGCATATCTTCCGGATTATGAACTTGATGCATCTGCACCCGATTTCTATGTCCTTTCTCCAATAATCGATAATGTTATAATAGCTAAGAACGCACGAGGACAATTCATGACTCCGGAATTCAGGTTTTCCAATATGCCACCATGGCGTCCGGGACAGGGTTATCAGGTCAATGTCGATGAAGATGTGGCATTTGTGTATCCCCCAGAAAGAGAAGAGGAGCTTGCTTTTTCAGGAGTCTACCCTCTAAAAGGTTTTGAGGAAGCTCATTTATCAACCGGAACAAACATGAATGTGCTTCTTAATGATATTTCCGGTAATAATTTCAGAGCAGGAGATAGAATTATAGTAACAGCCTCTGATGACATGGTTGTAGGATACGGTACTATTGGCGGTGATAACAGGTGCGGTTTGGTCGTCTGGGGTGATAATGAATATACCCAGGAAGTCGATGGATTAAGGATTGGTGAGGAGTTCCAATTAAAACTGGTAAATGAAAATGATCAGCATGAGATCAGAGTATCTGAAATCCTGTATGGTTCTGGATTGGTTTACGGAAAGGATGATTTTACAGTTCTGAATGCAATTATTCAACCCTCAGTGCCCGAAGAGTTTTATTTGGCAACTGCTTTTCCCAACCCATTCAATTCAACAACAACAATCAGATTTGGACTTCCACAGGGATCACATGTTTCACTGAACCTGTTTGATCTAAATGGGAGACAAGTCAAAACTATACTATATCAAAGACTGGAACCAGGAAATCACACTGTTCAATTATCCTCAGGTAATATTGCTACCGGTTTATACATCATAAAAATGGAAGTTTCAGATCAGTCACATTTTGGCAAAGTTATGCTGCTTAAATAATGGAGATTAAAATCTTGAGAAGTAATTTAACATTAATATTATTTATGCTTCTGATTTCGTTACCGGTTTTTGCTCAACCGGAAGTAGAATGGACCTGGACCATTGGAGAAGAAGGAACGGAAGTAGGCAATAAAATAATTCCAATCGATAATGGAAACTTTGCGATTGTAGGTTGTGAAGATTCCTTCGGGAATGGACGGAGGGATGGATGGTTGGTAGTGATTGACAGAGAGGGCGAACTCCTGTTTGATCAAAACTATGGTGGTGAAGGAAGCGATACTTTCTACAATTTTCTTGTTACCGAAGAGAATGAATTTTACATGGTTGGGGATTTGGGTAGAGATTTCTGGTTGGTAAAGGCGAATGAAGATGCTGAGCAGGTCTTCTCTGAAACATATGTTGAAGAACACGGTCACCATGGTTATGCTATTGCTGAAACCGAAAATGGTAATTTTATTCTTGGGGGGTATGAAGGCTATCGCACCGTTCACAGTGCTGACGCATACGTTATATTGGTTAATCCCGACGGAGAAGAGATTTGGTCAAGAACTTACGGAGGTGATGAATGGGATTTGATAAATGAGATAGTGCCTACTGATGATGGTGGTTTTCTATTAATTGGCAGAACTCACTCTTTTGGAGCTGGAGACTGGGATATTTGGGTGCTGAAAATTGACGAAGACGGTGACCAGATCTGGTCACGTACCTATGGTGGACAATCTGATGAGATGTTCGGATCATTAGTTCAACTCGAAAACGGTAATTATCTCTTAGCTATTCGAACTCAATCCTTCAATGATGAAGATCACCGGTACAGTTGCTGGCTGCTTGAACTCGATGACGAAGGTGAAGTTGTAAGAGAAGATTTATACGATGACATAGAATTCATATATATAACTGATATGATTCAATCAAGATATGGTGGATTTATCCTCGTTGGCAGTGAGAGGTTAGAATTTGTAAATGAAGACGGGGAGAATGATTACCATTTGGATGGTTTTGTTATGAAACTTGATGAAGAGCGTGAAATGTCCTGGGTAGAAACTTATGGTGTGGAACCTACAGGTGATGGATTCAACTCTGTTGTCCAAATGGATGATTGCGGCTTCCTGATTTTAGGCGGATCAAATTCCTTCGGTGATGGTGACCATGATATATGGCTTGTCAAACTCGGTGCTGAACCAGGTGGTATCATTGAGGGAATTGTTTTAGATGCAGTAACTGAAGAACCGATTGTAGATGCACGCGTCCGTAATTCTTTTGGGCAAATCACCTGGACAAATAATCAAGGTTTCTATCAACTGAACTCCGTATCAGGAAACTTAGATTTAATAGTATCAAAACCAGGTTATTGTGATTTGATTGAAGCCGATATTCAGCTTGATTTTGGAGAGGAAATTGAATGTAATCTTGGAATGCTGACTGCTGAAATTGATGTCTCAATCGAGGAAATTGAAATAGACCTTGATCAGGATGGATTAATAGAAAGACAAATTACACTCACTAACACGGGTTCCGGATCATATAATTGGTGGTCGGAACACCGTTTACCGGACGATTCTTTTGCAGAATCCTGGACAAGTCGCCAGACCATTCATGCTGGTCGAGAAGTTGATGATAGTCGACTGTATGGTGTAGTTTTAGTAGAGGATAGATTCTATGTAGCAGGCGGGGGAAATGACCCGAATATGATTTATGTTCTTGACGTCGAAGGAAATCAGGTCGATCAGTTCCAGCAATTTGGTCGAACTCCTTTTGGAATTTTCGATCTTGCTTACGATGGAAATCTCATTTGGGGAGGCGAGGGACCTTTGGTATATGGATTTGATACCCAGGGAGAGGCGATTTCCTTGTTCTGGGGACCCTACGATCCCAATCGCAATATTGTCTGGGATTCTGACCGAGAATTGTTTTGGATAAGTCATACTTCACGTGATTTGATTGGTTGTGATTCTGAAGGTGAAGAACGAGCGGTAATAGATAATCCACAGCTGAGAATTTATGGTTTAGCATATTGGCAAGATGATCCCGATGGATTTCCTCTGCACGCATTTGTCAAATCAGCTGATGATCAACAGGAAATCTATAAAATAAATCCTGACAATGGAGAATTTCAATATGTTACAACTCTTGAGCCTGAAGAAGGTGGTAATCCGATGGGTGCATACATTACTAATATTTACGACATGTACTGTGGATGGGTATTCATAAATATTTCCGATGCTGATGATGGTGACCGTATCGACATCTGGCAGCTCAAAGCCAATACAGAATTTGTTTCGATGGAACCAGCCCAGGGTGATCTTGAACCTGAACAGGAACAGGAAGTCACCATTACCGTTGATGCGCAGTCCTTAAGATCAGGGGAATATGAATTTGAAATCGTCATAAATCATCACGGTGCTCTTGAAGAAACAATTATTCCTGTCACATTAGGAATTAATCCCAACAATGGTGAAGATCACGAAATGACCATTCGTTTGCATCAGGGTTGGAATTTAATTTCGATCAATATAATTACCGGGGAGGATTTTTGGACTCGAGAAGAGGGACCTGATATAATTCGAATGATGGAGCAATTGAGAATTGATGAAGATAATCACCATATCCAGCTAATGAAAGATGAAGACGGCTTGTTTTATATACCTGCATGGGGATTTAACAATATCCCGTATTGGAACCTCTCTGAAAGTTACCTGGTGAATGTTGATGAGGGAATAGATGTAGTTTGGGAAGGTGAACTTATTGATGCCGATATGGAAATACAACTTGAAGAAGGCTGGAATATGATTGCCTATTTTCCCCTCTATAATCTTGATGCGTCAGTGCCTGATTTCTATGTTTTGTCACCAATTATTGACAATATAGAAATTGCCAAGAACGGAGATGGGCAATTCATGATACCCGAGTTCAATTTCTCCAACATGGCACCCTGGCAGCCGGGTCAGGGATATCAGGTCAATGTCGATGAGGATGTGGAATTTGTTTATCCACCAGAGCGGGAAGAGGAACTGGCATCTTGTGGAATAATCCCACAGTACTCACCACTTGCAAGCAACGGGGAAAATTATATTTCAACAGGTTCAAACATGAGCCTGCTATTGAATAATATCTCCGGTAATGTGCAACCCGGAGATTTGATTTCAGTATTGAACTCAAAGAACGAGATAATGAGTGTAGGGATCATCGACAAAGATGGTCGATGTGGTCTGACTGTCTGGGGAGATGATGAACTCACAGACACTGTTGATGGATTGATGGATGGGGAAAAATTCAGATTACACTTATCAGGTGGGGATCGACAGCTTGATATTCAGGAATCTGAAATTCTGTTGGGTTCCGGTTTAGTTTATGGGACTGATGAATTGACTGTTATAAACGCTTCAGTTCAATGCCTCATACCAGAGCAATTGTATCTGTCCACTCCATATCCTAACCCTTTTAATTCAACCACAAGAATTTCCTACGGATTGCCTGAGGAGGCAGATGTTTCAATCCTAATTTATGATATCAAAGGTAGTTTAGTAGAGACTTTAGTTTCCGAAAGACAAAAAGGTGGGGACCATTCATTAGTTTGGGAAGCAGGCACTACATCAACTGGATTGTATCTGATCAAGATCAAAGCAGGGCATTATAACCGAGTAACCAAAGTAATACTAACAAGATAAATTTCACACACACAGTACGGGCACGGCGTGCCGTGCCCTCGCTTGATTGTCAACACCCATCCCGATTCACCGTAGGGCGCACGGTCGTGCGCCCTTGTCTAATTAACTCTGCTCAATTTCTCCATCTATTTCTCTATTGTATTTATCTAAATCAATTCTTATCATCATATAAAGATTATTTAAAGATTTAGGGAAAAATCATGTCGTTCAGGATAGTACATTTGATACTGTTAACATTTCTTTTCAGCACAATTCCAGTTTCAGCTCAAATAATGCACATCCACACCGGTGATGAGGAGCATGAGTTTAATCTATCAGAAGTCGATAGCATTAACCTTGTCGAATCCCCTCCCGAACCAGGTGAAGAACGGGTGTTCCAGTTAACTGAAGAGATGCCGATCACAATGGTCTGGATACCTTCCGGATCATACATGATGGGCGCTCAGGATGGTGAAGAACACGCCGAGGAGGATGAATACCCTCGTCATGAAGTGACTATTGCCTATGGGTTCTGGATGGGTCAATATGAAGTCACTCAAGCACAGTGGGTGGCAGTGATGGGAAATAATCCCTCTCATTTTCAGGGGAGTGATAACCTGCCTGTGGAAATGGTGTCATGGGATGAAATTCACGAATTTACCGAACGAATTGGCAATGGATTCCGCATCCCATCCGAATCGGAGTGGGAATATGCCTGCAGAGCTGGCCACGATGAGGAACGTTTCTTTTATGGTGACGATGGGGGAGAAGGTTATGTCACATTGGGGAACTACGCCTGGTATCGCGACAATTGCGATGGATGTACCCACGATGTAGGGATTAAGCAACCGAGTCCCTGGGGATTATATGATATCTATGGTAATGTCTACGAATGGTGCGAGGATGAGTACTTCGACAGTTACGAAGGAGCCCCTGACGACGGAAGTGCCAGACATGGCGAGGGAGGTGGAAGGATAGATCGAATTCGCCGCGGAGGCAGCTTCTTCGGAGGTCCGAGAATATGCCGTTCAGCAAATCGCGATTTACACAGCCAGCGCAGCCATGAGGATTGCATAGGATTTAGAGTCGTAAAAGATGCGGATTAGGTAGCCGCGAATCCTTGTGGTCGTGAAAAAGAATTGTAGCCCGGTGTTCTCCGAACCAGGGAAATACTCAATGCATTTGAGAGGGATATAACAGGAGCCACAATGCCAGAAAAAGACTTCAAAGCCATCAGAGAAGATCTCCTGAGATATTTACTCAGGTTGACAGGAGATCAATCTAAAGCCGAAGACCTTACACAGGAAGCGATGTTGCGTGTAATGGATAAAGGTATTGATGCGAAAGAAACCGACGAGTTTCGGGCTTATCTGTTTCGCAGCGCATACAACCTTGTCGTAGACCAGTCTCGAACAACCAAACGTAGACCCGAACAACGACCAATTGAAGATGTCCTGCAAATCTTACCTGACAAGGACAGTGAGAATGAAGATTCGCTTGAACTTGTTATCAGAAAAGAGATGGAATCTTGTCTTGAAGATTTATTAAAAGAGCTCCCTGAACCAGATAGGCAAGCACTCGCATTAGTAGTATATGGATCACTGAAAGTCCGTGAGGCCGCCGCGGTTGTCGGGATTAAACCCGATTCGATGAAAGTAAGGCTTCACAGAGCCAGAAATAGGGTGAAAACACTTCTCGACAGAGATTGCATAATTGATGTTGATTGCGATGGAAAACGTACATGTGAAAAAAAATAAGTTTAAAAAAACTCTTGATTTTCTGTATTGGCAGGGAGTTTCATCCGCTTGCCTTTCCAACAAATTCCTCTTTTCTATCCTAAAAACAAACTAACCTATTTCTCCCTGTAACCTTTTTGATTCCAAATTCGTTGTACAGTTAGAACCCGATAAACGGACTTAACAAAACAACAATTAGGAGTACAAAATGCAGGCAGAACAAATTCATCCGGACGTAACCGTAGACGTAAGTGGTCTAATGTGCCCGATGCCAGGTCTCAAGATTTCAAAGGCACTCAAGAAGATGTCTTCTGATGAGATCATCGAAGTCAGGAGTAATAATCCGATTGTCAAAAAGTTTATTCCGATGATCAGCAAGAAATTCGGGACAAAACTTCTCGGCAGGTTTGATGACGACACCGGTTTTTACATGCAGAAGGTGCAGTAAAATGACACAAAAACTTGGAATAGCAGTTACAACCCGAAACAGCTTTCCCCATGTCCTGGGTTTAACCAGGGCAGCGAGGGAAGAGGGAAAAGAGACAGAGGTTTTCATTACTGGAGACGGTGTTTTTCAGACGCAGGAAAAAGAATTTCCTGAAATAGTGGCCAATGCACGAGTCGGTATTTGTGAAGTCAGTTACATCAACAGGGGCTTTGCAGGAGTGGCTATTGATGGATTAAATGACAAGGATTTCGTTACACAAGGCCGCAATGCTGAAATGGTTGATGAATGCGACCGGTATATTATCCTATAGGAATTAGCGATGTCAAAAAAAGTAGCAGTTCTCATAAAAGATCAGGATCGGCAATACGAGGGACTTCGGGTCAGTCTCGGATTATTGTTGGAAGATCATGAAATTGATATGTTCGTACTTGATCATTCAATTCAGGAAACGGAAGAATTCCTCGATAATATGAGTTTTATCGATGAGATGGGCGGGAGACGATACAGTAATGAGACTGAAAATGTATCAAAGCACGGTTTTGAAGCTGTTTCAGCTGAACAATTACCTGCTTTACTGCCAGATTACGAAATTATTATCCCATTTTGAGAGGTAAATAATGAAAACACTACATCTACTTAGATCAAGGGAAAGTCGGATACATAGTTGGATATCTTTCCCTGATAAAATTGGTAAGGAAGATAAGCTTGTGAACTTATACGATAAACATACTGATTATAATCATCTCATCAAAGACATATTTGATTGTGATAAGGTGATTTCCTGGTGGTAGAACATTAAACAACACGTTCGGTTGTATATTTTAAGGAGTGTATATTCATATATGCCCCTTTTGATTTTGATAATTAAAACCGTAAATTTTGATTATACTCGAAAACTAACTATATTCAGGTAAACACATTTCAATTCCGGAAATCAGGAGAAAACATGACGATCATCGTGGGAATTCTTATAGCTTTAGTTTGCGCCTCTCCCTTCTCTGGATGGGATAAACAGAAAAACACCCATCAAATTGTTTTCGGAAACAAGATTTACCAGGATGGAGTTTACCTTGATACCCTCCAAATACGGATTAACGTCATCTCACTGGCTGATGGAACCCTGAATGGCTTCCTCAAAACCAACTATAACATCAACGAACGTTCCCGCGAATTGGATACCCTTAACTGGCGTGATTTACCCCACTTCGACCAGAATCCCTTCACCGAGGGCGACCGCCTCGGTTTCTTCGATCCCTCCAACCAGATCTATTTCACCGCGCCTATCGACAGTTTCCAAATTGATGGCTGCCATGAACTGAAATATTCCGTCGACCTCCAGGCAATATGCAATATCCCAATCAACCAATTCTGGAGTAAATCCGCTAAATTCCCCTGCTTCATCGTCTGGTTTCCGGTTGACAGCCTGTCTTGGGAAATATCAAAATACCATCCCGACAAGTTCTCAGGTGTCAAACATCTCGAATACAATGACGCCAACCTTAGGCATGGCCAGTGGCTCTACTGGTTGAACGACACCTTGCGAAACCGTGGTCAGGAAACGGTCTACGGAATCTACAACTGGGAAACCGAATCCCTTTTACCCGGAGACGATAAATGTAACAACATCTTCCTCCACCTACGTGCACCTTTCGCGTCCGACAGCACCGCCGGCTATCACGATCTTATTATCCGCCGTGAGGGTTGGAAACACAAACTTAGGATGATTCGCACCACCCGCAGCCCCTTAAAAAGAGATACCTACGATGAGGTTGTCTATAATGGAGGTCGGTACGGACGCAACAATATTAGCCTCATCGGTGTAGTTGACCTTGAATTTGACGGCATATATGAACTCGTTGTCAGAGAGAGCCAAAGTGACCTCGGTGACACCCATGGATATAGCCAAATTTACATTCTCAAATTTAAAGATGGTAAGTTCTTCCGCGTTGGTAAGTCGTGGAGCCATTCAAGTTGTTAGGGAGTTTTGCCGTGACTACAAATTCAGTAGGTCGAAAATCCCTGCTCGACTATCCGCCGACAGGCGGATTCATTTTAGCATTCAGAAGCTGTTTTCACGCTTTCGCGTGAATGACAAGCAGGATGCTTGTCCTACAGTCAACTCATTCTTTGACATTTGGCTCAATAAAATGACACCAGCTTAACACAACTATTCAGACATGAACTCATTTCTAAGCATTATCACAAAAGCCAGATGAAATGTCCCTAACCCACTTCTCTTGAAAATTAGCATGAATAGACAACAGAAGAATTGAATTTTCTCCAAAACTTCATTATCCTTCCTTTAACAGCACGATACATTAATACAACACCGGAACCATCATGCGCTCATCAAGCCTTTTCATAACATTTTTTCTTCTCCTTTTCTGCGGGGTGAATACAATGACTGCATCAACTAATAAACTCATCTTTGAAGACCTCGAACAATACCAGGATATTGCCAGTTTCAAAGTCGTCAATCTCTACACAGATGGTTTAGACCGTGCTATGGGAGCTCGATTTGTATCTGTGAAAACAGGATACCTAATCGACATGATTCGAATTCAATCCGTCCCGCAGGGCTTTTTCTGGGTGAAAACTCCACCCAAATGGGATAAGGGAGAACCGCATACTTGCGAGCATCTGCTGCTCGGTAAAGGCAGTGTTGGGAAAGGTGTGGCAGCACTCGAAGAGATGTCGCTCGGTAACAGTTCTGCATTTACCGCTCAATTAATAACCGCATATCATTTCAACACAACAGCAGGTGAAGACACTTTCTATAAACTATTTCATGCCAAATTGAATGCTCTGATGCATCCGGATTTCACCGATGAAGAGATCAGACGCGAGGTTTGTCATGTTGGCGTTGTGGTTGATCCTGAAGACGGTTCTCTATCACTGGATGAAAAGGGAACGGTTTACACTGAAATGGTAAGTGGATATGAAGGGCACTGGAGCTACCTGTATGAACCTCTCGGTAAAATGCAATATGGTGATAACCATCCCGTGATTAACTCCTCCGGCGGAGATCCCAAAGCGATTCGGCAAATGGTTCCCGAAGACATGTGGAGCTTTCACGAGCAATTCCATCAGTTGGATAATATGGGAGCGATTGTCTCTATACCGGATGAGATTGAAATTGACGAATGCCTCGCGCAAATAGGTGATATTTTAGATAAGGTTCAGAATCCGGGAAGGGAATCTCTGACATTTGAAAATGCTGATTTATTTGAAAAGCTCGGAATGACAAAGTTTGATTTCCCCGATCCTCAAATGGATGAGCAAACCGGCAAAATCATTATTAACGATTACCCGTCCGAGAGTGAACAAGCACCCGGATATATCACATATGGCTGGCGTCCGGAGTTGGAGTTGGGACCAAGGGAATTGTTTCTACTAAGGTTGTTCCTCAGAACATTTGGTGAGGGTGAATCTTCTCTGTTGTACAAATACTTTATCAATTCTAAAACCCGCGAAGTTGATCTCAGCGTCACATCCGTGGGTTCCGGGGTAGATGACCACCTCGGACACCCCATTTCGTTTAGCTTAGACTTGAGTAATAACGATTTTGTCACAGAAGAAAAAATAACAAACATTCGTGATATACTAATAGAGCAGGTAGAAAAAGTCTACAATTATGCTGACGGATCAGATGAGCTGCTCAATTTTAACAAAGATGCCAAAAGCCGTCTTGAGGGTCGCAGAAAGCGGTTCACGCAACTACTGAATTCTCCGCCAATGTTTGGTTTCAGGCGTGGAGGTGCCGGAGGATGGCTCAGGACGTTAAGGTCTCTGGAACAATACGAGGGATTCAGAAAGTCGGTCGTAAGAAAGGAATTGATCGCTGAGATCGATAAACAACTTGATTCCGGAAAAAACTTCTGGCGGGAATACATCGATGACTGGAAGCTACTGAGTGTCAAACCATATGCTGTTGGTGTCAAGCCAAGTCCTGATGTACTCGAAAAAGCAATGAAGGAAAAAGAAGCGAGGATTGCTGGATACATCGAGGACTTTAAGGTTAAGTACAATGTCGAAAATGAAGCCGAAGCAATTGCTCTTTACAAAAAGGAATTCGATAGTAATACAGCACTGCTTGAAGAGCGGGAGAAGCAGTATGACCTGCCAAAGTTCATCGAAAATCCACCTATGTCACTCGACGAGCAGTTGAATTATGAAGTCATAGAACTATCTAGTGGGATTCCTTTAGTAGCATCTTCATTTGATCACATGACTTCAACGACAATTGGTGTCGCCATGCGGTTGGATGTTATCCCGGAACAGGATCTTGTCTATGTGCCATTCCTGTGGAGTGTAATTAATTATATTGGTGTAACTAAAGATGGTGAAATTCTAACTTTTGAGGAAGTGCAGAATCGTCTCCGGCATGAAGTATTGAGCCTGAACTCATACATCGACGCTAATATGGTAACCGGAAGAATTGAGTTGGTGATGAAAGGTGCTGCCAATAACAGGGATGAAATCTCAAATGTACTGAGCTGGATAAATGCCTGCTTGAGCGATCCCTTGCTGACAGAGGAAAACCTGCCGCGGATGTTAGATGCGATAGATCAGGGTCTTGTTTGGATGCGCAACAGGATGAAACGCGGTGAGGAGAGCTGGGTTGACAATCCAACCGAGGCTTATCGATGTCAGGAAAATCCACTTTTCCTTTGCACCAGCAGTTTCCTGACCGATATCCACAATTACCAGCGAATAAGGTGGATGTTGACTGACCTTGGCAACAGGAAAGATCGCAAGAACCTGACTGGATTTCTGAAACACATCGAAAAGGCCGGGAAAGGGCTAAACAGGGAAGAATTGTTGGATTTACTCGAATCTGAATTCGAATTTAAGATCCGGGATGGGAACGTCGGGATTGTCAAACGAATAGTTAACGAACTGAAGATAACTCTAACCGAAATTCCGGATGAAAATCTCAAAGAAGACTGGTCTTACCTCTGTGATGAAATCCGGGAGGATATTCAGGTCGATCCCGCTGAAGCACTCGACAAACTCGGGAGAATTCTCATATCAATCCAGAACACTGACAACACCCGTATGTTTCTGATTTCAAGCACTGCTGACCGATTGGAAAAGCTTGATGAAATCAAAGAATTCAGCACCCGGTTCAATTCTAAGAAGAAATCAAAACGAGTAAAATACACTAACGAACCTCGAATAACGGATCAAATCAAAAGTAGGGTAGAGGGTGAATTCACCCCAACCTACGTAGGTCTCGTAAACGAGAATACGAGGAACGGAGTACTTTTACTCTCTAACGAATACACCGAACCATTTGCAGCCGACCGTGAGTCAATCCTCGATGCAATGGCATCCCGTTTATACAGCGGATATGCCGCACATGGCGTTTTCATGCAGACATGGGCTGCAGGTCTTGCATACAGCAACGGAATCAGGTTAAGGGATTACACAGGCAGGATTCACTATTACGCCGAACGCTGCCCCGATATTTCCGAAACGATGAAGTTTGTAGTCGATGTCGTTCAGCGCGACATTAAAACACCGGCAATGACCGAGTACGTGACAGCCATCTGTTTCTCAAGCAACCGTTCCCCCGACCGCTACGAATCTCGCGGTGAAGCAATGGCGTCCGACCTGGCAGACGGCTTCACCCCGGAAGTAATCAGCAAATACCGCCAAAAAATCCTCGAAGTCAAGGACACTCCTGGTTTATATGAAGAACTCCAGTCGCGTCTCCCCGGAATCTACGGTAGAGTCCTTGTCGGTTACGGCAAAAACACCGCAGAGTATGAGGGCGGAAATTACTTCATTATCGGTCCCGAAGAGCAGTTCGAATCATGGGAAAACTACATCGCCAGCGTAGAATTCCCACAACCGGTGTACAGGCTGTATCCTCGAGATTTCTGGTTGAGGAAATAAAATCATCTCCCACCCGATTGCGTGGGGGAGCCAAGGGAATCGTAGGGGCGCACGGCCGTGCGCCCTTACTTAATATGTTTCTAAATTCACCTTTAATCCACAATCTCCACAATCAACTTAACACTCGCAGACAACTTGGCAGAACGATCGTGGAAACTGCTGCCTGAGTCGTCGCTTTCAGAAGAAATTTGCATGGATGCATTAAAGGGATTGGGTGTATACATCCGATAACCACTGACTTTATTTTCATCCATGAAAAGTACTTTTCCAACCTTAACACCTGTACACTCGGCAAGAAGATTAGCTTTAATCTTTGCCATTTCAAGAGCTTTAGCTAATGCTCTCAATTTGTGTTCTTCAAAATTCTTCAGATTGTAATTTATATCCGAAACACTAAACGGTCGTTGTTTGCTGATTGCAGCGATAGCTGGCTCAAGAAGATCGAGACTATCAATATCAACAATAGTTTTTAGTGAAGCGTAGAACTCAGGTCTTTTCTTCTTTTTCTTATCATGACTATACCGGTATTTGCCACTGTAAAAACTTCCAGTAGACAGGTTTTCAGAGGTAAGACTGAGCTTCAAGAGATCGCTTGAGATCTCCTCTGCCTGTTTTCTGACCGTCCTGATCGCTTCATCAATGTCATCTGACTCGTAGCGAGTTGTAAAGCTGAACGTAATATTATCAGCAGGCACGATTATTTCTGCTGAACCAGTAACGACAATTCGGCGTTCATCGAAAGTTTGAGATTGCACGGGAAGTACTGCACAGAATAGGACTGCGGTCAGTATTGGGATGGTTTTAATCATTTTTTCCCCTGGTTATTTAATATGTTTGATAATTAAACGAAATATTCACCATACAGTTCCCTCTCGTAGGGGCACAATATCTTGTGCCCTCCCCCCTACAAACCTCCCGGATTCATCAATTCATCAGTCATATCAGTCAATGCTAAAAGTTTCGAAAGGCAGGTTCTTACCCCACAGGTTTCAGGAAATTGTGGCATAAGATTGCGGTTTACGAAACCGATTTACAATTATGGTATACACGACTATCATGTAGATAATATGCAACATTATTTTGCAAAAAGCAAGCTTCATAGCAGGTCACAGTAGAAAAGGGGGATACCATAAATTATCGTCACATCGTCACACATTTCGCTGTACGCCTTATCCAGTAAGGGTTAGAGGGTGTGACGGAAATGTGACGATGTGACGAAGTGGCGGGTGTTGGGGTGTAGGGGCACAATATCTTGTGCCCTTCATCTCCTAAACGGCACTAATTTTCTATTAACTTCCTTCAACAATTCCTTAGACTCACCAACCTCCGGATGTTCAATCCTTTCCCGAATTTCAATCGCTGCTTCCAACCTCTGCTTTGCCAGTTCATATTCATTCAAATGGTAATGACCCACCCCACAAAGGTGCAATCCATTGGCGATCTCCCACGCATATTTACAATCCGGATGCTGTGATAAGTCGAGGGCGGTCCGGGTAAAACCGGTTGTAATTCGGGAAATTGTGAGATATTTGTGTCAATAAATAAAACGCATTACTTCCATAAAATTTTGAAAAATAATAATGCTTATTAACGTAAAAGCTATCAGGTATAGTATACTGCATGTCCATCTCCAACCCTTTCTCTTGCTGTTCAGATGGTTAAATAGAATCCAAAAAGGCTTTGAAAGATATTTGTTCTCAAACTGGAACTCGTATGGTTGGTTATCAAAAGATTCATAACCAATATCCTTCAGGCTTAAATCAACTTCATATGCATAGTACGAGAGTTGACCATGGTCTTTTCCTTGATCAAGGAAATCAGAAAAACTCTTATGGTCTTTTATTAATGAGAAACACCTTGCTAAAAATAGCAAATTTGCAGCAGCAAAGAAAAGTGCACTGAAGTAAAATATTTTCCATGAAAAAGGCAAACCAAGGTTTAGATTAAATGTGTGATTGAAAGCTGTAACATTCACCGAATCTTCAAGATTGGCGAACATTTTTGCCATTACAGGTACAAAGAACAGCCAAAAATAAGATGATTTTACAGCTTTCAGGTTCTGTATTTTTGCTAAAACTGACCATTTAAGTGGAAAACTCATGATTATTTACTCACATTTAAACAATAATAATTCTACAACCAATTTAATTTTTGTATACGAGCTTGAAAACCTTTTGCCACGTCTAAGAATCTTAATATATCCCCTCCAAACAATCCCGCCTTCAATGGCTCCCATTTTTCATCAAGTCTATCTGCGTTCTCGATGATTCTTAATAAGGGTCCTTTATCATAATGGAATTGTTTCCAACCAAATCGACCGATATGTCCCCAATCAGAATTATGGAGTTGAGTACCGGCATCACTCATTGCTAATGCCAGATGAACCTCAAATTCGTCGAACAAATTATCATAGCTTTTTCCAGTAAAAAGAACGTCATCAACAATAGGTTGCAGTAGCTCATATAAATATTCACTTAAGGGTGTATATTGTTTTTCAAGTCCTGGTAATTTCTCCCACATATTCGATTGGGCAAGTTCAAGCATTGCCTTCCTAACAGAATCCAGAAATGTTTCTTCCATCTCTGTAGAATCTGTTATAGCAACAGGTGTACTGAACATACTTAATAAAGAATCAAAACGACCTCCTGCCACAGCTGCTATACCTAAATAGTACATCAACGTGATCATAGGATACCAATGTATTCGATACCAAAGACTTGAGCCTCTTCTCAACTCAAGGCTATCCATGGCCCTTCCAATCATTTTTTGAAGGATTTTCAAATGTACTTCATTCCCCCAATGAGCGACACATAATAGAAGTACCGTCATGTGTAAAGAAATTTCTTCGTATTTAGTCAATCGGTTTTGTAGCTCATCACTAGAAAAACTGTGATGAGTACTGAAATGATCTTCGGTTGATCTGGATAAGAATATTTGTACTTCACTGACCAAATAATCATGTAGTTCGATAGTTGATGAGTTGTCTGAGAGTAGTTTTTTTACTTTCTTAATCTTGTTGTATAAATTTTGTTCAAATTCATCTTCTTCGATAGCTGGGATTACAATAAGTTTATCCATGTCCTTACCATGGTCTGCATTATCTGAATTTAGGGATGTATAGTTAAGAATGAAATCACCATCTCCCTCAAAACAACCATAATGAGGTGTCTGTTTGGATTTCGGATCATTAGCGACCTTGGTATAAACATAGGACATTAATCCGTTTGCTGAAATGATGCCTTGATCCGTCGCTGCTTCTCCATTCAATCCATTAATGAGGTGACCTGTAAATACTGAGTGATTTGGGATAGGACCATCTGCATCTGAAACAGTTTCGTCAGCTTTTCCAGCGGTGAGGACTTGTCTTGTGTAACGTTTAAGCATATCCTTAAGAAATCGAGTTGTGCCTGAACCTATACTCCTTTGTAATGCTAATCCACTATAACAAGCATCCATTATAAACATCATATGTTTTGCGCGAATAAGTTCTGCACCTCCAGTCAACTCATTCCAACGAATAAGGGAAGATAAATCATCAATGTCTGCATCATACGGAACAAGAAAACCTACTTCACCTCTCCCCCCGGTAACCGTATGTCCATGACCAGCAAAGAAGACCAGTATTCTCTCGTCATAATCAATATCAATCTGAGCGTATTCTAGAAACGACCTGAGGATTGAGTCCTTAGTGGCATCTTCATTGAGGAGGCAGGTGATGTTATCTGGCGAAAAATTTAGTTTTTCGATGATTGTATCACGGAATCCTTCGGCGTCACTCACTGCATGTGACAAAGGCTGAACACTCTTGTAGGAGTCAATTCCAATAATTAAAGCTCTGCTATTGGAATATAACGGTTTTAATGGAAACCTAATATCATACATTGTACTTCCTTAAATAGATTTTTACAAATCAGATAAAACATATAGTGAGAGTTAGTTATATATAATTCAAATCACGAAAAAAATCAAGGGGATTGAGTTGTTTTTTGGGAGGGGAGGATTGTTTGGGAGGTTTCATGACCACAAGGGGATCGTGGGTACGAATTTCGTAGGGGGAGGGGTAAGGGCGCACGGCCGTGCGCCCCTACGGGTCGAGACTTTGAGTTAGTATGCCATTGCAAAAATTGCATCCTTCGTAGCTTTACCACCACAAACCACACAATGCCCTTCCGTTCCGCTCTGCTCAATTGGCAAACACCGGATCGTCAGTTTCTTTTCCTTAACCTTGTCTTCGCATTCGATACTCTCACACCATTTGGCGTTGACAAATCCGGTCATGCCTTTCTTGGAGAATAGCTTCAGCATCGACTTGTAGTCAGTAATATCAGAGTGCGTATGCTCTTTTAAACGTGCAACGGCTGCTTCGTAGTAACTCTTCTGGATGCGATCGAGTATTGCTCCGGCACCGGAAATGAATTCATCACGGGGCATGTTCTCGTACTCACGGGCGCTTTTGTCGCGTGCAAGTATGGAAACACTGCCGTTTTCTACGTCACGAGGTCCAATTTCGAGAACGATTGGGATACCTTTTTTTATCCAGCCCCATTTCTTGTTGACCGGTTTATACTGCCTGTCGTCGTACTTTGCCATTATTGGCTGATTGCCTGCGAAATAGGATTTGTTCAGTTCAGCGGTGATCTCTTTGCAGTATGCTTCGATTTTTGCGTTGACTTCCTCGTCATTCCTGAGGATCGGAACGATAGCGACATGCCATGGAGCGATCTTTGGAGGCACCCGCAATCCGTCATCGTCAGAGTGTGACATAATCAACGCTCCGATCAATCGCGTGGAAACGCCCCAGGAAGTAGTATAAGCAAACTCAAGTTCACCCGACTCGGCTGCAAACTGAATCTTTGATGCTTTGGCGAAATTCTGTCCGAGGTTGTGTGACGTTCCGGATTGCAGAGCCTTGCCATCCTGCATCATAGCTTCGATGGTGAAGGTCTGTTCTGCACCGGGGAAGCGTTCGCTCTCGGATTTTTCACCGGGGATAACCGGGATAGCGAGGAATTCTTCAACGAAATCCTGATACACCTTAAACATCTTTTCGGTTTCTTCTACGGCTTCTTCGTGAGTTGCATGAACGGTATGCCCCTCTTGCCACAGGAACTCAGTTGTGCGGAGAAATACGCGAGGGCGCATTTCCCATCTTACGACGTTCGCCCATTGGTTAATCAGGACAGGTAAATCTTTGTATGACTGTATCCAGTTGGCGAATGATGCACCGATAATTGTCTCTGAAGTTGGCCTCACCACAAGGGGGCTCTCCAACTCACCGGCAGGTTTCAAATGTCCCTGCTCACCAACAAGTCGGTGGTGAGTAACAACTGCCATTTCTTTGGCGAAACCCTCAACATGTGCGGCTTCTTTTTCGATATAGCTCAACGGGATGAACAACGGGAAGTATGCGTTTTCGTGGCCTGTTGCTTTAATCATACGATCGAGTTCACGCTGCATGTTCTCCCAGATGCCGTAGCCCCAGGGTTTGATGACCATACAACCGCGTACGTGTGACATCTCAGCCATATCCGCTTCGCGGACAACGCTCTGATACCACCCGGAGTAATCCTCTTCACGAGTAGGTGATATCGCTGTTCTTGCCTTCTTGTTTCCCATTGTTTTACCTTTGAATTGTTCTGTTAGTTTGTAAAGCACGAATTTGCATCGTACAAAATATGAGTTGAGCTTCGCATTTACAAGAAAAAACGGAGGTAAATGGAGAAATATTTGTATTTGTGAGGATTGGAGGGGGAGTCTGTCACTCTGGCGAACGCCAGAGTCCAGAGGAGTTTGATTGTCAACGGCTTCTATTCTTGAAACTTCGATGAAAAGACATAAATATGCATGCTGTTACAAGAGTACTTGATGTTTCGTTAGATACTTCTCTGGATTCTGGCGTACGCCAGAATGACGGGGAGTGGATTATTCTACTCAAACCTCCCCAATATATCCTTCATATTCTCCTGATATTCCTCAAATGCCCTTCGACCTGCTGAACTGAGGCTAATCAATGTACGGGGGATCTTCTCAACAAATTCCTTTTTAATCTCAACATATCCGGCTTTTTCAAGTTTACTCAGATGTGAAGACAAGTTCCCTTTGGTGAGCCCGGTCTGGTGCATGAGAAAGACGAAATCTCCACTCTCAACTACGTAGAGATAGGCAATAATCATCATCCGTGCAGGTTCGTGGACGACCTTGTCAATCCCGGCAATAGGCTTAAAATCGTATTTATCAGATTTCTTTTTAAACATCTCGTCCTGTAACCGGATATTTCCTGATAAACTTGATAAGTAATGTCATACCCGTGCTGAACATCGCGGCACCCAGGATCATGAGAGCATAGGGAAATCCAAGGTTCATTTTTAGTTCAAGAATAAATACCAGGAGTATCAGAATAGCATAGTAATTCCATCGTTTAATCCTCGACAGCATACCACCGAGAAATGCCATCAGAGCAAATGAAACTCCTACGATTATCAGCATATATTCTCGAAGGAAAGTCCTCATGCTTTGCCCCATAAGGCTAATGGTAAACATCAGGAATACCACTGTTCCGAAAACCATAAAATATGAGAGCATTTTGGTAATCCGAGTCACCTGGGGTCGGGAGAATTTCACATAACCGATTCGAGGGTAGGTGATCTTCTTCTTTAATGGTTTGATAAACAAGGCGAATAACCAGATCATGCCTCCCATTGCAATTAAATCAGACAACATTAAAATCCCGGTGAGGATTAAAGTGAATCCGACTACAATGTCGACGATCCCATCTTCATGACTGGTAACAAATGTTTTCTTTTCTAAATGAGTTAGATTCAGGTCTGGTTTCATATTGTGTTCCCCCGTTTTAGGTGGTTTCATGGTTCGCTGGAAGAGGGTATCGGTTCAGAAATCTATATAAAATCACAATCCCACAGATGAGGGGAATAACTCCTGGAAAAACCATGTTCTGCATAAATGAAATTCCGGCAAACATAAAAATAAGAGTAGCACCTCCAAGAAGGGCACTATAAATATACAATCTCTGCAACCTGGTGACCATTGCACCGATTAGAATTAGTATTGAAAATTTGAGCCCGAGTATATAGAAAACGTTTTGTCTTAGCAATTCTGCAAATCCGTCGGCAAAAATATCCTTACGCGCAAAAACAAGAACGGAAATAATGCTGATTAGCACGCTGACAACCAATGCGGCGGTTGTAATTTTTGCCTTTTTCGACATTTCTTTCTTTCGTTTTTCAGAAGGAATAATGTAGCCCATGCGCGGTTGAGTAATGAACTTTTTTACAAGCTTGAAAAAGAAAAGAGGAACCCAGGCGATGAAAATCAAGGGGAAGAAGTGATAACGCAGGTACAATCCAACACCTGTAAGTATTAAACCAATGTACAGATCTATGAGCCCATCCTCATAATATGATAAATAAGCCTTCTTTTCTATCTGTTCCAAATCAACTGTTGTATCCAATATAACCTCAGTATTGTAAAAGGTTTGTAAATCATATAGGTTTGCAATGCAAACCAGTATGAAATAAAGATAGGAAATCGAAATGCATTTGTCAATAGGGTAGAGGGAGTTTTTTTGATCGGAACATTTTATCCACCAGATAAATCTGTCAATAACTTAGGATAGTGCGTTCCCTGCGAAAGATATTAGGTTTTCTTTGCTGAATAAACCACAAATTCACTTATTGAATCATTTTCATTTCCTGTAAGGGATGGATATTTCCGAATATTATCGAATCCACAGGATTTCAATAAATCTTTGTATTCATCGTCTGTGTATGCCTGATAAGAGGCTGAGTAAGATGTTGTTTTTCCAGTTTCAGTCTCTATACAATAATACCGCGCAGTTTTTATATTCCTGTTCTTATCCCAGAAACTCTCTTCAAGCCAGAGATGAGGATTATCTGAAAACAGACCGCTTTCAAATGAATACCACTTTGGGGATTGTTTACAGGAATCGTAGAGTGATTGAAATGTTTGAGGTTCAAAAAGAAGTGTTCCGCCCGATCTTAAAGCAGAATTCACCTTTTGCAGGATGTGTCTGGCGTCGGAAGAAGAGAAAACGTTAAACTCACCGTAGATTTGAGTGATTAGATCAAACTTCTGTCCGTAATCTGCTTTCCGCATATCTTCACAAGTGTATTCAATATTCAACCCCGATTCCTCTGCCTTTTGCCGGGCATATTCAATTGAAGCAGGGGAGTAGTCTATTCCACAGTTTTGGTGGCCAAGTTCAGCAAGAAGCTGTGTATAAAAACCGGGTCCACAACCCAAATCAAGAATTTTTGACACATTGCTGTTCAAGACATCGTTATGAATCCACTTGACATGTTTTTGGATTGTCTTAATCTTACGACTGGCGGCATCATGATCCTGCGACAGATGCTCACTCAGCATCCTTTTACTGAATTCCGGTTCATGCCAGGGAATATTATCTCCTTCCGCCCAGGGTTGCGGGGGAATAATACGCTTAATAATCTCATTCATATTCACGATTTATTCCATTCATTCTTAAGTATAGACATGCAAAACCAGCTGATGAATTGATCTTCAAATTTAGTTGCCTCTCGCATCAGGCCATCAGTATGAAAGCCTATTTTCTTATAGAATTTGACTGCAGGTGTGTTGTCTTCATCTACAAATAGCTGCGCTCGATGTAGTTTTAAGTTATCGAAACACTCCGTTAGAGTTTTCTGCATTAACTCCGTTCCTATCCCACACCTTTTAAACTCCTTCTCTCCGACGACTATTTGCTGAATATGGGCTAGTTCGTTTTTCCAGTCAATAACAGTGTGAGAAAATCCCAAAACGTTGTCAGTGTCTCCCGAATAGGCAACGATACTATGGTCAACTATCTGGTTGTTGGAATAACTTGGCAGGAGTACTTCAAGTTGAGAATCATCAATGGGAGGAATGAACCGTCTGAAAAGTCGGTGATCTATCCAATTGCGTATTATTGGGAAGTCATTTCTCTCTAAGGGTCTGAAGCTAATATTCACTAAAAATTTATTCCTATTAAACCCCCAGGCCACATCACAGTATGTACAGCACCATTTTTAAACTCGAGGTCATTAATTGTGTACGGTGCAATATCATCGAGACCTTCACCATCGTAATTAAGAATGTTCCATGTAACACCTGCATACATGTTAACTCCGCTACAAAATCTTTTTCCGAAAATAATCCTGAGTTTTGAGAGGTTACTATCACGATCTGCTTTCCCGTCAAAGAAGAACATTTTTGAATGTGTTGCATCTATAGAAAAATTATAATTCTCCCTTTTATTTAGGACATAGCCAATCCCAAATCCTGGCATCCATTGTTTCTCATCGGTCAGGTTATTAGTACTCACCATTAGCAAGTTGTAAACTGTTTCATTGCCACTTCTCAAAGCGATTGATGGTTGCCCTGTTTCACTGAACCAGATATCATATTTGACTCCAATTTCTTTGACATAACTCAATAAACCGATTGGAGCTCCATTGTTCTTTTTAGAAATGTTTACAGGAGCAATTTGAACTCCATTTACATTTTGGGCAACATTGATCACTCCGGCGATCTGAATGCCGTTCACATAATTTCCAACTGCATTAATAACTCCAGCTATTTGAATCCCGTTGCTATTTCCATGACAAGCATTTATTACTCCAGCAGCTTCAATTCCATTAAAATTACCTCCCGTCGCATTAATTAATCCTGCCCATTGTATAAAATTCGCATTTCCTTTTACCAGATTTGCGAGCCCTGCCCATTGTATACTTGAAGAGTTTTTCTTTGTTGCATTAACCAATCCCGCCCATTGGAGACCGGTGAAATTTCCACCACAACCGTTAAACAGACCTGCCCATTGTAAACTGCTTGAGTTTTGTTCAGCCGAATTTATTAAACCTGCCAACTGGAGACCAGTGAAGTATCCTTTCGTATGGTTCAATCCACCAGTCCACTGCAAGCCATAGAAATCACCTCCGGAGTTGTTGAACAATCCACTCCATTGAAGACCGTGGCTATCTCCTCCAACGTTGTTTACTAAACCCGAAAACTGAACTCCTTCCATGGATTCAATCTGCTCATTATAGATCCCTCCTAATTCTACGCCTTTAAGCTTATGATAACGGCCACCAAGAATATTCAGTGAGAATCTGGTTAGTATTCTGTTATCTGGAGTAACGGGTACTGTGCTGAATCCAGGCCAGATTGATACGGAGAATTTTACCTCAGTATATTCTTCAGCGACTGAAACCATCGAAAAGAAAAATAGGATAATTATGGCAATAACTATCCTATTAATAAATGTATACATTTATCCGCCTGTAATTTAAATTGGAAGGATTTCTAAATGCTCTCTTCAGGTGTTTCGGAATTTTTTTGCATGAAAGGATAATGCGCTAAAACGCAATCAGGACATATTCCATGGCTGAATTTTGCTTCAGAATGAGCTGAAATGTAATTTTCAACCTGATTCCAGTATCCCTTGTCATCCCGAACTTTTTTGCAATGACTACAGATGGGGAGCAATCCTGATAGTTGTTTCACATCCGCAAGAGCTTTTGATAGCCTTTTAACCAATTCTTTCTGAGCATCCAATGAAAGTTTCAGCTCAAGGTGTGTTTTAACTCTTGCCAATAATTCTATTGAGTTGAACGGTTTCGTTACGTAGTCAGCGGCACCGTATCTTAAGCCTTTTACGATATCGTCAATCTCCGCTTTTGCTGTTAGAAAGATTATGGGAATGTGCACTGTGGACTCATCGGCTTTCAGTTCCTGACAAACCTCAAAACCGTCCATTCCAGGCATCATTATATCCAGAAGAATGAGATCAGGAATTGTACTTCTCGCCATTTGCAATGCTTGTTTTCCATCGGTAGCTACTGCAATCCCATAATTCCTGATTTTGAGAATATTTCCCAAAACCTGTAAATTATTCATGTTATCGTCTACGATTAAAACTAAAGGGGTTTTGTCCTTAACTTCAATCTCATCCTTGTCATCGGTTTTTAATTCGTCTTTCACTTTACCTCCAGATTATCTCTTCAAAGCTTCCGAAGAGAATATTAAGAACTCTTATCTAAAAGAGAGTCAATCATACTAATAAGGCTTGGGAATTTGTCTAACTTTTCAGATATCCCACTTATGTTAAATGTATCGATACTGAGAATCAAATCATTTGCCCAGTCATTCAAGTGTTTGAATTGAAAATCCTGGCCAAGAGCAGACAATTGAGCAGCAAATTCCTTAGCTTCATTTATTATAAGAGTATTCTGAAGTTTCTGGCAAGTATCTTTGTGATCATTTTCGAGAATTCTCTTTAATTCACTCAATTGAGCGATAGTTTCCTCTGAAAGATCTTCAAGTATCATTTGATCATTGGAATCGGACTCAGTTTCAACCTTTTCATCGGTTAAGTTATGAAAAGGTAAATGCTTCATGATTTCTGATAGAAGTCTTTTTTTGCTTGTAGGCTTTCTGAGGTAACCGGTAAATCCAATCTCGCAAATTTTTTCCAAATCACTTGACATAACGGAAGCGGTCAGAGCAATTATCGGTATCTTTCGATCACTGAAATTGGATAATATCTTACGCGCAGCTTCTCTGCCATCCATCACCGGCATTTTAATATCCATTAGTATCAAATCAGGATTATGAGACTCTGTCAGTTCAACTGCTTCAATGCCATTTGAGCCTTCAATAAGGATAACATCACTGGTCTGAAGGTACTCTCTAAGAAGGAATCTGTTAGTTTCCTGATCATCTACTGCCAGAATTGTTGGAAATTCAAACCGGATGGTGTCGAAATCCATTAACGGGTAATCATCTTCAGTATCTGAAAAGGAAGCAACGGCAACATCAGTTAGTTCGACCTGGAATGAGCTGCCCCTCTCCACTTCGCTCTCAACGCTGAATCTTCCCCCCATCATTTCAATTAATCTCTTTGAAATAGCCAATCCAAGACCAGTTCCGCCATATTCCGCCGTGCTTTGATCTTCCTGTTGCCTGAAAGCTTCGAAAATGGAGTTTAGCTGCTCGGCGGGAATGCCTATACCTGTATCCTCAACACTGAATGTTAAGCTTAGTTTACTTGTGTTTTCAGGATTAACCTTTTGCTTAACCTGAAGTTTTATATGACCGTGGTGAGTAAATTTGATCGCATTTCCAACAAGATTTACAATAACCTGCCTGATTCTTACCTCATCCAGTAAAAGCCCTTCAGGTAATGCAGGATCAACCTCAAGGATGAAATCAAGATTTTTCTCCTTACTCTTCCAGGAGAACATTTGTTTGATTTCCTTGAATAACTGGTGTGGATTGACGGTATTAAACTGAATATCCAACATTCCAGCTTCGATTTTTGAGAGATCGAGAATATCGTTGATAATTCTAAGTAATGATTTGCCACTTGAGGAAACCACTGAAAGATATTCTAATTGCTTGCTGTCCTCAACCTGTTCAGTTAGTAATTCTGTAAATCCGAGGATTGCATTCATTGGTGTTCGAATTTCATGACTCATATTTGCGAGGAAGGAACTTTTGGCGCGATTTCCAGCTTCTGCTTCCTCCTTTGCTTTAATTAATTCTTCCTTAATAAGTGCGTTTTCGATAATCTTACTCAATCTAATAGAAATCACGTCAATAAGATGTCTCTCTTCTCGTAGAAACGGACCTTCTTCATTCTCAGGCATCTCTTCTAAATAAATTACCTCAATAGAGCCCACCACTCTCGCACCAATTATAATCTCTGATGACATGCTCCATTCTGTATCAGCAAAGTTATCGGTTTTATACTCTGTTTCTTCATGCTTTATTCTTACACAGGTGATTTCAGGGTACATCCACCCCGACCTGATAATATCTAAACAACTCGTTAAGAGATCTCCAAGACTTAACTCGGCACTTTCTGCGCGTTTTGAAATTTCATAAAGGCTGTTTAACTCTTTAACACGTTCACCTAATTCAAGAGTTTTTTGTTTAATCTCGATCTCCATTTTCTTGCGATCATTGATATCCTCCTGAACGCCAACAAAATGTGAGATATTACCATTTTCATTTCTTATTCCAGAAATTGAAGTAGAACCCCAATAAAGGTCACCATTCTTTTTCTTATTATGGAATTCACCACGCCAGATTCCTCCTGATGTAATCGTCTCCCAGAGCTCCATGTATTCTTTTTGTTCGGTTTCACCTGATTTCAATATCCTGGGATTTTTTCCTGATGCTTCCACTTGAGTATAGCCTGTAACTTCGGTAAACCTCGGATTCACATATTCTATATTGCCTTTAGTGTCTGTAATGATCACCATATTGGGGCTTTGTTCTGCCGCGTGTGCAAGTTTTTGAGCCTTGAGTTCAGCTTTTTTTCTGCTTTCTATTTCATAAATCAAACTCTCATTGATCTTAGTCAACTCACTTGTTCGCTCTGCTACACGCTGCTCAAGTTCCTCATTTGCTATCTGAAGCTCTAACTCAGCTTTATTTCTTTTATCTATGTGATCCTTGATTATTCGCAGGATTCCAATCCAGATTAACATTAGACCTGGTATTGAAATTAGAATACCTATTGAAATTGTATATAGTAAATAATTGTGTTTCGACTGATAAGCATGAGTTATCCTCCTCATTTTCTGGAGGGTCTGATCAATTCGCGCGCTATTAATATCTTTCTGATTTTGATAAACGTCGCTGTTGTATAATACTAAAGCTTCCTCAGTTTGGCCGTTCCTGATATACTCAAATACTTCATGATCCATTTTAATCAGATTCTTATATGCAAGTTCTGTCTCAGAAACATATTCCTGTATTAATTGATCGGATTCTATCAGGAAAATATCCTTTATTGCTTTATTAATTTTTGGTTCAGTTTCCCTGTATCTGTTTTCCCAAGTTATATCGTTGGTAAAAACAGCTAATTGCACTGCCGTTGTCATAACTTCATCATAGTACAATATCAAACTGTTTAGTTTAAGTATATTCAAATTATCACTTTCACGAGTAAATACTCTTCTGTAGTCCACCATCATAAATATACCCAAACATAAAAGAATGAGCAGGGTGAACATCATGGCAGCTGTAAGAAGTTTAAGAGGAATTGGGTTGTTTGATTCAGGCTTCGAACTGGAACGTGTCATTCCGGCTAACTCCGTTGGAAAGATCTTGCATCAAATTATTGTTGGATCAGAAGTAGGTAGACCAATGTATCTAAGTAATATAAATCAGAATTATATATATGGCAACTCTGCATAAAGGTAACAGTTACACAACCAGTATTTGAAGTAATCCAAATTTCTTTAGAATGTATACTTATTTTTTTTATACAATATTTTAATAATAATGCTCCAATATTAGGAGATACAAACGTATATATTTACAATGATTAAGTTAATTAGTACGATTTCATTTCTAAAGGGTTGTTTTAAAAGAGAATTAAAAAAATGAAAGAACTTAGAGGACGTATTGCTTTAGTTACCGGTGCTTCACGGGGAATTGGCAAAGCCATAGCAATCAGGTTAGCCAGACAAGGGGTGCATGTAGCGATCAATTATCTCAGAAAGAGGTCAAGAGCTGAGGAAACCGCTCAAGAAATCCGAAATCATAATGTTCGCTGCCAGGTAATTCAAGCAAATGTTGCAAAAGATGATGATATCGAACGGATGTTTCAGAAGATTGAAGAAGAGTTCGGGAAACTTGATATTTTGATATCAAACGCCGCATCCGGGGTACTTAAACCAAGTTGGGAACTTACGACGCGACATTGGCAATGGGCAATGGATATCAATGCAAGAGCGCTTTTACCATTATCCCAGCATGCTTCAAAATTAATGGGAAGGGGAGATGGAGAGTTCGGAGGGAGAATCTTGGCAGTATCAAGCCTCGGAGCTGTGCGAGCAATTGATAATTATGCTGCGGTTGGTGCTTCGAAAGCAGCGCTTGAATCTCTTGTAAGGCATCTGGCAGTTGATCTTGCGCCATGTGGTGTTAATGTAAATGTTATTCAGGCGGGTGCAGTCGATACTGAAGCCCTCAAGTTTTTCAAAAACCGAGACGAGATACTAAATAATACACTTAAGCGAACCCCGGTTGGGAGGCTGATCACACCTGAAGATGTAGCGGACGTTGTTCTCTTGCTTTGCAGTAACAAGGCAAAGATGATTCAAGGGCAGACAATTGTCGTGGATGGGGGATATTCCATCCGAGCTTAGTAGCAGTGAACCTGGTATAAAACCATCATTATCTGATCAGCACTATTTTAATAGTACTGGAAAATGATCCTGAGGCTAATTTGCACATATAAACACCTGATGGCTGATTAGAAGCATTCCACAAAAATGTACCCTGTTCATCCACCGGTACAGGGATTTTTGTTGTTAGGACATTCCGACCGTTTGTATCGAATATGTATAAATCAGCAGCTTGTTTTCCTCGCAAAGAATATTTTACTGTGACGTTGCTGTTAAATGGATTAGGATAAGCAGGGGAAAGCTCTAAACTTTTGGGTTGCGAGCTGTGATGCATTTGGCTGACAAACATCGGAGTATTCAGATCTTCAAGTGCCATTCTTAAGAAGGGAATTATTGTTTCGGAATTCATGTTAAATGCAGGAAAATCAATCATTATCCAGTCTGGATTATCATCATTATCTCTAATTGCCACGGCTCTGCCGTGAAACTCTGATTCCTGTCCATCTGCTGAAACATAAGTGGCTATTATATCAGCATTCTGTATCGGTGCATCATTCATAATTGCATCCATAAATATCTGACCGTCCCGATCCTGAATTCGGTCAAAATCAAACTCAACATCCGGATACCCCAATTGACCGGATGCACCTATAAACCAATTTCTTCCCGGGAAAGCGACATCAATCGAATCAATTCCGAACAAGTCATTCATCAATTCACCCCTCAAGAATTGATTTGAATAGTCCCTTTTGCCACCAAGAGCTGATGATAATCGGAGTCCGGACAATAGAACTTTGCCTCCATTCGCCAGGTATTTTCTTATAGCAGTCGAGTCTTCATCGTATGAAGCACTTACACCGTCTGAATGTATCAACACGAGTGAATATGGAGCCAAATCAGCATCAGAAAGAGTTGATTCAATCATCAGACTATCAGAACGATCCCATACTGCTGTCAGGTCGAATGGTTGAAGTACTTCAAGATAGAATTCATCAACTTCGTCATCATCTGGTCGATCAGTTGATGACCCATCTGGAGTATTATCGACCATAATTACTCCCAGATGGTGCGTTGCTATTCTGCCTTCCTCAACCGGGCTATAGTCGCTCATTACACCGAGCGAATTTCGAACTCGAATCCTGTAGAGGTACATCCTGCCTTCCTCAACTTGATCATCCGTCCAACTGGAATCGGGATGATTTATGTCTGCAATTTGCTCAAATTGCATTTCTGCTGTTTTGCGTTCAATGAGATATGATTCGGTGTTGATCTCTATTCCCGGAGCCCAAAGCAGGTCAATTCCGGTTCTTGTGGAAGTGGTTTCGAAATGAACAGGCAGGGAAGGGATACTATCCGGGATTGCAGAATTCTCGGAACTAAAACGTGAGGGCAGGCCATTCTGCCCGGAAATTGCGATACTAATGTTATACTCTGTTCCGGAAACTAAGTCTGACAACACAAAGGGAGATTCTATTCCAGCCTCTACGATGTCCTGCCAGTAGAGACTATCTGTTGAACGATAAGCCACAAGGATTTGATCTCCCTCATCTCCACATAATGAATCTGGCCAGGACACTAACAGACTATGACCGTCTCCGGCATTGATTACGTCGGGCGAAGGTGGTGTATCCTGTGCCATTGACAGCACTGATGTAACACCCAGTACGAGACGAGTTACCTTCCCGGCGTATCGAAAAGACATATTAACCGGAATATCATCGGGACCGTGTTGAAAATTGACATCTTCTGCTGTCTCAATCATCCTTGCTGCTGGAAAACCATTATCTGAGAAAGGAATATGATCACCGCTTCTGCCACCTCTATCTTGCTGGGGAATTATATTTACTGTCAAACCGTCGGAATATCCCTCTCCCACCCATTTTATATACCTTGCCAGCTGTCTCGATGTAGAGCCTGCAGGTCCGGCGGAAAACACACGCACGGTTGAAGAATCAATTACGCCATTTGGGTAAACTATATGACCGATCATATCCATATTAATCATTGCATAAACGCTTTCACTTTCATCGTCGAGTTCATCTGAAAAAGCTCTTGCCCCCAGTAATCCCTGCTCTTCACCTGTAAATGCAGATAAAATAGTCGTTCTTGCTGTATTAAAATCCGAAAGAATTCTGCCGATCTCCAATAGAGCCAGACAACCACTTCCGTCATCATCGATACCCGGAGCAAATTCACCAACATCATTGCGGTCAGTTCCTCTTGAATCGAGATGAGCTCCAAGAACTAATATTCCGGCATTTTCATCCTGACCATGAATGGTTGCATGAACATTGTAACATGGATAATGATCGCCCTGTCTGAAACCATTCCACCGATACATGGTCGCATCAACCTCGAAGTTCTCATATTGCCCGAGCATCCACCTGCGCGCAGCTCCAATCCCAAGTGTATCGGATAGTGTATCTGAATAGGTGTGTCTGGTATGGAAATTCAGAAGATTGATTGCTGCCTCTTCCATAAGTTCAGGATTTACCTGTTCGACAAGTTCCAGAATCGTTCCATTTACTTGAAGAGGCTCGGGAGCGGTGTTTCCGGAAATCACAGCAATAAAAAATGTAATTGCAATTAAAATGGGTGAATTAATCGGAATATATGTTATGCTTTTCAATAGATACTCCGTTTGAATACGGTTTTCACGTTAGTGTTCCCGCAGAATCTGAGCAATTTTATTAATAAGAGAGGTGGGGGTATAAGGTTTCTGGACAAATCCGGTCAGTCCTTTGCCAAAGAACCGTTTCTCTGCTTCTTGTTCACCAAATCCACTGCTGATAACAACGATAGCATCGGAATTGATTTTCTTGATTTCTTCGAAGGCTTCCTCACCGCTCAGTTTTGGCATTGTCAAATCAAGAAGAATCAAGTCGATTTCTTCGAATCTTGATTTATAAATTTCAACAGCTTCAAGTCCATCCTTTGCTGAAATCACATCATATCCGGCGCGTTTTAGCGATCTACTAACAAGGTTAATAATAAGCTCTTCATCATCAACAATGAAAATTGTGCCTGTACCGTGTTCGCTTGAACCAGTCTGGACTGCGGTATCCTGCACTGGTTGTTTATTATGGCTTATTGGTAAGACTATTTCAAATTTTGTTCCTTTCCCCAACGCACTTTCCACAATTATTGCACCCTTATGTCCTTCTACAATTCCAAGTGTAGCAGCCAGACCCAATCCACGACCTGTGAATTTTGTTGTATAGAAAGGATCAAATATTTTTTTGAGAGTGTTTTCTGCCATACCGCATCCAGTATCTTCCACACACAAAAAAATATATTTTCCAGGTTCCAGATTTTCCCCAAGATTTGCATTTCTTAAATGTCTTTTAGAACAATTCTTCACACCTGTTTTTAATGTAATACTACCGTTCTCTTCACCAATTGCATCAGAAGCATTGATTATAAGATTCATTACTAATTGACGAATCTGGGTGATATCACCGTTGATTGCAGGGATTTCGTCATCGAGTTCAAGGTTTATCTTTGCTTTTTTCGTAATCGAGGCTTTAACCAGATGTATCATTTCATTCACAAGTTCTGTGAGGCTGAAATCCTCAATTACAAAATGCCCTTTTCCTGAATATGCGAGCATCTGTCGTGTCAAATCAGCAGCTCGCTGTGCAGATTTTTCAATTCCAATAAGACTTTCTTTTATGGGCGACGCTGGTGAAAGATCTGACAAAATAAAACTGGCGTTGCCTAAGATACCCACCAACAGATTGTTAAAATCGTGTGCTATACCGCCTGCTAAAAGGCTAAGACTTTCTTTTTTCTGAGCCTCTTGAAAACGATCGGCAAGTTTTTTCTGCTGCTGTTCAATCTTTTTACGTTCGGTAATGTCCCAATACAATTGAATCGTGGAAATGTGATTCTTCGCATCATCAAACTCATTGTAAATCCAGCTCTCTAACCAGGAGTAATCCCTTTCTTTCCTTCGAATTCGGTATTCGAATTTCAGAGTTTCTTTTTGACCTGAGCTCTCCCAATCAATGATTGCATTTCTAACGCGAGGAATATCTTCCGGATGGATGAATGACATGTGTTTTTCTGGACTCAAACTGTTCCACTCATCGATTGACATCCCGGTCCATAGTTCATCAGTATTCCAATAAATGTATTTCTGCTGTTTTACATCAAAATGAGATAATTTAAACGGAATGTTTTCCACCAGTTGACGGTAACGACGTTCACTTTCTATAAGAGTAGCTTCAGTTTGTTTTCGATCTGTCATATCCTTACAAAATATCAAGTATTTATCTGTATTCAGAACAACTGCATCCAAGGACAAAAATCCTTTTGTGCTGTCATTTTTCATAAATGGGAGTTCTATTTTAAGGGTTTCATTTAGATTGAGATTTTTTAAATCTGTCATAATATCATTCTGATCATTTGAAGTAAAAAGATCAAATAATGACATTTTCAGCAGATCATTTATAGCGTATCCAGTTAAAACACTTGCTCCCTTGTTAACATCAAGAATTACTCCCTTGCCATTTGAGACAATTAGTCCATCTGGTGCATTATCCACGTAAGATCTAAACTTCTTTTCACTATTTTGTAGGTTTTCTTCAGCAATTTTTATTTTGGTCACATCTTCAAATGCAACTGCAATTCTATTATTAGGTATCTTAAATACGCGATTTCTAAAGGATCCTTCAAGTTTGTCGTCTTTATAGTATGTGTCACTGGTCTCTTGAGTTTCACCTGTTCTTGCAACATTAAGCAAGACATCCGTGATGCCAAATTTTTGTGCCTCTGGCAAGATATCATTAAGGCTTTTTCCAATACATTCATTTACTTTGATCCCGGTCAGTTTTTCCGATTCAGGATTTCCACTTATAAGAGTCAACTTGTTCGGCTTTTCATACTGAAAGATGAATAGACCCGACGGTATTGCCTGAACAATGTCACTGGACATCCGAGTTGTCTGCTGCAGTTTGATCTCTGCAAGTTTGCGATCGGTTATGTTTCTGAAATTTCCCCAAACTCTCAACACCCTGTCGTTTTCAACAACACATTGTGCGTTATTCATGAAATACTTAATCGAACCATCCGGTAGTTTATGTGTGCCCTCACTATCTTTAAGATTGTAATTTCCGGTTATTAATTTGCGAAATAGTTTACTATAATTCTGAGGACTGTTTTTGAATAAATCTGAAAATGTCCTTCCAATAATTTCATCAGTGCTGTCAGCCCCATAAAATGAAGCACAGACATTATTGCATTCAACCAGAATACCATTAAAGAACTGCTCAATCTGGCTTTCTTCAGGATCACTTGTGATAATTGGTGGATTGTACTCGTAACAAAAAACAGCATCTGAAGTGCTCTCAATCATCGATCTGAAGCGGATTTCTGACGCTAATCTCTCTTCTTCGGCTTTCTTTAATTCTGTTTTGTCAACCAGAATACCTCTTAAGCCTATGGATTTTTTATCTTTGAAAATACATGTTGCATAAATTAGTGCTGTAAATGTAGTTCCATCCTTTCTTCTTATCGTATACTCATCAGGAACATACTGGACTCCACTTTCCGCCAGAGAGATGTTTAACTTTAATCTCTTATGATCTTTTTTTGATACTATTTGAAATGCGCCAAGTCCTTTTTCAACATCTTCATGAGTATATCCTGTTGCCTCAAGTCCAAACTGATTTATATATGTTATTCTACCATCCAGATCAATTTCGTATACTGTTTGAGGTAAAAGATCTGCCAATTCGCGGTATTTTCGTTCTTCTTCCTTTAATGCATCTTCACGCATTTTTCGAACTGTTACATCCCTTTGAAAGCTTGCGTAAGCAATTATCTGATCAGTTTCATCTGTTAGAGGTGTAATTATCAGGTCTGTTGGAAAAGTAGTGCCATCCCTCTTTTTATTAATTAGTTCTCCATTCCAAATTCTACCGGAGGATACAGTTTTTAATATTTCAGCTTGTATCTCATCAGCCTTCGGTTCTGCATTTAATATACCGGGATTTTTACCGACTATTTCCTTCTGAGAATATCCATAGAGAGTTTCAAATGCCTGATTGACCCAAACAATGTTATATCCCAAATCACTAACAATGACCGAATCATTAACCTGTTCACTAATTTGACTCCGGAATTTTTGCTTTTCATCAGCTTTATGTTTTTCACTTGCACGTTGAATTGCTGTGAGAAGGTTGTTTCTTTCGAGTGGTTTCAGGATAATTCCGAACGCCCCCGAGTTTACTGCTTCAACTGCGGATTCAAGCGTATCTTTTCCGGAAATGATGATACAAACAGTCAAGGGTGATTTATCCCCTATTTTTCGAAGAGTATCCACCCCGTGACCATCCCTCAAACAAAGATCAATAATGGCAATTGCGGGTCTGTTATCCGACGCATAATCAATACCATCTTTACTTTTTTTAACTGGAACTAAAGCATAGTCGTATTCATTAAGGTGCATTGTGATTGAGCGGTGGATATCACGGCTATCACTGATAATGAGTATGTCTCGTTTCGTAATCATAGGTTTTAGCGGATTCGAATCTGAGTTTAATCGTCAATTAAGGAAGCTTGGTCTCTACTCACTTCCAACTGCAGTATATCAAAGCTGGAATTAGAGTAGTAGCTTTACAATAACATCAGTTGTGTACTTTTGCAAGAGTGGATTATTTTATGTAGCAATTATTCTCTAATTTAGGACTTGACATGAGGACATTATTTCAAAGAATAGAAAGTTTGATGTTTTTACCTAATATAAATACTGAAATCAACGTCAAACATTAAAAGAAAAACTCCTATTTTGAGTGACATTGTGAGATTTGCCTCTGCTAATCAGCAGAACATTACACAATAGGATACAGGAATAATGCAGAAACAAATGTAGGAACTTTAGCGATTGACAATAGTTTTAAATAGTAGTACATTCATGATTCGCAGGACAATTTATCTGAGTTAATCATAAAACTTAAAAAAAAACCGGATTTGCATGATCGAAAAATACCCTAAACAGACTGGAATTTATTTACTGCTGTTTTTCTTGATAATTGGATTAACCGGATTTGCGAATGCGGAGATTCTCAATCCTGAGAAAGAGCTCAACATACATATCGCGACAGCGTTACAAAATAATCCCGGACTCAGAGAAATGCAAAATAGAATTGTGAGCGCTGAGATGATAGTATCAGAAGCCGGGGTGTGGCAGGATCCGACAATAGGATTCGGAATGATGAATTTGCCCTTTAATAGTTTCGATTTCAATCAGGAACCAATGACGGGTGCATGGATAAATGTGAGTCAGGTAGTACCACTTACCGATAAGTTTAAGGTTCTCTCAGAGATAGCCGATGTTAATCTGGAGAAGAAAGAAATTCAACTTCGGAAACGGGAAATTCTACTGATTGAGAAACTCATCCAGACATGGTATCAATGGGCGTTTCTAAACAAAACCCTAATGACGCATGAGAAGAATGCATCCTTGATTGAGAATTTTATAGAAGTTGCTCGAAGCAAGTATGAAACAGGGAAGGGAATGCAGCAGGATATTCTTCGCGCTGAAACGAAGTACAGTAAACTTGAAGATAAAATAGTAAATGTCCGACAATCAATTCAAACAACAGGAAGGAAGTTTGCAATTCTTATTGGAAATGAACCGATCGACACTCTTCAAGCTCCTGAAAACCTGCCAACAAGATTCAATGATGTTGATGAGGAAGCAGTTTTTGTTTCTCTGTTTGATAATAATCCGGAGTGGTTAGAGTCCGAGTTAGATATTAATGCAGCATCAAATAAGGTTGAATTATCAAGACGATCGTTGATTCCTGATCTTAAACTCGGGGCCGGATATGGATTCAGGCAAAATGCTGATAATGGCATGGAACGCCCTGATTTCTTTACACTTTCAGCAGGAATGAAACTTCCTCTTCATAAAGAGAAGAAACAGAATGCCAGAGTTAGGCAAATGACCGCGGAATTACGTGCAGCTGAATTCAAACAGAAAGCACTTGAACTCGATCTTAAATTTCGTCTGCAAAGCTTGATTGACCAGGACAATCGTCTCGCAAATCAAATACTACTGCATGATGAAGGAATTCTACCTCAATCAGAGGCAACTCTTACATCTTCTGTAAGTTCCTTCTCAACTGGTAGAGTGAATTTCGAGTCAATTCTAATTGCTGAAGCAAACCTTTTTAGCGCCAGATTGGATAGGCTTGCTCGAATTAGAGACAGATTACTGGTCAGAGCTTCTATAGCTGCACTAATTGACGATCAGAGTCTAATTCCAATGAATAATCCAATGGAAAGATAAATATGAACACACGCCCTGTAAAAGAGGATATTAATTCTATCCTACATAAACTTTTGCTGATTGGATTAGTTTTGTTTTCAGCAATTGAATCAATTGCTGAGCTGAAAATATATGACGATCCCTACATTTGTTCAATGCATCCATTGCTCGTGAATGAAGGTCAGGGTAGATGCATTGATTGTAATATGCGATTAAGCAAACTAAATGGCCATAAGCCCGGAACACCATTACCTCCGGTGTCGAACATTTATGCAAGCCGTGAGAACATGATGTATGTGCATGAAGGACCTGGCACAGATCCAAACACAGAATCCACATTAATTCCAATTATCGAATCTCCAATTTATGTTCCTGCAGAAAAATACAAACACAAGGATGAACATAAAGCAGATGAGGTAACAGAACTCCAGGCGGGGACTTTATATACATGCGGAATGCATCCCGATGTAATTCAGGATGAACCCGGAACCTGTCCAATTTGTGCAATGGACCTGACACCTATGAAGGCAATTGGTTCAGCTTCGTCAAGCGGGACAATAGAAATTGATCCGGTAACACTGCAGAATATCGGTGTAACAACAACCGCTGCAGTTGAAAGAGACCTGTCAGTCGAACTACGTTCTAATGGTATTGTAACAATTGCCGAAGATACAGAATATCGAGTGAATTCCAAGGTTTCCGGGTGGATAGAAAAATTGTATGTAAATAAAACAGGGGAAGATGTCCAAAAAGGGGATGCTCTGCTTGAAATCTACAGTCCTCAATTAGTATCAGCTCAAGAAGAATATTTAGTCGCAGCAAAGAATGCAAAGTTATTATCCGGAAGCAGTCTGGAAAGAGTCAGGTTAAGTTCAAAGAAGTTGATGGAATCTTCTCGTCGACGCCTGGAATTATGGGACATCAGTATCAGGCAGATCAATGAATTAGAAGAAAGTGGAATTGTGAAGCGAACACTTACTCTCTACAGTCCGGCAAGTGGAGTTGTACTACACAAGAATGCTGTTGAAGGGGCAGCGATTAAGGCGGGTATGGATTTATTCAGGATTGTAGATTTAAACTCGATATGGGTAGACGCGCAAGCATTTGAAAATGAACTTTCCTGGATCGAAAAAGGTGATGCTGTGAAGGTTGTATCACCATATAATCCAGATGTCAATATTTCAGGAAAGGTTGAATATATATACCCATTCCTCGATAAAAAAACCAGAACAGCAAAGGTAAGAATTGTAGTCCCAAACGGAAAACGGGATTTGAAACCGGATATGCACGTCGATGTCAACATCCAAACACGAACGGTCAAGAATGCAATTGCAGTGCCAAAAAATGCTGTTTTACGAAGTGGTAATCGGGATATTGTGTTCATAGAACTCGGTGAGGGTAAGTTTCAACCTCAAGAGGTCGAACTCGGGCTTGAAACAGAGGAATACTTTGAAGTAAAATCAGGTTTGCCTGTCGAACATTCCGTCGTAACATCAGCTCAATTCCTCCTTGACAGTGAATCGAACCTGCAGGAAGCTATCCAGCGGAGACTTCAGCAACGTTCTGCAATCAAGAAGACTGGTCATGAACATCATTGAAAATGTAATCGAGAGCTCAATCCGCAACCGGTTAATAGTAATTCTTTTGACGCTTGTTGTAGTAGTTATTGGTATTCAGTCAATGCTTACAATCCCGGTTGATGCTATACCGGATTTATCTGATGTTCAGGTAATTGTAATGGCGGATTATCCGGGACAATCACCCCAGGTGGTTGAGGATCAGGTGATCTATCCTTTAACTACCGCACTGTTGGCTGTCCCATACGTCAAAGATGTCCGAGGCTACAGCTTCTTCAATTTTGGAATGGTGTATCTGATCTTTGAGGACGGCACCGACCTCTACTGGGCACGTAGCCGGGTACTCGAATACCTTAATCAAGCTGCAGGAAGATTGCCTCAGGGAATCACCCCAAGACTTGGACCGGACGCTACAGGGCTCGGTTGGGTGTATCAATATACGCTTGAATCGGATAAACACAACCTGTCAGAATTACGCTCCCTTCAGGACTGGTTCATGAGATATGAACTGCAAACAGTTCCCGGTGTAGCTGAAGTCGCCAGTGTCGGTGGATTTGTCAAGCAATATCAAGTCACAGTCGATCCCGATAAACTCGCTTCACTTAATATCCCCATTCAGAAAGTGCGAATGGCACTCAAGGCATCAAATAATGATGTCGGAGGTCGTCTCATTGAGATGGCAGAGACCGAATATTTCATTCGGGGATTGGGTTATCTGAAGGGTAAGAATAATACCGAGATTATCCAGCAGATTGAGAAAATCAGCCTCGGAGTAGGAGCAGGGGGGATGCCCATTCTTCTGAAACAGGTTGCAGATGTCGCAGTTGGTCCGGAAATGAGACGGGGGATAGCTGAGTGGAACGGTGAAGGTGAAGTCGTAGGTGGAATCGTAATAATCCGGTTCGGAGAGAATGCACTTGCGGTAATTGATCGTGTTAAGGAGAAGATTGGAGATTTAAAGGCCGGACTTCCCGAAGGTGTGCGAGTAGTTTCCGCCTATGATCGGAGTGCCCTTATTCACCGCGCAATTGACACGTTGAGGGAAAAGCTACTTGAAGAAATGCTGGTTGTAGCGTTGATAGCAATATTATTCCTTCTCCATCTTCCAAGCTCTCTTGTCGCTATTTTCACATTACCCGCTGGTGTATTGATTTCGTTTATCGTCATGAAAATCATGGGGATAAACGCGAACATAATGTCACTTGGTGGTATTGCCATAGCAGTTGGAGTTATGGTTGATGCGAGCGTCGTTATGGTTGAGAATGCACATAAACACCTCGAACGGGACCAGGGAAAAAAGGATCATGTAACGATTATTTCCGATGCTGCGCGAGAGGTAGGACCTGCACTGTTTTTCAGTTTGTTGATTATCACAGTCAGTTTCCTGCCTGTTTTCAGTTTACAGGCTCAGGAAGGACGGTTATTCAGTCCCCTGGCATTCACAAAGACATTTGCGATGGCAGCTTCTGCACTGCTTGCGATAACAATTATTCCGGTGTTAATGGTGTTTTTCATTCGTGGAAAGATTTTACCGGAGAAGAAGAATCCTATCTCAAGGTTTTTTATCTTTTCATATAGGCCATTTATTAAATTTGTACTGCGGTTTCCGATACTAGTGGTTTTCCTGAGCTTGATAATTGTTGCACTGACAATTCTGCCCTATAAAAAACTCGGTAGTGAATTTATGCCGCCCTTGAATGAAGGTGACCTCCTGTATATGCCAACGACTCCACCCGGAATCTCCCCCGCTAAAGCCGGAGAGTTATTGCAGCAAACAGACCGAATTATCAAATCATTTCCCGAAGTTCATCATGTATTTGGAAAGGTTGGACGAGCACAGACCGCAACAGACCCGGCTCCTATGTCGATGATTGAAACAACGATAATGCTCGAACAGGATAAATCGAAGTGGCGAAAGGGGCTGACAATTGATTCACTAGTCAAGGAACTTGATGCTGCAATACAGATTCCCGGTCTCACCAATGCGTGGACAATGCCAATCCGAACGAGGATAGATATGCTATCAACAGGTATCAAAACACCGGTTGGGATTAAGATTATGGGTGATGATCTGCACAAACTGGCAAAAATCGGAGAGGAAATTGAAGCGATTGTAAGTTCGGTACAGGGAGTTACATCAGCTTATGCTGAGCGTATCGTTGGTGGCAAATATGTTGATATTGAAATTGACCGTGACAGGATTGCAAGGCATGGATTGACCATCAGGGATGTTGAGAATGTAATCATGTCAGCTTTAGGTGGAATGAACGTCACCTGGACTGTTGAGGGGCAGGCAAGATACCCGGTTAATGTTCGCTATCCTCGTGAAAGACGGGATGATCTGTCAGATATCAGGAGAGTTCGCGTTCCGACTATGGGTGGTTATACAGTTCCTCTTGAACAGTTATCAGAAATCAAAATTGTCGATGGCCCACCGATGATAAAGACTGAGAATGCCCGGAAGACCGTCTGGATATATGTCGATTCCCGCGAGAGTGACATCGGTGGATTTGTGGCCAAGTTACAGAATGCGGTTAACAGTGAGATTAAATTGCCTGCAGGATATTCAATTGTTTGGTCAGGGCAGTTTGAATATATGGAACGGGCAGCAAAACGACTCAGTCTGGTGATTCCGATTACATTATTGATAATTTTCTTCCTGTTGTATATACACTTCGGCAATATTACCGAATCGTTGATCGTAATGTTGACATTGCCGTTTGCTCTGGTTGGCGGAGTATGGCTAATGTACATTCTTGGATTTAATACATCGGTGGCAGTTGCTGTGGGATTTATTGCGCTGCTGGGACTTGCAGCGGAAACAGGAGTGGTAATGCTTGTATATTTAGATGAAGCATTTAAGCGTTACAGAAAGGAGGGACGGTTAGTCAGCAGGGGAGACTTGCGTTCAGCAATCATGGAGGGTGCGGTCGATAGAGTCCGCCCAAAATTAATGACTGTCGCAACAACGTTAATCGGATTAATGCCGGTTATGATTGGAACTTCAACGGGCTCAGAAGTTATGAAAAGAATTGCTGCCCCGATGGTTGGAGGATTAATAACTTCGACAGCCCTGACCCTTTTGATCATCCCCGCAATTTATTATCTTGTAAAAATTCGATCGATTGGAGAAGAAAGTGGCTCAAAGTAAAGCCTCAACTGTTGATCAATACATGCTGGAACTTCCTGAGGATCGTCGTGAAATTTTGGCGAAAGTCCGGCAGGTGCTGCTGGACAACTTACATGAGGGATTCCGGGAAAGAATGAACTGGGGTTCAATAAGTTATGAAATCCCCCTGTCAGATTACCCGGATACTTACAATAAGCAACCGTTGTATTTTGCGGGATTAGCATCGAATAAACAATACATATCCCTGCACTTGATGTGTGCTTATCAGGATTCAGCAATAATGGATCAGATTCGAGCTGCATTTGCGAATGCAAATAAGAAACTGAATATGGGAAAATCCTGTATAAGATTCAAGAACCTTGATCAAATCCCTCTCGAGGAGATTGGCAAGTTAATCGGTAAGATTACACCTCAGGAATTCATCAAAACCTATGAGGCGAGTAAGAAATGATGGTGCTGCAATTTTCAGCTTTCAGAGAATTGAATAAAAAAAACAAGAGTTCACAACAATAAACCGAAAGAGGGGAGAATGATATTCAGAACATTAGGATTAGTTTTCACATTTCTACTGGTGGTCGGATTGACGATTGGCTGCGGAGGTAAGGAAAAGGATGAAACATCTGCCAAAACAAGTCATGAAGAGCACGATCACTCTAAACATGTAAAAGAAACAAGCGCAGATGACCCGATGACGCATACCTCAGCTGCTCATACAAATATGGGTGGTACTATGGGGCTCACATTTACCTCAACTATGCTCTACACCTGCCCGATGCACGCTGATGTTATCTCAGCTGAATCGAGTACTCCATGTCCATTATGTAAAATGGATTTACAAGCGATGGATGACATTAAGTATCAGGAACTACTCAAAAGCAAACCAAAGGGCTGTCCGATGTGTGCGATAGTGGTCGAAGGAAAATCTTCAACAAATGCATGTCCGGTTTGCAAGATGGATCTGAAGAAAATTGAAGACCATCGTGGTCACAATCATTAACTGAGACTTGTCCTGGATATTTCGCAGGATGGAATCTTGTTCGACCTGGTCCTTCAAATTAGGTGACGAAAATGGGCAGATTAAGAATCCATCCCGCGAAACTATTTCACCAAAATCAACATAACTGAACTAACCAAACTGCTTGCAAGCCGTAGCCCGGTTTCTCCAAAGCCGGGATTTATCTACATTATCTAACACAATTTGTCTTGACTTCCCGGGTTCGGAGAACACCGGGCTACGATTATTTCACTAATAACAACTTCGCAGTCGCAACTTCACCCCCAGCTTCAATCCTGCACAAATAAAGCCCACTCGGCAGCTCCCACGCATTCCATAAAACGCTATTCTGTCCTGCTGACTGTATCCTATCTCTCAATACTGTCAATTCTCGGCCATGTATATCGCAAATTGAGATTTTCACGTTACAAGATCGAGTAATATTGTATGATATTGTCGCTGTTGAATTAAAAGGATTAGGCGAGACAGAGGTGATTATGAAATTATCCGGTATCGATCTGTCAGAATTGACAAAATCCGGATGCACGACATTCATTGTAACAGGAAGATATAATTCCGATCTTAGAGTTTCGAGATCGAATCGTAGTGTTGCGCTGAACGTTCCATAGGGAAGGACAAAATCCTGTTCAGGTTCAACTGTCGAAAGCACTAATAACACTTGGTTCGATGACTCTGGTTCAAGCATTCCTTCAGTGGTATTCGAATTAATCCAGAAGAAGTTATAATCAAGGTTGTAGATGTCCAGTCGATCCCCTCCATCTTCAAATCCAGCGCTTTCGACATACATAAAGCACAACGCGTTTCGGTTAGAAAAACCTCTTGATATGAAGGCACCACAAGGACGAGTTCCAGATACTCCCCTCAGTGTAATGAGATGCCGTATTTCATCCGTTTCAGGATTTATCAGCAGAATGATTCGTCTGTCACGATCATCCAGACCAATTGCCGTAAGGCAAAATCCGTCTTCACTGTGCTCATTATATGCTATTCCGTAAATTCGGTTTTCATTCGGAATTTCATCTACCTGCTGACCATTTGTGTCATATCCAAGAATATTCGTAGATGAGTAAACAGTCCAGAACATTTCTCGTACAGGATCGAAAGCGACATCAGAAACAATATTCTGATCGAATTCAATTATCTCAACATTCTCTCCATTTGTGTCAAATCCAATAATACTATGGCTTGCAACACCCCAGATCTTCTCATCTTTCAAGGTCATGCCCCTGATACCACGATGACCTTCTCCGGGTTGTTGAAACTGATTTACTAGTTCACCATTATCATTAACAACATAGATCATTGGGGGTTCAGCCCTGTCACCTGACAGGTAATTCAAGCCATCTACCCGAACAACCCCGCGAATCAGGTTATCTCCTGTAATATCAAATATCGGATGCGAATTGACAAGCTCCCAAGGTTCGAGTACAGTACTGTCGGTTTCAAGAATTTCCATACTCCAAGACAGCGCACCATTACCGGGATTGGAAAGTGTCACGACTACATCGGCTGATTCTTCCCGTAATACATCCCATTCAATTTCGTCATAATCGGGATTAAATTCAGGACGCAGCAGTCCAGTGTTAATTTCGAGGGTGTCACCGGCACCATATTCATTTATATGTATGGTTGAGTCTGGATAGCCATCTGCCCTGTATGTGATATCATTTTCTCCCGGAATAGTATTTGTGCTCCAGAAGCCCTGTTCATTTGATATAAGCCTTTCACCAGAGGAAAACTCTATATGTGCACCATCAATTGCACCATTACCAGATGCTGCGAATACGGAGCCATGCAGATAAACCGGACGGAATCGTGGGAACATCCCCATATCTGCGCGTGTACCATCTAAATCAAGATCGTTTTCGGGATCGGCGGTATCAAGGCAGGGACTGCCGGGGGAAAGTCTGAAATCGTTGTTCTCGAAATCAACGAATAAAGGTTCCCCTTCTATCATTCCCTCACCAACATTGACATCCCTTATTCCCGTGTTCAGGTTTGAATAGGATACAGAAATTTCGCTATTAACAGACTGAGTTCCAATCCAATCAGAACGATATCCATACCATGCAATAGAATTTCGAATTGTAACAACGCAATCTTCAAATCTCATATCAGAAACGCTTTGTCCAGTACAATTTCCAGAAATTGTAACAAAATTAAAATCAAATTCACAGTTTGTAGCGTGAATTAGTCCATCATACCAGCCCATTTCTTTAGCGATTAATACCCTTTCAAGGATTACTTCGGCGTTCTCACCATAAAAGAAACTTCCTCGATTTTTTACTGTGTCCCCGAGAAAAATGACATTATTTACCTCGATTCGATTTCGTTCACCAGCGCTATAAAAAGCTCCACCTATTGAGGCGTAATTATCGGTTACAAAACCATCATTTAATATCAACTCCACATCTCCGGCGAGGTAGTTGCAGGAGCGATCCGCATTGTTTTCTGTTAAGTTAAAATCATCTAATCTAAGTGAACTGTTCATAAGGTACATTGTGCCACCATGGTTTGCTCTGTTCTCAGCAATCACCACCTTTTGAAGAACTACATTTGCTCCGGTGCAAAATAATCCACCTCCAAACTCACGGTTCTGACCATTTGTTATTGTAAAGCCAATAATCACAACAGGTGAGTCATTTTCCATATTCACAGTGATAACCGTCCCATCCCGATTCCCATCAATCACAGTCCGCTCAATTATCCCATCATCATCATCAAACAAACGAGTACTGGCAAGAGTGACTGAAATATCATTGGGGAAAGTGAGGTTCTCAACATACCGACCTTCCTGAACGAGAACAGTATCACCGTCTTCGGCAGCATTTAAGCCTTGTTGTATGGTTTCGTGGTCGTCCGGAATGTTTAAGATGTTTGCGTGTGAGGAAGAAGCAAACAGAGAGAGACAGAGGAAAAGCACAACAATGTGATACATGATAAGTCTCCATAACGTAAAGTTCTAAGCCTGAAAAAGGGTATCTATCCAAAACATGAGTTCTTTCGTCTATTAATATACAACTTTTCAAGATTTAATGCAAATTTGATTATATCTTGATTGGACTTCAATTTAATTCATACAGCCAATCAATATAAAAAATACCTTGCGCATCCAAAAGTCTGTTATTACCTTCCTGTATTGCCTCTCACTATGGTCAGCTCAATCTCTAAATTCTCTTGACTAATAAATTAGTACCGCAGGAATTCAGCTTAAGGAGTAACCATGCACGTTTTTGTTACCGGAGCCACAGGATTTGTCGGATCGGGAGTATGTAAAGCTCTCCTGAACGCAGGACATGATGTTGTAGGTCTTACCAGCAAACATGAGAACGCACAAAAACTCCGGGATCTCGGAATAAAACCTGTAGTAGGGGATATGCGCGATGAGGAAAAAATCGCACCTGTTGCCGCGCGAGTTCATGCAACCATCACCTGCGCACAACTGAGCTTCACTTCAAGATACACAAAAACCCGGCTCAAGGAATTAAAAGAAGCCGAAATCGCACATGTAAAAGCTGTTATAGCCGGAGCAAGTCAGAATAAGAGACGGGTAATCTATACATCCGGATATATTTGCTTTGGTGTCTCGCAGGATGGATGGACTGATGAGAAATGCGGCTTTGATCCTCCCGAATTTTCAGAAGGGGGAGCTGAAGCCAGTAAGATCCTGCTCGAGAATGTTGCACAGGGCAAGGTCACCGGCTGTGTTATAGCACCGGGATTTGTATATGGAACAACCGGTTTCTTTCTGGAAGTAACAAAACTGATTAAATCCGGTAAGTTTGCCCTGCCGGGTGGAGGTAATTACTATTGGAGTCCGATATTTATTGAAGATTTAGCAAACGCCTATCTTGCAGCTCTCGAAGGCAAAGCAGATGGAAAGGCTGTTCTGGTTGTGGATGATGAACCGATGTTAATGCGTGATATTATGTACGAGATAGCAGACTGGATCAATGCTAAACGCCCCAAAAATGTACCCAAATTTGTAGCGGGAGTTTTTATGGGAGGTGCAATGGTGGAGGGAGTTACAACCTCAAGACGTTGCCGGAATAATCTTGCTAAGCAACTCCTGGAATGGAGTCCGAAATATCCGAATTTCAAGGTGGGTCTTCCAAATATAATTGAAGAGCTGCACGAAGTATTGAAAACCTGAATTTCCCAGCAAAGGAGTTAATTTTGGAAAAAAGCTTATTTCAAGACCATCAATTTGTCAGTGGATTAATGGATGTCATCCCAGCAATGTTTCTAATTGTTGATGACGATGTCAATATAAAAGACACGAATAAAACAGTTACTGAATTTCTAAATATTGACAAAGAGAGTTTCTTAAACACTCGAGCTGGTGAAGTACTCAATTGCATACACCATACTGACGTCCCGGAAGGATGCGGACGTGGTCCTGATTGTAAAGACTGCATTATCAGAAATTCAGTCAACGAAGCAATCAAAGGGGATAAAGTAACCCGTAAACAAACTACTTTCGAGTTTCTCCAGGCTCAAGACAAAAAAGTGTTACATCTTCTGGTAACAACGGCTCCCTTTTCTTTTACAGGTGAAAAATTAGTTCTGCTTATTCTTGAAGATATCGCTGAAATCGTAAAACTCAGAAAACTACTGCCAATATGCTCGAGTTGTAAAAAAATCCGTGATGATAAAAACTTCTGGAACGATGTCGAAATGTATTTCTCAGAAACAGGTGATTTTGATTTTTCCCACGGTATCTGCCCGGATTGTATGATAAAACTCTATCCCGAATATGCAAAAAAAACAAATGAAACAAAGGATGATTGGCTATAAATTATTGTTGATCTGTATGTGTTCATCCGTCTAATAATACCAATAGACGAATTATCCTTAATATAGTTCATTTCTTAACTCATTTGTCTATATTCCTCACTTGTCTCACTTGATTTATGACAGCATTCTGACATAAATTAGCCAACAGCGACTCATTGCTGCCTCCTATGAGTTGTTAATGCAAAGTAAAACACTATGCTAAATTTGGAGTGGATATGGTTTATCCCCCCTCGAAGAAACTATCCGGAATATCCGGAGTTGAAAATAAAGGTTGTATCGGACTCGCAATATGTATTGTGGCTCTGTTAGTCCTTTTCGCAAATGTCGATATAGCAATTGGCTTTGGTGAAGAATTATATATTAGTGGATTCATCAGTCAGGGTTACTTAATATCAACCGGGAATAACTACCTCGTAACTCATTCAAAAAGAGGTACTGCCGAGTTCAACGAGGTCGCGATGAATATCCATGCTGTCCCAAGTGAAAGGCTCCGGTTTGGTATTCAGTTCATAGCCCGTGATCTTGGAACAGATGGGAATAATGCATCCTATGTTGACTGGGCATATGGTGATTACCACTGGCGTGATTGCCTCGGAATTAGATTTGGCAAGATAAAGTTCCCGTATGGTTTGTATAATTACGATCGCGATGCGGACATGCTTAGAACCCAGATACTTCTACCAGAGAGCATCTATACTGAGAACTGGCGGGATTTCACTCTCGCGGTTGAAGGCGCAAGCGTCTATGGCAATTTCCATAATTGTAATTTTGGTGAATTTGATTACGAATTCTTCGGTGGTACCCTGAACGTGCCGAATCCGAATAGTGCATACTGGTCAAATGTTTATTATGAATCAACCGAAGGATATATTGGCGGTTATTATCCGGATTCTCCGGATGGGAATGTCATCTATATGCTGGAAGAGGCAGAAGGAATTTCAATAAAGATGCCGTGGACAGTTGGAGGAGGTTTGTACTGGAAAACACCACTTCCCGGTTTAAGGCTTGGATTCACCAAGTTTATTGGAAGATACGAAATAGACTTCAGGTTCAGTTTTCACGAACTCACCAGGCAGTCTGAGGATGAGTGGGAAGTCACAGAAACCTATTTCAGTCGGAACTGGTTCCATACTGATTACGAAGTCAATACATCATCGGTTGAATACACAATAGAGAAATGGACAGTAGCTGCGGAATATTCGATCTTCAAACAATATGATAATAGCGAAGGGAATCCTGATGGCTATTATCTACAAGCCAATTATCAAGCTTGTGACTGGCTTAGTCTTGGTACCTATTATTCTAACTACAACACAAATTCTGCGCATGGGAGCGGGGGATTTTCAGAAGAATTCAGTTATTTCCGCCATCAAAATGAAATCTGCTTCTCTACTCGCATTGATATAACAGATAACTGGCTTATGAAGCTTGAAGCTCATTCCATTGATGGTGCTGCCCTCGTTAAAAGAATTCAGAATCCCGGAAGTTTCGAACAACCGAGTAAGATAAAGAAGAATTGGATGGTGTTTGTTGGTAAAACCACTTTTCACTTTTAACGGATTGTGAGACAGAAAATGAAGAAATTGATATCAATTCTGACTGTTCTGCTATTCATGTTCGTGTTCCCGGATATGTGCATTCCAAAGGAAGTGATCGTTATTGCCAATAGGGATGTAGAAGCAAAGTCTTTTGATGCTAATACCCTGCACAGAATTTACCATGGTAAGAAAAAACAATGGGAAGACAGAAAAAAGATCATTCCTGTGATGTTGAAAGAAGGTTCGACTCATGAGATTTTCATTGAGCAGATTCTCGGAGAGACCGTTTATAAATTCATAACTTACTGGAAGCAGATGGTCTTCACAGGTCGTGGATTACCACCGAAAGCACTTGAAACTGAAAAAGAGGTCGTGGACTATGTAGCTCTAACCTCCGGAGCGATTGGATACATTTCTGAGCTCCCGGACTCCACGCTTGCTGCTGTCAGGCTAATAACATTAACTGTCGAAGAGGAATAACTATCTCTTGAGATTCACTCACAAAATCATGTTGATGCCGATACTGGCAGCCTGCGCATTCATAGTAATCCTTGTCGTCACCTCGCTGAGCAGCCAGAAGAATCAACAACTGATTGAGCGAATCGAATCCGAATATTTCCAGGCGCTTGAATTAGGTCATGAACTTGAAAAGCTTGCGGTACAAATAAGGCACACCTTACAAACTGCAATTGTTATTGATGATGCGGATATGACAATTGAAGCTGATACACTCAGCATTAAATACAAATCGCTGATTGATATTGGTTACAAGAATGCTATTATTAGTGAAGTTGAACTGAGTGGAATCGAAAAGACCTTTAACGTTTTCTATAGCCTCGGCAGACAAACTACCATTGATATGATTGAGCAGGGGCTTAATGAAGAAATGTATGAAAATGTCAGCCGAATGAACTCCGAATATGACAATCTCCTTAATCTTCTGTCGGAAATGACTTTTAAGCAGAAATCGGATATGGAACAGGCATTTGAACTGGCTCGGGAAAGGCAGAAAAAGCTGCGAAAGGTGATCAGAGTATCCGTTTTTCTTAGTCTTGCATCATTAATAGTATTTTCAGTAGTAATCATACTTTCAATAATCAGGCCAGTACGAACCCTGACCAATGCAACGGAAGCCATTGCACACGGCAATCTCGATCAGGAAATTGACTACAAATCCAAAGACGAAATGGGCAGGCTTGCGGACAGCTTCAGAAAAATGCAGTCAAGTCTCGAAACTCATATCGACGATCTCGAAACCGCAAATAACGATCTTTCCCAGGCCAACAGTGACCTGAAAGACGCCCAGGCGCAGCTCGTTCAATCTGAGAAAATGGCATCGCTCGGTCGTCTGGTTGCAGGTGTGGCTCACGAATTTAACAATCCCATCGGCGCAATCCAGAGTTCAAACAGTACACTCAAAACCGGAATAGAAAAACTTGAATCGCACCTTCAGACAAAAGACGAATCAATTCAGTCAGACGAAAAACTATCAAAGATTGTAGTTGCCATCAACAACCTGCAGGGTGTTATTGAAATGGGTACTCATCGGGTCGCCAATATTGTCAAGCGTATGAAATCGTTTGCCCGGCTCGATGAAGCAGAGCTGCAAAAGGCTGACCTGCATGAGATAATAGAAAACACCATTGCAATGGTCGCCCACGATTATAAACCAGGGGTGAAAATCATCAGAAGATTCGGTGATATCCCCCAATTAATATGTTATCCCGCCAAACTAAGTCAGCTATGCCTGCAAATAATCGGTAACGCAAACAAGGCTGTAAAAGATAACGGTGAAATTACCCTCATCACCAGCGAAGCCGGAGATTCAATTATCCTGCAGGTTCGTGACAATGGTGTAGGCATTTCCTCAAATATCCTGACCAAAGTCTTCGATCCCGGATTCACCGCCTGGGGAGTTGGTGTAGGAGTCGGTCTTGGACTTGCCATCAGCTACTCGATTGTTAAAGAACATGATGGAGATATCAGCATTGTTTCACAACCTGGGGATGGGACTACGGTGACGGTAAAGATTCCTAAGCAGGTTGGTTTGAAATAAATTCGGCTCAAAGTATCCTCATTTCCAATTTGAGAATCCTGCTCCCCCCTTCTATTGAAGGGGGGAATAAAAAGGGGGGTTGAGTTTGTTAATAAGCTGGTGAAAAAGCCTGACTCACCCGAACAGCTTTCTCCTATCATACCAAGGCTGTCCAATAATGCAAATTTAGTTCCGTTAGTCGGTTATGCATGAAAAAACTCCTTACTAAAACAAGATAGATATTCTCAGGTGGAAATCCTTTTCTCGACCCCCCCTTAATCCCCCCCTGCAATAGCAGGGGGGGAAATCTTGTTCCTCCTAAACAATACCATCCGAAAACCAGAACACTACCCCATCTCGCCCATGCCGTTTTTCGCATCCCAGTATTTCGGCTATCCGTGAAATCTTTCGGCTGGTGTTTTTCTTCCGGCAGCTATATGACAGTTGACTGTACAGTTGCTGGAGTGTCAGTCTATGGTTCATCGCGTTCAGCTCTTTGCGCAATATCCGCTGCACCTGCGCCTCCGCGCCATTATCCCTTGCGTCTAAGTATGCCTGGTTCACAGAATCGAAATATTGCCGGATTTCCAACCGCCGCTCCACCGGCGTGCAATCGAACAGCGGAACTGCCAGTTGCCGCACTCGCGGTGTATAGTTTCCCGGAGGTTTACTGTCTGCAGAATCAAAGACCGTCCAATCGTTACCCAGTTCCGCCGATTTTAACCGCCAGTACAGGAAACCGCTCGTGATGGCAAACGCACGTTTTATCACAGTTCGTTTGTGGAGTTCATCAAGCCCTTCCACACTACGCGGGGTCATTTTGATATTCAGGCAGCGGCTCTCTAACGCAGCATCCCTGAAAGGCTGACGGGTTGCAATGATCTTCGGACCGAACGCCTGGAACGGCACTGGAGCATTCACGTGATTGAGCCGGATAATCGACACACCGCGAGTGTACCCATGGTTAAGAATCTTCACGATCTGGCTTTCGAGCCCCGATCCTTTGAAGTCCGCTTCGTCGATGAGGAGCGTTCCCTGCACCGCGTCAACAATCCGGAACAGGGCGGGGGCGGAAATTGCACCGGAGAGATTTAACGACCTGTAGCATATAGACGACAACGCTCGCAGCGCAGTAGTCTTCCCGGTCCCGTAATCTCCGATAAAGCGCAGGTAGGGCATGGAATAATACCGCCACGAGAACCATGTCATCACCGCGTAACTCGTTACAGCGGTAAGTTCAATTTCAGAACCGAATGCCACAACTGTCTTCAACCAATCCCGGCACACCTCATAGAGGTAGTCCATATCATTCCGCATATCAATCCCCCGCGGACATGACACAACTCCCGCATCAACAAGCTTTCGGTATTCAGGTCTGATAGAGACGTCCTCATCACCGCAAATAATCTGTGAGTAATACTGTGGATACTCCCCGTCAATAATTATATAACTCCCCGCAGAGTTGCCGTGAATATACTCAATAAACGGCACTCCGCGATTCAGTGAGAAATAGGGAAGCGTCAGAACTTCATTTTCGTTATTTGTTATATATTCATTCATGATGTGGTCAATATACAACATTTCTTGGCAAAAGTCAAGTCATGTCACAGATTAGGCGAAAATAAGGGGGGTACCAAAAAAAATCGTCACTTCGTCACACTTTTGGCTGTACGCGTTTGTGGGTGGGGGATAGAGGGTGTGACGAAAATGTGACGGAATGGTGATGAAGTGATCAAGGGAGCAAGTAATCAAGGGGTGTGTGGTATTTTCTGGCTCGCCCATACATGTTTCTCCTGTGTAGTGAAGGAGGAAACTGTAGCCCGACACCCTTGTGGTGCGGGAGCCAACGCAGTTACGTCATATTGATAACACTGTAAACGAAAGATTTCAAACGGAAACAGTATGAATAGGGTATGTCAAAAAGCCCCGGACCACAAGGGTTCCGGGCTACGAAACTTGGAATGTAATTACTTACAAAGAAATTTTTCCTCTGATAAAAGAGAATAGAGTTTGGATAGGCATAAATAGTAATCGTAATTTTTCAGGATTTATAGTGCCAAAACATTACCCTTTGGAAGGAACAGAAGCCAGGATTGACGAAAAAGGAAACAGAATAGTTTCCTCTAATAATACATGTTGGTTTACAAATCTTGATAATGCAAAGCGTCATGAAGAACTCATTCTTTACAGAAAATATAGCCCTGAAGAATACGCAAAATACGACAATTATGACGCAATTGAAGTTTCAAAAGTTAGAGATATCCCGGTTGATTATAAGGGTTCAATGGGTGTTCCAATAACATTTATGAATAAATATAATCCAGAACAATTCGAAATATTAGGAAATCTTGGCTCATATGCACCAGATGGTTATTCACTTGCGTCCAAAATTTTTATTAATGGAAAAAAGATATTTAAGCGTATTTTGATAAGAAACAGAAAATTGGGATTGTAAAATGAAAATCGAGCTCAAAGAGATCACAGTCCGTCAATTATCAGAAAGTTATGAGGATAACGCTGAAGACGGAGTAGTCGGTTATGGTGGTAAACTTGATATTAGACCTGCATATCAACGCGAATTCATTTATAAGGACAAACAACGAGACGCTGTAATTAACACTGTTACTAATAACTTTCCACTAAATGTTATGTATTGGTCAGTAAGGAACGATGGCAATTTTGAAATAATTGATGGACAACAAAGAACAATTTCTATTTGCCAATATGTTCAAGGGGATTTTTCTGTAGAAGTTGGAAACTTTCTTGAGAAAAGGGCATTTCACAATCTTCAAAATGACGAACAGGAACAAATTCTCAACTATAAATTGACAGTCTACTTATGTAGTGGTATGGACAGTGAAAAGTTAGAATGGTTCAAGACAATAAATATTGCTGGCGAAGAACTGACTAACCAAGAATTGCTTAATGCTGTTTATCATGGTTCATGGGTTTCTGATGCAAAACGTTATTTCAGTAAAACCAACTGTCCGGCTTATGGACTTGGTAAAGATTACCTCAAAGGTGCGGTCAATCGTCAGGATTATTTAGAAACATCAATTAAATGGATTTCAGAAAAAGGTGATATTGAAAAATACATGTCTGAACGCCAAACGGAACCAAACGCTAATGAATTGTGGCTATACTTCAATTGTGTAATTAATTGGATATCGACGATTTTTCCAAAATATCGGAGAGAAATGAAAGGCATTGAATGGGGATTTCTTTACAATGAGTTTAAAGAACAAAATTATGACTCAAAGAAACTTGAGGAAGAAATTTCGAAGTTAATGGAAGATGACGACGTTGGTAGTAAAAAGGGTATTTACACTTATATTTTAACTCGCAAAGAAAAGTATTTGAATATTCGAGCTTTTAGTAAGAATCAGAAACGAGAAGCTTATGAAAGACAAAAAGGAATTTGCCCTATCTGTAAAGGGCATTTCGAAATTGAAGAAATGGAGGGTGACCATATTACTCCCTGGCACGAAAATGGAAAAACAGTTGCCGAGAATTGCCAGATGCTGTGTAAAGAAGACAACAGGAGAAAATCAGGTAAATAGCTAGAACAACTTTTATTTTACAATAGCCAAACCTACACTTCTAATCTGGCAGTTTTTCATCGCAAATGGGATCTAGAGAACTGATGGAAACTATATAATCCCCGTATCACGGAATTCCGGGCAACGACTGGACAAGTCACTGACAACAAAAAAAATAAGATAAATAGCATATGGGTATGGTGCAATCACCCTAATAATGGAGATTGAAATGATTGAAATTGATTTTTCTAGTTTTGGACCAAGTCCAATACCTAAAGTGGTTAAAAGCAGAATGTGTCTGCGGGATTTAAATAACGATGAAGTTTACTGTTATCTAAATTCAATGAATGACGGAAATAAGTTGTTAGTAATGAGCAAAAACACGTTTCCTGACATATTTAATATAACAAATCCTAATATATGGTTCAGGTCACCAGTGGGATGGAAACAAACTCAATCCGGTAACATGAAGCAACTATGGTTTCCTAAAGATAATCTGAGAGAATCTGACATTAATGTAATTAATGATTGGATTAAACGTTTTTCACAATATATCTTGTTAGGAAAAAACAGGCACATTGAGGGGATTTTCGAGGAGGAATTAGATTTCTGTATGGCTGCATCTATGAACAGATTAAAACCGGATGATAAAGATCGAACAGCATTAGGTGAAGCCGAATATCAGAGCCTGTCGGTAATTTTGTGTAAAAGTAAAAATTGGTTATACTAATGTTTAT
>CAYLYZ010000023.1:0-60185 GCA_964387885.1 uncultured bacterium | reverse complement strand
ACATAAGTAACGCGTTTTCAAAGAGCTATTCTTGGACAGACTGTTCCTGTCCGTCCTATCTATCAAAAGCCGATTCAAATCAATTACTTACGTCAGCGGACAAGAATGTCCGCGCTCCCCAGGGTATTGGTAGATGAAATGTCCGCGCTCCCCGGGATATTGATACAGGAAAATATCCGCACTCCCCATTGGTTAAGAAACCACCTCCGCATCCACACCTGCCCAGCAATTAGGTGTGCAAATCTCCTTATTTCCTGCTGCCTTGGCATAGAGGAAAAGCTGCATTCGGTAACCGGAGAGAACTCGATATGACATGTCGAGTAACGCCCGGCAGAGTTTGATTTTCTCGCCCCATGGGAGCATTGCTTCTTTGGCAGCAAAATCCTCGTCGGAGAGATTATTGAAGACCTCGGTGAGTTTTCGCTTCTGTTCCTCCATAGCGACAGGAAAATCTTCAGGATCGAGTTTTTCTGACTTTTCAGCCAACTCAGAGTAAGACTCCCATGCACCATCAATCATTGCTTGTGCAAATCCAACTCCGCAGAAAGATATGTATCTGAGCAGTTCAAGCATGTTCCTCTGTTCCGGCGAAGGTCGATATTCGAGTCCTCCCTCGGGAATTTTGTCGTACAGATGAATGCAAATGTCGCATTCCTGTAATGTGGCTTCGAGTAGGTCTGTTTTTGAAAGCACGGGTTTCTCAATGTGATTATTCTTTTCTATAACCCATAAATTACTTAATCATTATTGTTTTCCCAACCCTCTAAATAATTCACCCATTAATTATTAAAACAAACCTTTAATAAGTTGAAAAAAACCAAACTCATTATTATATTAGACTAACCCTCCGTAGCGGGTAAATACTTAATCACATCCATATTTAACCTTCAGCGAGTGAAGGCACTCGCCTATCTCCGCAGTTTAATACAAATTATGACCAGGAGGATAAGATGTTGAAACAAACCGTTGTATTTCTGCTGTTTTTTACTGTCCTGTTTTTAAGTGCCGTTCAAGCTCAAGAGCATTTCAACTTTGAGATTACCGATACTAACATGTCCATTCTAATCACGGATGCAACAATTAATGGCAATCGTCTGGCTGTTGGAGACGAAATTGGTACCTTTACTGAAGGTGGCCTTTGTGCTGGTGCCGTTGAAATTAATGCAGATTTCGTGAATGGGGAACCGGCAGGTCTTGCAGCATGGGGAGCAGATCAAGGTCGGAATAACGGATTTCAGATGAATGATGCCATCTTTTACAGAATTTGGGACTCATCAACTGAAACCGAGTATGAGGCTGATGCTGAATATCAGGTTGGAGAGGGTATATTTATCCCAAATGGTTTCGTCGTTATCAGTCTGACTGCGATTGTAGAGGGTGGGAATGTTGTGTTAGTTTGCGATCCAATGTCGATTGAAGCAGAATTAGAAGTCGGTGAGATGGAAGAATTTGTACTCAATCTCGCAAATGATGGAGAGGAAGACTGTACAATAAGCAATGTGTTCATTGAAGGTGATGAAGCCTTCACGGTTGTTTTTGATGGAGAATTTGTAATCCCACCTAATGAGGATGTGGATATTATTGTCACCTTTGCTCCCCAATCACCAGGTGAAAAAATTGCAGTTCTGATTATCGAATGTGCTGAGATAGAAGAACGAATCGAAGTCGACCTAGCCGGTTTCGCCATTGGGAATCAGGAACCACATTTTGAATGGGCGATAACGGATGTAAATTTGTCAGTTCTGGTAAGTGAGGCTCTCCTTGACGAAGAGATGTTAGAAAACGGTGATGAAATTGCGGCTTTTACACCAGCCGACCTTTGTGCTGGTGGAATTGTCGTAGATGACGGTTTCCCGCTCGGTCTGGCTGTTTGGGGTGCGGAACAAGATCAAGAGAATGGATTTAGAGCCGGAGAAGAACTTAGTTTTCGATACTGGGATTTTTCACAACAAATGGAAATTGATGTAGTTGAAGCTAACGCGATCAATGGGGAACTTGTTTTTGTAGCAAATGGATTCTTAGTCGTAGAGCTTTCAGCATTCGTGGCTCCGGAACCTCAGTTCGCTGTAGATCCTGAAGATCACGATTTTGGGGAGGTTGTGATAGGTGAGGACGAGGCGTTTGGATTTAATGTCAGCAATGTAGGTGATGCTGATCTGGTAATTTCCGATATTACTATTGAGTCTGATAATTTTACTACCGATTTTGACGATGAAATAACTATCAATCCGGGTGAAGAAGTTGTTGTGAATGTCACATTTGCTCCGGTTGTACTGGGTGCAATAGAAAGTCTGATTTATTTTGAAACCAATGACCGGCAAAACGAGTTCGTTTATGTTGAAATTTCCGGAGTCGGATTAGGTCGTGAATTAACAGTCCCGCTGGTGGCGGGATGGAACATGATCTCGATAAATGTTATTCCCGATCAGGAATTCTGGAGCGGGGAGGAAGGTCCTGATATTGTTCTGATGACGGATCAGCTTCGGATAGACGAGGAAAATCACCGGGTAGAGTTAATGAAGGATCAACTTGGCAGGTTTTATGTTCCCGGATGGGGAGGATTCAACAATATTCAGGCATGGCAGCCGACACAGGGATATCAGATCAAAATAATCGAAGAATGCGAGGCAGTCTGGTCGGGAATTCCAATTCCTCCTGACACCGAAATTCCTCTTCACCGTCAGTGGAATATTGTAGCATATTTACCAACCTATGACCTCGATGCAAGTGCACCGGATTATTATGTCCTTTCACCAATTCTTGACAATCTGCAAATTGCGAAGGACTATCTCGGCAGGTTTATGGCACCAGAAGACGAATTTTCCAATATGCCCCCCTGGCATGAGACCCAGGGGTATCAGGTTAAAGTTGAGCGCGCCGGAGTTCTGGTCTACCCACCGGAAGGTGAGGAGGTTGCCAATTTTGTTCCTGAGGATGATTTACGGAGGAATTTTGGAATTACTCCAACCGGTCAGAACATGAGTGTTCTAGTGAACGTTATCAAGGGCGGTCAAATATCTGAGGGTGATCAGATAGCTGCATACAGTCCTGCTGGCAGATTGGTAGGAAAGGGGACGGTTGATGACGATGGTCGCTGCGGTCTCGCAGTTTGGGGTGATGATCTTTCGACTGAAGGAGTTGATGGAATGCTGCCCGGGGAGGAGTTTGAATTGCGACTTATGAACGGGAGCTCAGAAATAAATCAAACTCTGAACGTTTTCGATATCAAATCGGGAAAAAGTCTGATTTACGAAAGGGATGGATTGACGATTCTGGATGTTGCATTCGAAACTCAAACTCCGGATAACTATTACTTGTCAAAGGCATATCCCAATCCTTTCAATTCAGTTGTGCATCTTAACTTTGGACTTCCGGAAGCATCGAATGTTCGGATCAAGATGTTCGATCTTGAGGGTCGTTTGATTGATGAGTTATGTAATGTTGAATATGAGAATGGAGTTCATACGATTTCGTGGGATGCGGGAGATATTGTTTCAGGGACCTATCTCATCCGGATGGAGTCAGGTGAATTTAGGACATCACAAACAGTTACTTTACTTAAATAGATTAATTCAGATTAGAATGATTAAAATGCCGAATGGGAAAATCCTGTTCGGCATTTTTTTATCTTTCAAACTAATCGCACTTAGCTTGACAAGTCAAGGCAACATCTGTAGTTTGGTTTGTCGTGTCAATTAGTTTAAGAGAACCTGATGTACCGCTTATTAATGTTGCAATTCTTTCCACTCGAAATTCAGTTTTTGATTTGAGCTCTAAATCAGAAACAGATGAAATTAAAAAAAACCTGTGGCAGAGACCGTGGTTCAGGGCAACTCTCGGCTTAGGGGTAAGTGTTCTTTTTCTCTATCTTGCTTTCCAGAAAGTTGATTTCAGTGTACTCAAGAATGCGATAGTTAATATCTCGGTTTTCTGGATTCTGGTTTCAGTAGCAATAGGTTTCGTCAATCTTTTTTTGAGGGCTCTTCGCTGGAAGTTTATACTCAGCCCTATTAAAAGGATATCCGTTTACAGGGTTATCTCATTTCTACTAATCGGATTTACGATCAATAATATTTTGCCACTAAAGGTCGGTGAGTTGGGTAGAAGTGTTATGCTTGGGAACAGTGAGAGAATCAGCAAAAGCTCGGTTCTCGCAAGTGTCGTCGTTGAACGCTGGTTTGATGTTATTGGACTTATGGTTTACCTACCTGTGCTGTTGGTTGCACTCGCTTTACCGGATCAAACGAAGTGGTTTATTCTTGCTTCGGTCACTTTTTCGGTTTTGAGTATTGCTGCAGCATATCTAATAGTTATAAAAAGGGAATTGAGTATAAGGATCATCACTTTTTTTTCGTCACTGTTGCCGAAAGTAATACATGAAAAGATAATTCAACTGTCAGGTTCTTTTTTCGATGGGCTCTCAGTTTTGAATTCAAAACGAAAGATTTCCATACTGTTGTTTACATCAGTAGGAATGTGGCTCTTAACTATGTTCATGACATTTATAAGGTTTAAGGCTTTTAGTTTTGAGCTACCCTTTCATGCGGCGATTGCGACGCAAACCGGTGTAAATATAGCAGGGGCAATTCCCTCCTCGCCAAGTCAGATTGGAGTTGCACATCTCGCTTTCCAGAAAATTCTTTTACTATTCGGAATCGACAATTCTGTCGCACTTGCATTTGGAATAGTGTCACATGCGTTAAGTTTTCTATCGATAGTTATCCCGGGCTCTATTTTCCTCCTTCTCCATTTCTTGAAGTCTAAGAAGTAGAGTTTTCAATCAAACTCCTCATTCCCGACCTGATCGGGAATCCAAAATACCTATTTAAATTGAAATCTGTTTTACCGACCGATAATATACCATTGATAAACTCTTCGCATTGTTTGGCTCGTTTCATATTCAAGATTTGATTTTGAATGTAGGTGAGTTATATTTAAACATGGGCAATTACCGAAGAATGGGTAATTTTTGATGTGACAGGTTTTTTTGCCTTGAACGAAAACGACAATTATTCGGGGAGGAGGAAATTCCTGATGTCAAATACAACACAAGAAATACTTGATACGATACTTGAGCGCATGCGCGCCCTTGCTACAACAGAAACAGTTGTCGGTGAACCGGTAACCGTAGACAATATTACATTACTGCCTGTTATTAAGTTGTCAGTCGGTTTTGCCGCCGGAGGTGGTGAAGGGAAAGGTGATGCAAATAAGGATAAGTCAGGCAGCGGAAATGCTTCAGCCGGGGGAGGTGGAGCCAGCATTAATCCGGTTGGTTTTATTGCCTGGGATGGTGAGAATATCAAGTTTGTAGGTGTAGGTAAGGGAAAAATGGACGCGTTTTTCGAGACTCTCCCTGAAATGCTAAAGAAGGTCGGTATCTCGTTGCCATTCGGAGGAGGTAAGGGCAAAGGTGAGAAATCATCCAAAAAGTCTGAAACTGCGGAGTCTAAAGAGGAGGATAAGTAGAATCCCTAATCGGGGGAGTGCGGACATTCCTGTCCGCCGATGTGGGGATTTTGGTGATAATCCCTGCAAAAGGGGAGTGCGGACATTCTTGTCCGCTGGGGCAAAAGTTTGATTTAGACGGACAGGAACCTCCGTCCTCCCCAAAAACTATTGGAGATGGCAAGAACCACCGGCAAATGGTCTTGTCATTTAGCAGAGTATGATAACAAATGGATTGTCACGAGAAGAGCATACTTTAGTTTAGAAAATTATTAATCTGCCGGTTTTATTTTGAATGCCAGGTATGATTCCACGCGATGAGGATTGAAATGCATGCGAAAAGAGATCGTGAAAAAAGAACAGCACAATTATGGCGAGTATTAATTCTCGGGTGTTTGCTTTTACAGATCAATTTAACTTACGCCGGTTCAGCCGGTCATCAGACTGAGTTTGACAGCTTCGACTATAACAATGTTCGAACATTAACGTACGACCCAAACTCCAACCCACCATTAGATACAACTTCATATAATCCAGATCTGCTTCCCGGGAGGGATGCCGGATCAGGTGACCTCCGCTGGTCAATTTACGACGAAAACGGGATAACTGAACGGCTTGCACTTTCCGATGATGGATTGTGGCTGGCTGTCTCATATTATCTGAATGACGAAAGGCTCGAATTGTGGTCGACGGAGGATAGCTCTCTCGTTTTTACATATGAGGTCGAGGATGGAGACGGACGAATCTCCATGTCAGGCGACGGATCAATTGTCGCATATTCCATTCAGGACAGCATCCGGTTATTTAATAGAGATGGTGAGGGTGTTCCCTATTATTCATGGGGGCAGGATGGTTACCGAGTAGGACCTGTTCAGTTGACGAAAGATGCTGAGTTAATGATTGCAACCGGTGTTGATACTGCGAGAGTGACCAATCGTGTCTGGGGTTTTGAGACTGGCAGCGAAGAACCGATGTGGACTTTCGAAGTTGATGCTGACGAAGCTTATGGCTGGTATGGTATTGGACTTGCAGAATCAGCAGGGATAATAGTGGTGAATGGCAAATACCACATGTACGTCCTCGACATGGAAAGCGGAGAATTGATCTGGGAGGAACCTACATATAACACTGAGTCTCCGGTTGTCATTTCAGATGATGGGAACATCCTCGTCTGCGGAACACTCTCCGGACGGTTGCGAGTACTCGGCAGGATAGGTGAGAATGGTGGATATGCGGAAATATGGCACTACAGTTTCCGCGCCTTTACTTCGAGCTGGGTGACAGAATGTGCGGTATCTCATGATGGCAGTTTGATTGCAGCAGGGACTCTCGATTTCTATGAAGAGACAATAAACGGCAAAGTAGCCCTGTTTGATACATATGGCGCCGGTGATCCCCTGTGGATTGTTGATTCACTTGGTGATGAGGTCGCAGGACTGGATTTCGACAGAGCCGGTGAAATACTGGCTGTCACCACATGGGGAGATCAGGGCAACCAGAAACCGGATCTGATAGTATTTGAAGCACACAGTCGAGAATCCATATATGAGCTTATTTCTGAGGGCTCGTTAGCAGGTGTAATTTTATCGGAGGATGGCAGTCGAGTAGTGGCGGGGGGAAAATCCACTCATAACCGCGTATTCGGTCGAGGTGGATATGTATTTATAGCAGATTTGGATTTGTTGGACGGTTTTGTATCGGGAGTTGTCACTGATTCTGAGGGAGATCCCATTCCGGGTGTGTTGATCTCTGCTGAGGATAATCCATATACTACCTTGACAGATGAAAACGGAAATTACCTGCTCAGAGTTGAAGTATTAGAGGTTGCTCGTGATATCATAGTTACAGCTTCTCTTCAGGGGTATATGAGTGAAGTCCGGGAAGATGAAGTCTGGGAGGAGTTCACGACCGAAGATGTCGACTTTACTCTCGAAGAGGCCGATCCTGGTCCGGAATGGATTCGAGCCAGCCAGAATGAGCGTAATGAGATTCTCCTCAATTGGGAGGAGATGAACGGTTTTACCGGAAATCAACGCAATCCCGTCTTTGCGAGCAAAGCTAAGCAATCATATAGTGTTGATGGAACAGAGAGATTGCTTCGTAACTATGTTCCTCGCAATGACGTTTCCATCACGCCCTGGCATAGAGTAATTGATTCCAATCCATCACCTCAACCTCACCGTGATGATCCCCAATCCTACAACATTTACAGATCGATGTTCTCCGGAGGTCCCTACAGAATAATCACTGAAGTGGACGCTGATGAAAATGAATACATCGACCGGGATCGCGTTTTTCCACTGCATCAATACTACTATGTAGTAACGGCTGTTTTTGATGGCGGAGAGAGTTTTTACTCGGAAGAAGCTGTGGGCTGGGTTGACGATGATTTTTTAAACTGGACAATTGACCTTGAATCAATGCCGGAATCTCCCGAACTTGATGGTATAATCAACGATGAGGAGTGGGAAGGTGCAGTCCTGAGAGATATCTCAGACGTCTTCGGGTACGACAATCCAGATACCGCAGGGACAGTAATCGCAAAAATCGGATTCAATGATGGAGCTAACCGGATGTACATCGGTGTAAAATATCTGACAGAACCTGAGATCCTCGAACGGATGGGTCTCGGTATATACGTCGATGACGATGGTGACAGGGAATGGACCTGGGACAGACTTGGATCAGAGGGAAATTACTGGGGATACTGGGTGGAAGGGGAACCGGTAAAAACCTACAGGTCATTATCCGGACCTCCTTATGACAGAGATCCATATTACGTATTCGAAGAACCGGAATTGGCGTTTGGCGTCAACGATGGCCATGTTGAAATCGAGATTGCGATCCCTCTCGGATTTCACAGTACAGAAGAGGTTGCAGTATACGGACCTGACAGCAATATTGGCCTGGCAATGTTCGCGATGAAACGCGACGAGGACGAGAATCCGATATTTAACGGCTGGTGGCCACAGAATGTGTTGTCGATAGTCAGCAACAATTATCAGTATGCGCGTGTCCACATCCCGGTTAACCTCGTGGTGCCGCCTGATGCTCCATCAGATGTACAGGTCGAGAGAGATGATAATAACCTCCTTGTTTCCTGGCTTGATCCTGAATTGGGAATTGATAACAATCCCGTTCAATCTCTCGACGGGCTGGAAATTCGAAGAAACGGGGAATTAGTATTTACCGCTGATGCAGAAGTCGGAGAATGGATCGACACACTGGTCGAAGAACGCGGCTGGTACGAATATTCTCTAACCGGGTTCATACTTGAAGATGACGAACCTTTTTACGGTCCTACCAGCAGTATCGTAGGTGCCTATGCTGCTGAAGATCCGGATGTTGATGAACTTTCTCATGACGATGGGACGGTTGACAGGTATTATATAGTCAACGGTCAGGGACCTGACAATCGCTTTGCAACAAGGTACGAGCTTGAGCCATCGGCTGATACATTAGCCGTCTACTGGGTCGACTTTTTCCCGAGATCTCCCGATCCGATAAATGTCTATATCGCTGAAGACGAGGATGGTCTCCCGGGTGATATCATCGGTGAGATGTATACGGCACATCCCGATTCCGGGGAGGTTCTACACCGTTTCCATTATCCGGATGTCCGGCAGCCGGTAATATACAACAATGTCAATGCCGGAGCACGGTTCTGGGTGGTCTTAAAGTACCTTGAGGAAACTCCCGGTTGGCCTTCCATCGGAGTCGACCGTAATCCCGAATCGGTGAACGCAGAAATCAACAAGTTTTATACGGAAGAAGGTGGATGGACTGACATGGGGCACGGGCAGTTGGTGATCCGGATAGCAATTGACGAGCCAACTGAGCCACCAATAATAATCCCACCACCCGATCCAATAATCCCCGAAGTCTTCAGGTTAGGCAACGCCTTCCCCAACCCTTTCAACGGAGTCAGCCTGATCCCGATAGACATTCCGGAAGCAGTGGAAGTCGAGTTTAGAATCTACACCTTAACCGGCAAACTCCTCCAAACCACAAATTTCGGAACCGTCCCCGCCGGTCTGCAAAAACTCCCGGTTGATGCGAGTTCACTGCCTGCGGGTTTGTATTTTGTAGATGTGAATGCTGGGGTTGACGGGGGGATGTTGAAGGTGGTGCAGATAAAGTAGCAGTTTGGTGTGTTTCAGGTCGCACAAATGTGCGACCTGAAACCCTCTCCCCCCTACTTGTAGGGGGGAATAAAAAGGGGGGTAACCGGACGAAGTCCGGTTCTGGTAAGTGGGACAGAGTTGACAAAACAGTTATATCAGGAGAACATTTATGGACAGTAAAATGACTATGATCTACTGGAAAGGTGAAAAATTCTGGCTCGGGAAGCTAAAGGAGCACCCTGAGATAATGACACAGGGACTAACCCTCGCAGAGCTTGAAGAAAACCTTCGCGATGCATTTGAAATGATGGTCATGGAAGATGTTCCTGAAGAATATCATGAGAAGGTTATTGCAATATGAAGCGGAGCGCATTCGTCCGACAACTCAAGAAAGACGGATGCATTCTTCTCCGCTCCGGTTCCCGCCACGATATCTACCTGAATCCAAAGAGCAAACAGAGGCAACCTGTTCCCAGGCATACCGAAATTGATAATATTCTGGCTAAACATATTCGTAAGTATTTGGGATTGAATTAGAAATACACTCTGTACTCTCCCCCCTACTTGTAGGGGGGAATAAAAAGGGGGGTAACCGGACGAAGTCAGGTTTAGGTGAGTCTCGTAGGTCGGAATCTCATTCCGACAAGTTTTTGATAATAATTTTCACCTGAAAAGATTCGGATTTACAAACAATGGTATATTTATAAATTGTCGGAATAAGATTCCGACCTACGACTGAGTTCACCTCACTCGACGAGCCATTTATCCATCACCTTTTCAGCTTCATCCTGGTCAATCATCAATCCCTGATCAGCTTCTGTCTTGCCTTTCTCGATCTTGGTCAGGACGTAGATGCGATACATAATGTCCTCATACGTGGCATCATCCGGGAGCTCTTTTAATATCTGGGCAGTTGCTTCTTTTGGATTTTTCACACCGGTTCCTTTTCGAGTTCTGAAATTGAAACGATCTAATCTGCAATATAACTCATTTCCTTATGATCTCCAAAACTAACTTTTTTTAGGACAAGACAGCTTTTAATTTTCCGGATTCCCGCTTTTGCAGGAATGAGGAGCAAGAGTGAGATCCTTGCTCTGAAGCAATTCTCGGACAGCCTGAATATATCCGGTCTCCCCAATGTGAATATCGAGTCACCAGTGCCTTTCCACTCACGTCGGTTGTCTCACCACCAAATTCCTCACTATCTTAATACCGTCACGTTTACTTTATCCCAAAAGGCATGTCACTCGCACGCATAAACAACCTCAAAATGGCCTACGGTGGCCAGGACATATTCGAAGGTCTGACTTCGCAGATCAACAAGGGAGACCACATCGGCTTAGTCGGACCAAACGGTGCGGGTAAGACGACTCTGCTCCGGCTGTTGATGGGGCAATTGCAGCCACTCGACGGGTCAATTCATAAGCAGCCTGAGCTGGCTATCGGGTATCTTATGCAGAATCCTGAGTATCCGGGAGGGCAGACTGCTTTTGATGAGGTGTATGAGGGTTTAGGTGAGATAAAGCAGGTTGAAGCCCGGATGAAAGAGTTCGAGCTGAAAATCGAGCAGGCACAGAACGAAGACCAGAGAGAAGCTGAAAAGCTCGGGATGAAGTATGCCGAGTTGACTGACCGTTACCAGATACTGGGAGGACCAGCTGCCGAAGCGCGGATCGCCGCGCTGCTCGATGGTCTGGGTGTACCGCGTCGAATCTGGCAATCCAGTATGGAATCGCTGTCAGGTGGTGAGCGTAATATGGTTGGGCTGGCGCGCATCCTTGTTGGGAATCATGATCTGATGCTGCTCGATGAGCCGGGAAATCACCTCGATTTCAGCGGTCTTGAGTGGCTGGAACACTTCCTGAAGACCTCGGAAAAAGCGTTTATCATCGTTTCGCATAATCGTTATACACTTGACCGGGTGTGTACGAAAATCTGGGAACTTCAACGAGGTAAACTCGACCTTTATACCGGTAACTACAGTGACTACCGAGCTGAAAAACTGACCAAACAACTCGTTCAGGAAGCTGCATATCACCGGGCTCAGAAGGAAATCGACCGGCTGCAGTTTAACATCCAGCGCATGAAAGCCTGGAGCTCGGTTTATGACAATCCGAAACTCGCAAAGACAGCCAAGATTTTTGAGAAACGGGTTGAGGATCTGAAAGAAGTTGATAAACCTCAGGGTGATGGCAAGAAACTTCGGTTGCGTTTTCTCACAAAACCTCCACGAGGCCATATTGCGCTTGACGTTAAGGAATACAGGATACAGTTCGACGAGAGTCCACCTCTGCTTGAGAATGTGAATTTCCTGATTACCCAGGGTGAACGTGCTGCAATGGTTGGTGACAACGGAACCGGTAAATCGACATTCCTCAAAGAGGTTATCGACCGGGGACGCTGGGAAAATCCGAACCTGCGTGTCGGAAAATCGGTGTCAGTCGGTTACTACGCTCAGCTGGGGGAGAACCTCGAACCGAAACGTACTGTGATTGAAAACGCCATGCGGTTGACTGGATTGCTCAGGGGGAATGCAGCAGATCTGCTGCACCGATTCTTGTTCACAAGGGATGACCTCGAGAAGTATGTACAGGTTCTATCAGGTGGGGAGAAAGCTCGGCTCCAGCTCGCGACCCTTGTGACATCAGGAGCGGATATGTTGCTGCTTGATGAGCCCACCAACCACCTCGACATAGCATCGCGGGAAGCCGTTGAAGACGCGCTTGAAGAATTTCCGGGAACCCTGGTTGTTGTGAGTCACGACCGGTACTTCCTCGATAAAATTGCTGACCGGATATTCCATTTTGTACCACCGGATGTTTCCGAGTATGAAGGCAACTTCTCCGAATTCTGGGCAAAACATAAAAAGCTCTACAGCGTCAAAACATCCAAATCTACCCATGCGTTACCGAAAAGGGTAGTGCATGGACAGGACAAAGGCAAACCAAAAACAAAACAGAAACGTTTCAAATTCGACGCAATCCGCTTCCGTGAACTCGAAGCCGAAATCAAACGCCTCGAAGACCTCCGTCCGGAGATCGAAACCGAGTATAATACGCTCACCTCTAAAGGTAAAACTGCGCGTGCTGAAAAACGGAAGGTGCGTCTTGATAAATTGGATGGACAGCTTGAAGATCTGTATGAGGAGTGGTTGTTGTTGGGGGAAAAAAAGAAAAAATGGTAAAGCTCTAGTATTCTTCATGTCTTGTACGGGCAAGGCGTGCCGTGCCCCTTTCTATATTTGCGACAACGTTCCTACAAAATGAAGATTTGTTAAAATTGCGGGAGGCCACATGCACCATGCCAATATGAGGTAGATAGTGCTTCAAAACCAGAAAAGGCTTGATCCTGCCCATGGTTATTTATATCGATCTTTTGCATTTCGAGTCAAAGATAGTCTTCATTCAATAATAAAACTTTCTAATATACCCCATCTAACCTACTGAAATGTTGCATGTTGGTCATTGATATTATATTTTAAACCTATGCAGGAAGGTTTTGCACAGAAATTTCGTTTTACATTTAACTAATTCAAAGGGATATTATGTACCAGATGTACATGAAATCCACCTGAGGATGTGGACGGGGCCAGTGTAGCTGGTCAGGTCTATTGGAGACTTTGTCTTCAGGTGGCACGCTCTATCCCTTGAATCATGCCTGATTCGGGATTTATTCCGCTCCCTCCCGAAGCCATAACTCTTCCAAATACATCCTCCGGTGATTCGACTTTCTCAAGTTGGATCTAACTATTTATTTGCACTTAGCGGAGGAATCATGAAAAAACTGGACATTGGATTACCTGACGTTCAAGCCGTCTATGACGGACCCGAGGGAGTTCTCTGGGAACTCATCATGGGTGAGCAGATCCACGTTGGCGGATTTAAGTCAAGTATGGAGCTCGCAACAAAAGCCGGTATCACAGCTGGAATGCATGGACTCGATATTTGCAGCGCACTCGGTGGTGGCTGCCGTTTTCTGGTCAAGAACTTTGGCGTGACCATGACCGGTCAGGATGCGACAAAAACAATGCTGCAGAAAGCAAGCGAACGCGTCGAGGCAGAGGGATTTTATGGAAAAATCAAGTTTCAGGAAGGTGATGTTCAAACGATTCTTTCCCCTGATTCAACATTTGATTTTGTCTGGGGTGAAGACACCTGGTGTTATGTTGTTGATAAGAGCAAGGTGATTTCCGAAGCAGCTCGAGTTCTTAAGCCTGGTGGCATTCTTGCTTTCACAGATTGGATCGAAGGACCTGTCGCCCTTTCCGATGAGGAAGCAACGAGAATTAACACATTTATGAAATTCCCTTACATGGAAAATCAGAAAGGTTATGAGCAATTGATTCGTGACAATGGTTTGGAGTTAGTCGTAAGTGATGACCTGACCGAGGAATTCGCTGAATATTGCGATTTCTACATAAAGATGCTCACGCATCAATTCACGTTCGATGCCTTGAAGATTATTGGTGATGATATGGAACTTTTCCAGGTGATGGGCGGTGAGATGGGCTACATGGCTCAAATAGCTCACGAGGGCAAAATGGGACGTGGTAGGTTTGTTGCGCGGAAGGTTTAAAATACCAGACACCATTATAAATAATTGGACGTAGGGGTTGAATATTTTCAACCCAAGTGTGAATATTCAATTAAAGGATTGATTATTTTAGATCCAAATGCGAAAACGCTATTAAGAGGGTTGAAGATATTCAACCCCTACGGACAAAAAAATCAGCAATATGAATGAATTGTTTAGCAAGCAGGGATGGCTTATGCCATCCCTGCTCGCACTATTTTTCTGGGGGATGTGGGGATTCCTGACCAAAATGGTTGCGGACAATGTCGCCTGGCAGACCCAGATGATATTTTTTGCTTTCGGGACGCTATTGGTAGCGTTGGTGGCAAAACCCAGCCTTCCAGGTTTGGATGGACCTCATCTGATCGGGATATCTGCAGGTCTTGCCGGAGGTTTGGGATTTCTGTTCTTTTACCGGGCAATAACGCGAGGTGAAGCCTCGGTTGTTATTCCGATTACATCCCTGTATGTTGCAGTAGCGACGGTTCTGGCTTTTGTGGTGCTGGCTGAACCAATATCGGCAAAGAAATTACTCGGATTGGTGTTGGCGGTTGCTGCAATGTTTCTTTTAGCGGGTGGTTAAAATGCATATTTATGATAAATTGGCAAAGGCTGTAGTTGACTTGAAGGCAGCTGAAGTAAAGCGGCTTGCATTGCAGGTTCTCGATGAAGGACTTCCACCGTCTGAAGCAATTCAAAAAGGACTCGCCGCCGGAATGCAGGAAGTAGGAAAACTCTTTAGTTGCAAGGATTATTTCGTTCCGGAAGTTCTGGTTTCGGCTCGAGCAATGTATACCGGCTTTAATATCCTGAAACCTAAGGTAATTGAGGGTGCCGTTGCTGATAAAGGGACGATTATCATTGGTGTAGTTGAAGGTGATTATCACGATATAGGTAAGAATATTATCAAACTGATGCTTGAAGCATCCGGTTTCAGGTTGATTGATCTTGGAAAAAATGTCTCCGGAGATGCCTTCGTTCAGGCGGTCAATGATGAGAAACCTGTTATTGTCGCGTTATCTACACTCATGACGACTACGATGGACAGTATGGAGGAAATTGTAAGTCGCATAAATAAGGAATCGACAAGTACTAAGACCATGATTGGTGGCGCACCGGTAAACCCGGACTTCGCTGATTCGATAGGAGCACATTTCTATGGTGAAGATGTTGATCAGGCACTTGAGGGTGCACATAAGTTGGCGGGTATTGAAGCTTGAAGTCTGAGACTTTTCGAAAGCTATTTCCCCTGCTTGAAAGCAATGAATTAGCTGCAGGTCCTATGATTGCAGCCGATCATTTAGCATACCTGCTTGAGAAGCCTCTGATAGAAGTAAATTCCAACGCCGATTTGATTGCTGAGGGTTTACTCAAGGCTCACAAACTGTACGATCCGGATTTACTGATTGTATTTGCGGACATCGCTGTTGAGGCTGAAGCGATGGGAGTTGAACTTGATTATCCCAATGATAGTAATCCCCACCCCAGAACACATCTTAAATTAGATGAAGTAGAGCCAGTTGATATGTCAGATTCAGGTCGAATTCCGGAGCTTTTCAGAGCTGCAGAGATTGTTAAAAGTGAGGTTCCAACTGGTTTCCCAATTTTTATCTCAATGAAAGATCCATTCAGCCTTGCAGCTCTCGTCCGGGGAGCTGACGATTTTCTTGCATCGCTTTTGGAAGAACCTGAATCAGCTCGTAAAATTCTGGAAATCTGTTGTGAAAACCAAATTGGATTGGTCAACTCAATATGCAAGCAGGGATTTTTTCCTCTAATTGGCGCACCGATGGGATCGGGGAGTTTAATTGGTCCTGACTGGTTCGCCAGTTTTGCAAAACCTTACATAGCACGTTTATTCAACACGGTGCTCAGTTGTGACTCACTCCGTTGTATTCATATTTGCGGTGAAGTTGGTTCTTTAGTGGATTCTCTTATTGATCTGCAGCCTGATGTCCTCAGTTTTGAAGAATGGGATGCCGGAATGTGGGATAAGATACCTGATACAATTCCGATGGGAAATGTCTCGACATTTTTATTCACCTCAGATAATCCCAAATCGGTAGAACAGACGACTCACGAATGTCTAAATAACTTAGCGACACCCCGAATAATCTCCACTGCTTGTGATTTGCCACCAAAAGCGAATCCGGTGCTTGTGAAGAGGATGATGGATATAGCAAGATTGGATGCTCCCTCTCTGGATTCGGGTCATCGCGGGAATGACAGGACAATCACAACCCAACCAGATGGTACAGCTATTAAGACCAGAGTTGGTGCGAACATCAAGCGCGAGCTGGAACGGAATGGTCAGGTATTTCTGAATAACTGTGGCAACCGCGGTGAGTGTCTGAGTTGCGCAGCAATATTTGAAGAAAATCCTCCTGAGATGACTAACCGTGAACAGCTCGCGTTTGGAATGGATAGCCGATTTCGGATGACGTGTCAGCATACATTAAAAGAGAACATCACAATTTTCCTTCCACACTCCGGTGAAAATGAGATTTCAAAACCTCTATCCGATTTTTGTATTGATGGTGGTGGCTCCGGATGGGGGATCGGAGTCGATCTGGGCAGTACCGTAGTTGCTCTCTATTTGGCAAATCTTAAGACGGGTGAAATAGTAGGCCAGCATTCTTTCCTGAATCCGCAAATTAAATTCGGTGGTGATGTGATGTCCCGCCTGGAAGCTGCTAAAGACAGGAAAAGTCTATTGGAACTCACCGGACACATTCACTCCGGAATTGCAAAAGCAATTAATTATTTATGTCATTTAAACGAGATTGATCAAACAGAAATAAACAAAATTTTCATTGCCGGTAACAGCGTAATGTCTCATTTCTGGCTGGGTCATGCCGGTGAAGGAATTGAGCGAGTTCCCTTCAGGAGTTTTCTTGAAGGGCAGGGGAGTATTAAATTTGATCCAGGATTTATTAGTCTGTCAGAGGTGACAGATTGCAGAATCTGTCCAATAATCGAAGGTTTTATTGGAGGTGACACAGTTGCTGCGATAATTGCCTCCGGTATTGACCGGAAAAAGGGAAACAGACTTCTCATTGATCTCGGGACAAACGGTGAGATAGTGCTCGCCAATGACGGTGTGTTGAGTTGTACTTCAACAGCAGCCGGTCCTGCATTTGAGGGTGTTGGAATGGCAAGCGGTATGCCGGCCGTAACAGGTGCTGTAAAAGGCTATGATCCGGAAGGTAATCCCGATGTGATAGGTGATATTGAAGCAGTTGGAATATGCGGCTCCGGATATATTGAGGTTATTGCCAGGTTATTGGAAGATGGTAATATGTCACCGACAGGTTTGCTTGAAAAAGACGAAGCCGGAAGACGGTCATTGTATTTAAGTGAAAAAGTCCAAATAACACAGGATGATATTCGCAAATTCCAGTTGGCAAAGGGAGCAGTTGCTGCTGGAATTGAGATGTTAATAAGACATGCCGGGATTGATCCGGCGTCAATAGATGAGATAATCCTAACAGGATCATTTGGCAGTCGCGTAGATCCATTATCAGCAATCAAGGTTGGGCTTATACCTGATATTCAATTGAATAAAGTATCATTTATTGATAATGCTGCCGGACGCGGATCGGTACTCTGTCTCGGAAATAAATTATATCAGGATAGAGCTGAAATAATTCAGAAGAGGGCTAAAGTAATAAATTTAGGGGAAACTGACGGTTTTGAAGAACTGTTTGTAAAGAATATGCACTTCCCCGGCTCGGAGCTTAATGATGTTTGACAGCCCTCATATTCAGGTTCAGGACTTTCTTAAATTGGAGTCTGATTACCTGAAAGAAATCTCTGGTAAAAGACCGATGATTGGTTATTTATGCCTGCGAACACCAATCGAATTAATTGAGGCATACGGGGCAGTTCCAAAACGGATTGTTTCAAGTCCTGAAGTGTCTACGACAGGTTATAATCCGATCCGAAATGATGCGTGTTCATTCTGTCGGCAAGTCCCCGAGCTGTTAAATCCCGAACCTTACCGAAGTTTATCAGGGATAATTGCAGGTGCCTGCTGCGACCAGATGCGAAGGTTGGTGGATATCTTAAATGAAACACTTGAAATACCAGCAATTATTTTCGGAGCACCTCGAACATACAATCAAGACAAAGACTATTTCTTGAGTGAGATGAAAGCTGCATTTATCAGGCTTGGTGAAAGCCTTGGGCATGAGTTCAATGAAAATGAGCTTAACAAAGCAGTAAAAGGTCATCAACAACTACGGGTAGTAGTAAACCGGAAACGAGAAAAGGGAATAATTTCCCCTCCATTACTACATAAGCTTGCGGGTAGTTGTTTACCGGTAAATAGAATCTTGGAATTTATTGAAGGATTGAAACCGGTACCTGAAAAGCAGGATGCTGTGAGGTTAATGTTATTTGGGAGTATACCTTCGGGAAAAGAAATAGCACTAATTGAGGAAATTGGTGCTAAAGTAGTTTCGGATTTAACATGCCTTGGTGATCGAGCATTTGAGATAAAAGACATCCCTGTCGAAAATCCAATGGAGTATATATACCAGTACTATATCGAGCTTAATAATTGTCCGCATCGAAGACCTTTTACACCATTGATCGACTATGCGAAACAACAGATCAGAGACCGGAAAGTTGATGGAATAGTCTATCGTTCCGTGAAATACTGCCATCCATTTGGACTTACAGCAAAACGCTTCAAGGAAGAATTGGGAATCCCGTTTCTACAACTTGATGATGATCTCACACTACAGGCGACCGGTAGTTTTAGAACGAGAATAGGTGCTTTTGTAGAGATGCTTCAAGCTCAAAAAAGAAGTAAAGTTGAGAAGATTTGATGAGTAAGGATACTAAAAAACACCAACTTTATGAGCTCGAAGCAAATCCGCGTCAAATCGACTTCAGAACCTGGCATCAGCTCTTTAGAAAAGTCCCTGATGAAATGATCGAGAACACACGTTATTTCCGGGATATCCCTGATGCTGAGTGGTCACAGTATCTGTTCCCGCCTTCGACCCATGCTGTGTATGGAAACCGGTTGCTGCGCAAACTGAAGTTTGACAACTCATTAGCATCTCTGCGTCTCTGGGGTTTCGTAATGAGTGAAGGAGAACGAATTTATCGCGCCAAACAGGCAGGCAAAAAGGTTATTGCGGTAATGGGTGACCTTGGTGCAGTAACACCTTTGGTATATTCCTTTCCAAATACTGTAGCTTTCTACCCGGACTGCCTGTGGTGGACCCCGTTTATGATGGAAAGTAAGGTATTATTCAATGAAGCTGCAAAGTTTGGATTGGGTGAAGATTGTTGTTTTGTCAGGGCGGCACTCGGTGCATATTCAAAGAAAGCATATTTCCCGAAACCGGATTTGTGTATTGGAACGGTTGGAGCTACTTGCGATGATATGAATGCTGTAATGAGTGAGGTTGAGTTTCTTGGATATGACATACACTATTTTGAATTGCCTCACCGACATGATCAACCGCAGGATGTGAACAGGCTTAAGGGCTTTCTGACCGGTCAGTATGAAAGGTTGGGTGCAAAATTGGAGGAAGTCACAGGGCACGAGTTTGATCAAAACAGATTTGAAGAAACTGTGTCGAAAGTGAATCAGCTAAGGGGTGCTATTTCTGAGCTGAAGGGGATGTTGGCTGATTCGGAGAGTTCTCTGGATTCCAGCGTTCGCAGGAATGACGTGCCTAACGCAATGGGTGCTATAGAGATGCTGAATGTTGAGTTTGCACCGCTGTCCTATTATGGTGACCTGGATGAGTGCATTGATGTAATTGAACAGGTAAGAGAAACGGTAGAATTACGACAATCAGGTGAATTGGGATATCCGGATCAGAAAATCCGCTTAGTATGGGTGACACCCCCGGCTGATCCGCAGTTGATGAACTACATCGAGAGCCTTGGGGGGATGATTGTCGGATCGGAGTACTTGATTAATCAGACTACTCCACAGATCATCGGTGGAGATAATTTTTCAGAGTCTTTAGCCGGAGCGCATTTAAATGGATCTCTTATGGGATCGATGAAATATCGCACAAATCTGGTAATTGATCAGGTTGAAAGATCGAGAGCTGAAGGAGTCATTATATCCGGAGTTTTCGGATCGACACATTGTCCTTACGAGACAACGCCAATTGTTAGAGCTGTCCGCAAAAAGGGGATTCCTGTTCTGGCGTTTGACGTTGTCGCACCTGGCAAAGTAATGATGCAATCGCAGATTTACAATCGTATGGAAGCGTTCATGGAATCATTGAAGGCAGCGCGGAGGTATCGTGACTGGTAAGATGAATCCACGTGAACGCTGGGGGTTGTTGTTGATAGATGAATTTCCGGATAGACCACCGGTATATCCGTTGGTGACCGCTCATGCCTCGGCTGTTTATGGATGTAATCTCATAAAGTACTGTTCGGATGGAAAAGTTCTTGCTGAAGCACAACTTGCAGCAGAACGAAAATATGGACATGAGGCATTATCAGTATTCACAGATGTCGGTCTTATTGCGGAATCGATGGGCAGTATATACTATTTGCGTGAGTTTGAAGTTCCAATCCTTGATCGTCCCGTGATAAATAATCTGAATGTGATTGACAGATTAAAACTGCCAGATCCCGGAGGTTCTGGTCGGTTACCGGTTTACCTGGAAGCGATAGAGAGGCTCTATCAGGCAAAAGGTGATATTCTGCCTGTTTTCGCGTTTATTCCTGCACCATTTACGACTGCAGCAGGACTGCGAGGTATGGAAGATTTTCTGGTTGATACTATCACAGAACCCGAGGCTGCACATCAGCTTCTTGAATTTTCACTTGAGGCAGCTATCAGGTTCTGTGATGAATGCATTTTATGTGGCGCGTTACCTATGCTTGTTGATCCGTTGGCTTCAGGAAGTGTCATTTCGAGGCGAACATTTTCTGATTTCGCATTACCTTACACAAAGAGGTTGATAACTCATTTGCACCGTTATGATCTCGACATTACTCTTCATATATGCGGTGAGACTTCGTCTATAGTTGACCTGATATCAGACACAGGAGCGGACCTTTTCAGCCTCGATAAGTTGGATATAGAAAATGCAATGTCTTCTATAGGCGATAAAGTGCGTTTAGTTGGCAACCTTGCTCCGCACAACCTTTTAGCATCAAGTAAAGTTTCAATCGAAGACAGTTGTCAACATATCATTAATTCCGGGCTTCAGAATAAAAAGGGATTTGTCCTCTCAACGGGATGTGAAGTTCCCATTCGCTGCCAGCCGGAAAAGCTTGAGAAGTACATAAAATTAGGGAAAGAAGCTAAGTATGCGTAAGGAACAGAAAATATGCGCCGGGATTGACATCGGATCACGTACTACAAAAGTTGTAATATGGGACGGGGAAAAAATACTCGGCAGAAGCCTGGTCTCAACGGGATGGACGCCGGCTGAAAGCGCGGAGGAAGCGTTTAGTATTTCAAAGAACAATGCAAATCTTAAAGAAGTAGATAACATTATCGCCACCGGTTACGGTCGCGTAGTTGTGCCTTTCGCTGATAAAAGCGTTACCGAAATTACTGCCCACGCTCGAGGAATTTCCTACCAACTCCCGGATACCAGAACATTGATAGATATCGGCGGACAGGACTCAAAAGCGATTATACTCGGGGACTACGGCTTAGTGACCGACTTCGCGATGAACGACCGTTGCGCAGCCGGCAGCGGGAAGTTCCTCGAATACCTGGCGATGACTATGGAGTTACCGATTGAAGAATTCGCCGAACTCGCTTATTCATCACAGAATCCGGTTATGATATCCTCGATATGCACTGTTTTTGCCGAGACCGAAGTCCTCTCACTACTTGCCGAAGGAGTTTCCCGACAGGATATCGCAGTCGGTGTGCACCGCTCAATAGCAAACCGTGTGGGGCAACTCGCAGGTTCTCTACACCCTCAATCACCAGCAGCTTTCTCAGGCGGAGTAGCCAAAAACCGCTGTCTCGTCCGTGAGATCTCCGAAGTGTTGGGTATGGACGTAGCTGTTCCAGAGGAGCCTGAGTTTACCGGAGCGTTAGGTGCAGCGCTAATTGCCAAAGAACTGTAGTAATAACTGTACGGGCACGGCGTGCCGTGCCCTTTTCCCCAATTTGAACCCACATGAGCTTAGAGTACAGCCTTCAGGCTGAAAAAATCACGCTGAAGCGTGTACTCTAAACTTTAACCGTTTCGGTGATAAATCCCCATTAATGAGTTGGAAATAGTCGTAGCCCGGATACTTGTGTCCGGGGATTTGTTGGTATTTGTGTTGCAGAATTTTCTGCATTCTAAAAGATTGCAGGACTGCACTTAAAGATTTAATTGATCAATATTTGAAATTAGGCATTCCTCATCAGTTCGACGATTTTTAGAGAAACCAGCAATATTTCTTCTGACAAGGGTATGTTCAAATTGATAACCTTGTTTAAGTATTTCAACCTCAGGGCATTTCGCATAACTTACCAAAAATGCAATATCTTTTTCAGTTGCTAAATCTAAACATTCTCTCAATCTTTCTATGTCATTTAATTTAAAATTGGACTTATTATATTCCCTAAAAACTCTTCTCCCTTCAACGTAATACGGAGGATCTAGATAAATGAAATCACCCTTTTTAAGTTTTTCAAAGATCCGGCTGAAATCACATGAACTCAATTCAGCATTTTTCAAAACTTCAGAGTATTGTTTTAGCGATTTTGCATTAGGGAGATTTCCTGATCTCTCTCCACCGTATGGAACATTAAACTCACCTTTATTATTGGTTCTGTATAAACCATTGAAACAATTTCTGTTCAAGTAGATAAATATTGCAGCTTTTTCAATTGGATTATTACAATGATGAAATTGTTTTCTGATTGAATAATAATCTTGTTTCGTTACAGGAAAGAGCTTTAGCAATTCGCCTATTTCACAATGATGATTTCTTACTTGATTAAAAGTATCTATCAAATCAGCATTAATATCATTTAAGATAGCTTTAGGCGGATTTAAGTAGAAGAAAAGACAAGCAGATCCAGCGAAGGGTTCAATGTATCTTTTAAAATCATATTTATCCCAGTAAGATGCCAATGTAGGCAATATCTGTTTTTTACTTCCCGCCCATCTTAAAAAGGATCTAATTTTGCGCGAATTATTATTGTTAATTGCTCTCACTCTCCCATATAGTCCTTAAGATTGTTTCTGAGCCAACAATAGGTTTCCTATCTCTTGGTTCTGTTTTTTTTCCGGGAGATACTCGCCAAACGCTCACCTCTGGAAATTCCTTTGAAATAAGCATACTACTTACACCAAATATTTTAGGTCCTAGAGAAACGATCACTACCCTGTAGTCATTAATTAATGCCCCAACAAGTGACCTAAGCATATGAAAAGATTGGAAAACGTTCCTGAGTGGATAGGCAATACAATTATTTAATGGAATATATCTAAGAATCGAATCGTTGGCAATCAATATTTTTCTTTTAACCGCATCATCAGCTGCTGGATCAGTATAAAATGCCCATACATCTTTTGGATCAATTTCTTCAATTATTCCAACTGCTCGAACGCTGTCAAGACCTAATCCTAACAACAAGGCTGTAGGTTTGTTAGCAAGACCTAAACCCGAAAATCCCAACAAAGGTGAAAATATCCTGTTAGGTTCAGAAGGGATAACAATCCCTTCGTGCTGAGCAGACACATATAAAATGTCAACTGAAATACTAGTAAATCTATTTTCTTTAGATAATCCATGAATAATATTACCATACCAAGCTCTAGTCATAGAAGAAATATCAATTGTAACCTTTAAGTCTTGAATATCGGACTCATTAAGCAACGCCTCAAGAATCTTATATGTCTCTTTATGAGAATCACCGGACAACTCTCTTTCTTCAAATTTATTTTTCCTATAAAACTCATCATTTTCAGGTCTACACAAATCGAGTTTATTTTCTAGGAATCCTAAAAAAACATTTCTGTCTCCCCGTACCTCAAGATGGTCAGCAAAATACCGAGATCTTTCTTCATATCCACTAGCGCATAAAAACAGATTTTTTTTCTGGTCAGATTTACTAAACTCGTCGACACTCATTTGATAGATATGTGTTAATTTCATTTTTTGCTCACCTTAGAATCGAATTCAAGTGTAATCTGTTTTTCATCAGGCATCTCTTCTGGTTTACCCATTATTTCGCTCAGCTTTCTACTAGGGAGATTTTTAAAAGGGAGATAATATTTAGGAGAAAGCCTGTAGGTTAATCTAAATCGATTTCCTCGAATGTCTTGTGGTAAATCATCTCTTGATTTGCCTACAAAAATAAATACCCCCTTCTCGATAGCCAATTGTATTGTTTTTATTTCGTCATCTGAAAAATCTTCGTCAACAATAAAACTTCCATTTGGATCGATTGGAAACCTCTTCCCATGAATTTCCCCTTTAAAGTGTTCTCCAATTCTATCAACCATATCAGATAATCTCTTCCTGCTAAATAATCCAGATTCGGGATTTTCTATGGTTTTTATATAAGAATGAAAATTATTTGAATGATCGCTTAATACTTTCCTTTGCGATGGGAAAGGGATTATTGGCTCCTTTGCTTCATTAAATCTCTGATTGGAAATCCAAATGTCATAAAGATTTGTCAATAAATTAAGTAACCATCTTGGATTTGCTTCGCTCATGTAATAAATTGCCTCTTTTCCTGCATAAACTGTCAAAACTTTCCTAGATCTCATTTTATCATCTGGCTTCTTAAGCGATTCTCTTATACCAATAAATGGTCTGATCTTTCTCCAAAATTTATCTTTCATCTCTATTTTCAGATTTAGTTTGTTTTGATCTATCCCCTTTCTTTTTAATAACTCCTGAAATGATTCATCATTATTAACAAGTTCGTTTATTATCTCCATCAATGGTGAGCCAGCCTCGTAAACTTTTGGGTGACAAATTGGTTCATCATTGTCTAGTTGAGAAAAATTTAATAAAACATCAGGTATTAGGTTTGTAGAACTATAATTATCCTTAATAAATTTTCTCGTGAGCTCCTCGCAGAAGGTCTTTGCATCCACGACATGCGAGTGCCACAAACGAATGGGCTTGAAGTCATCATCGCGAGCTGGTTCAGTGTGGATATCGCGAGGTAATATGGGCGTTGAAGTTAATTTCAGTAATATTCGTTGATCACAACTTCTAAGCGATGTAAGCAACTCCTTCCTAAGCCAATCTGGTGAAATCTCAAGTTCATCGAAACAAATAGCCCATTTTGAGATTCCAAGCGATTCTTTGAAATACTTTTCTAGTATCTGACAAATAATAATAGGATTATCAAGAGCATGTCCAAAATAGGAGTTTGGAAAGCGCGAAAGAGTCTTCCTGATATTCTCTGTGCTTTCGTCATTAATTGCTCCTCTTACACACGCTGCGATTTTTAGAAGTTCTATACTGATTTTATCAAATCTGGGTAATATCGAATTAAGTTCCCAATGACCTATAAGTTCCTTTGATAATTGTATCTCATCTTCAATATTATTCACTGAGTACCTAACTGTATCAAGAAATCCCTCGAATACACTTAATGTAATAAGCAATCTTTGTATGCGTTCGACTAATACTTCACTGAGATCATTTCGGTCTTTTATATGCTTTAGTTCAATATGCCACCGTGAGTCTGAGGGAATATAGATTGTTTCAAATTGCGGGTAATCAAATATCTTTGAATCAAATTCATCTTTCCTGAATTTATCCCACGTATCTATTGCCCTTCTTGTTAGCATTTTCAGTAAAGTTGTTTTCCCACACCCTCTAGGTCCTAATAAAATAGCATTATTTGTGTGAACTAATTTTTGAAATTCCGGGACAGGAATAAAAGAATATGCGATTTGTTCCGGAGACATCCATCTAGCGTTAAATTCACTGTCTTCAATAGCAGATCTCATCTCAACATCCTCCTACTGCTTTTCCAACACCTTCAATAATGTCTTTTATGCTGCGATCTAATTTCATTTGACAATATTCTAATTCTTTCTCAAGCACTCTTATTTCATCTGGTAAAAGATTATCTATCTCTGGAAACTCTCTGATTAATATCTCACGATCTAAATAATCTTGACCATCATTAATTTTTTTAATGATTCTTTGTGCAAGATCATCTGGAGGAGATTCACCGAAATTTTGCAAATGCGGGAATTCGGAGGAATTAATAGAAGTGGGCTTCCATCCATTCCCAAAACCAAATTCCCAAGTCTTGATTAGACCTTTAATTTTATTAGTGTCTTCGTGTTTTTCAATCTTAATTAGATGAAATACATGTCTAGTTCTTGTGTGGAGTTCTTGAAGATGTGCTGAAAATGAACCTGCTGATAATACATGCTGCTGTATTCCAAAATCATTAGTACGTCTCATTTTGGGCTGATGTCTATGACCGTGTATAATCAATTCAAATCCATGTGAGGATAGAACTTTCATTAGTTGGTCACCGTTTGGGATAACATCTTTAGAGCTTAAATTGGCAAATGAGTGTAAAACAGGATGATGGTGAAGAAGGGCTATTCTAATCCCAGATTGGACGAGTTGAGATAAATTCTCTTGGAGAATTTCGATTCTTCCTGAATCAAAAGTGCCGGATTTTGCTTTTTGATTTGTGTAATGATCCCATGCTGTATTAATAACGAGAATGTCTGCAACATCTTTGTAGTTAACAATATAGAAACCACGTGACCAGTACATATCACGAACATTTTTCTCCTTAACAGGATAAGAAAGATGTATATTTTTTGCTTGGTGAAATGGATCTGAATCACTCCCTCTAGAGCAAACATCGTGATTTCCTAATGCACAATATGTGTGTGAAGCATTAACAGCAGAGCGTAACTCATAGTTTAAAAGTGAAAAAGCATGTGAAAAACCAATGATGGAGGTTTTATGAGAGATGTCACCCGGGCAAAGAATAAGGTCTGCACGAATATCATCTTTGTCAATAAGATCAAGCAATGATTGAACAGGATTCTGATTTGATGGAAATCTCATGTCGTCAGCTTTAAAGAAAGAATCTGCTTTCCCATCTGCTTCTTTTTTGGTGTGGCAATGAATATCACTGATTACCAAAAGCGTTAGTTTGCTCATATTTTTATGTATCCAATTAGCATATGGAAATCTTCAAATCCTCTAATAAAATGAAGAAGTATAAATAATCTCAATCCTTTAAAATGGGTTTTATTCGTTTACAAAATGTCTTGTTTTATCAAGAAATCAATCCAGATTTTCAGAATGTATAGGACCAAACCTGAACGATAGTTTCCAATTGAATATACGAAAAAAATTGTGTAGAAAAGCACACAAACAGGGAGTTTAATGAGATGTAAACAATTTCTCCAAAGCCGAGGTTTTATTTCTCCACCGGAAATCCGAGTTCAAAAAACCATCAAACGATTGTACATCCTGATTTGTCAAGGTGTTTTAATGGGTTTTATAGTATTCAGGGGACAAGGGCACGGCACGCCGTGCCCGTACAGTTATTCAATTGTGAATACTACACCCCTCGAAAAGTGCAAACATAAACAAAACAACAAAAGTATGCCTGAGAAACATTGAAGTATATACTTCGCAAGTTGAACAAATTGAAGACCCCAAAACTAGATTACTTGCTCCTCTACTCCTTTGATCTCTTTCCATCACACCACCACACCACCCCATCACCCCATCACCCCAACACTTCATCACCATTCCGTCACTTCCGTCACCTTTTCGTCACCACCTCAATCCCATACCCACAACCACTTTCCGCCAAAAGGGTGACGAAGTGACGATAATTTATGCTATCCCCCCAATTTCTTGTGTACTGCCTCTCTTTCCCGTGTACTGTTATGAAACTTGACTTTTGTAACAAAATGTTGTATATTGTCTACATTAAAGTCGCATATATCACAATTAGGAGAAACTGTAATTGATGGAATCACGTAGGATCGGGATGGTAGGGCAGGAATGGCCTATCTGCTGGGATTGCATTTTGGACAGAACGTTCGTTTTACGCGGGGTGTGGGGTATGTTTGTGTGGGGGGGAGTGAAGGGTTGAAGATATTCAACCCCTACGGGTTGGTTCGGGATAGGTCACATACATTCCCAAAAAAGAGTAGGGGCACATGGCCATGTGCCCCTACGCATATGCACGATTAATCATTTAAGAAGCAGAACCTTGCCTAAGACCTCACCACTTTCACGACCGACAAAATATACGCCTTCTGACAGGTCACTGCCGTCAATCGGGATGTTGTGGATTCCGGGTGCGAATTGTTGATTGGTCAGGGTGCTGACTTGTTGTCCGGAAATGTTCCACAGCCGAAGACTGAGGTTAATAACCTCATTAACATGGATAGAGATATTAGCTTTGCTGTTGAATGGGTTGGGGTAGATGCCTGTTAACTGGAATCCGATTGGGATTTCGGTATCAATTGAAGGAGCTGAATTTATAATTGGTGTCAGTTGGACTTGGAGGTATCCATCGGTCTGGTAGTCATATGGTATTTCATTAGTAACGATATGTTCGACCTGTCCTCCTAATGACCAGTATTTGAACCTCAACATATCGTCCTCTACAAATCCTTCTGTTTCTCCTGGTGTTGTGTTGTCATCGCCCCAGAGTATTATTGGAACAATATCACTCTGAACAACTGCTGAACCATAGATCGTCCCTTCAAAGTTTGTGACAGCAATTTCATCTCCGAACATCGGCATGAAATCGTCACCCCAACCTGTCACAAGCAGGCTCATTGATCGACCTGTATTTGGCATATCCACCATGTAATGCTCGGTGTCAAGCCAGTTGTAGGGATCATCAACCTCACCCTGAACATCTTCCCATACGAATGGTATACCATCTCCAATGTCACCGGTGACATAAATACGCATACCATCACCGGGATAGATCATTCCTAAGGTGTTAAAGCCGTAGTGAGTGTGGAATCTGTGGTTCTTGTCGACGGCGGTAAAATCGACGCTCTCTGAAAACTGGTCGAAAACCTGGGTTGGATTCAGAGTGTCGAGGCGGGAGTAGGTTATCCAATTCCAGCCTTCCTGCAGTGTGAATTCTGAATCCTGAGGCATTAACTCACCGGTAAATTCGACGCTGGCTTCTGCTGAGAGTTTGATCTGGTAACTAATCATTGAATTCCAGTTACCAATGTCGTTTATGTTTTCAGATGGGTTGTATACACTGCCATCGGCAGACCGAATCAGAATAAGATTGTCAACAATGGGGCTGAACAGTGTTTCTACTTCCATTTCGTTTGGGGTAACCGGAGATGAAACGAGATTCCAACCGGGCATAAGATTCATTGAAAACACATCATCAGGTGGTGGTGGTTCGGCTTCGTTTATTTGTTGTGAGATTGCATAAATGTAGTCACCGGCAGGGCTGCCGTTATTGTTGGCTGCGTTGCCTGCGGCAAAAAACCAGATTGTACCTGTTTCTATTTCCGGAGCCTGCCAATCGACCCGCCATGATGCGGATCGGTTCCCCGCAAATGTGCCTTGCCTGAGCTGTTTAACATATTGCGGCTCCTGACCTCCGGGATCAGATAGTTCCGTCTCGCGGTCGTTCACTAAAATGAAATTACCGCCCCGGAGCTCTTGCTCGGTCAGGGCGGTAATCTCGAAACCCCATCTCGAAGAGTTAGGGTTGTGGAGGTTTATGGTTAAGTTATATATCTCGCCGGGTTCATATTCGGCGGGTAAACCCTCAATCGATAGCTCACCATCACCATCGTTGAGCCGGAAACTGTTGTGGCATTCCACACATGTGTTGTTTCCCGGTGGATTGCCAGCGTATCCATCACGTGGACCGTTCGAGTTGCTGAATACGGGGGCTTGAATTAAAACTACTATCAAACAAACTAAAACGATCCTCATGATGGTCTCCTGTCAAGTACTTCTGTGTGGAACGGTTTTTATGTCGATACTGCCCTTTTCGCTTTCACAAACAAACTGGACAGTACTTTTCTTTTGTTTTGTCTCGAGAATTACCGGACTACGCCATAATTGGTAAACGTGGCGTAATGTCTTTTTTGCATATTCGGTATCGAGGTCACGGCCATCAAATTCATGAATGAGCAGTAATCTGCCGCGACCATTGTAATCAGCATCGAAGACCTTTATTACCGGGAGACTATTTGTCCCTGTTGAGGCAATTATCGTATCACGAACATCCTTCCAGTCTTCGTCTGATGCAACCTTTGTCACTACTCTGTCACGACCTTTATCTTCGTGAACGTAGAGGTCCATCTCAACCATAAGTTCTTTGGTGAGATACTGGCGCAGGAAGGATTCATCCCGGTCAGTTTCCCTGACCTGGAACAATCGCTCGTGCCCCGGTGTTACTTCCCAATTATCCCAGGAAATTTCTACACCATTTTTCTCATTCCAGCGTTTTTCTATATCCTCAAGGATTTTATATCCCAGATAATATGGATTTAAGCTACGCGGAATAGGACGCAGAACCTGATTATGACGAACATACAGCTCCATCCTGAGTTCATCGGGCAGATCAAGAGCTTCAAGGATCCTCTTATGCCAGAGCGACGCCCAGCCCTCATTCATGATTTTGGTCTGGATCTGCGGGATAAAATATGCCGTTTCTTCGTGAACTATCGTCAACAAATCCTTTTCCCAATCCTTCATAAAGGGATTGTTATCCCTTATGAAAAGGAGCAGATCCTCATCGGGGACAGGTGGATTTTTTTGGATTTCGTCGTCATTGTGAGCATGTCTGTGGTCATTTGAATTGCCACATTTTCCCTGACATCCGTTTCCACACTTTTCATCATGTCCGTTCTCTGGCGAAGGGTATTCATCACCGTTGGCCTTTTTTACACTCATGTATCTCATACAATTCATCGAAAGTGCATGAGCGGCATCAAGAGCATTCTCAACCTTTCTCAAGCCGATATGAGGATTCTCAATATATTTACGCACCCTGACTGAGTGAGATTTGAATTTTTCAAGTGTGTATTCAGGATGAGTGTGCCTGAATGTAAAATTATGTCTGAAAAAGTCGTTATGGCCGTAAACATGCGCCATTGTCAGAATCTGTAAAAGCAGGCTGTTGTCCTTCATCAGGTATGCCAGACACGGGTTAGAATTTATCACCATCTCATAAGGCAGTCCGGCTATCCCGTAATTATAAAGGGTCTTCTGTTTTTCGTACTGTTTTCCATAAGACCAGTGCGGATACCTGGATGGCATTCCCGAATACGACATGTATCCGATCATCTGGTTGTGATCGCATTCTTCAAATATCTGGGGAAATGGATCAAGTCCGAATTTATCAACCAGCACTCGGATCTTTTCATCCCATGATTCGAGTTCTTTTAGTGTGTAGCTCATGACTAATCCTCCTTTTCGAGAGAAATCAGTTTTTTGAATGCTGGCCAGATCTCCTCTTTTCGAGTGATTTTCACCATTGTGAAGTTTTCACCCTTAACCGGAGCGAAAGTTTTAAACATTGTAGATTCAAAACCTCCGGTGAGCCCAGGTTTAATTTCCCCATATCCAAACAGGTTACAGGTTTCGACCAGTTCCTGAGCGGTTTTTACAGCCTCCTGATTATCGTTAGACCAGTTATCTCCATCTGATCCGTGAAATGCATAAACATTCCAGACGGCAGAATCATAACGTGATTTTATAACTTCCAGCGCAAGTTTGTAGGCTGAAGAGATATATGTTCCACCGGATTGACCTTTATGGAAGAATTCCTCTTCGGTAACCTCTTGAGCTTCCGTATGATGAGAAATAAAAACAAGTTCAGTGTTGCTGTACTTGATTTTAACGAACTGGTAAAGCAGGAAGAAGAAACTTCTCGCCAGGAATTTCTTTTTCGTATCCATTGATCCGGAAGTATCCATCATACAAATTACAACCGCATTTGATTCCTGTTTGACATCCTCATCGAGTCGAGTGTAACGTAGATCTGATTCGTGAAACGGGAACCTTTCTTCTTCTTCTTCGACTGCTGGATCGGACTTGATCGCAGCATTTGGATCAAGTGTATTCCTTTCCGCGGCTTTCTTTCGACGTATCCGCTGCATCGCTGTTTTTTTCTTGTCGAGATGGGCACGGATACCTTTCTTTTTAGTACCTTTCGGTTTCATCAGACGGATCGAATCGATTGTCCGATATTTTTTGCGTTCGAGATTTGGCAGCTCCAAATCCTCGAATAGAATGTCAATTATTTCGTTAAGAGTGATGTCTGTTTCATAATAGTCTTCACCGGGTTTGTCTCCGGCTTTGTCACCCATCGGGCTGGCATCACCCTGACCTTCACCTACTTTGTCACCGGGTTGGGTATCACCTTCACCCTGACCTACACCCGGATTGCCATCGCCGTAAATGAACCGGTATTCTTTGACACCACGGATTGGAATCTTAATGACTTTGTCACCGCTTTTTCCGATTATTGACTCTTCAGAAATGATATCGGTGATATTATCCTTGATGGTCTCACGGATCTTTTCACGGTGTCTGGAGCGATCAGATGCACTCCGATCGCTCCGATAGTCGGATTGTTTTATGAAGTATGTCATGTCAGCCTCGTCAGTTATGTGTGAGATTAAGCTTGCTTTTTAGCTAATCTCTCCACAGGTTATTGGCTGCATACTTCAGGATTGTATCAACGCAGGTTTCGCAGTATCCATTCTTAAGGAGCTGTTCAACCATCACGTTATATTTCTCCTGCTGGTCCTCATCGCGTGTCCGGGAGCGGGTTACTATTCTGGCCAGGTCTTTGACCGATGTCAGCAGTTTCTTTTCGATGGCTTCCTTCAACGGTTCATAGCTCTGATAGTGGATCTTATTCCCTCGACGTGAAACCGCCCACAGGAATGCGATAACATCCTGACGAAAACCATCAGCTGCTGTTCCCGTCACACCTATTTGACCTTCGATTGATTGCAGGAACTGAATGTCCGGCTGTAACTCCTCACGAGTGTCGGAATCCGTGAGCTTGGTTTTGTTTACATAAGCTTCAGCATGATCCAGATAATTCTGGAACAGAGATTCAGCCTGTTCGCTGTAGGAGTAGACAAATGCGCGCGTAATTTCTTTTTCGAGAATCTGCAGGTATTCCTTATGCAGAGTGTCGGTAATGTAAGCGAGATACTCCTTGCGCTGGTCGTCCGGCATTTCGGTCGATTTGACCATATTGATCAACGACTCGGCAATGTTGATTGGATTAACACAATGACCATTGCCTTCGCTGTCCGTGATAGCATTATCAAGCGCCTTCATTATGAACCGCGTTGATATTCCGAACATTCCTTCCCGACCGGATTCCTCTTTCAACTCTTGAATGTCGAACTTCTTTGTTCTGCCCTGTTCAAGTACGTCGTCTCCATTATAAATCTTCAATTTCGTCAACGGATCGACCTTGTTACTCTTCTCGAGACGGGTCAGAATCGCAAACATTGATGCAAATTCGAGAGTGTAAGGTGCAATATGAGCTTCAAAATCGGAGTTGTTTATAATCTTTTTATAGATTTTGACTTCTTCAGAGAGCTCCATATTGTAGGGTACAGGTATCACAACGATTCTATCGAGGATAGCTTCGTTAGTGTGATCGGCGCGGAATTTTCTCCACTCTGCCTCGTTTGAGTGGGCAATAATTGCTGCGTCCAAGTAAATCATTCCATGTCGTCCAGGAGCTGGAATAACTTTTTCCTGCGTGGCTGTAATCATCACGTGGAGGTATTCAACTTCATTCTTAAATACCTCTATGAATTCAACCATGCCCCGGTTTCCTACATTCATAGCTCCGGAGAGATCCAAAACACGAGGATCACCCTCGGAATGCATATCCAACTTTGAAATGTCCTCACCACCAATCAAAACAGAGGTGTCCTGGTTGTTTGGATCAACGGGAGGAACCATACCTATCCCTACGCGTGACCGGCGCGAGAATTCTCTGGTTTCTATCTTGAAATTCTCATAATTATTACCATATTCATTTTTTAACCGCCAGCGACAGACAGGGCAGAGATCGCCCTCGATTGGAACGTTGAGCAGTTCCGTGAATTTCGGTCGCAGGTGTTGCGGTAAGAGGTGCAGTGGCTCCTCATGCATCGGGCAGCCTTCAATCGCGTAAAAAGTATTCACTTCAAGTGCATACTTGAGTTTTTCCACAAGGGAACTCTTGCCGGAGCCTACGGGACCCATCAGGTATAGTACCTGCCTGGATTCTTCTCCGCGCATTGAGGCTGAACGAAAATAGCGAACGATTTGGTTAATGGTTGGTTCGAGGCCGAAAAATTCGTCAGCAAAGAAGTTGTAAATCTTGATTGAATCGTCTTTGTAGATTTTCCGTAATTTGGGATTACCTACTGCTGCGACATCACGTATGCCCGGTTTAGTCAGCGTATTATAGATTCGCTGGTGCGCGAGCATGGCAATTTCAGGCTTCTCCTTGACCAGATCCAGATAGTCAAGAAAAGTGCCTGACCAATCATCTTGAGACCTGGCTTCCCGGTCTTGCTCGATGATCTTTGAAAAGTCGATTGTAGCACTCATGACTGATCCTTTCGCTTTATTAGTTTATCTTCCCGATCAGTTTAGAGGCTTTTCCAAGAAACTGACTCTCGAGAAGGGGAAATCTTAAATGAAATAATCTCTAAAACCGGTGTCCCGGTATCTGAGTATTATACTTTGAGTTAAGGCATTAAGTTCCTAAAACTGATTTTATTTTGCTATTTTGAAAAAAAAATACAACAACATACGGTTATGGCATGTGGTCGTTGAACTTGCCCCTCACTTATAAATACGAGCCTTTAAAAAAAATGAGTGTGATTCTAAGCACTAAAATGTGTGATTTGGATTCTCTTCAATACAGATATTACTATAAGTCATTGTAAAATAATTAATAATACCATTATGCCAAATAGAAATAAAAATATTGATAAAAATTAAAGTTTATCTCTATAATAAGATGGAGCAATTATAATGCCAATGATAAGTTGAAAATCCAATTCATTTTTTTTAATACATCCAAAATCTGAGTAATTCTCAAGAAAAATGTTGACCTGATGGACAATTAAACTACAAATATCAATTTTGTGAATTTCCTGGAAATATAGTCAGGACTTCATTCAAAACAACAATTCCGGGAGAACTTTTTTATCGGATAATATATTTTTCTAAACAAAATTTGAAAGCTATAAATGTATGGACTTTACGTAACATGTATCGTTATATTGTTCGTTCGGTATTTAACTTTCAGAAACACAGGTTGAGGTTAATAAAATGGCAGTTGTTTTAAATGGATCTGATCTAAAGATTGAAGATGTCGTCAGGGTCGCCCGGGGTGGAGAAAAGGTTGAAGTACACGAAGATGCGTGGGAACGTATTGAAAAGTGTCGCGCTTTTCTGCAGGAAAACATAGATTCAAATAATATCATGTATGGTGTTAACACCGGGATTGGAGAGCTTGCCGAGGTGATATTGACGCCTGATCAGGTCGTGGATTTTCAGAAATATCTTATATATAGTCATGCAGCCGGAGTCGGTGATCCGATGGATATTGACATAGTTCGTTCTGCTATGTTATCGAGAATAAACGTCCACTGTCATGGCAATTCAGGGATGCGTCGAGTTGCTACTGAAACACTGATTGCAATGCTGAATAACGGTGTGACACCGGTGGTTTGTAAGCGTGGTTCAGTTGCTGCCTGTGGGGATCTTTCTCCAATGGCGCAAATGGCGATGGTTATGATTGGTGAAGGTGAGGCATATTACAAAGGTGAGCGACTTCCCGGTGCAGAGGCAATGAGGAAGGCAGGAATTCCCACAATCACCTTCCTGGAGCGAGATGGACTGGCTTGCATAAACGGCTCGAATATGATTACCGGTATGGGTTCGATGATGGCAGTTGAAGCTGAAATGTGGTTAAAAACACACAATATCGCAGCAGCACTTACGCTTGATGCATTGAATGCAAACAGAAGGGCTTTTGACCACCGATTGCATGAGGTTCGGGGCTATGAAGGAGCCATCAAGACTGCAGAAAATCTGCGTAGATTACTGGAAGGTTCAACTGTCCAGGGACTTGCCGGAGTGAAATTGCAGGATGCTTATTCTTTGCGTTCAACACCTCAGGTTGTGGGTGCCGCATTTGATACAATGATCTTTGTGCGCAAGATGTTCGAGACCGAGCTTAATGGAGTTGGTGACAACCCGATTTTCTTCCCTGAAGATAACGAAGTAATTTCCGGAGCGAACTTCCAGGGCACGCCAATGGCGTTTGCGCTTGAGTACATGGCGATTGCTACAACAACAGTTGCTGCCCTCTCTGAGCGAAGGTTGAATCGGTTGTTAAACGTGAACTTAAGTGTTGGTTTGCCTGCTTATCTGACGAAAGGCGCCGGTATGTTCTCCGGTCTAATGCTGTCACAATACACTGCCGGCCAGATGGTTAACGAGAATCGTGTCCTTTGCAATCCTGCAGCAACAGGATCTATCCCGGCAGCTGCTGATCAGGAAGATTTTGTATCGATGGGTATGACTTCAGCACTGAAAATGCGTCAGATTATGGACAACAATTATGCGATTCTGGGAATTGAAATGATTGCTGCTGCGCAGGCATTAGACTTCCGGGAAGGCAAACCAGGTAAGGGAACTTCCGTAGCATATGATGTCATTCGCAAATATGTTAAACATCTTGAAGAAGACCGACCACTATATGATGATCATAACAACATGGCTGAAGTTCTCAGGTCAGGTGAGCTGCTTGATGCAGTTGAAGATGTGGTTGGGAAGTTATAGGGCTGTATAACCCCTTGTAGTCCGGGACCGACTGCATCCCGGGATTGTTTTTGGTTGAATGAACCGGATTTTATCCGGTTACACCCCTTTTATTCCCCCCTACAAGCGGGGGAGAGCGAGTATCATAAACAAGGACCAGATTATGCCAAAACTAATCGGGATGTGCGGAATTGATTGTTCAACATGTGAAGCATACATTGCGACACAGAACAATGACGACGCTGAGCGTGAGAAAGTTGCTATTAATTGGTCAAAACAATTTAATGCTGATATAAAAACAAAAGATGTTAATTGTGATGGCTGCATGTCGGATGGAAGTGCGCATTTCATGCACTGTTCTATGTGCGAAATACGCAAATGTGGTGTTGAACGCGGATTGAAAAACTGCGCATATTGCGATGACTATGCGTGTGAACAACTTAAAAACTTTTTCAAGATGGTTCCGACATGCAAAGAAACCCTTGATGAAGTGCGAGCGGGGATTTAGATTAGCTTTGACAGTGTACTTTCACCCCGATAGCATTTAGTCTAAAGAGCATTCGCGCTGGCGCATGCCCTCGTGTGCCATTAATAACAACGACTTAACTGGCAGACGAGGGCGTCTGCCAGCGCATTTTGGGGTACTCGGACTCGCAGTACATGTCCGTAATCTCCTTTATAAACATACAGGCAATTCATGAAGTCAGTTTTACTGAACATATTATTGTGGGTGGTGGCTTTTGTGCTCACGGTCGGAATAGTAATCTACCAGAAGAAAACCGGACCGACTTATCCGGTCAAGGGAACTGTACAGCTCGGTGATATTGATGTAAATTACAACCTCAAGCGAACTCACGAGCTGGCACCCGGAACGGAGGATCATATTGTCGAAATGGAAATTTCAGATCAGGATGTGACAGGAGCCGTTTTCTGGAAAAGACATAACGTGAAAGAGACCACGATCAGAGTTGATATGGTTCGTGATGGAAATACACTGACTGCTTTACTACCACGGCAGCCCTGGGCGGGAAAACTAAATTATCAAGTATTCCTGTCAAAGAACGGTACACAGGTGTTTATTCCTGAATTTCCAGTTACAATTCGGTATAAAGGCTTTGTCCCTCGAGGAGTGCTGATCCCGCATATCCTTTTTATGTTTATCGGTTTTATAGTCGCAATGCGGACTGCTCTTGGAGCGATTTTCAGAAAGAAAGTCAGAATATTGACATTTGTTACTCTTGGATTGATCCTGGTCGGTGGAATGATACTCGGTCCGATAGTCCAGAAATTTGCTTTCGGAGCATATTGGACGGGATGGCCATTTGGTGGTGACTGGACGGACAATAAAACTCTTGCAATGGTAATCGGCTGGGTTGTGGCGGCAATAGTCCTGTGGAAAAAGGAAGCAGAGGAAAAGCGTCGGTGGTGGACTATCGTGGCGATGGTGGTTATGTTCGCTGTTTATATGATCCCGCATAGCATGGGCGGCAGTGAGCTCGATTATGAATCGGGGAAGATTGGGAGTGCTGAGGTTGGGGGAAGTACTGATAAATAAGACATCTGATGTGAACAAGATTTACAAACCCGGACTAAATCGTCCGGGTTTTGTCGTTTTGTATTCGACTTGCATAAGTGAGGGTTAGTTTATATATTGAACAAATCATTGATTTTCAAGAGTAATCCCGATGCATAAAATCCTTAAAACCATAGAGAGAATTGCGGTTCTCGTCGGTCTTGGGCTGACGTTTTTCGCCGTAATTGAAATCCTACAAGCTTATGAATCCCTGGCGAGAATACACCCGTATGCGGGAAGTGGTTTCCTGGTTTTGTGCGCTGTTCTAATTGGTCTGCTTGCATGGCAAATCAGGGCATTGTTCCGCTATCCTTCAGCTCCGCAACTACCTGAAGTTCCTGAATCAGGACCAATTGCACCGGTGGAAAAGAAGAAATTTGTCAAATTTCTCAACCTGATCACAAAGCGGTTGTTGAAAAATGAAATACTTGTAAGTCAGGCATCTGAAAACTTGCAGAAATTGGAAACTCGAGTCGGGAAAATTGGGCATCAAATCAATAATGAACCGGCTTTCCGGGAGGAAATTCTCAACATTGAACGGGAAAACTTTGATCCGCTGATAGAAATTCTTGATAAAAAGGCAGAGGCTATCGTCAGCGATAATGTCGGTCTTGTGACAATCGGTACCGCCCTGTCTCCGTATCGTTCGGTTGACCTTTATATCGTCATCGCCCGAAATATTAAGATGGTAAACCAGATTATCCGCATTTATCGAACCAGCCCAACACTTAGAGAATCCATATTAGTATTCTACGATATCGCACGGGTTGTCGCAGCGGTTAACATTCTCAATGCAGCAGATCAATTATGGTCAGGATCAATCAGGCACATCCCGATGCTGCATACCTGGGGTGAGGCGGTTTCGGAAGGATTGTTCAGCGGACTTTTAACATCCGTTGCCGGACACGCTGCGATAGATCGCTGTCGGACTTACAAGTCCTGGTCGCGCGAAGAAGCTATAAAGACCTATCTCAGCCGCATCAAGCGCTGGGGTAAGGATGTCGTCGATATCCTCGAAAGGTATTGGTTGGACAGGATGAAATTCTGGAGGAAAAAGGGGGAGGATTCTTCTATACCAGAAGATTTGTTTGAAAATACTCCGCAGGAAATCCCAAGAACTCAGATGTACAATTTCTGGAAATATTTTGGTAAGAGAGATGCGAGATGAGACGCGAAAATGATTGTAAATATTTAAAATCTGCTTCGTGATAAATACGATACACCGTAGGAGTCATCTTAAAAAGGGAGAACCTTATGTTGGTCAATCTCCGAACCACTCAAATCAGGATTGTAACATTTATTAGCCTCTTAAGTATCCTATCAAGCTGTATTTATAATACTTCAACTGCAGCTGAGGCGGATTCGACTCAAACTTTTAGAGAGGCATTGAATTGGTTTTCCTTCGGGATTGGTGGCAGCAGTATATATTTTTGGAATCTCGATATGAGTTTTAACCTTGAGATGCAAAAACAACGTATGTTAACAGGACGTTTTTTGTTTAGTGAAGAAATCGACTTAACACTGAGTGGCGGATCTTCTGACTATGAAACTACCGATTACGCACGAGATTTTGAACTTCTCTATGGACGCTTCTTGTACACAAAACATACTCATCTTTCATATTCCATCGGGCTCAGTTATTTTATCAATTCCATCTACAATAGTATCGACGGTTTTGACCACCACGGAACCATCGGCCTACCAGTACAAGTCCAGGGATATATTACCAGTGTTAGTTGGCTTAACAAGAATTCCAGAGGTGGAATGGGATTGAGTCTATTTGCCAATCTGAATCTGGAAGAATCTTTTTGGGGAATATTGATCAGTTACTATCTCGGAAATAATGTTCAAGTTAATGGTGACAAGCCTGAATGATAACAATTCAAGTAATCATTTCAGATTGGAATTGCAATAACCATTTAACCAATTTCCCAACAGTATATAACAAACTCTGGAACTAATCAGTATTATAACAGTTTATAAATTGCGGGATTTGATTTCGGTGTTTATCTTGCTATTTTACGAGAGTTCAAAGATTCATTGGATAATGGATGAAGCCAATCAGTACACACCAGAAGGTTTTTCACTGGATTTTCTTCACAGTTTTTTTCCTGACATTTTCCTCTATAGCAGCACCACAAAAAAATCTGCCTGAAATCGACTTGCCCGATTATGTAATATCTGGTATCGAACAGGCAACCCTGATTCGTGGTGATCGGTTAAATTATTCTTCGATAAGCCCTGAAATCACAACTCCAGACGTTATTCTAAACTTACGTCCGGTGATGAGCACACATTCTTTAGACATTGTACCTTCACGGCCAAATAATTTTATTAATTCTGACAGATCAAATAGATATGTGGATGTGTACGTTGGCAATTTTAACGGAGGCGGTGCAAAATTTGGAATGGGTAAGAATTGGGGGAAGCTTATTTATTCCATTTCAGGTTGGGGCAATTATCCGCCTCGCCAATACAGGAGATTTGATAATAAGAACATCGGTGGCAGATTAGGTCTTAATATGCTCTTACCACATGATGTGTATTTTAGCATCATCTCGGAATTTTCAGCCTCAACTCTCTATAAAAACTCTTACGATGGACCTATTTTCCCACTTTTCTCAACTTCGGAATCTTCAACTTCCATTCTCACGCAAACAGACTCGGATTGGGAATGGGATGTTGATAATGAGTGGCGGGATTTAAGAATCGAAAGTAGTTTAACTCCGCTGATTACCGATATTGGGAGTTTTTCGGGGAAGTATTGTTTTCATCATTGGACCTATCATCGGGCATCGAGTGACATTGACAAATCAGCAAATTTGAATGAATTCTCGTTGTTTCACGAGATCGGGGCTTTTAATGGAAGATTTGAAACAACAATTAACGGAGTGTTCGAACCACTGGATCAGGAATCTAAAAATCTGTCATTGTTTAATGGAAAAGTTAACTTTGGCTGGTGGGAACCGAGTGATTCTCCGCTAAAAATTGGATTTGGTTTTAATGTGTTCAACGGAAATTCGAAAGGTTCGGACAATGTCTATGGATTTCAACCAAATATCAAAGCGATCTGGAGCGCGAGATTTGGAGGAGTAGCCTTCCTGAAGTGGAATCCAAGTGTGCACGGACATTCGTTACGATCAATTATGGAAAGAATGCCGCAAGTTTTCTATGATTCACCTCGAGGCAGCATTGTTGTTGAAAAAGCAAGAGTTGAGTTAGGATATGAACTAAGCTTTTTCGAAGTTCTCGACCTCAAATTTTCTGGTATTTTTCATAACTCGGAGAATTATCCACTCTTAGAATATGACGAGTCCTCAAGCAATTCCTGGAATATAGAGTACGGGCAATTAGAATCAATGTTGTTCAAAATAAGGGCTGAATATGAAATTTATTCACTCGGAGACATTGAGTTAATGACTTCCTTTGAAAATGCAAAGTTAGTAAATCCCGGTTTCTCCGAAAGTGAAGTGAAATTTCATCCATTTATTGTAGGTATTAATGGAAATGGATACTGGCAGAACTGGCAATTTTCGAATGCTATATCCTGGCATGATGTAACGAATGCTGTTTATTATCCAGCAGCTAAAGTTGGTTCTCATTTCGAATGGGACATTGAGGTTGGGTATAACCTGAAGAAAGGCAGAAGGATATCTGTTGTCTGTCTAAACTTATTAGATAATGATCTGGTACATTCAAACGGACTTGAAGTTGCTCCCTTTGCATTGATGTTGAAAGGTTCTTTTGGAACAAACTATGATAGTTTTGACGGTTTGCAATTTAAGTAAACATAAAACACGTAATCGAGATTTAACAAGATGAGTTTATTTAACGTATTGGTCAGTGGTGGGTGGATAATGATCCTCATCGCTATTTCATCGATAGTTGTTATTGCGATTGGAGTGAGTCGTTTTATGACTCTCCAGCGAGAAAACAAGAGATTGGCTGATTATATTGCTAAATGGAAGGCAAATCCGGGAGGTGCTGATCCTGCGAAATTCCGGGTAGCAAGTAAAACCGGGAATGAGGCTACTGCATCAATGGCAAAAGTATTTGATGATGAGAAATTGACCAGGTCTGAAGCTGCAGAAAGCCTTGAAACAGCGGCACGTCAGTCTTTGTATAAGCTGGAAAAGGGTATAGGGGTAATCGGGACTCTTGCGGCGGCAACTCCCCTGGTTGGATTTCTCGGTACAGTTACGGGAATGATCCGGGCATTCATGCAGATCCAGAAACTCGGAGGGAATGTCAATGCTAATGTGCTTGCAGGTGGGATCTGGGAAGCACTTGTAACTACGGCTGCCGGTCTGGCAGTTGGTATTCTGGCGCTTGTAATTCACAATTACCTGGCTTCTCTCGTAAAGAAAGCGGCAGCTTCAATTGAGCAATGTGGTGAATTAATTTTGCGTATACTCGGGTCGGGCAATGAAAATTGAACCTGAAAATCCTCCATTAATTAGCTTTTCATTAGCATCTCTGACAGATATTGTCATGTTGCTATTGATTTTTTTCTTATTATCGAGTACTTATATAGTACAGCCTGGGATAAAAGTCAGTCTTCCTGCGAGTGAAACCTCGCAGGTAATAGACGAAAAAGCTATAATGGTGACGATAGGTCGTGAAGGAACAATCTGGGTTGGTGATGAAAGAACCGGAATGGAAGCGTTGGCGTCCAATTTGCGTCGTCAGATTATCCACGGTTCAAATCAAACGATTATTATTAATGCTGACCGGCGAGTTTCGATTGAAACCACAGTAGCTGTAATCGACAGGATTAAAGCTGCAGGTGGGGAAAGGTTTTTAATCGCAACAATGAAGGAAGAGCAGTGACCGTTAGATCAGAATCACATATCGGCTGGACACTGTCATTAATTGTGCACATACTGCTTTTGATTTTTTTTGCGAAAACAAGTTTTGAACTGGAACCTTTTGATTTAGATTATACTCCGGTTACATTTGCCCCACTTCCAGAGATTATTCCCGGTGGAGGGCAATCATCTCCGAAATGGGGTGGTGCACAACCGATGGTCGAATTGCCGAAACGACCTATGTTAAATGAAACTTCACCGTTGTTGAAACTCCCGGAGAGCAACCGTCAGGCTGTAATCGCACCTGTTACAAGCGGGAAGCCAAACCTGTCTGGTCTGGAATCACTTCACCCCGGGCAGAGAATACCATTAGAGTCAATAGCTCCAGGAAAAAAAGAGCGAGCCCCGGTGAAACCAGTGCCTCTTAGCGATGCTGTCCTTTATGGACAGCGATCAGATAATCTTGGAGACCAGATAGCAAATGAGGACATGTTTACTCTTACCTGGGATGGACCCGCAAGAGTCAGGACGTCCGGAAATCCTCCGGCTTTCCCGGTAGGATTAAATAAAGCTGCAACAGTCAGGCTTGAGTTGATCGTGGCTCCGGATGGTAGTGTAATTTCAGTTCGCCCCTTGACAAAAGGGCTGCCCCAACTTGAACAAGTTTCGATAGCTGCATTGAAGACATGGCGATTTAACTCACTTGATAAGGGTTTAGCTCAGCAAAACCAAAAGGGAATAATCACATTCATTTTTCAACTAAACTGAGATATTATGGGTAAACGAACAGTAGCCGAAGGCAAGTTGAGAAAATACAAACTATTGCGGTTTTGGGTAAGTTTACTCGACGCCGTAGGCTGGGCAGTTCTTATTTTCGCAACTGTTGCAATGGTAATCGCCATAGGGACACTCCTTTCCCCAGATATCGCAAAGCTCCTGAAAACTCAGGATATGCTTGATGATATCCCTCGAATGATAATCATTTGTATCATTTTTTATGTTATGGCTATTATTCTTCTTTGTATCGGGGAGATTCTATCCGCCCTACTGAATATCACCGAGGACGCGCTCTATATTAAAGACTTGGTTGATAGAAAGCTTGTTGACACAAGACCCGATATTCAGGCTCTTCAAGCGGAATTGGAGGGGATTGGTCATATAAAAGTAGGTGGAGGTAAAGGTTCCGGAGTTGATGGTTTAAAGGATTTCCTAAAAGCAGAGTTTAAGAAAAACGAAGAGGCTCAAAAGGTCACTGGAGAGTTCCTGCTGAAAACACAGGAGAGGTCTACCAAAGAACGCAGGGTTTTAAGTGACTTTATTTATAATCACTTAAATGAAATTCAAACCGAGATTACCGAACTACACGAACTCATCAACGTTACGTTTAAGAATAAGCCAGACGACCAACCACTGTGGAGAGAGGAGAAAGATCTCGATAAAACAGATAGCATCCCGGATGATCCCCCTGTTTTTGGAGAACCGGCATCCACAGATGATGAAATTTATCCTGATGATGAATCTGAGGAGCAGTCGCTTTACTGATGTAATTATTTTTCCGGTTTATCTCCAGCTTGCCAGAAACAAACTCCTTTCTCAAGTTCTTAGATTTTCAAACTCTGTGAAAAAGAAATGAACTTGCCAGCTTTCCAAAACTTGTCTTGACTTGTGCGGATTTAAAAGTTAAATTTGTTATTTGTGCGAAAAATCAAGGGCGATTAGCTCAGTTGGTTAGAGCGCTGGTCTCACATATCAGAGGTCACTGGTTCGAATCCAGTATTGCCCACATAATAGATGCTGGGAGGTAGCACAGGTGGTTCAGGGAAAAAAAGTAGTTAATCTTCAGGAATTATTATCCATGATTAACTACTGGAGAAAGAACGGAGAAACTATTGTTTTCACAAACGGTGTTTTCGACTTAATTCACCGCGGACATCTTATCTCCTTTGAGCTTGCAGCCAGTTTTAGTGACCGATTAATTGTTGGGGTTAATAGTGATGAATCTGCAAGAACTCTTACAAAAGGTCCCAAGCGGCCAATCGTTTCTGAGAATGATAGAGTATCTATCGTTGCAGCTTTTGGGCTTGTTGACGCTGCAATACTCTTTAATGAAGTAACGCCACTTGAACTGATTGAAAGGATTAAGCCCGATGTACTTCTGAAGGGGGAGGATTACGAGTTAGACGAGATCGTCGGCCGAGAACATGCGGGTAGAGTAGAGAGAGCCCCAATACTCAGTGGTTATTCGACATCCAATCTAATCAGTCGAATTCAGGAATCGAGAGAAGAAGTTTAATAGATGTTTGATAATCTGACCGGTCGCCTTGAGACGTTTGTTCGCAATTTACGCGGACAGGGTAAACTCACAGAAGCGAATGTAAAAGAAACAGTTCGGGAAGTTCGAAGAATACTTCTCGAAGCGGATGTGAGTTTGAAAGCAGCTAAAGCTTTCGTGAGAGATGTTCAGGAAAAATCCCTTGGGCAAGAGGTGCTCAAGAGTGTGACTCCCGGTCAGCAGATGGTAAAGATAATTCATGATGAACTCATCAGTTTTCTTGGTGGTGCTGCTGAACCAATCCGATTTGGAAAATCACCTTCACCGATTCTAATTGCCGGTTTGAACGGTGCAGGCAAAACAACAACAGCAGCAAAGCTTGCAGCGCATCTGCGCAGACGAGGCAGGAAACCATTATTAGTCGCAGCTGATACATTTCGTCCTGCTGCAATCGACCAGCTTGAGACACTTGGAAGACAGATTGATATTCCCGTTTTTTCGGGAGACCGCAAGAACGCAATTAAGACAGTAGCACTATCACGTGAATATGCACGCGAACTGAGTCTGGATTGCCTGATCATTGACTCGGCTGGCAGGATGGCGGTTAATGACGAGCTGATGGATCAGCTCGAAGAAATGCAGGATGCGATAAAACCACCGGAAACTCTACTTGTAGTGGATGGCATGACTGGACAGGACGCTGTAAGATCAGCGAGTGCATTTCTTAAGCGGATTGAGTTGACCGGTCTGGTGATGACTAAACTCGATGGTGATAGCCGAGGTGGGGCTGCTCTTTCAATAAGATGGGTTACCGGTAAACCGATAAAATTTATTGGTATTGGTGAAAAAACAAGCGACTTTGAACAATTCCACCCCGACCGAATGGCTGGTCGAATTCTGGGATTGGGGGATGTTGTTTCTCTTGTTGAGAAAGCTCAGGAAGCTATCGATGCCGAATCAGCCCAGAAAATGGCTGAAAAACTGGCAAAGAAGCAGTTTACTCTCGAGGATTTTCGCGAGCAGCTACATCAGCTGAAAAACATGGGACCTCTTGAGTCAATTCTCGGTATGATCCCGGGTATGAAATCCATAAAGGGCTTACAGGTCGATGAAAATCAGTTTGTTGTGGTTGAATCAATAATCGATTCAATGACACCCGGTGAACGAGAGATGCCCAGGACTATTAACGGCAGTCGACGGCGTCGGATTGCTCAGGGTTGTGGTAGATCGGTTCAGGATGTTAACCGGTTACTCAATCAATTCGAGCAGATGCAGAAAATGATAAAACGTTTTGGTAAAAAAGGTCCAAAGTTTCCCGGAGGTTTTCCGGGAATGCCGGGCTTTTAATTTATAAGTAGTAAAAGAGTGTATCGTCCCTGTTACGATTTGGTCGCGTAACCTCCAAATCCGGCAGGTTTTCACAAATACGATTGATTCAGATCAAATATGATGAAGACAGCTTGGGCACAGCGGATCATCTGGGCACTCGATTGCCTGTTTTTCGGGTTTCTACTCGATTTAGTTCTGCCTCTACCTCAAGTGTCATATCTCAGTGCCCTGGCTTTATTTCTTTCGGGGATACTTGGATTAAACCATATTGAAAGGATCATAAAACGATCTAAAAGTGATCGAGATTCGATTGCACTCGTGGTTACAATCAGTTTGGTACTCTTATTCTTTGGGGAATGCGTTTTAATCGCATTAAGGATAACCGGATCGGCTGGTTAATTTAGTTTCTACTTGAACCTTGTGTATGTCCGTCAGACAAATACACTCGTGTTCAAAACACATTTGGAGAAAAATTTGTCAGTAAGACTTAGATTGACTCGTATGGGTCGTAAAAAACGACCATACTATCGAATAATTGCAGTCGATAGCAGAAAGAAACGCGACGGTGCATTTATTGAACGAATCGGATACTATCATCCACTAAACGATCCGCCAACAATTAAAATCGATGGTGAGAAGGCATTAAAATGGCTGCGTGTTGGAGCACAACCCTCGGATACAGTAAGAAGTCTCTTGCGCAAGGAAGGTGTTTGGTATCGGTTCAGGCTTGAGAAACGAAAACTCCCCGAAAAACAGATTAACGAGATGATGCTTGCCTGGATGGAAGAACACGCGCCAAAGCAAGCAGAAATCAAAGAGGAAGCTGCCCCGACTCCTGTCGAAACTCAGGAAGAACCTGAGGTCGCGGTAGAGGAAACTGAAGCAGCTCCCGAGGCAGCTCCCGAAGCAGTAGCAGAAAAGAAAGAAGCTCCCGCTCCGGAAAAAACAGAGGATCCTGTCGAGGATAAACCAAAAGAAGAAAAAGCCGACTGAAGGGAGGCTTAACTCTTTTGGTAAAAAAAGTCAGAATTGAACTGCCGGGAGAGGAAATAATACCTCCCGTGGATCCAATAGTAATTGGCAGGATTGCAAGACCCGTTGGAGTGAAAGGTGAAGTAAAAGCAGTCAGCACCTCTCAGTCTCCCAAACCTGTCCTTGACTTGAAGAGAGTCAAAATCAGGTTACATAATCAATATCGCTCTTTGAGAGTATCACGCTCCCAACTTTCGGGAAAGTGGATTCGAATAAAATTTGCGGGAATCAATTCACCCGAGGATGTAGCAGTGTTAAACGGCGCTGAGATAATAATTCCGGAGTCTGAACGGCCGATATCCGAGGAACACGAGTATTATGTGGACGATCTTGTTGGATGTATGGTTGTTTCAGATACCGGTGAAGATATTGGTTTTCTACAGGAAGTCTGGCATCAGGGTCATCACGACATCTGGGTAATAGATGGAATTGCAGGTGAGATTCTTATCCCGGCTGTAAAAGAGTTCATCCTTAATGTCGATCTTGAGAGTCATCGGATTACTATCAATCAGATCGAAGGGCTTTTAGATTAGTCATGGAACTCGATGTAATCACACTGTTCCCAAATTTCTTCGATGGTATTTTTTCACAGAGTATACTTAAACGAGCTTGTGAAAATGGTATATTCGACTACCGAGTTCACGATTTGCGGGAGTTTACGACAGATAAACATCATCAGGCTGATGATTATCGATTTGGAGGTGGATCCGGGATGTTATTAAAACCGGATCCGTTTTTCAGAGCTATGGATAAAGTTTTGAAAAACGCAAAATCACGTCCTCTGGTTGTTTATCCCTCTGCTCAGGGAGTTGTTTTTAACCAGGATATTGCTGATTCACTCTCAGGTGAGTCTCATTTAGTTTTTCTCTGCGGTCATTATAAAGGTATTGATCAACGAGTTATCGATCGCTGGGTTGACAGGGAATACTCACTTGGTGATTATGTAATAACAGGTGGAGAGACTGCTGCTACCGTAATGATAGATGCCGCAGTCCGCATGATTCCCGGAGTTCTCGGGAATTTGGATAGTGCACTTACGGATAGTTTTAGAGATGGATATTTAGACTGTCCGCATTATACTCGACCCGATGAATTCGCAGGGATGCGAGTTCCCGAGCTTCTGCTTGGTGGGCATCATAGAAACATAAATATTTGGCGTCAGGCAATGTCGCGTGTGATAACTAAACACCGACGTCCTGACCTTTTGAATATACAGGATAACAAAGAACCATGGAAAGCTGGAAAGAAATAATCCAAACCCCAAGAGAAAAAGAACTACCGAAGTTCAACCCTGGAGATAATGTTGATGTGCTTTACAGGGTAATTGAGGGTGAGAAGGAAAGAATACAGGTTTTTAGTGGAGTTGTCATTGCAAGACATCATGACAAGAGCAACTCTACATTTACAGTGCGGAAAATTGGGAGCGGTGGTATCGGAGTTGAGAGAATCTTCCCGGTAAACAGCCCATTTATTTCGGAGATTAAGGTGAAGCGATTAGGTTCGGTACGTCGGTCGAAGCTATATTATCTCCGCGGTAAAAAAGGAAAAGCTGCACGTGTAAAAGAAAAAGCCACCTTCCACAGAAAGAAAGCTTAGAACAAATTCTGCCTTGCATTTTTTGCTTGAGTGCGGTTTTTCCAAATCTGATTTCTAAATAAATCAGGATTGTGTCTAGCAGAAGCTCAGGCTTCAGAGTTACCGAAATATCTCTGAAGCCTGAACTTTATTTTTTGCTATTTTTTTAATTCTCAAAACGGTTTTCAAGCGTGAGGTTGATAGAATCAATTATCGCTCTAATCCTGTTGCGAATTCAACACATACACCTTTCTTGACATTGGTGCTCATGAGTTCTGAAAACAAAGATAATCCACTCAAAGGTATAGTTCTGACATCATTATTTGCCGCAGCAGGTGCTGCTGGTGGGTATTTATTGATGTTTGTCCCGAACGTGGAAGTGTTGACTCTTTTCATGTTCGTTAGTGGTTATGTACTTGGTTTTTCCAGGGGCATCACTTCCTCAATAATCGCATCTGTTTTATACTTCGGCTTGAATCCACAGGGTGGGATGTTTCCACCATTATTGATTGCACAGATATTAGGCTTATCAATTGCCCCAATTGCAGGGGCTTTGCATTTTCAGACCACCCGGAAACTTTCACTTTCGAGATTTACAAAAAGACTTTTAATTGGATTATCGGCAATAATTGTAACACTTTTGTTTGATTTATTGACTAACATTGCTTTTCCATTATCAACGGGGATGGGCATTAAAGGTGTGATGAGTACTCTTGTTCTGGGAATCCCATTCAGCTTAATGCACATCAGCAGCAATCTTTTAATTTTCCTGTTCGTAGCGCCTCCACTTCTGAAACTCGTTGACACTAATATCAACTCTCAATAAAATGATATCCCATTCAAAACATTGCTTGCAGTATGCTGTTATGTGCATTATTGTTCTTTGTTTTTGTGGCCAAGCAATCGCGGAATCAAATAATGTGAAACTGAGAATGGGATATACGCTGTTTAATCCTGCGTATGAAATTGGGGCATTGGATGGCTGGGTGTTATTCGGACTGACATCAACTCACCGAAATCTTCTGAATATTACCAATTCCTCTGATCTTCTTTCGTCCGAGATTTCGTCATTTTCGCCTTCACTCGGAGTTGATGGACGTGAAACAGCTCTGAGTATAAATGGAATTGGTCCTGAGGGAACCAGGCTTGAATGGCGAGGCAGACCTATGCGCAATCCTCGAAATTGCCGTGCTGATTTTAATCGGATATCTCCTCTTTCTATTGGTGCAGTCAGGTCAGCTTCGAGCTCAATGTTATCTGGAGTTATCGGAACCGGTGGTACAGTTGAGTTTTCACCGATCAGGTTTAATTCCGAAGATCCTGTTACAGCTCTACACCATAGAGATGGATATTATGGTTATGAACCGGTTGAGTTTATTCACTCACGTCGAATATTATCAGGAACTTACATAACCACAGGTGGTTATTTTGCTAATACGGGAGGTAAAGTCGAACATTCGCGACACGAGGGTCATATAATCTGGGGAGAACTAACTCATCAGTTGACAGGAAACAGCATAATCTCCGCTACAATGATGAATAGAAGAGATAAGACTGGAATCACGTTGACGGATAGAACAATAAATTTTAATGATAATGATTGGGATTTAGAATATGACCTGATCCTAAAAGATTCATCGAATATAAATATTTCCGGATATAGAACCTGGAGAACCGAAGATGAAGCAGGTTTTCATGATTACGTACGTGAAGCAGGTATTGATGTAAAATTTTCAGATGCTATTTGTGAAATTGGTGAATTTTCTTTGGGAAGCGTTGGGGCAGATATCAGAATTGGTAGATTAGATATTGAATTTCCGGATGAGAATGACGTTCTTCTAACAGAAATTGAAGCCTCAGCAGGTTGGCGGAATCAATATAATAAGTTCTCGATGTGGGCAATTGCCGGTGGCTATGGTTGGGGACCGGATAGAATTCGACTTAACTGGAATTCAGGACTTGAATATTTTACAACTCGGTTTGGATCGGGTCATGTTTCTTTTTCACAGGCAGTAAACCCACACTCACCTGAAATCATGTTTGCAGATTACAAAGAAGAAAGACCTTCAGATGATTTGATTCCGATGTGGAGAGTATGGCCAGAGCTTCCAATAAAGGGAAAACTCCTTCCTGTTTCGATTTCTATTAATCAAGAAATTGGTTGGAAATATGAAGTAGATAATTCGGAATTACTTCCAGGATTTTCCCACCTCCATTTTGATGTAACTGCCTTCAGGACTGAACTGCGAAACCCGGTAGTCTGGACGGTTGAAAATAATAACCTGCTCACACCCTTCACAGCTAAAGATAGACTGATAACCGGTTGGCGTTCAAATTTAAGATTACAATACAGGCAATACCGAGGCAGCATCTCTATGATTGGATTGAATCGGGAGGATCAAATTGAGAGAGGAGTCCCGATTTTAAGTGCTGAACCGACATTAAGGATGAATTGGGAAGCAGGCTGGCACATTTTTCATTGGGGAGATGATTTTGAAGGTGACATTTCTTTAGGTGGTCAGTTTTATAATTCCTTTATTTCATTTGGTGTTGATAGTTGGGAAAGGATTGGTGGAGCTTATCCGCTTGATTTTAAGCTCTCAATGAGAATTTACGGATTTACACTTTATTGGGGATTGCACAACTGGAACTCATATGTTTATCGTCTTGTACCGGGTTATAAGATGATTCACAAAGAAGAGTACTTTGGAATTCATTGGTTGCTTTTCAATTAGAGTCTTAGAAATGTCCGAATAATTCCAAAGCAATTTCTTTATTCTATCGTATATACTGCATTAACGATTTCCAGGATTAGAAAATCGTCAGTTAATCGAGGTTCAAAATGGCAGGGAATGGAACAGAGCGTGAACAATGGCAATCACGCATCGGTTTTGTTTTAGCCGCTGCTGGATCAGCAATTGGATTAGGGAATATCTGGAAATTCCCGTATCTTGTTGGCAGTAATGGTGGTGCGGCTTTCGTTTTGTTTTATCTTGGTTCTATTTTGATCATTGGTTTACCGGTGATGTTAATAGAGTTTTCTATTGGACGAAAAACCCAGCGCAATGCGGTTGGAGCAATGGAAGCTGTTGCTCCGGGAGGTTTGTATTATCTGATTGGTGGACTGGGAGTCCTGGCAGGTTTCCTGCTCCTATCTTACTACAGTGTGGTTGCCGGTTGGACGTTAGCCTATATCGCAAAAGCTATTTCCGGGACATTTGGTGGATTTAGTGAAAGTGCTGCTGCAATAAGTGTGGTTGAAGATCATGTCTCCGGATTATTAGAGACTACTCCCGCCCTGATTCCCTGGCAGAATCTTCCCGATAGCCTGCAGAATTGGCAGCAACTCTATTTTTCACTTGAAGCCGGAGGTGTTGTTCCTGATTCACTCCTTCCGAAAATCGCCGGTCAGCAATTTGAAAGCTATGCAATAAAATCCGCCTGGCCATTAATGACGCATGCGATTTTTATGGTATTGTGTGTTCTTGTGGTATTCAAGGGCATAAAAGGGGGAATTGAGAGATGGAATCGTATCCTGATGCCCACACTGTTTGCGATAATTCTACTGTTAGTTGTTCGTGGATTGACGCTTGAGGGTTCTGAAAAGGGATTGGCATTCCTGTTTGCTCCCGATTTTTCAAAACTATCAGATAAAAAAGTCTGGTTGACTGCATTAGGTCATGCCTTCTTCACACTGTCGCTGGGTATGGGTTGCATGTTGACATATGGGTCTTATCTCGACAGAAAGGTGAACCTGCTAAAAAGTGCACTGATCGTTATTCTCTTAGATACTGTGATAGCACTTCTTGCCGGGATAGCAATTTTCACTGCAGTTTTTGCTATGGGATTTGAACCTACACAGGGTCCGGGCTTAGTATTTTATGTTTTGCCTGGAATGTTTGCAGTAATGCCCGGTGGCTGGCTGATCGGTGTCCTCTTTTTTCTTCTTCTGGCAATTGCCGCTCTCACATCGGGTGTTTCAATGCTCGAAGTCGTCACTGCGTACTTTATAGATGAGAAGGGTTGGTCGAGAAAAAAGGCGACATTCATTTTTGCATTCGGTATTTTTCTTCTGGGTGTTCCGGCAGCATTATCATTCGGATACCTGAGTGAAGCTCAGGTATTTGGAAAGATCATTTTTGATGTTTATGATTATCTCGTGTCAAAATGGATGCTTCCCTTAGGTGGTTTATTGTTGGTGTTGTTTACAATTTTCCGCTGGAAACCGTACCGGTTATTGGAGGAACTTCGTCATGGTAATACGGGGTTAAGAATTTCCGTTGGGTTTGCCTCTTTGTTCCTGGTATTAACAGGGATTTTCATTTCTGTCGTATTTGTTGTTGAGTTAACAGGTTTTTAAACGAAACAGGAGTATCTACCGCATTCAGTGTCTTGTTCGGAATGCGATAAATAGATTGGTTTTATGAAGAAAAAACGAATTTTATTAAAAGCACTTGGTGACCGTGAAGATTACAATGCCCTTGACAATGCATTTGAGCAGTTTAACCGGGCTGCCAAAATTCTGGAACTGACAGAGGATCAGATTGCAATGATCATGGAACCTCGTCGGATTATAGAAGTGCAGCTTCCGATTCGCATGGACGATGGTCACGTTAAGCTTTTTAAAGGATTCCGGGCTCAACATTCGATGATTAGAGGTCCCGCCAAGGGGGGTGTCAGGTTCCATCAGGATGTTAGTGTTGATGAAGTTAAGGCTCTTTCATTCTGGATGACATTCAAATGTGCGGTTGTGAATATTCCTATGGGTGGTGCAAAGGGAGGAGTTATCGTTGATCCCAATGAACTGAGCGACAGTGAAATTGAGCGCCTTGCCCGTCGATATTTCGCAGAGTTAATTGATGTATTTGGTCCAGACAGCGATGTTCCGGCTCCGGATGTCAATACTAATCCGCAAATTATGGCCTGGTTTATGGATACGTATGCGATGCATAAGCGGGAATATATTCCCTCTGTGGTTACCGGAAAACCAAAAGCCCTTGGTGGTTCACAGGGACGTGGAACCGCGACTGCGATGGGTATGGTGCATTGTGTAAGAAAAGCTGCTGAGCACTTTAGCCTTGAAATGCCTGAATTGACAGTTGCTGTTCAGGGCTATGGAAATGCGGGTTCGTGGGCAGCGAAATTACTGCACGATGATGGTTGTACAATTCAGGCAATATCTGACATTTCCGGTGCATACATATCTGAAGATGGGATTGATCCTCAAGCTGCAATAGACCACGTTCGAAAGAATAAGACTCTTGTCGGATTTGAAAAAGGGAAGGCTGTTAAAAAGATGAAAAATCCGAAAGATCTGCTTCTACTTCCGGTTGACGTACTCATCCCTGCTGCTCTTGAAAACCAGATAAGCAATTCAAATGCTCCGCATGTTCAAGCTAAGATTATAGCAGAATGTGCAAACGGCCCAGTGACGACGAAGGGTGATGGCCATCTTGCTAAAAAGGACGTATTTATAATCCCTGATATTCTGTGTAATGCCGGTGGAGTGACTGTATCTTATCTTGAATGGGTTCAGAATCGGATGGGTTATTACTGGTCGAAAGAGAGAATAGCTGATACACTAAAAGAGATTATGGATAACGCATTCACCTCAGTGCTGGAGATGTCTATTGAGAAAAAAGTGACGATGCGAACCGCGGCGTTTTTAGTTGCTATTGACAGAGTTGCTGAAGCCGCGGAACTGAGGGGACTTTACTCCTGACATATCACCATTCAAACCTGTGGCACGGTCAGCCGTGCTAATCAAGCACTGTTGAATGGTAACATTAATGTCTAACCCGAAAGAGTATTGATATATAGCTGACCGTGAGATAAATAAGTAGAATCCTGGTCAGTTCGAATTTGAAACGATGAATGTTGTTCAAGGTTGTTTTGTAAATACCATCTTTGGTTAGCAACGGCTGACCAGGCCACAAAACCGGAGATTAATTAACGGGTTGGAAATATTCCCGAGATTGTTCTTTTTTTTGATGAATGCTCCACGTTTTTCTTGGAAAAATCGGAACTGATTATCATATTATTCTTAGGATTCATAAATGTGTGAAATAAAGAGCAATTAACTTTTTCAGGAGGATATAAGTGAAATACGACAGAATTTGGAACTTCAATGCAGGTCCTGCTGCACTACCGCTCGATGTGTTGGAAAAAGTACATGAGCAATGGTTTAATTTCCAGGGTTCCGGAATGTGCGAGATCGAGCTTTCTCACCGTTCCAGGGAATTCGATGATGTCCATAACAACACCATTGCGATGGTTAAGAAGCTGCTCGGTGTCGGGGATGATTATCATGTCATGTTCCTGCAGGGAGGAGCAAGCCTGCAATTCGGGATGATCCCGATGGCATTCCTCGATAAAACAAAAACCGCAGACTACATAAACACCGGTACGTGGTCAACTAAAGCGATCAAAGAAGCGCAACTTTTCGGAAACGTTAACGTTGCATTTGATGGCAGTGAAGTCGACTTTATGCGCCTTCCGAAACAGGAAGAGCTGAAACTTTCGTCTAATGCCGAATATCTTCATTTCACCAGTAACAATACAATTAAGGGAACCGAGTATTTCGATTTCCCGAAGACTGAAAACAACATTCCATTAGTATGTGATATGTCGAGTGACATTTTCTCGCATCCTATTGATCCGGCTCCCTTCGGTATGATTTATGCCGGTGCACAGAAGAATCTCGGACCTTCTGGTGTGACGCTTGTAATTATGCGTGATGATTTTTACCAGAAAGCACGCACTGATGTAACCTCAATGCTAAAATACAAAACCCACGTAGATAAGAATTCACTGTTCAATACACCTAACACATTTGGAATCTACCTGATGGGTCTTGTCCTCAATTGGATTGATGGATTTGGTGGTCTTGAGGGCATAGAAAAAATCAACAAAGCCAAAGCTGATTTACTTTATGGATTGATGAACGAATCAGACGGTTACTACCGTTGTCCTGTCGCAGAAGATAGCCGCAGCCGGATGAATGTATGTTTCCGCCTGCCGAATGAAGAGCTTGAAGCTATGTTCATTGCTCAGGGTCGCGAAGCCGGTTTCAATGGCATGAAAGGTCACCGCAGTGTTGGTGGATGTCGCATTTCGATGTACAACGCTTCACCGCTGCAGGCGATTGAAGATGTTGTTGGGTTCATGAAAGATTTCATGGCGAAGAACGGTTAATATTAATCTGGGGAGTACGGATATATCTATCCGTGAAGTGATTGAGCTCCCATGATTCAGTAGGTCGAACATCCCTGTTCGACTATCCGTCGGTAGACGGATTCAAGTAACACTGGTACGGAATTAGATTCCCGCTTTCGCAGGAATTATCATGCAGCAAGCTGCACCATGAAATCGAAAAAGACTGGAATTGCCCCCCCTTTTAAAACCCCCAGCAAGCGGGAGGGAGAGTTTAGGAGGTTATTTTCAAGGGAAGGACAGGCAGGAATGCCTATCCCACTGACATAAAACGACATCCGCGCTATCACACGCCCTCGTGTGACAGCAAAACTAGCAGACGAGGGCGTCTGCCAGCGCGGTTATAAAAAGATTATGTGTCAGGTGAGGACACCTGACACCACAGGTTAGATTATTTAGGAGTCATAAATGAGAATATTAGTCAACGACGGAATGTCAGCTAAAGGGCAGAAAATGCTCGAAGATGCCGGACATGAAGTCATTACAGACAAGATCCCGCAGGAAGAACTTGCGGGTAAAATCGGTGAATTCGACGCTATTGTCGTCCGAAGTGCAACCAAAGTCACCAAGGAAATTATCGATGCGGGTAAACCACGCTTCCGTGCAGTAGTACGCGGTGGTGTTGGTATTGACAACATCGAGCATGTCTATGCCGGTGAGAACGGCGTAAAAGTCATGAACACCCCGGCAGCAAGCTCGCCTTCAGTGGCTGAACTTGCAATAGCCCACATGTTCGCAATTTCACGGTTTATCGTTCCGGCAAACCTGACAATGCGCAAGGGTGAGTGGAACAAGAAACAGTATAAGGGCTGTGAACTCGGTGGCAAGACACTGGGTATCCTTGGAATTGGTCGCATCGGTCAATCACTGGCTCAGAAGGCAATGGGACTCGGTATGAAAGTGATCGCTTATGATCCCTTCATCAAGAGCCTCGATATGGATGTCGAACTGATGAGCATGGATGAAGTCCTGACTCAAGCCGACTACATTTCGCTGCACATGCCAGCGCAACCCGACGGTCCCGCTATTGGAGCCGACCAGTTTGGCAAGATGAAAGACGGTGCGTTCCTCGTAAATTGCGCTCGTGGTGGTGTGGTAGACGAAGCCGCTATGCTTGCAGCTCTCGACTCAGGTAAACTCGCAGCTGCTGGCGTCGACGTTTTCGTCGGTGAACCAAAGCCAGACGACAAAGTCCTGAACCACCCCAGGATCAGTGTAACTCCGCACATCGGAGCCTCAACTGGTGAAGCTCAGGATCGGATTGGGATTGATGTGGCGACACAGTTGATTGATTTTTTTAAGTAGTCAGTGACGCGCTGTCACACGCCCCCGTGTGACAGAATTGACAGAGTGTTGGCAGACGCCCCCGTCTGCCAAGAGAATCCCCGGCTTCGAATGAAGTCGGGGATTTCTGTTTTTGTACGGGCACGATGCATCGTGCCCTTAACCTGGTTTATATATTATTGTTTAGTTCAAAGTTCGCATAACTAAGTAGAAGGAAATTATATTGTTTACGTCGTCATTCCTGCGGACGCAGGAATCCAGAGCTATTTGATATGAAAACACTTTCTTATACTTGTCATAATTCAGACCACTAAAAATGACATGAGCATATTATTTCAAAGAAAACTATTCCTCTGGACTCTGGCGTTCGCCAGAGAGACGATAGGCAATTTTACTGAATCCGACGCGAGAATCTAACCAGGGATGGTTATAAATTTCTATTCAGGAGATGAAAATGCGGAAAAGAACAGGAAGTAAAACAAGAAAGCCAAGTATCCATCTGATTATTCACTTAATTGTTTTCTGCCTCATGATTGTTGGACATAATTCTTTTTCAGAAAACAAAACCATTCGATATTTCGGAGATGTTGCAATCGAATCGGCATTTGTTGTATGTCCAAAGAATTGGATTTCTTTTGACGAAGATTATCCTTTGTTTAATTTCAATACAAGTACCTTTAATCCAACCGATTTGAAGAGTTTTGAAAAATCCATTTCCAAAGTCTATAAACGTGTTATAGAAAATCCAGAATTTCCGTGGGATTACTCACTCGAATGGGTAATACTTGATTCACCAGAGGGATATTTAACAATTAACAATTCCAATTTTAAAAGAGCATTTATCAAAAATAAGGTTTTAGCATTTCTGATTGATCCACATTACAGCGATGATACTGAAGAACTTGATCCTGACTCCTTATTTTTGTTTATCTCTTTTCCGAAAGAGAATATTAATAACTTTATCAAAGATATGAATAGCATCCCCGATATTAGCAGAGTACTTAGATATATTGGTGCTGAAGATTGTTCACAGCCGGATGATGAACATTAAGTTGATGTAGCCCGTGAGCGATGCATCCAGGGATTTGGTTCATAGATGAAACATGTCTGGACGAGCCAGACAATGCCACCCACTCCATGTACCCTTGTGACGAATTGCATTTTGAATATTTTTATATTTATCGATTGAAAGGTTGAATAGTATTCAAGAATTTTCCAAATTCTTCTTAGGATAATTTCACTTAGCAAGAAAATTCAATTATGGTGGGGCTCATATTTCACCTATTCACCTTCAAAGGAAACAAGATGCTTAATCAGAAAGATTTTAGCCTTTACAAACTATTAGTTACAATAGTTGTTTTCTACCTTTTACAACTTAATTGCGTCTATGGGCAGGTAGCAACAGTTAAATCTATTCCCAATAGTGCCTTAAGTCAGATAGAGAAACCTGAATATCTGCTGCCTGAAAAAGGATTTTACGTTAATGAAGATGGTGATAGTGTGTATTGCAGCCAAGTAAACGGAAATTGGTCAATTGCAGAATGTTATAGACTGTTGGATAGAATGAAAAACTACTCCGATGGTATGATGTATGACACTTATAATGCCTTCTTAGGAATCGCGGAAGCAGCAAATGCGTTTAGGTCCGAAGATTTAATAAATGAGCTGATTGGATTCTCTGCAGCAGGAAATTTATGGGAAACGAGTTTGATTCAATCATTCCTGTACCTTGACGAAGTGTATTGTAATAACAATCAAGTAAGAGAAATTCTATTAAAAGGATTACAAAGTGAGAACAATTTAACCAGATACTACAGTGGGATAAATTTGGCTGTACTTGGTGATTGGAAAACAGCAGAACTATATTTGAAAGAAGCTATACAATTTCATTTCATCTGGAGATTAAAAGGCAATCCCCAGGCAATAGAGTTCTTTAAACGGATGACAGAAGATTCCACCGTTGACAATTCCTCAAGAAGAGATGCTGCTTTGGCATTAAAAAGAATTTCAAGGGAATAAATATAGTAGGTTGAGATGGGTGTGGGTTCAATGATTTATTAGGTTCGGATAAGGATTTGCCTGTAGGTTTTTACACGAAATGCATTGCTGGTTAAATAAGAACGACATATATGTCAGGTTGTCCTGGTTCAGCGGGATTTGGAATTTTGGCCTGCTTTTCTTAGTTGGTACGC
>CAYLYZ010000022.1:50249-60188 GCA_964387885.1 uncultured bacterium | reverse complement strand
AAGAAAACGTTTTCAAAGAACTGTTCTTGGACAAGCTGGGAATGTTCGACCTACCGATACAAGAACTTCCTAAATCACAAAGTATCAAATCATTTGTGATTTTTCAAGGATTTAACGTCTCCTCACCACAATTTCAAGAGGTTCGGAAACAATATCTGTACCATCAACCCTTACTCTGAACCTAACTTGCTGTTCATTTATGTCAGGGTTGAAAAATATATCTTCCTCAGATGCTGTCCATCGACCCGGTTGATCCGGATCGAATACTCCGAAATCTGCTGTGAAGATAAAAGGAGCATTCTCGATCCTGATCTGGTGACCGTCGAACAGTAGGGCATTAAATCTGACTTCAATGACTTCGTTCTCATCGTCAAAGACAAAATCACCACCGGCTTCTTCAAGGAGCAACACACCTCCCTGAACGGGTAGTATATGGTCTATCGAATGCTGAATTTGACCACGTTCTGTTTGAACTTCTGCGCTTATTTCAATATTGTCAAGGCTGTTAACGCTGTTGTAAACAAGGGTTGCGAAAGCCAGCCCGGGAATAATCTCACCGTTTCGGTTTTCATTTCCAGTCCATGCTGCCTCAATATTGGCAATTTCTGGCTCAACTGAAAAGACTACAGGAATTCTATTCTGGACAGGATTGCGGTGAATATCCCAAACCCGAGCCGAAACCTCAATCGCCCACGCTCCACCACCAGCATCTTCACCGATGTCACTTATACCGATTTCCAGTTGAAAAGGAGGACCGCTGACAACTGCAAATCCTGCAAATGTTGTTGTAATAATGTCATCAGGATGTGCCGCAGAGTCACGCCATGTGTAAGCACGAATAAGTTTTCCACCGATTTGGGTGCCAGGGTTGAGGAAAGTGGTTGCAACTCCATTTGAAGTATAATAAACAGCAGCCTGCTGGTTTGGTATATTGCCAATAGTACAACCAGTCGGTGGTTCAGGCTCATTAATCATTTCAAAAACAACAGGAGTTGGACATTCGATCAGGTTTCCGTTGCCGTCACGTACTATTGCTCTCAGCGTCACCGGATACCGGGCACGAACTTCAGCGAACAATCTGTCGGTTGTCAATTCGATGTATTCAGGAGTGCTGGCAACAAACCTTACAGTTGCCTGACCACTAATTGTGTCATTTGGAGTTTCAATAAATCCGGTAACAACAGCCAATCCTGCCTGTCTGCCTGGATACAATCTCGCCGAAGTTTCACCGGATTGACTTATTGTCCCCAAAGTAGTTTCAAATCTAACACGAGTTCCACCTCTGACAGGATTCATTGAACTGTCCAGTAATGTGGCAGTGATCGTTGAATATAACCAGGGATTATTGGTCATTAACTCATTGGGTGATGCATGCAGGATAATCAGACTTGGTGGTCCAGTATGGATTCTTATCTCAATCCCGTTGCTTTCAGTTGTATCACCTTCATTAACCACATAAGCGAATATGTAGTCGGACTGGGATACTCCTCTGGAATAATAATATGTATCTGCTGCACCGCTGACTCCCTCTATAACAACTATTGATTCAGCAAAACTTCCACGTCGTGCTTCAAATTGGACGATTGTCCCGTCAGTTGCGAATCGTCCATTTTCCAGATAACAAATCGCTCTGACTCGTACCGAATCATCAGGTATATTACCTAATAGTACGCGATCAGAAAACAATTCAATCCTATCGACCTTCGAAATGTGTTCTTGAACAAGGATATCAATTCCGTTTGAATCACCAAATCTCGATTCTGCAATAACCGTTACTATTCCAGGCTGCTCAAGATCATCAAATATTGCAGTTGCCCTACCCATAGAATCAGTCACTACCGGTGATTGGATTACGCAGGTGTTTTCGGTTCCTCTGATAACTATTTCCTCATTAGGAATCGGTAATCCTTCTGGTGCAGCAAGAGTTACATTCAAAATTGTCTGACTGCCACCAGGACCATCGGCTTTGATTACGTATTTGTCTGTCCCGAGTGTTAGTATTGGGAGGTCGTTGAGAACATTTACTTGAATCTGTGCTCTACCTTCTTCAGGAACACCGGGGATGTAACCTGTGATTACAATTATTAGCGGTTCATTACCCTCCATATCGGTCTCAGGATTGAAATACAATAGTCCTTCGTTAATCCTTCCGTGGGTTGTTGATAACTGCAAGTTGGTTAAAGGAATTCCGACACCTGTTGAGTCAGTTACTGTCGCAAATATCTGTGAAATATAGGTTGTATTCCATGGTGAAATCTGCGAAATGTTGAATTCATCAGGGGAAGTACAGATGCGGATAGTGTATCCGGCAGGTTTGGATCGAATCTCGAGCCTTGAACTGCAGATGATTTCCTCTTCGAATCCAGGCTCATCAACTCTCGCAATAATTACGACTCCACCATATTGGTTATAGCTTCGAAAAGTGGTTGTGGCTCTGCCAAGGCTATCGGTTATTCCTGAATTTGTAACAGAACCAAAAACCTCTTGATTACCAGCACTTTCAAGGCTGAAAGACACATGCACTCCGGGAATAACCTGTCCATTCTCATCAGTGACGATCGCCTCGAATGGAACTTCGGCTGCAGTATCAACTCCAACTGCGAAAAATCTTCTATCTGACTCAAAACGAATTGTAGTCGGACGCCTGATAGGGTAGAGGCTAATATTCTCTGAAACCGTCTGGTTATTAGCCTCAACACGGATTCTCGCTGTTGTCGGTTCGGATGGCATTTCCACCGAATACGCGGCGTTAACCTCACCAACCTCGTCTGTGATGGCTTCATCCGGAGTTACACTGCCTGTTCCGGTTGCATCGGTGATGATAATTGCCTCATTCTCCACAACTGTATCATCATCTCGTTTAAGACCAATGTAAAATGACACCTCCTGAGTTGTTCCAGTAATGGCTGAGATGTCCTCAGGAAATTCGTAGATAGCTATTGCAAAGTGCTCTGGTGCGGGTTCCGATGGGTTTGAATCATCGGAACAGGAGAGCAATAGCAAACTCAGCGTTAAAAGTAATATCGTTAAACGAAACATCGTTTCTCCCTGGTAATTATCTATAGGGTACTTCGATTATGTCAGTAGCACACGCCTCCGTGCGTGTGGAATTCACCATAATTAGCGCTTACAGACGCCCTCGTCTGCAAGTTCATTCGTTTACTCCAGGTTTCAAGCGAAGCGTAACCTGGAGGCCATATGCTGCCAGGTTACGGGCTAAAGCCCTTGAAACCAGGCAGTAACTCAATTTCGCACTGACAGATTCCCTCATCTGCCAGTTATTCGTTTCCTACAGGTTTCAAGCGAAGTGTAACCTGGAGGCTGTATGCTGCCAGGTTACGGGCTAAAGCCCTTGAAACCGGGCAGTAACTCAACATGTTTCCGCAGGAAGACGCCTCCGTGCGTGTGGAATTCACCACAATTCGCGCTGGCTGACGCCCTCGTCTGTCGACGGATGGTCGGGCAAGAATGACCTACTGGTTCTGGTTTAACCTTCGCCTTACGACAATCTCTAATGGGTCGGAGACTATATCTGTTCCATCAATACGAACTCTGAAAGTGACGATTTGTTCATCTAATTCCGGATCAAAGAAAATGTCATCCTGAGTCGCCTGCCAACTTCCCGGTTGTTCAGGATCAAATTCACCGAAATCTGCCATGAAGATTAATGGAGCGTTTTCGATCCTGATCTGGTGTCCGTCGAAGAGCAGGGCATTAAATCTCGCTTCAATGATCTCGTCTTCCTCATCAAATACAAAATCTCCATCCTCTTCATTAATGAAAAGCATACCACCCTGGACAGGGAGAATCAGGTCTATTGTGTGGGTGATCTGTCCGCGCATGGTTTGAATATCTGCTGAAATCTCGATATCCCGGAGACTGCTGATGCTATTGTACACCAGATTAGCAAATGCAAGACCGGGAACGACCTCGCCGTTACGGTTTTCATTTCCTGTGAACCCGGCTGAAATATTGGCAATTTCCGGTTCAACAGTAAATACGACAGGAATGTTATCCTGAACAGGATTACGGTGAATGTCCCATACACGCGCGGAAACCTCGAGTTCCCAGGCTCCACCTCCGGCATCTTCACCGCGATTGTTAACACTCAGCTCCAACTGAAAAGGCGGACCACTCACGACTGCAAATTCGGATAAAACTGTTGAAACAATATCATCTGGCCGCGCAGCAGAATCGCGCCAGGTATAGGCACGGATTAATTTTCCACCTATGGCAGAACCGATATTCAGCGGTGCAACTGCGACACCACTTGATGTGAAAGAAACAAAACTCTGCCCATCTATTCCAATCATGCAGCCCTCAGGTGGAGGTGGTTCGTTTACCATTTCAAAAACTACCGGAGTTGGAACCATAATCAGATTACCATTAGAGTCTCTAACAGTTGCTCTTAAAGCCACTGTTACAGGATGTTGACTGAATTCCGCAAATAATCTGTCGGCTGTCAGATCAATTAAGGCAGGTGTTCCAGCCACAAAAATCACAGTTGCTCTTGCTGTAATAGGACCACGACCTGCGTCCACTGTAGCTGTGATTACCGCGAGACCTGCCTGTCCTCCAGGAGTAAGATGAACAACCGCATCTCCGTTAAAATCCGTAACCGCTGATTGTCCAACAGAACCAAGTGTGGATGAAAATGTCACGTGTGTTCCCTGACGAACAGGATTACTTGATGTGTCCATCACAGTTGCTGTGATTGTTGAATATGCATCCGGATCATTGGTAAATAATTCATTGGGAGTGGCGTGGACAACAATTATACTTGGTGGCCCGGACTGTAGAATAACCCCTACCCGATTGCTGAAAACCGTATCTTCGTCCTGGATTACGAAAGCGGAAACATAATCTGTAACAACCGAATGCCCTGCGTAATAAAATGTTTGAACTATGCCTTCCGGACTGTTAATATGAACCGATTCCTCAGAAAAACTTCCATATTCCGCTTTGAAATTTACGAGAGTGCCAGGTCTTGCCGGGAAACCGTCCACAAGTGAGCAAATAGCAGTCACAATAGTGGAATCACGCGAGTTTGCCATCATTATGACATCTTCCAAGCTCAAACTGATTCGCTCGACTCGTGAGATAAACTCTTCGATTTCAATATCAATACTCTCCGAAGTTCCGAACTTAGACCGAGCGGTGATTTCGACCAATCCAGTTTGTCCTATGTCATCAAAAACAGCAGTAGCGCTGCCCATAGAATCAGTTACAACCGGAGACTGAATCACACACCTGTTTTCGGTACCGGTAATTGTGATTTCCTGACCTGGAATCGGTAGACCCAGTGGAGTCGCAAGTGTGACGTTAAGTATTGCCTGACCGCCTCCGGAACCGTCTCCTTCAATTACGTGTCTGTCTGTGCCGAGAGTGAGTACCGGCAGATCATCAAGAAAAGTAACGCCGATTTCTGCTTTACCCTCGATTTGCATATCAGGATTATATGCGGTAATCTCGATTATAAAGGATGCATTCTCAGGTAAATCAATAGCGGGATTTAAGATCAGCGTATTGTCAACTATTCTTCCGTGAGTTGTCGCAAGAAAAATCGGGCTGACCGGGATAGCAATCCCATCTTCATCGGTAACTATGGTTTCAATTGTAGATGTGTAGTTAGTATCAACGGGTGACATTTGCGAAATATTGAACTCAGTATCTGATAAATGTACGTATAGTGAATTCGGCAAATACATCGGCCTGATTTCGAGAAGCAGACTCCCGATTACTTCATCCTCAAAACCTGGTTCATTAACTAAAGCAATGACTCTGATGTAGCCATACTTATTGATTGAACGGAAGGTTGTTGTTGTCCGACCTGCATCATCCGTAATCCCGGAAGTCTGAACCGTTCCAAACCTGTAGTCGTTACCTACAGTTTCAAGATGAAAACCGATGTGAACACCGGGTATGGATTTACCGGTAATATCAGTCACCACAGCCACTATTGGAATTACAGCTTCGGTATTGATATCAACCTTAAATGGCTGCGAAACCGATTCAAGCAGGATTGCATTTGGACGACCGACAGGCATTAACGTTATACTCTCTGAAACCGTCATGTCATCCGTTTTAACCCGAATTCTACTTGTCTGCTCCTCAGAGGGCATCTCAACTGAATATACAGCATGAACTTCACCGGTTTCGTCTGAAATCCTTTCCGGTGGAATAACCTGACCGACGTTATTAACATCGGTGAGTTCTACAAGTTCACCTTCAATAACGGTGCCATCATCGCGTTTGAGTTCGACGTAGAAAGGCACTTCCTGAGTTGTACCCACAACCGCTGAAATGGTGTCGGGTAATTCGTTAATAGTTATTGCAAAGTGCTCAGGCGCAGGCTCGGATGGATTAGAGTCATCCGAACACGAGAGCAATAGCAAACTCAGCGTTAAAAGAACAATCGTTAAACGAAACATCGTTTCTCCCTGATAATTATATATCGTACTTCGATTATGTCAGTAGCACACGCCTCCGTGTGTGTGATTTTTTCAATATTTCGCGCTGGCTGACGCCCTCGTCTGCCAGTTCATCCGTTTCCTCCAGGTTTCAAGCGAAGCGTAACCTGGAGGCCATATGCTGCCAGGTTACGGGCTAAAGCCCTTGAAACCAGGCAGTAACTCAAGAATTTCATTCTTGCTCCTCATTCTCGCGAAAACGGGTAAATTGCTTAACGTGTTAAGTGCATCCAGATATTTCAACAACTTACTGGATTCTGATTCACTTCGTTCACAGCGGCAAGCCGATAGCCAAATCAAGTTGGGAATGAGGAGAGTTTGTGGATTTCGAATTCCCCGATAATCTTCAATACTTGATGACATATCCCACATCCTGCAAAGAATCCGTCTGTCGACGGATGTCAGACAAGAAAGTCTAACCTACTGATGCCTGTTTTTTACCTCCTCCGTACGATAATTTCAAGCGGTTCTGAAACAATATCCGTCCCTTCAACTCTCACCCTGAACGTCACTACCTGTTCATGAACATCCTCATCAAAAAATATATCCTCCTGAGATGCTCGCCATAATCCGGGTTGTTCCAGATCAAAATCGCCCAAATCGGATGTGAATACAAATGGAGCATCCTCGATCCTGATCTGATGTCCATCGATTAATCTGGCTGTAAATTGAGCCTCGATAATTCCATCTTCATCCTCAAACAGGAAATCGCCGTTTGGCTCTTCGAGAGTCAGAACTCCATCCTGTACAGGCAGAATAAACTCCCAGCTGCCCTGTATTTGACCTCGTTCAGTTTGCACTTCTCCGATGATCTCTAATTCCTGTAGACTATTGCCACTGTTGTACACAAGGGTACCGAAAGCAAGACCTGGAACAGATTCACCATTTGAATTTTCGTTGCCTGTCCAACCTACAGAGATGTTAGCAATTTCAGGTTCAACTGTGAAAACTACAGGTATTCGGTCTCGAACCGGATTGCGGTGTATATCCCATACTCGAGCTGAAACTTCAAGTGCCCAGGCTCCTCCTCCAGCATCTTCACCGTCGTTATCAACGCTTATGTCCAGTTGAAATGGAGGTCCACTTATTATTGCAAAACTCGAGAAGGTGTTTGTAATTATATCATCAGGTCGGGCTGCTGAATCGCGCCATGTGTAAGCACGGATAAGTTTTCCTCCAATTTGCGTACCCGGATTTATTGTTGTAATTGCTATCCCCATGTTCGTGTATACCAGATAATTCTGATCAAATTCATTGCCAATCGTACATCCCGCTGGAGGATCCGGTTCGTTTATCAATTCGAAAACAACCGGTGTCGGTTTTAACACAAGGTTTTCATTAGCATCGCGTACGGTTGCCCTAAGTGTTGCACCACCACACCCACAGGTACCTCGAACATGTGAGAATAAAGGTTCACAGGATAATTCTATTGAATTTGGATTGCCTGGATTCATGGTTATAATTGTCTGTCCGGTGATCAAGCCGGACTCAGATTCAACACTGGCGGTTAATACGACCTCTCCGGATTCAAATCCCGGGTAAAAAAACACAAATGCTTCACCAGTTTCGATTGTGTAAGATATTCCACCTAAATGTCCTTGAGTTGCCTCGAAATTAACCTGAGTTCCGCTTCTGACAGGATAACCATTTTCGTCTGTCACCGTTGCTGAAATCAATGAAATTGCATTCGGATCATTAATATTCACTTCTTCCGGATCAGCTCGCAGACTTAAATGAGCCGGAGGTCCGGAGAGGATATTCACGACCACGATATTACTTTGTACAATATCATGTAAATTCATGACTGTTGCATAAATCGAATCCACTCCCGCATTTCGAGGTTTATAATATGTTTCTGCACTCCCGTTTCGATCATCAATCATGACACGGCGTGAAGAGATGAATCCATGCTGAGCTTCAAAATAGACAGAGTTCCCACCCGGGACGGGCAGTCCGTTCTCAAGGTAGCATACTGCCCTGACTTTTGTGGAATCTATCTGATTGGAATCATAGGTTGTGTTTTCGACAAACAGGTCGATACTCGCAACATCAATCCAATGCTCCTGAATGTTGATCTCTATGGAATCCGAATTTCCGTATTCCGATTCTGCGTATACAGAAACCAGCCCGGATCGTCCAATGTCGTCGAACAGGGCAGAGGTTATTCCCATTGAATCTGTTAGCACCGGAGATTGGATTATGCAGGTGTTTTCAGTCGCTATAAATCTGATTTCTTTTCCGGGAATTGGCATACCTTCTGGAGTTGCAAGAGTTGCGCTCAGGTTTGCCTGACAGCCTCCTGCACCGTCAGCCTGAATGGCATATCTGTCGGCATTCAATGTGAGAATTGGGAGGTCATTAAGAACTCTTACCCAAATTCCAGCCCCACCTTCTGCTTCATAACCCGGAATGTATCCTGTGATCGATATCCGGAAAGCTCCATCATTATCCATATCGATTGCCGGATTGAAATGCAGTTCTCCATCAATTATTCTTCCATGAGTTGTTGAGAACTGTATGGATGGTGCGTCTCTCACTATTTGTCCGTCTGAATCCTGTACAACCGCGGTAATTCCTATGGAGTAAACTGTATCACGTGGCGCGACCTGTGATAAAGTAAGAAAAGACCGTGACATGGAGATGGTTATTGTTGCAATCGATCTCGGGAAAACAAATATATCCACACTACCCTGAATCTTCTCTTCGAATCCAGGTTCTTCAACTCTTGCTATTATTGTTGCTGTTCCGTATTGATTGTAACAACGGAAGGTTGATGTTGCTCTTCCGGTACTATCTGTAATTGCTGAAGGAATAACTGATCCGAGGACTTCAGTATTTTCCTCAGTATCAATACTGAATGCAATATTAACTCCAGGTACAACCAGTCCAGTCGAATCAATCACAAAAGCGTTAATTTGAGTTTCTACCGGTGTATCGAGATCACCAATAAGTACTGACGTATCAACTTCTACACTAATTGCCCATGGTCGACTTAAAGGTATTAATGTAACATTCGCCGTTGTCGTCCGGTTGTTTGCTTCAACAAGTATCCGTGACGTTGTTTCTTCTTCGGGCATTCCAACTGAATATGTTACAACAGCTTCCCCGACCTCATTTGTTACAACTTCTTCCGGTGTTACCTGACCAAATTCGGTAGCATCCATAAACCGAATGGTTTCATCTTCAACAACAGTTCCGTCGTCTCGCTTGAGGTCGACGTAAAATGAAGCTTCCTGTGTAGTCCCGACAATAGCTCGAATTGTATCGGGCAATTCATTAATCGTGATAGTAAAATGTTCCGCTGTCGGTTCGGACGGATTAGTATCATCTGAACAGGAAAGCAATATCAGGCTTAAAGTTAAAAGAACAATCGCAAATCTGTACATCCTCTCTCCCTGATAAAATGTATATGTGATCCTTCGATTATGTTCAGTAGCACACGACTCCGCGCGTGTGGTTCAGCATTTTT
>CAYLYZ010000022.1:0-50149 GCA_964387885.1 uncultured bacterium | reverse complement strand
TTCCTCCAGGTTTCAAGCGAAGCGTAACCTGGAGGTTGTATGCTGCCAGGTTACGGGCTAAAGCCCTTGAAACCAGGCAGTAACTCAAATCCTTCGATTATGTTCAGTAGCACACGACTCCGCGCGTGTGGTTCAGCATTTTTCGTGCCGGTAGACACCCTCGTCTGCCCGTTCATCCGTTTCCTCCAGGTTTCAAGCGAAGCGTAACCTGGAGGTTGTATGCTGCCAGGTTACGAGCTAAAGCCCTTGAAACCAGGCAGTAACTCAATCCGCAGCCGCAAACAGCGAATCCGTCTTCGGACGGATGGTCGGACAGGAATGGCCGACCTACTGTTACACGGGTAGGGATGTCCGCACTCCCTCGTAAATGCTTGCGCTGGCAGACGCCCCCGTCTGCCAGATCTGTCGATTTTATAACTGTCACACGAGGGCGTGTGACAGCGCAGTATCCTTAAAAATTTCCAGGTGGGGCGATTTTGTGCATTTGTTTTGTTTAGCACGAGTTGTGGAAAGACTCAACGCCCCACCTGAAAGCCTTAAATATATGTGCAGAAGGGCACGTGCGACGTGCCCCTACGTTTTGTATCCATTGTGTTTAGGGCAATTCGTGAATTGCCCGTACGGCTATTTTAGAAACATGACTTTGCTGATTTGATTAAATTCACCAGCCTGCATGTGAACCAGGTAAACACCAGCTCCGAGATTATCCGGTGACCAATTAACCCGGTGGTTTCCAACTCCAATCTGTTCGTCAACTAACACCGCAACCTGCCGTCCCATAAGATCAAGTACTCGAAGTGAGACATTTGTAGAGGCTGGGAGGTTATATTCAATCGTTGTAGTTGAGTTGAAGGGATTTGGGAATCCTCCGATCAGTTCAAATCCTGAATTGTTTACCGACCCATCAAGCTCAACAACTCTGTCGACGTCAAGCTGTGGGAAATGGAAAGCACCAATATCAGCTCTTGTACCATCCGGATCGAGAGGGGAATTGGGATTACCCGTATCAATGCATGGTGAATCCTGGGATAAATGATAATCTCCGCGTCTGACATTGACAAATTGAGGATCGACAGAGATTGATCCTTCGCCAGCAACGCAATAGTAATAATCATCCTCTTCATTGCCGAAGACATTGTTATAAGACAGGTTCGGTACGCGGAAATGGCTGTTGTGAATTCCTTTGTCGTTGAATGCGATAATGTTGTTGGTGATCTCAAGGTTCCGGAAGCTACGTAGTCTAAGTCCAGTGCCATCGCTTTTCACAATCGTGTTGTTAATCAAATGACCATCTGACGTGTTTCCGGATATGGTCAATCCATCTTCAAATACACTTTGCGAAACTGCCAGACGATCCCATCCGGTCAGTGTTGCGGTTTCGGAGAAGGTCGATTCTGTGACATCTATTGTTCCCTCCCAGTTAACTTCCCCGTTGAATTCACTATTATTTACAATCAGGCTGTCGCAAGTGATTTGTGTAATTATGTCTGATTCGAACCGGACATGATTCATTTCTATTCTTGAATGGGGTCCTCGGTCCACTCGAAATACAGCTCTTTCACCCAGCATGTCGGGATTAATTACAATCGGCTCCTCACCCGTTCCAACCATGATGAGATCATTACGAATTAAAATCGGATTTGGTCCGATTAGTTCGATTTCAACTCCAGCATCTACAGTAAGTGAACCTATATCAGCGTTTCGAATCTGGTATGGATTGTCCTGGTCTTCTAAATGCAACTGATCATGACGTCCCTCAATAATAAATCTATCCCAGTCTCTGAATCCGGGTGGTTCATTATTCAATAAGCGGAAATCATAGTTGAAGGTCTTACCGTAGCCAGTACCTTGATGGTTAGAACGGTGTACATAACCGCGCCTGTACTGAGCAATAGAACCTTTGATGATTGCCTGACCACGTTCATCTGGTTCAGGACCCTGATAAGAATCCCAATCATCATTATGATGTTCAAATGTGAACGATTCGTTTAAGGCGATCATTGCGGCATTAATAATAATTGAGTGCCTGTCCATATCATTACCGCCACCTCTACGTCCATTTGCCCTTCCATTAGCTTCGGTATCTTTAATAATAATGTTTCTATCTGATATCAAACCAAGCAGATGCGGCATATCATCTTCTTCAAAATCTCCTGTTCCTGGATCAGCACCTTCATAAATACAATTGTCCAACAGGTATATATTTCCAGCGGAATACACTGTCAACGTTCCAACAAGGATTCCCTCAATCTCAACCTCACCATCAATATAAATAACCTGATATTGAGGTATTTCAAGATGCATAACAAGGCTATCAGTACGTGGACCCCCACGGTAATACTGAAAAATGTCTATGCCTCGTTCACCTTGCATTCGAATCCAGGTCATCTTCTGATTATTTGAAGATGATATCTGCGGATTAGCCATTTGTCGGAGGTGGGGAAAACTTGGAGGAAATTCAATTACAGGTGCATTTGAAATTGGTTCAAGAGCAAACCATGCATGACTTCGGCTGAAATCCTGATCCTGGGATGTAGATACCTGACCGAGGAATCGACCATATCTTATTCCAAGGTAATCGTTTGAGTGGATTGGACCTCTAATTGTATCGGGAGACCAAAACCAAATTACTTCATTAAACCTGGTTCTTTCAAAGTTTGTTAGATAAAGATATCGAATCATCGGATCAGCAAAACAAGTCTGCCCAACAAGAAAAATCGCTGCAATCAGCAGAGTCAGGAGTATAGTTCGTTTTAGCATCTTTTTTTTCCTCGTATGGTTCATCGGTTTCGGTGTATTTTCACATTATTAGAAATATCAAGGTGCAAATCGTGTAATAAAAACAAATGCAGGATCAGCTTGCACATCACCATAACCTTCTACACAGGCATTGACCTGTACTGTAAGTTCAAGCGTAAATGGATCCCACCAATCCAACACAAATTCCCTCAAATATACCGTAGCCATTCCAGGTTCTTCATTATGGTGTTCGTTCACCAATCCGGTCAACATCCTCGCAGGATCGGGAAAAAACTGCTCATATTCATCAGTCGCAAAATCTCTCCACCAGAATCGAGCGCGGTTGGTAGTAAATAGAATAGGCGCGTTATTTATCCTGATCTGATGACCGTCGGTTAAAACAACCCAGCAGCGGACAATTGCGTTCTCTAAATCCTCATCGTCTTCAATCATGTAATTACCAGGATCAACGTTTAGTTCAAGCAAACCATCCACCAGCGGGAATACAAATTCACGCTCAACATGAAGCCAGCCATATTCCTCGTCAGTCCATATTTCGATAGTGAAAGGATCGAACGTGTTTACGCTGTTATAAACTATGTTCAAGGTTCGTACAGAGGTTGTGTCAACGTGATTATCGAAAGGACTACGTAAATAGAAAGGAAATGGTCTATCTATCGGATTTCGGTAAATATCCCAGAAACGGACGGATGCGGTCAAAGACCAGGCTCCATCTCCGGCATCTTCGGCATCGGAATTGATGTCTATATCGGCGGAGTGGGGGGGACCTGCAACTATTGCAAATATTGATGAGAGAATGGAAATTTCATTAGTCCTTTCTTCGTCCCGCCATGTTTTAACCCGTAATAATATTCCGCCGATATTCCTTCCTGCCCTTAGATTCACAACAGCAATTCCTCCAGATGTTACTGCAGAATCAACGGTAGAACCGTTTCCAAAACTCGCTCCTTCGGGAGGATTTTGCCCATTGACAATTTCGAAGACAACTGGCGTTGGCATGTTGATCAATGATCCGGTTTCGTCATACACAGAAGCAATTAAATGTGTCGATGAAGAGTCATAGCCCTCTACCCAGAGCTGATTTAACTCTGTTCGAAGTTCAATTGAAGCGGGAGGAGCACCTATGAACATATAATTAAAACTAGCGAATGGCTTTTGTTTCCACTCGATATACATCGTACCGAGCCCTGACATACCAGCCTTCCGAAGTATAACCTCGCCTCGACCCTCAACACCGGTTATTATGCTGTTCCTGTTCAATTCTCCAAGTGAGCATGAGAGATCGAGCCTTTCTCCAGTAATACCCTGATTAAGATCATCATACATTCGGAACTTGAATGTCTTCTTTGTGTAACGTTCCCGACCTTCTCCATCCTCAAGCGTACCTTCGAGATGAGCCTCTCCTGCATAAACCGTGAATTCAAGCTCCGAATCATTATTTTCCAATCCGTTAACCAGCAACGTCAACTTCTCAGCACCACCATTGTGCGGCGTGAAAGGAATCAGTACATTACCATTTTGGTCGGTTGCCCAAGTTTCGTCTGTATTATTACCGAGTGCACTTATAAGACCTACTGGAATACCAAAACCCGGTCCGCCGTTGAGGTAGCGGACAGCAACCCGAATTACATGAGTTGTATTGATCCAAACGGCGGCGCCGGGGTTGGTAAATTCCATAGATGCAGTAAAAGCGCTTTCGACGGTCACTTCGACTGACATCCGGGCAGAAAGCCCTAATGGTCCAAAACTTGCATTTATTTGAGCACTTCCGGGATTTCCGGTTAGTGCCAAATCTGCCCTCGCTATACCTTCGTTATCGGTCGCTATAGAGTGGGGTAGAGTTCCTATTGAGATATTCGTACTTAGCTGAATAAGTTCATTCGGGAAATAGTGTTCTCCCGACTCCCTGAGTTGAATACTTATTGGTACACTCTCAATACCCTGATGATAATCTATTGTTGTATCAGCGGATAAGAATTCCAGATAGACCTGCCCGAGCAATTCCACATTGATTTTTTTCCTGGCTATAAGCTGATTATCATCCGGTGATGCCGGTAAATGATTTTCTATCTTTTTTCTTAAAAGGCTTGTGATTACTGTATTGGTCAAACCATGAACCGTGTTAGTGTTCTCATATTCTCCCACTACCGCAGCGGTAATTTCCGCTTCACCAAACCATCTGCCATCAAGGTCTATTTCTCCGCTCGCGACTCCCATCTCGTCAGTCACTGCTGACGAAGTAATCGCAACTGAATTATTGTCTGTCGAGAAAACGACCTGTATTCCCGGAACCGGTATTGCATCCTTGTTTACGACCAAAACGGAGGCTGATATGCTGGCTGGTTGGTTAAAATGTTCCATTGAAATAATATCGGATTCCCCGATGAAAGCGATGCTTGCAGGTTTGATTTCACCATGAATGTTAATTGTTGCGTAAGCCGTGTCATGTCCGGCGATAGCCATTAGAACTGAGGTGGAGTCTCCAAGAGGAGCTATTGCATAGAAAAGTGCGGGGATTAAACCGTCAGTGGTGCTGTAATGATCACGAGTACCAACATTTCCCGGTCCGGAAATTACCCGGATAGCTGCGGGAATGTCTCCAATCGGAAATCCGTCCATATCGCGGATTTCGAGCTCGAATGCGGCTGCAATCAACTCCCCTTCAGGAGCGGTATAATCCTGATCAAGTCCGTTAATAGAAACGGTTACATCGGTTATAAATTCAGGTGCAGTAAGTTGGTCAGAGTCGCACGCTGTTAGCAGTATCAGTGAACCGATTAAAAAAAATGATAAAATCCAATATCTTCGCATGGGTACCTCTCCTTAGCCAGATATCTCGTAAGCCTGACAATCCTAATCGTTCTAAAATCAATCGTAATGAGTTTCTAATTGGATGAAATTTACTCAGAAGTTGGAGGGAAACTATGCAGAGTTTGCCTGCCAGTGCAAGGAGTGCACGGAATGGTGTAGAGCATTCTCGCATGAATAAACTCGTAAGTTCTTCATAAATAGCGAAAACCGCTCCCTGAAAAAAGGTGTGTTTCGGCTTAAACAAAGGTTTTAAGCCATTATCAATCGAATACACGTACCACATCATGGTTCTCATCCCTACTACATGAGTTTCATCTCTACTACCTTAAATATAGCAATTGGTGTGCCGTTTTGAAAGGAAATTATTAAAGATTAAGTTTCTATAGCAATGCTAAGAAGTATTTTCGCATCTTGAGGTTTATGTCGTTACTGCCAGGTTTCAAGCGAAGCGTAACCTGGCAGGTTACATTCACTTCGTTCATTTGAAACCAGCCAGGAACATCTCTTCGATTGATACGAAAATACTATCGAGCCGTGTTATAAATGCGTAGGGGTTGAATATCTTCAACCCTATTATGGTCAAATACAGGTTGACTGAGAATGCACAGTAAGTTGGATAATATCGAAAGGTAGGAATTGTAGCTGAGGTGAGAATAATAATCTTTTAAGGGGAATTTGTACTAATTTGAATAAGGGTTGAAGATATTCAACCCCTACGACTCATCGTAATTTTCCCCAGTGACATAGGCATGTGAAATAAGGCATATTATATTCAATTTCCAAATAACTCAGCCTCGAGTTTAAGAACATCACCCCACTGCGAGTCCGTATATAGCACCCATAAATCATCGATCTGTGTCAGTCTCTTCCAATAACATTTTTGGTTGTTCTTTTGAGCAGTTTCGAGGTCTTCGAGTGCCCAGAACAGGTTCCGGAATGCCTTGTCGTGTCTGCCGCATAGGGCATAGTATTTAGCGAGTTCGAGAATTATTTCCGTATCACGTTGATCTTTGGGGTATTTTTCAAGGAATTTGATAATGGGTTTATATGCTCCAATTGATCTCAAAACATTCGTGTAATTAATCCTGATATACCTCTCGCGATTGTAAGGTGAGAAAGTACCAAGGCCTATCTGATAATCCACATTAGACTTAACCTCCTTTAGTACATCCCCATGCTTACCTGCCAAGAGGTTAGAAGCAATCACCTTTTCAGAGGTAGCCCATTTTGCATTCCGTTTCTTTGCTCTTTTGATGGTTGATCTTGCGTCGGAATAATCCTGGGAGAACATTTGAAAGATATAAAGCCACTCAAACGGATATTCTTCTTCAGGAATAAGATACGTTAATTTCTTAAAGTATTTTCTATCTGACTTGACAAGTCTCTGAAGCTCGTTTTTAGCATTACCTGAAACCTGATTATTAAATAGGTACTTCACATAGGTTTCAATCAGTAATCTATATCCAAAACTCAATTTGTCGTTATACCAAATAATGTCCCGTCCGAGATCGATACGTCGAATTGGATCATCAATCACACGCCCTAAGAGAAACATTGATGCGACATTGCCGGGATTACCGGCATACTCGGCTTTGAAATATTCAAGTGCTTCTGCTTTGTTATATCCGACCCAGATATCCTGAGCATCGCATAATACATTTATGTTTCCTGAATTTTCAATGTACTCTTTACAAAGTGCTATCCTTTCTGTTGGATCTTCAATTTCATTGATCCTGTTGTAAAACATTTCATCAGAAAACCTCAGGAATGTCCACTTGGGCACTGTTTCATATATTTTCCGCAAGTACTCCCGTGCATTATAATGATCACCTTTCGGTAGATTCTTGATTAGTTTCTGATAAACTTCATTGGAATTAAGTCTGTTGATTTGTATCACGGCGGCATCGACACTTTTAACTCCAAATGATCTCGCCACACCACCCGGACCGGCGTTGTATCCACCTATCATACACATTTGACGGCTCTGGCTGTCCTTAACGTCTCCGTAATAATAATTCTTCATCATCGACAGATATCCGACTCCGAGGAAAATATTATTTCTTGGATTAAACAGATAGGATGGCGTTGGAGCTGCATCTCGTCCATAAATGTACCTGTTCGCAGACCTGCCACCACTTTCGGGTACGAGTTGCATTAAACCATAAGACGGATCGCTTGGATTTTCATTATCAGGATTAAAACCGGATTCTCTTTCTATTACCGCCATTGTAACCGCAATATCGATTTTGAGTTGATTACAGGCTTCTTTTACTATCGGGATAAATGGCTCTGCTTTAGCTAAAAGCCTGTCATCAACAGCTGGATTGTAGTTTCCAACATCGAGAATTTCAAGTTCACTTTGCTGTCCAATCTCATAAATTCGGGATTGATCAGATGCTTTATATGCTCGTTTCGGAGTTGTGCTGGCACAGCCAATCAGGAAAAGGGCAACTACAAACATTCCGGGAATATGGTAATTGAACCTATTCTTCATCATTTACTTGGTTTTCCTTTAATAAATCCAATTGTGCTGATTTATTCTCATCCGTCCACGGTGAAGTTGTCAATTTCTTGCCTGATTGACTTGGTTCGTATGGAGGTCTCGTCATCGGGCGAGTCCGTAATGTACCATTCAATTCCTGTTGAATCCGGTCATGTGAAATCGCAATATATTTTTCAACAGTTTCAGCTCCAACGCTTCTTCGACCATGTCGAATGGCTGCTATGATTGAAGTACCCGCTCCGAGAAATGGATCAAGAATCCAATCGCCTTCATTCGTCATCGAAAGTACCAGTCTTTCAATCAACTCTACCGGGAACTGACAGGGGTGTTCTGTTTTTTCCACATGATTGCTTTTTACATTTGGGATATGCCAGATATTACCGGGGTTTTTGCCAAGAGGATTCCCGGAGTATTCGCCTGCTCTTTTCCCTCGAAAGTATTTCTTCCCAGGATATTTCTGCGGAACGCGAACGGGATCGAGGTTGAATGTATATTCATCAGATTTGGTGAACCAGAGTATCGTTTCATATCTTCCGGAGAACCGATTTGAGCAATGCAATCCATGCTCGTAATGCCAGATGATTCTGTTACGTAGAATCAGGTTATGTTTGGCAAAAATCGGGTATAAAACTGCATCTAAGGGGATAACAGAGCCCTTTTCTACGTAATTACCGACTTGCCAGCAAATGCTTCCCTGCGGTGCTAAAACACGTACACATTTATCAATAACTAAAGCCTGATCTTTCAGGTATTGATCTATTGAGAGTCGTTTCTCGTATTCTTTACCGATATTGTATGGGGGAGAGGTAACAATCAGCTTAATGGATTCGGTCGGGATCTGGTCGAGGAGATCAACGCAGTTCCCTTCAAAGACCACAATTCTACTTCCCGGATCGAAACAGGTCGAGATGTCAGGCATCGCAGATAAGACGCAACATGTTTAGAGATGAGTTTAAAAAAATTATGTTCTAATATAGTCCATACACAATAACATGTCAATAAATTTGTTCAGGACCTAATTCATCCGGGAACTCAGACAAAAGCTCTTTTCTTGCCAGGAAGCATAAATGACATGCATCATGGTATTCACCTTTCAGGGCAAGATTATATTTACGAACAAGTTCAGCCGGACCTCCGGAATGGAGCGGAGCAGCAATCGGGTGAGTCTTAAAATCATAAGACTTAACGACCTCTGCAAGTGTTTGTTTGTTGAGATTGCCGAGGATAATACCTTGACAGGGGTATAGATTGCCATAGGGATCGAGGTGAAGACGTGTGATATTATCCCAGTTTTCGTCGGGACACTTGTCAAAACTATCCCAGGGAAATTTTGGGAGTGAATCATCGGCAAGTTTTTCAGCAGCTCTGCCGCGAAAACGAACACCACCTCCGATAATAACCTCACCCGGTATTTTTGGATCTGAAATCGCACAGGGCGGATCGATAGATATTTCGAAACCTGTCATACCGAGTTGTTCTGCAGCCTTTTGTGTCCTTTTTGCGGGAGTATCGGCGCGGTCTGTTCCACTGTGATATTCATCGTCACTTACTGCCATTGTTAAGCTGCGAAGCTCTCTTAGTGGTCTTAGCCATAGTTTTGCATCTTCAACACTTGTTGCATAATAGCCATTTGTGACAATACCAACATCAAGACCTAATTGGTCTGCATGCCGAAGTGTTTCTACCATTACCGGATAAAACAGAAATGGTTCTCCACCTTCGATGTAAATGGTATTCACGCTACCAAGTTTATGAGCTTGATCAACACTATCTTTTGCAAAATCAATGGTCATTGTACCATCAGCAAAGGGTGAAGATTTGACAAAACAATGATCACATTCGTATGTGCATTGATATGTTAAAAGCTGGTGCAGTTCCTTAAGGTTTATCATTTGTTTTCTCCAATTAGTATTTTTGAAGCAATTGTTTCGGGCAGGGGCCAATTTATTGAGTCCCTTCGGGGAACAGCACCTACGCGAAATTGCTTCTAAGCAGTGTTATATCCCGGATCAAAAGTATTTTCGTATGAATTGTTGAGATGTTTATTGCTGTTTTCAAATGAACGGAGTGAATGTAAACTGCCAGATTACGCTTCGCTTGAAATCTGGCAAGAACCACACTCAGTACAACATGCGAAGATACTTTCAAGCACTGCTATATATCTTATTTCTGCAATATACAAAAAAGTAAAAGCAGACGAAACGTCTGCTTTTACTGTTACTGTCAAATTTTCATCTATTTGGAACTACATCGATTACCTTTGACTTCTTTCGAATGGATAAAAGGATAAATTGAGCATTGCCTGCTGTTGAGTATTAAAGTCAAAATTGATCTTCGCGGTTTGATCTTCTTTGATCTTTATACCTCGTCCCGCCTCAATTGCAGAAATGAAATGGTTAATCACCATCCCTCCAACCAGCAGTATTGATATCTGACGCGAATTATCTGAGGATATTCTGAGCTCTCTGAATTTCCGGCGATTTCCGTCCGAGTCCCAAGACCAGTCAAATGCCGGATCTGTATATACTGCATCATAGTATCTATCTCGTAGCCGTTGCTCGTTATATTCGATTCGGGTCATCCAATTCCCGATATCGACATAGAATTGATGACCGAAATCACCGTCAATGCCAGCATGTTGATCCGCCAGAGTTTTATAGTCCTCTTCAAGCCAGTTTGCATGAGTCCTGAGCCCGATTATTCCGGCAATAAGCAGTGCTTCTGCGGTCATAAAAGAATAGCCAAGTGAACGTTTATCTTCGCTGATCTGTCCCCATCCGGGGAGTAGAATCGATCGAAGAAATGCCCGACTCCGTCTGCGTTTTATTTCCTTCTTTTCCCCATTCGGATTAGAAGTTTCAGTCCTGGCAGAAATTTTCGATGCTGCCAGGACATTTTCATAAGAGACCTGTGATCCTATGCCGTAGTTCAGTAATGGTGCAGTATCAGTCGGATTTGAATTTGAAGCAAACAGACAACTGACAGGAAGAACGGCAAGTAATAATATGCTGAATAGCCTGATAATTACCATGTGATGTTCAATCCACCAACAGTAACCGGTCGATCATTGTAATTAATATTCCTGAAACCAACTTCTGCTTTTGCCCTTCGATTCATTGCCCGAACACTGAAACTCGCTTCAAGTGCTGCCGCCACATGGTTCAGCATAACCGCCTGTATCGCATAAGCTGAATAATCAAGAAGTTTGTTGGACTCATGACGCATATCCATGTAATCGACTGAACGCCATGCAGTACCATCGAGGTTATCGTAATGTCCTGTATCAGCCTCGTCTCCGTTGAAAATATAGGTAGTTGGATCACCGGGAATTTCAGTAAATACATCATCCCAGCCAAATCCAAACTGATGAATGTACTTGCCTATCATTTCATAAAACTGCTGTAAGTCAGTCGGATTACGTCTGTCGTCATCGGTGGGAAGCTCATGTGTGAATCCACCGGATGGCAGGTATTTAATTTTATCGTTCCAATCTTCATCTGTCCATGTGTCAAAATCGTGTTCATCATCATCCGGATAAGCTCCGGCGGAGCCGAATCGCGGGTCGCGTGCAACTCTGAATTCCTGCCACCTGTAAACATCTTCTGAGAAATGAGTATCGGCATACTCTTTGAATTCATCGTCTTTTTTCTGACCTTCATTATAATAATGAACGACTCCATACCAGGCACCTATTTCAACTGCCAGAAACAGTAATCCTTTCCAGGTTTGTCCCGCATATCGTTGACCGGCGCCGGGGATAATTGCGGATAATACTAACGCTTTCCCCGGATTCAAACCATCGGGATCACCCGATGTCGCGCTGAATTTGGGTTGACCGGTTGGAGTCAGACCACTCTTCAGTAATCCAAGACTGACATCGTCGGGAGTAAAAAGACTTTCGGTCAGATTAAAATCCGCAGCAATCAAATTCCCGGCGAGTAACAAAATCGCCAGTGTCACTATGAGTTTCCTCATTAGTCCTCCAGGATATATTAAAATTAAAGTTGTCTAAATAAAATCGAACAAAAGTGTAAAATACCACATCCAGGTTTTTCCATATTCGACGGGGAATCCATTATCATCTTCAATTTGGAATCGATTCAGACCGTAGGCTCCCGTAAATTGTAGATCTGTTGGGAAACCATACCATGAAAACAGCTTCATCCGAAGCTCTGCGCCGATATCGGATTTAATACTTCCCGGATCAAATTCGGTAACCCAGGCATCACCCGCTTCAGCAAATAATCCACCATGAATGCGATCGAGATAAAAAGGTCCCCACTTCTTATCAATTCCGGTAATAATTGGAAAACGCATCGTCAGCCGTCCGGCAGCCTTCTTGGTGCCTCCCATACTGTAGAATGGATAACCGCGCAATCCCATCAAACCACCTGCATACAGATTGTAAAAAGGATCAATTGAATCTTCAGATAACCATCCTCCAAGAAGTCGAGGATTTAGTACAAGGCTCTCGTAGAAGTTCCAGTAATAATCAACATCTGCCTCAATCCGCAGATAGTTGTTATTCGTGTATACTTCCTGAATTGTCCCTTTTTCAGCCTCAATTTCAAAACCGTCTAAGAATCTGTTCTTTTCATAAGCAGTTTCAATCCAACCTCGAAAACCACTCTGCGGATGAATATCCCTGCCAACATTCAGACCTCGAAGGTCATTGTTTAGCCTCAGTATGAACGAACTGCCTCTGTGGTAGGTATAATCGAAATTTCCACCATCGTCAAACTCAAGAACCGCACGATATTTCGAGTTTCTGAAGAATGCCGATATAACATAATCCTCAAAAATTGGCATTTTTGCACCGAGGTCGACTTCAAGCAGATCAAATTTGTAGTCTATCGAATACTCACCGAATACGGGAACGACGACTCCATCTTCAATTCGCTCATCAATGATAACAAATGGATCTTCGAAAGTCTGGCTCTGGTTTCTTACAATATTAAATGCCTCCAGATACAGGGTAGGGTAGAGCACTGAATACTCACCATTCAGATACAAGTCTCGCTCACCCTTTTCTCCTACAGCTGCACCGGCGAACATTGTTAACTTATCAAGTAAATCTCCGGTGTAAGCATAAAATCCCGGTTTGAATTTCCCGTGATCCCATGCAATTCGTGGTAGAAAGAACAACTTATTGAACGGTGTTGAATATTCGGATACATCCCCTGTTGCAAAGGGTTGGTTTGGCAAATTCGGTCTTTCCTGTTCCTGCGGTTGAAGATAAGACATCAATTCCGACTCAACGGCACCTGGCTGTTCTAATATCTTCAGTTGATAACCAGAGTTCGTGAATTCCGCAAATGTAATCTTGTTATCCGATGCGACATCGGGCATAAATGCCCCACCGATCACATTTGTAAGAGCTGATATTTTACCGGTGTATAAATCCATCGTATACAGATTAAATATTCCAGTGCGGTCGCTCGCAAAAATAATATGGTTTCCATCAGCTGAGACCGTCACATCCCTGTCATCAGCATCACCGGTTACCAATGGATTCCAGGCATTGCTCCAATCATCATTATCAAGATCAAAGCTGTATATATCACGTGAGTTAAGGTCGAGGATGGCTGCAAATATTTTCGATCCGTCTGTAGAGAACTGAGGTCGGAATATCTGCCTGCCATCGTTGAAATGTGTCAATTTCTCCCATTCGACAATATCCGATAGATCTTCTGAATTATCTATTGAGTCGGGTAATGTCACCAAAACCAAATTTAAGGTTCCATCTGTATTATGAACTGCCACCAGACTCTTGCCATCGGGTGAGTAGGATGGCACTGCAAGTCTCGCATTACGAGTCAGGCGGATCTCGGTTTCATTCTCAGTGTCCCACAAGAAAATATCACTGTACTTTGAGCCATGTATATCAGGACCGGGTTTTCGACCATAAGCAATATACCTGCAGTCGGGCGACCAACTGAAATCTCCCCTGACGGGAGCCTCAGATTCTACAACTTCTGCTTTTTCAAAATCGTAATAGAGGAGTCGACTTAGTGAGAGATAATCCTGTCCTTTGTTTGAAAGGAATGCAACCCGTTTTCCGTTCGGGGAGAATTCCGGATAGATGTTAGCAAATCCTTCGTCATGGAGTAACTCACCGTTAGCCACATTATCTATAATTTTCTCTGTTTTTTCCTGATAATGAGAGGTGATCGAGGTTTTCCATCTACGATAAAGTTCTTTCTCTGAGATTCCGAGAATTTTCTTGCTTGCGGTATTAAAGGATATTGTCAGAGGATCACTTAAGACATCAGAGAGCGCTTCTAACTTGGTCTCCCCCCATTCATCAGCTATAAATCTTATTAGAGAATATCCATGATTGTAAACAGATTCGGCATCTATAGAAGTTTTGCCGAAAACGCACATCTGGTTGTATGTCAACAGATTATCTTCAAGTGCTCTAACCCTGATATTCATATCTCGATGGCTGTCCCACCAGTCTTTTTTCAAATCACGGGTTGAAAATTGAGCAGTACCTTCTGCAAACCACATTGGAACTGAGGTCAATGCAACAGGCCAACTGGCAATTCTGTTGGGGAATCCGTATAATACATCCGGTCGCTTTTCAGGTTCGTAGTCAATTAGCTGGAAGTAAATCCCCGGCATCCAGCGGGGTCCTTTGCGGGACGCCCCAAGCTGCACCATGTGAGCTGTCTCGTGGGTTACGACATCCCAGAGCCAATTGTGAGAACCCCTCAGTTCAAAATCGAGTGGTTTTGCCCAGATCTCGATTTTGTTGTCGTAATAATATGCACCGCCATTTGAGTAATCATCATGATCGCGGATTATGTAATGAAACTTGCCATCGGGTCGGTAATTGTACAGATCAGTTATCGGATCATAAATCTCTTCTGCAATTGCAAGGACAATCCGTGCTGTTCTTTCGGTTCCCTGGTGGAAATGAACTACACAACGTTTATCCTCAATGGTTTGCCATCTCAATTCAGGGTGATTGTAATTCGCAAATTGTGCAAAAGCTATCTGTGTGAAACAAATTCCGATCAGAATTGCTATTACAATTAATGATGTCGAAGATTCGAGCCTTTCAATCATGTATTTTTGTTGTATTTTCAAATCAGTTCTCAATTCAAAACAGCAATTTTAATCTTTGTTGTTTCCGATTTCAGGACACTATTTGCTTTCAAAACGGCTAAATATCCACCTCGTGGGATACCATTCAGATCCCAGATGATCTCATTTGGGAAATTTGCGATCCCCTGTCCATGAAGTGTCTCAACAAGTTCACCCATTATGTCGTAGATATTAACTGTTACATCAGCCCGGAAATTAAGTGAGTATCTAATTGCTGTTGAGCCGCGTGCTGGATTAGGCCAATTATAGGATTTCCCTTCGACGAAAAGCGGTGCAGTATCAGGTGTCGAAGGTTGTTCGAGTATTTCCCAGACGGCATTTGAGTGAATATTGTCTCTCTGCGGTTGTCCCCACCAGATATCCTGCATTTCTCCTCGGAAGGGTATGTCGTACGCTGAAACTGTTTCTCCCCCGAACACCACTAATTCCATATCCGGTTCATCATCGAGCTGACATAACCGAATGGTGGGATTTGATTCAGTCGATGTAAAAGAAAAGCCGGGCAGCGTTTGATTTCGAAGTGTAAATCCATCGACTTTACTTTTCACAGGACCATTCTGATGATTACCAAATTCTTCTGCTGTTTGATCACGGAAACTCTCACCAACAAAGAAATCCCATCCGGAAAATCTATCCGCATCAGCAATTAGCAGTCCTTCATCAGATCTGCGTGGAAAATCATTATCTCCGAGACGATTAATCGGAAATCCATCTGCGATTTTTCCATTTACCTCAATTGCGAGAATATTTCCACCGTCATATCCGACAATCTCAAAGAAACCATCATCATCAACATCAACAGGAACCGGATTGACCAGTCTTTCGGGATCTATTTCTGAATCGAATATTTCCACATCTCTTATATCTGTGTCGATATCGTCAATGATAATATTAATTATATCACCATAAAAATTCCCAATGAGAAACAAATCCTGACTTCCATCTCCATTAAAATCCGCAACCAAAGGTTCAAATGAATTCAGCTTATAACCCTCGATTCCATCAATCGTACCCCTTTCTTCAAGTGTTGATCCGCGAAGATCGAAAACTTTCCCGTTTTCAGAGACCAGAAGCATCCTGTCAGAATCAGGCAAACCAAGGCGATGCATTGAGATAATCTTAACATTATCAAGAGTATAATCTGCTTCAAGTACGAAAAAATCTTTATCAATAAGATCTGCATCCCAGATGTTAATCTTAGAAGCATGATATGTGAATGGCTCAGCAGACTCATGAACTGTAACGGATATCAGTCTCGGATTAGAATCCTTTGAACCAGACATTGCCATCAGAAACCTTGAAAACTCATTCAAATCAGGGTACTCTGGATCAGGTATATCAATGTATTGATAATAATTATCAATCATCATTCTTGAACTTTCTGAAATGAGAACGAACAAATCCGGTTTTGAATCTACCATTGATGCATAAATAATTTCATCTGCCGGATGTTCATTTAGATTTTGTATTATCGGTGTTGGGAAAACTGGGTGATAAATTGTTCTATTCTGGGGGGAACTAAACATCCTCTCCATACTCCCAAAGAAATTAACCGATGAGTCTCCGAATATTACAATTTCATCATCTTCGGGAGTCATATCAAAATTGCCAACACCAAAGGCATTTGCGCCACACATGTAGGTCTTTTCGGAAAACATCTGGTCGTTTCGTGAATATCTGAAACTCATTTCCGTATCAATATCAGAGAAATTGTCAATCCTGATATTTGTTGGTGATCCTGAGTTCGCATCACTCCTCGGGTAGGATTCCTCATCAAAAATGACAAGTCTGCCATCATTTGCATCAATATGGTATTGATTATCTCCGTACCATGCATCAGCCATAATCCCATAATCCGTTCCATACCCCGGAGTCAGGAACGGATAATTTCTCCCAATGTCCTGAGCTCCGTCCGCCTCTTCAAGATCAAGGCCTCGTAAGTTATTGACACTGTTAAAGCGCCTTTCTTTGATTAGAGGTAATAACGCATCGTCAACATGCCAAATCAGAATGCCAGAACCCGGAGTGTCAAAATCAAGGTTGTCCACCCTTACGGGAACTCTGAATCCACGTGGATCTACTTCCACCGAATAATCTTCGAGGTATTTCATCCAATGACCATTACGGTCATATGCTATGGCAAGCGTATCAAGTTCAGGATCACGATTTCGACAGGAAAGGAGGAAGTACTCGGTATCGCTAACGGGGATTTTAAATGCTTGGGGGATTCCCGGAGAATCAAATCCGAGGGGTGCGATAGTATGTTCACCCGGAGTAATATCTACCGGTTCAAGCCATCCCATGTATATTCTCGACCATGCGTCAAGTTGCCCTGGAATTGATCCGTAGAAGTTACCAAATCCCCGATCCATCAAACTCCATTTTCCGACGACAGGATTTCCGGCAGTTCCATCCGGTTCGATATCGTTGTCATATAAAGGAGGTAAACCAAGCCAATGACCGAACATTGAGCAGATCACACCGGTCATTGAAATCTGAACACCTTCGTGAGTTTCGGTTTCGGGAAGGATTATTCCGCCGGGAACAGGACTACCTATTTTAACCGGAACTCCACCCGAATATCCAAGAGTATCGAGATCTTCAGCGATCATCCATGCAGATGGAATGTCATGTGGAGTAGAGGTGAAGCCGAGATCAAACTCAGCACCGGCACCTGCATGAAAGACCATAACGAGATCATAGTCATCCCAGTTAATGGGAGAGACGGACTGATCGTCTGCAGCCAAAACCGCATCACTGAAAAGCTGAGCTAATCCGAAGTCAAGTTGCTCATCAGAAAAGTTATGGTTATATTGCCACATTTTCTTTGGCAGTTCAAAAGCATCCTGGTTACCTTCAGGCAGAATATTCCAATTGATATTAATCGAATCTGAAGACATCTTTCCCCAGTAAAAATCGAGAAATGTCAGGTAATCGTGGAAATACTCTTTATCATGAGGTGGTGGATCGAAATAGGCGCTATCAACTTCCTCATACTCAAACCTTCCGTTCCCTGTTGTTGTTGAGAGTGTGTCCTCTATAAACTCAACTCGGAGGGCTAATATCTCAAATGTACCGACTCGGCGTGTTTCGGAATTCAACGTTTGTGTAACAGGTAACCTCGCAGGCTTCAGGTTCGAAATACTGATTTTCGAAGACCGAACGTTCGTTCCTTTGTAATCCTCTGCGTTCAAATCTGAACTGAAAGCACCGAGAATGATCAGGCATATAAGTACTGAAATTTGTACTCTCAAATGAGGTTACCCCTAAAGGCCGATTGTTAGCGATAATCGCATTGTGTCCGTCAGTGGATGTCCTTTTCCGGCAGAGACATAACTGAAATCAAACCTGTATGTCGAAACTTTGAATGACGCGCCATAAGTTAACGGCTTCACTTTACCGATGTCATCATTCCAATATCCCGCGCGGAGAGCGACAAGATCGCTGTACCAATACTCAATTCCCATATTATAAATCAGATCCTGCCAGAATGGCACATCCATCCATGATGTTGCAAGGGCAATGTAGAATGGATCAGTCTCACCATTGGAGTGTTTGCGAACCAGCAGTTTATTCATCTCATAAGCGAGAGTCAGCTTATTAAACGAATCATCTATCAGATCCCATGCAAATCCAAATTTCAGATTGGTTGGAATGGGATCAGCTTGCGCCCGGTCAATATAGGACATCTTTGGACCGAGATTTGACAGGTTTGCGCCAAAGGTTATGTTTTTCCTTAAGAGCGGATCAGTTGTGTCATATAGCATACCAATATCAAGCGCAAAATCGGTTGCGACTCCAGAACCCTTCTCCTGACCTGTACCTTGATCGGCAAGATGACTGTAGATGAATTTAACATTCAGTCCAAGTGCCATATTATCTGATACATTCGAGCCGTAAGATGCTGTTATTGCCGTTTCAAATGTCCGAAAAGTGCCAAGATAGGTGTTCAATTCATCGCGGCGTTCGGTTTCACCCAGGTTGAGAAATACTACATTCATTCCAACCGTTCCCCAGTCTTCAACTGTATTTACATAGGAAATGAAATCGTAGTAGAGGTCATCCAACCTGAATTGAGGTAACCAGTTAACGTGCATAAAGGTCAGTTCCTGCTCGGTAAGATATGCAAGCCCTGCCGGATTCCACCAGGTTGCCGTGGCATCATCAGCAACAGCTACAAATGCCTCTCCCATACCTCCTGCTCGTGCTCCCGGAGATATTTGTAGAAATATGGCTGTGGCTTCAGCCACTCCGGCTTGAGCCGTGTTTAAACCCGCAAAGATGCCGATTGCTAATAACAATATTATTATTGTTGTGCTAAGCAGCCGTTTTTTTCGCATAGTTATTTTCCCAAAGTTCACTTCTATTAAAATCTAATTTTATCTAACGAATGCAATTCTGCCCAGACCTTCGGATTTTCCTCCATCCTCGTCAAAAGCAGTAACCTTGTAAAGATAAACTCCATTTCCAACTAAATCACCCGCATAATCGCGACCATCCCATTCAATATCGGTCATTAATCCGGGTTGATTCATATTTCCACTTTTTGACCAGATATTTCTACCTCCAACGGTGAATACCTGAATATCAAAATCAACTGGTTTGTTAACCTCAAAGGTTAGTTTTGTTGTTTTATTGAATGGATTTGGCCAATTCAATACCCTCTCTATCCTGATCCCATCTCCGTCACCAACAACTTCAAGCTCAATTTCCTTTACCGCAAAGTTATTAAAGCTGTCCCAGGCAACGATCTCAGCTGTATGATAACCAGAAGAGATGGGTCCTATTTGTTTCTCCAAACTCCCTGAAACGTAACTATCAAGATGATACTTAAATTCACCTGTCAGGCTAATCGGACGGTCACCATCTATACTAATGCTGATACCGTGTCCCATCCTCCCGGTAAGGTTCAATCCGGAATCATCTATTAAATCTACAATCAAAAGCGGCTCCTGACCAATCTTATCACCGGATCGATATCCACGATGATTAAAAAAGACGTTTATTTCCGGAGCCAATGTATCAATCGCCACTGCTGCATGTTCGGCAAAAGCAACAGAATCCATTACGAAACAACCATCAGTCATCCCATTATGATAATATCCGGATATCCGTCCCAATGAACTGCCAAGTGATACGTCTATAGGTATTACAAAGTTCCCTTCAAACTTACCATTCTCAATACTGTAAAGTCCTCGATAGATCTTTGTCCCCGGCAAATAATAGGGTAGAGGATCTTCATGAAGAATACCATTGTTGTCATACCACCTTATCAGGTGTACCCGGTTAATTCCGGAATCCTCAATGTGGAATTCAAGTTCTCCAGAAAAATCCGACACTAAACTACCATCATTATCTTCAACTTGTCCACCTAAAGATGATTTGGCGAGAGGGGTCAAGGGATAAGGATCAACCTGATTAAATTCACCAGTTTGTCTTGGATTAGCAAGGTATAGAGAGGGATCACCAAACAGATGATAAGTTGGCCCTAAATTGAACACTGCCCGATGTTTTGCAAATGCTAATGCCTCTCCCACAGTGATGTGAGTATCACCGAATAAACCTCTGAAAAATTCTCGAGCCAATGCGGAATTGGAGTTGGAGTAAGTCAAGCGGGTTGATGCAATTGTTCCAATAGCACCCCTACCTGAGAGGGCGAATAATTGTTCAGGGAATGATTGTGTTTGCGGATTATCCCAATACCCCCAATCACATGTAAACGCGATAAACAGCGGTAGTCGTCTGGACCGCTCGATGCGAGCCAAATCTCGAGACTGTGTAAAGACATGCTCGTGAGCCCATAAGGTCGGATTGCCATGCCCCATGTAGGTCACCAATACCGTACCACTGTTAATTGTCTCCATCAGATCATCGGCAGCCTGGAGTTTCTCCCTGCCAATACCTCTCTCATATTCAGTAAGGTAAATTTTTGTTTTTTCACTTGATGGCGGCAAGAAAAATTTACTTATTTCCTCCTGAACTGTTACATGGCTTCTTTCTCTAACAGAGTTTTCACCAAACTCATCGTCTGCAACGAGTGTCATATTATTGCGCCACGAACCAAACTCGGGATCTTCAGTATACGAGATAATTTTATCAATCATTACCTGCAGTTCGTAGACATTATTTGCAGTCAGTCTGCCGTTAGGAATTTGAGGGATAACCGAACCGGAAGTGCCTTGATCGAAATCCACAAACCAGTCATCGGTGCAGTATGCTGTACTCTTCGATTCGTAAGGAGGTACAAAGTTCTCAATTTCAGGTCTGTCAATATTGCGATAATTGAAATCCCCATCCCCACAGAACATTACATAATCCGGAGATACCAACCATGGTTTATCGTAGGAGTACATCAACATATTTCTGATTGCAATTGGATCGTCCAATCCACCCCCGAAACGGTTGTAAATTTCAGATAGGCGAACGCGAGCAGCACGCAACGGAGGATCCAGTCTTTCATAATGCTCTATCATCTGCTCCAATACATCCCAGTAACCATCCGGTGTTATGAGAATTATATCAGCTTCGTTAGTAGTTGACCAAAGATCATTGATATCCGATTCAGGAGGGAAATACTCTCTGAACGTTGATTGAATCCTCGCAAATCCAGCTGCTGAAGAAAGGAAGAATCTCTGAACATCAGATGAAGTCTGAGAGACTACGAATTCGGAAGAGCGATTTAGCCTTACATTATTATGATCAGAAATATCAAACACCCAGGGATCAGTTTGGTTGGAGGTCTGATATTCCACATTCCCGGTAAAATTGATTGATTCGAATGCTTTGGTTCCGGAGAGTTTTGCATTGTACTTGATTTCGAGCCAGTCAAACATCGCTTTTGCATTGGAACGGGATTGTGCAAATTCCACCGAATTAAATCCGTGTCGTAACAAGTTTCCATCAATAGTGAAATCCTCAACACTACTCTCGATTCTGGTGTGAACAATTGGGAAGAAACTGCCTATTAGATTAGTATTAAAGCTGAATTCAATCAATGGCGATGTGGATCCCGAAGTGCCAATGTGTGCATTAACCAATCTTAGTTTTGCACGTGCGGATTGACTGGTATCGGGGGATATCATATTTATAGGGTATGATAACCGTGAGGGACCATCAAAGGTGTAGGAATACCATAATAAACCTCCACCAATGAAACTGCTTCGACCATAAATGAATCTTTCAGGTTCGTGATGAACTCGCGTTGGGGCATTTTGAACTGTTGTATCTGGTTGTAAGTCACCACCAAGAGCTGGCATCCGTAAACCGCCCCCCGAAGGATCAATATTCAGCCAATAGAAGTTTTCGGTGGAATAGGGATGAGTTTGGTAACGCCAATCAGATTCGTCATCTGTTATCCAGCCACCTGCTCCCCGACCATAAAAAACCAACCAATCACCCGATTCAAATCGCCCATCGTCTCCATCCATAACATAAATTGCACATTCATCAAGACCAACTGAGACTTCTGTTGATGTGTTTTCAGGTAGCACAAATCCACCGTTACCATATAGTCTGATTTGAGCTGATGGTAAACCGCTTTCAGGTAGTTCAACACCTTTGCTGACAAGATCTGAATAGGTCATCATATAGATGTTTTCTTCTGTTATCTCAAATTTATAGAGAAAACCCTGAGGCCAATTTGGTTCTTTAAAATTCGAATTGATTATACGTTCCCAATCACCTGCCTGATCAGGGTTTAAAACTACAAGTTCCACCAATCTATTCGGTTTAGCCCTTCCTATCTTAGAGGAACTGCTTTTATATCCGTTTTTTCTATTAAAATCAACACGAATGTCTATCGATTTAGCAATATCAATATAAGACGAATTGTTCGACTCAATTACTGGAAAAACCATAACTCTAACCACTCGCACTCCACCTATAGAGCTCAGTTCTGTTTTGCCGATTGTTTTTCCCCTAAATGCATTTATGTCTGAAAACCTGTTTTGAATCAACTCATCTCTAATGGGATTTTCAATGTTTGTACTGCTGAAAGTTGGAAACCGACCCTTTAATACTTCTCCGGATTCCCGAGAGATAAGTCTAACGGTTGGAGAGGCGTCCGGGGGTATTGCGACTGTAAAAACAACAGCGGGAATTTCCGGTAAACCGGGTTCTTGCAGGATATCCCCACCCACAACACTAAAACGAATTGTTTCATCGGTAGACTGTTCTACAGAGATTTCCGGATGATAGGAAAATGTAATTCCACGCTCATCGGTAATAACGTTTTCTGCAAGTTGGATTGGTATATCAGAGGCGAACAGAGGTGGTGCTGAAACCAGGAAAAGTACTATCAAACAAAAAACAGATAGTGCATTTCCTTTTCCAGAAACAATGTTGCTGATTGCTGCTGAGACTGACATACGTATGAATTCCTTTATTCTAAAAGGGTTTAAAAGCAAAAACCGAGCAGATGCCCGGAATAAATAGAGCTTCGGGTCATCTGGCAAATCAAAGTTGTACTATCCAGAAAACCCTAACAATTATCGTATGTCACACTCCATGTTTGTTTTAGAAGAAGAGAGCAGAACGTGTGCTCTATCTTTAACGTATTAAACAAATATACCCTTCTTTCAGGAAGATGTCAAGTGTTTTCAGGACTCCAAAAAACTAATCACATCTAAAAGTGATACGTTTGTTAAGAAATAAGATTGAGGAATTATTCCACATTATCTCTCAAATGTCCGGGAAGCCTGACGGGTTTTCTTTGACTATTTATATAACAGAGTTCTGTAATACCCTTACATAAATCCAACTGGTCTGCTTTTCGTCTGATCTTATATTCAAATATGATCCGACTGCTGCCGGTCTTGGAAAGTAAAGCTGAAACTTCTATCTCATCATCATAGTAAATAGGAGAGATGTACTTTATTTGAGCATTTGTAACTACAAATCCGAATCCCGATTCCTCTATTTCCTTGTATGATTTCCATTTTTCCCGGATCCAAGCCGATCGAGCTAATTCAAAATAGTTCAGGTGATTAACATGGTAGACAATTCCCAGACTGTCAACCTCAGAATATCTCACACGTAATTGTATGGTGTGGACAAGCCCGGTTTCAGTCTTCATTCCAGCGTCCCATCTCGGAATATTTTTCAATCCTCGTCTGAATTCTGTCTTCGCCTTCCATTTCCTGCAACTCGATAAAAGCCTTTGTAACAACTGCCCTTATGTCTTTCGCAACAGATTCAACATCAGTGTGAGCTCCACCTATTGGTTCCTTAATCACCTTATCGATAACTCGGAATTTCAGTAAATCCGTGGAGGTCAATTTCATAGCTTCCGCAGCAGTTTCCGCGAAAGCAGCGTCCCTGTAGAGAATCGAAGCACATCCCTCAGGCGTGATTACCGAGTATACCGAATGCTCAAGCATAAAAACTCGATCTGCAACACCGAGAGCCAGCGCTCCACCTGAACCTCCTTCACCAATAATAACCGCTACAAGCGGAACAGATAATTGAGCCATTGCAAATAGATTTTCGGCGATTGCAGCGGCCTGCCCGCGTTCCTCAGCTCCCAGCCCCGGATATGCACCGGGAGTATCAATTAGCGTCAGGATTGGGAGGTTAAATTTCTCTGCAAGATGCATAACTCTAAGAGCTTTCCTATAGCCTTCTGGATGGGGCATCGCAAAATTTCTCTTCAGATTATCTTTAGTTCCCCGACCCTTTTGTTGGGCTATTACCGCTACTCTTAGATCCGAACCAGAGTTTTGCGAAGATGACTCTGCAGCTACTTTCTTCATCTTTCCAAGTCCGGCAATAATCGCTTTGTCATCCCTGAAATTTCGATCTCCGTGAAGTTCTTCAAAGCTTTCAAATATCAGGTCTATGTAGTCCTGAGCATAGGGTCGATTGGGATGGCGGGCAAGTTGAACATGCTGCCATCTATTCAACTTTGAATAGATATCTTTTTTCTGTTTTTCAGCTTTTTGGCGTAATCTCTCAATCTCGCCATCTAAACCTATTTTGCCTTCCTTAGCAAACTCTTCAAGTTCGTTAATCTTCAATTCGAGTTCACGAATAGGTTTTTCGAAATCAAGTGTGTATTGTTTCATGCTTACTCCATAACGGGAGATATCTTCACTTATTTGCCACGTAGTCTGAAAATCTACGTAGAGACTTACTGACACCGCGAGGGGCTAAGTATTCGACAGACAACAAAGGGATCTTGTCGTCTGATCTTGCTACCATGTCCGGAGTGATCAGCTTAAAATTCAAGTCTTTCAAGGCTCCAATTTTACTCACCAGATTCAATAAATGATCATAGTCAAGTATATCATGAGCAAAAAGTATTTCCTCAATCTTCTCCTCTTTTGAGAGAAGGATAAGGTCTTCTTCACCACCAATAACCGGCAGATCATTAATTAAACTGCCAATTAAATCATCTTGAGGATCAATGAATCCCACCGGTAAATAGGGCAGATTTTTTTCATTTCTGATTTTTTCAAGTACTTTACGCCCGGTTTCACCTGCTCCAACTATTAATGTACGACGCTTTAGAAAGGATTGCCAGTAATTTGTTTTTGAAAGAGTTTGTAATATTGCCCTCCAACCCCAAACGAATAATCCTCCAAAGATCAAACCGTATAAAGTTACAAATCTGGAATATGCAAATTGCTTAAAGAAATAAGTAAGACTGCTGTTTATCAGGAAACCGACCAGAAGTCCCCAGAAAAGCGCTTTGGTATTTCCCCGTTTTTTCCCATAAATTCCTAATCCCGAAAATGATACCACCCATACGGCGGATTGGACGGAAAGAGCAACTGCAATGAGTGGTGTTAAATCAAAATTACCCCAGTGTGACATACCTAAGGAAACACAAATGTCCAAGGATCTCACCCATCTTGCAGAAGCAAGAATTCCAAAATATCCGATCCAGTCAATGAAAGGCCACACTACTTTTCTATAGACACTGTTAATTTTTGACGCTGCATAAGCCAGGATTATACCGAAATCTATCAACTTATGCGAGAGCCAGCTATGTTGATTTCGAAAGTGTTTATCTGCGAATAAATGCATTGCTCCGTAAAAAGCCTTATCAGCATCAATAGAACTCCTTTTGGTTGATTCCCCTCGGAAGTGTACAATCCTTGTAACAGGAGCATAATGTACTTCCCATCCGTCTAAAGAAATCCTGTATGACCAATCAATATCTTCACCGTACATAAAAAAATCTTCATCAAATCCTCCAACACTCCGGTAAGTTTCAGCTCTTACCATCATGCAACTACCGGCAAGTGACTCAACAACTGCAGGTTTATCTTGATCGAGATAAAGCAAATCATATTTTCCGAATATCTTGCTTTTTGGTAGAATTCTGGCTAAACCGGAAATTCGACAAAAAGCAACCCATGGAGTGGGAAGACCTCGTTTTGAAGTCTTGTCAAAACTACCATATCGAGTCAAGATTTTTGGACCAATTGCCCCGACCTGTGAGTTCGTTTCCAGGTATTTCACCATCTCTGTAAGTGAATCTTCACTTAAGAGAGTATCCGGATTCAATACTAATAGGAATCTGCCTGAGGCTTTCTGCAAACCGAGGTTATTAGCCTTACCGAAACCTAAATTCTCTGTGTTGGCAATAATTTCTACTTGAGGAAAGCGCTCCTTTAGATATTTTACTGATCCGTCAGAAGAAGCATTATCAATGAGTAGAATTTCAATTGAAAGTGATCCCTGAGAGGCAAATACCGATTTGAGACACTGATCTGCAAAGTGTTTTACGTTGTAATTAACAATGATAATTGAAACATCTATTCCTGCATTATCAGTCATCGAAAGACCTTAGTTTTCGATGTTTGAAAAGACCTGCGAAACCGAGTTTCCAAACAATAAGAATGGCTTCACGAACAATTTCCTTTGACATTTTTGACTGTCCAACAGTCCTGTCAACAAATATAATTGGTATCTCTTTTATCCTGAATCCCTCTTTCCAGGCTAACCAGTTCATTTCGATCTGAAAAGAATAGCCACCAGAGTTTACACCATCAAGATTAATCGCTTCAAGAACCTCACGCCGAAAGCACTTAAAACCACCGGTAATATCTCTTATCGGCATTCTGGTTATTATTCTTGTATACATTGATGCAAAGTAACTGAGCAGCAAGCGGGGCAATGGCCAGTTCACTACATTAACTCCGTTTATGTATCTTGAACCGATAACAAGGTCTGCACCTTGGATAGCCTCAATGAAATTCGGGATTTCATCCGGATCATGCGACAGATCAGCATCCATCTCGAAAACACAGGAGTATTCCTTTGACAGTGCATACTTAAAGCCAGCAATATATGCAGTACCCAGTCCCATTTTCCCAGCACGACGAAGGAGATGGATCCGTTTTTCGTTTTTGCTGAGGTTTTCTACGAGATCGCCAGTCCCATCCGGGGAATTATCATCAACGACAAGTATTTCCAGTTCCTTCGACTGGGAAAGTACTTTACGGATAACATTCTCAACGTTCTCAATTTCATTAAAAGTCGGAATAATAACGAGTAATTTCTGCACGAATCTCTACCTTGAAATATCGATCTCGACACAACCGGAATTAAATTAATCCGGAACTAATAAATTTCTTGTTGACATCAGGAAACTCTGATCTCCTGGCTCCTGTATAACGCAAAAGAATCTTCAAGTGTTCGAAAAGTAATCCCTAATTCACTTTCGGCTTTATCAATTAAAAGACCCGATTTCAGCGGTCTTGGTGCGGATTGGTTTAATTCTGCTGTAGTAATCGGGAAAATCAGTTTTGGATCAAGTCCAAAATAATCTGCAGCTTTGCAGGCAAAATCAAATCTACTTAGAAAATCCCTGCCTGCGATATTATATACACCTGTTTTTCTTAGGTCAATGATTCTCATAATTCCTGCTGTCAAGTCCTCGGCAATCGTTGTATTACCCCATTGGTCATTCACTATACGCACCTCATTGCCGGTTCTCAGCATCTTTAGCAACCAGGTTAGGAAACTGGCATTTGCATGTTTCCCAAATCCGTATAATACAAGCGATCTTACAATAGCGTAATCTACTAAGCCACCGATAACAACATTTTCACCTGCTAATTTCGAACGACCATAATAACTGATTGGATCAGCAGGATCATTTTCAGAATAAGGACCATTTTCACCATTGAAGACATAGTCACTTGAAGTAAAGATCACTTTCGCATTGGTTCTGCGAGCAGCTTTAACAACATATTCGGTTGCTGTTACATTTATTTTCCAGCATTTTTCTCTGTCAGTTTCACAATCATCAACTCCCGTCATTGCAGCTGTGTGAATGACTATGTCCGGATCTACTTCACGAATTCTGTCAACAGTGGGTTTATGGATTGTTAAGTCCTGGGAAATGTAATTAAATGACAAACTCTCATCAACTGATTCATCTGCCAGATCCATCCCGATTAATTCGAAGTCAGTTTTGTGAAAAGCCGTCAACAATTTTTGTCCGAGTAGCCCATTGCATCCGGTTATCAGAATCCTCATTGATATTTCCCTAAAGTTTGCTGCCGCGCGATTTGAATTCAGATAATCGGGAAGTGATCTGCGCATCATGAAGGCTGAGGATTTTCGCGCAATAAACAGCGCTATTGATTGCTCCGGCTTTACCAACGGCCATTGTTGCCACTGGAATTCCGGAAGGCATTTGAACTGTTGATAAAAGTGCATCAATGCCGTCAAGAACTCCACCCTTTAACGGTACTCCAATTACTGGCAAATCTGTATGAGATGCGACCACACCTGCAAGATGAGCTGCCATCCCGGCACCGCAAATAATTACCGAGTAACCATTTGTACGCGCTTCTGCAGCCAGTTTTCCGGTTTTATCCGGATTTCTATGTGCGGATGAAACAATATAATCAACCTCAATTCCGAAGTACTCGAAATATCGTTTGGAAGCTTCTATAACCTCCCTATCACTTTCGGAGCCCATCAGAAATGCTACTTTGTTTTTGTTCATTTTGTAAATATTGTTAATGAATTACTTTAAATGTATTGGCAATTGCATTCAATTGCCAAATATATGGTACTTTTAGTTCACCTGGAGCAAATACTGCTCCATCAATCAGGAAATACTTTTTGTTATCAGTATCAAGATACCCATAGCAAAAAAATGGTCCACCTCCGGTTGGATCAATTGTTGCCCAAAGACCATTTATCAGTTCAGCCTGTTTTCCATTTATACAAGATGTTTTTGTTGACAACTTTTCATCGTAAACCATCACCGGATCTAAAAAGCTGTTTCCGATAATTTTCCTTCGACTCAGTATAAAGTCTGGATTTTTAAGTTCATCATCGGTAATTGCTCCCCATGCAATTGTAATCCAACGTTCCGGATAATGTCTAATAAGACGAACATAGTTCAAACTGTCATTTTCCTGAGCAACCAGATAATCATGCTGAATTCGAATATTAAAGCCATAGTTAACCGCCAGTTCATTTGAGAGTTCTTGTTGTTCATTCTTTTCGAACAACATGTCTGCAATTCGCTGCAACTCAAATTCATACGACCATTCGAACAGCGAGTCCAGCCATTTCTGAGTATTTGCACCGAGCTCTCTTTTGTTTCGACCGACCAGAATTATTAAAAGTTGCTGTCGAGCCCAGGGATCATCTCGCTTGAAAATGACAAATTCACCATTCATAACTCCCTCTGTCACTTGCGGAGTCAACATTGACTTTAACAATTCAGCAGTTGGCCCGGTTCCACTAAGATCAGCAGCAAGTATTATTAATGGTGCGAGGGTTTTTTCAGCAAGTGATTTTCCGTCCTCCCAATACATCGTAAATTGGGTTTCAGGTTGGGGAGTATGGATAATCCCACCGAATGCTCCCTCAAGCTGTGCCTTAACGATTGGACGATCCAATTCATCAACAACAAATAGAATTGATCCTTCCAATCCTTTCGATTCGGGCTTTGTATTGCACGAAATCAGGATTGTTATCAGCACCAAACAGAAAAGAGAAATGATGTATTTTTTATTCTTTCTCAAGGATATAAAACCTGCTGGAATGATTTCCCGAAAAGAGTCCAAACAACATAGAACTCATTAGTGTAAATGGAAATCTGAATACAGCCTTAAATAATTGAAATTTTCCACCGGTGGTTATTGATAGTTGTTCACTCAGGAGTATGTTATAAATCGTATCTAAAGGGAGCATTCCTGTACTGATCAACTTGAAGCCGGTAGATTCAGCCAGCGAAGACATTGTTCCTAAGGTAAAGTGCCAGAGATGTCGAGGTGCATCTAAAGCAACCCAGTTTTCCTTATATATCTTTGCATCGAAAGAACTGATGTTGGGGATTGCTATGAGCAGCTTTCCCCCAGGACGCAGCATGTCGTGTAATCGGTTTATATCCCGAGTCAGGTCGGGAATGTGTTCAAGAACATGCCATAGTGTGATCAAATCAAATTGATCATTTTTAAAGGAGACTGATCCCAGATCTCCGGTATGAACAGTAAGCCCGAACCGATTGCGCGCCCACTTTGCGGCTTCCGGTTCGGGCTCAAATCCTTCAACGACGTATTGATCTTTTAATACTGCAAGGAATTCCCCCGTGCTGCAACCCCCATCGAGGATAACTGCATTTGGTTCAACTATTTTGCTGACCAGACGCTTTTTCCATGAGAGGGCATATTTCCGCGCAATGCGGTACGCACGGTCAAAGATTCCTTTTGGCTTATCCAGAGACAGGAAAGGATCGTATCCTTCCTCCTGATATGCCGATTTCATATCTGTCTGCGAAGGTCGCGGATTCAAGTAAATTAGCCCACATCCTGAACATCGATGTAGTTGGTAGTTCAGGGATTGTGGTTCGTTGAATCTATCACCACAGTTTAAGAACGGCTTTGATCCGGTATCCTGCGGACAGATTGGGCAGAATACTTCTTTCCAGAAGTCCTGCAAAATTTATAATTTACTTTCCAGGTGTACGCCAGTCAGAAGAAGGCACAAAATATGTACGTATACCAAGTGTCAAGAACGCACCAGAGAAATCAGCGGCTAATGTTGAATTACTCGCACTGTTCTTATAAACTGATTCTTCTATTCCCTGGTTATTTTCATAAATAAGTTCCCCAACGGTAGCAAGCCGTCCACCTAATTTGATGTTCAGGAAATAAGTCTCTGAAAGAGGAAGCTCTAAACCACCGGCTATTACTACTCCAAGTGCAGTACCTTTCGCATCATCAAAGCTGCCTGAAGGATTAGCTCCGCCATCTGCTGAATTGATTATTGAAATGGATCGATCAAGAGTTGCATTATAAATTGCCGGACCAATCTGGAAATTGAGATCAAGATCTTTCCAATTGAAATACCATGTTGGAGTTACATAAAGTTCCCAACCGGATACTGTCTGCTCTGCCCAGCTTTCGGCGCCCATGCCACCCGGGAAGAAAGCATTAGTGCGGTATTTTTCTTTCAGAACTACCGGTACGCCAGCTGCAAGAGAATTGAAGCCAAACAACCATCCGAAGTTTTCTTGTGAGCGGAATGAAAAACCGATTCCCATTTGTGTACCAATATGAATCGTCTTTTCATCTGCACCCATAATTGAAGGATTAATAAAATCAGGATGAGGAATAAAATCATTCACATCCTGCATTGCGTAAAATCCTCCGCCTAATTGAAACTCAATGCCGTACTTCTTCATTTCTAAGTTTTCACCTGCCTGGGTACTGCCAGCAGTAATAAGAAGCAGCGTTAAAACAATTGCCAATACCCCAACCAAATTACGCATGGTTGATGCCTCCATGTAGGTTTCTATAATTTGTTCCCTGCTCAATGTTTGTTTACGTAGTCAGCAGGGGTCATTTTCAGTTCTTGTGAGTGTCAGCTCTTTCCAGGTACGACGTTTCTTAACAAAGTACTGCCATGCGACAGAACTCGGGTAGAGATGTTTTAAAACCTGGTGATCTGATATCTTTCTAAGTTTTTGAGCTTGATGTCTGGTTTTAATAAGATAAGGCAAATTAGCCCAGAACCAAAACCAAGACAGCAATACTGCTCTTAATCTTACAAAATCTAACTTTATAATCGAGAAAACAAGTAATGCAACGTCAAGAACTCCCCGAATTGGAAATTTCCTTAACAAAACGGGAAAACTATAATTTCTAAATATCGTTGCGAGACTGTTTCTCTGATTGAGATAAGCCTTCATAAAGGAATCACTACGGATCGTCACTGCACCTTGATGCCAGGCTAAAGCCTCTGGAAATGCAAGTATTTTGTATCCCATCAGTCGGATCCGCCACAACATGTCAATTTCTTCCATGTGAGCGAAAAACTTCTCATCCAGACCGCCGGATTCTAAATATACATCCCGACGAACCGCTAATGCTGCACCTGCACCCCAGAACACCTCAAGCTCATCATCATACTGACCGAGATCCTTCTCCAGTGTGTCAAATACCCGCCCGCGAGCAAATGGAAAGCCAAACACATCCATTTCACCTCCGGAAGCTGAAGAATAGTCGAAAAAGCCATCCTTAATTAAGGAAAGTATCTTCGGTTGGCAAGCTGCAATGGTTTTGTCGGATGCCATTCGCTCTGATAATATTCGAATAGTATTTTCATCAACAACAGCATCATTATTAAGGAGGAATATATATTCTCCCTTAGCAGATTCGACACCTCTATTGCATGCAGCAGCAAATCCTAAATTGCACTCATAACGCAATAATTGCACATTTTCAAGAATACTCAGAGTCTTTTCGTCAACGTCATCAATTGGACCATTGTTAACAATTATTGTCTCCAGATCCACACCAATGGACGATTGAAGAGAGATCAAGCACTCTCTTAATATCTCTTTTCCTCCAGCATGAGGAATTATTACGCTAACCGTTAGCAATTTCTATGCCTATGTTTAAACAATGTAAGTAGCACACGCCTCTGTGCGTGTGGATTACTCAGGCAGGCGGAGACGCCTGCGCTACTGTGATTCTTTCTCCATCGAAGCAGTCAGGTCGTTCTTTTTCCTTTCCATCTCACTATCGGAAGGATAATTAACAAGCCAATCATTGACGAGCATCATTGCCCGTTTAAAATTTCCCTGCAATTCATAGTACTCAATCAAACCATCTACTGCAACCTTATCACCCGGATCCGTGAGTCGCATATGTTCGTATATTGTAAATGCAAAATCGCCAAGACCTATTGATAAAGCGTGAGATGCAATACTAATCTTAGATTGTCGGTCGTTATGCTGCTCCAGAAATTTCCTCAACACTTCAGCAGGATAGGTCTTATCTTGACTCAATTGAAGCCAGTAGTAAGTGATTTGTTGATAATATTCAATATCATCAACATTTTCAAGGCAATGGTCGAACATCCGTCTGGCACCTGTCATATCCTCAGCTTCAGTCAGGTAATAAATACCATACTCATAAGCTTTCTGAACTGACATACCCATGTTTTTGGTTATATTATCCAGTCGTGTTATAAACTCATCGGGTTTACCAAGCATCGCATATAATCGACCGATCTGTAAGGTGATCAAATCTATCCTAATCGGTACAAGCTCCTCCGGGATCTGATAATCCATAAATTCAAGTGCAGTCAGAGCTTTTTCATACTTTGAAAGAGAATTAAAGATCGTGATCCTCTGATTCATATCCAGATCCGCTCTTGCAAGGCTGCTGTCACCTTCTTCTGAAGCTTCCTGCATGTATTGGAATGCAAGTTGTAGCAATCCCTGGCGATAATTCCCCAGCAGTTTAAGATTGTTTTTAGTTAAGATTGTTCCCGGATCCTTTGCATTGCAATATTGGTAGCGTTTAAACATGTTCTCTTCAATCATCCTTGCGTTAATTAGCGGCATAGATGTTGGATATAGTCTGAATACAAGTCCTTCCATTGAGAGATAATTCTTGCTAAGATCGCGAACATCCCTTAATCCAAGCAGGTTAGCATCGGAAACGGTAACCGCGAAATAGATCGGACGTTCCCAGTTATTTGCTTCAAGGATATTCAGAATCATCATATCCTGAACACGTAGGTAATGTTCAGTTTCCCCTTCAGCACCAGTTGGATATGATAATGTTGCCTTTACATCCCAGACCAGCTTTGGAGAATCCGGTGTCGGTCCATTAACAGAGACTTTTTGCACATCGGTCCACCTCCGTTCTTTGAGGTTCTGTTCATCTTTTGGCGCTAACACTTCTTCAATGTAATGATCTGTGACCTTGTCCGGTAAAGGAATCCTGGACTTTAGCACTTTAATGAATTTGGCAGTATTCAACAAACTCAAATTGATGATAGTTATGTCTTCCCGGAAACCTTCCTTATGCTGCAAATCTAATCCATAATATGTATCATAATCACCATTTGTGAACAGGATTGCATCCTGTTCCATCGAGTTAAGCATATCCTTATTATAATCATGCAAAAGATCCGTGTTTTCGTTTCGCCAATTATGCACCTTGATCTCATAGTCTGATTCTTTGTAGTAATCTACCATTGAAGGATTATCAACCATTGAAACCGAATATTGTTTCGGAATATCTAAAAACTCAGTTATCTTTTTACAAATACTCTTCTGGTTGATTATTTCAAGGTGATTGTATGGGAGAGGTTCCATTGCCAAGAGGCTTATTTTTCTACCCTTACGATTAAGATCGATGTCCATAAGTCCGTCCCCGGCACCATCCATTAACTCACCTAATGCTGCTAAAGGCGAATCCGTTTTAATGCCTGCTATCGAATTAATATCGAAGAAGGGTTTATTTCCTCTGATCACTTCTATTTCAATGTTAGTCTCAGAGTTGCCTCCAAATTGTTTATTCATTGCAATATTCTTGAATGATTCATAAAGGTCATTCAGAGCTTCATTATCCCGGCTTAAGAAATCGGAATGCTCGCCAAGTGTCTCAGCGAATATCAGGGAGTTCGCAATTTCCAAGTCGGTCAGAACACCCTCTTCGGCTAAACGTAAAAGTTCGGTTGTGTTTTCCGATTCAACCAGGGGTGATCCATTTAAAGGGGGAGCAACTGCCAACAGTCGTTCCACATCATTATGGTACAGGGTTGTATCACCGATATAAGCCATTGCCACGAGAACACCATAGCTGTGAGTTACTATATTAATTTCGAAGTCACCATACTGCTCGTGTGCTTTTGCGAGTTCGGTGGAGAGGAGTCTGGCTGAATTAAAAATACCTTTTTTGGTTTGAAACTCATAAATGAAGCGTAAACCGTCGAGGGCAGACTCATTCTGCACTTTCTTCAAGGTTTGCCATGTTTGACCGGAAAGTAATGGTCCATGAATAAGGAGAAGAGGATTATTACCCTCTTCATAAATACCTTCTTCTGTTAATCCAATTTCATAAGAGATTATGTCAGTCTTACTGCAGCTCACAAATAACATCAAAATAGCAACTGTGCATAAATTAAAAGTCTTCATCTTCCCTCCAGATTTGGTTGTAGCCTGCCTGCAGATTTTCATCTATACATTGAGCTAACAAACCACGCCTGCTGGCAGACATACTATTGCATATTCTCTTCCATTAGTGTAACTAACCTATTCTTCTTAAGTTCCATCTCACTATCGGTTGGGTACGCTCCGAGCCAGTCATTGACAAGTGTCAAAGCTCTTTCGTAATTTCTCTTTACCTGATAATATTCAATGAGACCATTTACGGCAACCTTATCACCCGGATCTGCAAGCCACATCGGCTCGTAGATACTGAACGCCAACTCATACAGACCCATTTTAAACGCGTGTGAGGCTACTCTAACCTTTGATTGACGGTCGTTGTGTTTATTCAGGAATTTTTGGAATATTTCTGCAGGATAAGAATCATCATTGCTCATTTGAAGCCAGGTATAAGCGATTTGTTGATAATTTTCGATATTATCGTTCTGATCGATACAGAAATCGAACATCCGCTTTGCCCCTATAGGATCGGCAGCTTCAGAAAGGTAAATTCTCCCGTACTCATACGCTTTCTGAATTGAGAAATTAATCTCTTTTGTCAATAAGTCAAGTCGTTTTTTCATCTCCTCAGGCCTTCCAACAATCGCATACAGCCGACCTATTTGGATTGAGATAATATCCATTTTTATAGGGATAATTTCCTCCGGAATCTGATATTCCATGAACTCGAGAGCGGTCAGAGCTTTCTCGTATGATGAAAGTGAATTGACAATCTCAAGCCTTTGTTCAAGAGGCATATCGGCTCTGGCGAGACTCGTGGCTTCGACAAAACTGCTGTCGTCTTTTTCTTCAACCTCCTGCATATACTGGAATGTAAGCTGGATCAATCCCTGCCGATAATTACCAAGAAGTTTCTGGATGTTACCATTAAAGTATACTTCCGGATCATTAATACCACGATACCGGTACTTCTGAAACATATTCTCTTCAATTTTGCTACTATTTATGAGCGGAACCGGAGTGGGATAGAGTCTGAAAGCCAATCCTTCCATAGAGAGGTAGTTCTTGTTGAGATCACGAATATTCCTTAAGCCCAGCAAGTTTGCATCCGATACCGTAACCGCAAAATAAATTGGCCTCTTCCAGTTGTTTGTGGCAATTGTGTTCAGAATCATCTTATCCTGAACCTTTAGGAAATGTTCCATTTGACCACCGGCTCCTACGGGATAAGACAGAGTTGCTGGCACGTCCCAGACCAATTTTGGAGAATCCGGAGTGGGACCATTTACAGAGACACGTCTGACTTTCTGCCAATGTCTATCCATCAGACCACTTACATCTCGTGATTCGACAACATTTCTCAAATAACTGTCTGTGACTGATGCCGGCATTGGAACTTTGGGCTCCTTATCACGGATCTGCTGGATAAACCAACCCGTATTCAACAAACTCAGGTTTGCAACGCGAACATCGGTTCGAACTCCCTCAACAACCTGTAAATACCACAACGGAAATGTATCATTATCTCCATTGGTGTAGAGGATAGCATTGGGTTCACATGATTCAAGCAGGTTATATGAGTAATCCCAAGCAACATAATTACCGCTTCTGTCATGTTCCTGATAGTTTTTAAACCACAACTGGGCAGGAACAATCAGTATACAGATTAATGTTACTGTCGAAGCAAGAACATTTAATTTTATCTTCCTGAATGAGTCATGTACAAGTTCAATTATTGTCGTTACACCAATACCTATCCAGATTGCGAAAGCATAAAAAGATCCGACATAGGAATAATCCCGTTCGCGAGGTTGAGGATCATCCTGGTTGACATATAGAATAATTGCCAGACCGGTCATAAAGAAAAGGAAGCTGATTGCAAGAGCACCCTTTTTCTCTTTGTAAAAGTGGTGTACTGCACCCAATAAGCCCAGCAGTAGCGGAATGGCATAAAAGTTCTTGGTTTGGGTTGCTACGAATTGCCAGTTAAAATAGCGGACATACATTTTATTGATCTGATAAGACCAGAATGGAGCTTTTCTTTCAAACATGGTTGCAAACAGGCTTTCAGAGCCATATTGCTCTCGGTTTAGATATGCCAGTAAACCACTCCAGGTCTCAGGATCGTTCTCGTCAAGAAACGGATCTAAACCGGATCTGATGAGTACGAACATATATGTTGAATAGCCAATTATTACAAGCAATAGGGCTAATGCCGAAAAGGCCGGAAATCTTTTATCACGCCGGATGAAGTAAATTGACAGCCATGAAAGAACCACCAGCAGCACAACCACAGACCATACATTAGTCTTCTTGATAAGTAAAGGCAGCCCTTGAATCGTTACGGGATAAATTGTAAATAGAATTAAACTCCCGATTATTCCAATAACGATGAAATTTCCAAATGTGATTGGGCGTGTCTTATACGCAACCAGATACGTAATTGCTATTAAAGTCAGTACATTCAGCAGATGTATACCACTTGACAATCCGAGCACATAGAAGAGAAAAAGAAGTATCCTGTTCCCACGTGGGACATCGGAATAATCCATCCAGACTAAAGCAAGATAGTATGCTAATGCGGTGAAAAATAAACTACCCGCATAAACTTCTGCTTCTACAGCATTAAACCAGAAACTCGTCGAAAACGCGAGCGACAGCGCACCCACGGCAGCGCTTCCGTAAACTGTTATCATATCTCCTACGGTTTCTTCTTTACCGCGCCAGGTTCTGATTATTCTGACAATCGAGAGATATAACAGGAGTATTGTAAAGGCGGAGAACAGTGCTGATACAAGGTTTACCCGGTACCCGATATTGTCTCCCAGCGGTAACATTGAAAAAAGACGACCCAGTAACAGGAACAGGGGAGCTCCGGGTGGGTGAGGTACACCAAGAGTGTACGAAGCAGCTATGAATTCACCACAATCCCAGAAACTTGTTGTCGGTGCAATAGTGGCAAGGATATTCACAAGTACAATTATGAATATTATTGCGGCGACCGTTTTATGAACTGTAAGTCTGATTTTCCTTTCCTTCAAGAAGTTTTCGAACTGACTTTAAGTGCTTTATGCATTTTCTTAAGAATAAAAAAAAATTATCATGACAAATTAGCAAAATCCGTTTAGAAATGCAAGCCGTTTCAATTATGAGTGTCATTCTCATCATTATAATTTGACGCAATAGATGGCATTGAAGTTCCTGTGTACACAAAAACAATAATTAACTCTATTTGTGACCTGCAAATAATAACAAAAAAATGAAAAATCAGAAGTACCTGACAGTTTTCTTAAAGTAATGTTATCTTTTTAACATAGATATTTATTAAGAAGAATCTTTTTTCACAATTGGTTGTTCTTAGGTGAAGTTCTGCTTTCCCAAAGAGGAACCTTGCACTGGGACATGACAATTCATACTTTATATTGCGGTATATTGCGGTAGTTTTGATTTCCTAAATTTGCAAAGATAAAAGTGTTTCTGGTGCTAATAAGCATTCAGACAAAGTACTAATACGGAGTTTAGCATGTTACGAACCAATCTCTTTTTACTTATTTTGCTATTCTGTATTCAGCTCACTGGATACAGTATCTCCCCAGCTCTTGCTGATGAGGTTCACCCTGCATCGATTACAGATGCTACTGGTGAAATTGATACCGATAATGAGAATTTTCAAAACTCTGAGAGTACCGGTGATTTCCCCGGCAGGGATGATCCGGTGATTTCAGTTGAACCGATTGAAATAATCAGTGAACTTCTCACTGGAGAAGATCAGGGCTATGTTGTAACAATTTTTAATGAAGGTGATGAAGATCTTGTCTATAACACTGAGATCGCTATCATCGATGAACCCGATTTCAGAGTTGTGCGTGGTCCCCGAAGGGATGAACCCAATTCACGATTTGCTTTTTTCCAGGATGGTCCTGCCTGGGGAGGGGACATTGGCAATCTTGTTCTCGATCAGGTCGAAGGTCTCGAATATGATCGTTTTCCATCAGATGAATTTGGTGATTTTCCCATTGAAGATTATGGGGTTTTGTGGATTTGTCACAGCGAACAAAGAGATCCATTTAACACTGCCTATAATAATAATCGGGAGAGAATTGAGGAGTGGGTAGACCGCGGAGGTTCCTTTTATGCCTCAACAGGTACAAACCAGTACAACGTTGTACCGATTCACCCAGGTGGATTGACATACACTCGCGGTGGAACTTCCAATGGGACTGTCCAAGTCAGTAATGATCCGGGAGATGAAAACTATAACTACCTTGCAGAGCTGATGAATTGGGAAGAGGATAGAACCGTCCTTAGAGGTAGTGCTTTATTCCATGTCCACTATGAGCAGGCTGAGATTAATGAGATTGATAACAGTGACTGGAATCAGACAATTGTCTCTCTTGAAGGTCAGGAAACGCCCGGTATTCTCGCTTACCAATATGGTTCCGGACATTGCGTAGTTGGTGGCACAACCGATGGTCACCAGCATAATAATTTTAATAATCCCCCTGACTGGGGTTCTGCCGGTGAAGAATTATGCTATTATCTCGATTTTCTCGCCAATGTCTCGCAATGGATTGCCGTTGATCCGGCAAATGGAGAAATCGAACCTGATCAGATGGTTGATATGATTGTGACGTTGGATGCCACCGGCCTGATTGGTGGTGAATACGAGGGGGAAGTCCGAATTCAATCAAATGATCGTGATAATCCGGAAGTTGTTGTCAGTATTTTCCTTGAAGTCACAGGTGCACCAGATATTGATGTTCAATGGGACAGGGACTTCGGGTATCCGGATATAGTTGATTGGGATCTGGCTTATTTGGATTTGTTCGTGGGAAACCCTTACGAAGTCATTGTATATATCGTCAACATTGGAACAGACATCCTGAATGTCGAAGCAATTGATTTCCAGGGCGGTGGTGCAGAGTTTTTCAGTGCGGATCGGGTTGAGGATTTTGAAGCGCTTGATCCCAATGATGAAATTGAAATAATTCTAACTTTAAACGCAGATGAAGCAGGCGATTATGAAGTTGTAATGGTGGTTACATCAGATGATCCCGATCAGGAAGATTATGAAGTATTCCTGCATGGTTCACCGGGATCACCGCCAAATATTAATGTAGAGCCGGATGCAATTGAAGATGAGTTGCTTGGTGCTGAATCACATGAGCACATTGCTAATGTTGAAAACAATGGAGAATCAGAACTAAGGTTTGAAGTTGATGTTGAGATTGTTGCAGAGCCTGATAATGACCGGGCATTTCGTAGTGTAAGAACCAACAGACGTTTATCTGGACCGAATCGAGATGATCCCGGCGACCTGATCTCAGAGTTCGCTGCACCTAATGGTGGTGTCAACCAATACAATGCAGGTTTGGCATGGGATGAAGACAATGGATATATGTGGATAACTCAATGGAATAATCCATTCAGGTGTGTAGCAATCAATCCCTCTGATGATTTTGAGGTAGCAGGGCAGTTTAATGCTCCGGGTGGATGTATGGGCGCGGATTATTATCAAGGTACTATATACATAGTTAACTGGGCAAATAGATTCCTATTCAGATTTGATACGGAAGGTCAAAATCTCGGCAACATGAATGTGCCCGTTCAACCTACTGCGATAACAATCAATCAGGAAGAAGGCTGGTTAATTCTTGAAGATGCGGGTGGTAACCGGGATCTGATAGTATATGATCTCGAAAATGGTCTTGAGGTTTTAGGGCGGATTAATAATTACCGGAATTTCCTGCAAAATAATAACACCAGAAGCCTCGAATGGGTGGAAGCCCATCCCGATGGTCAGCTCTGGGTAAATACCAGACGCAATAATGGTGGTAACATGGCATGGCAGATCGCAGTTGACGAAGATGATTTCATAGCCACCGAGTTAGTGCAGAACTTTGTGACTTTCCCGGCGGGGAGCGGTCAGGAATGGGACGGGCTCGGACATGATGGGGAAAACCTCTGGGCGAGTAGCTTTGGTAACAATTCAATCAGGATTATCGATGACGGTACTACCGAACTGAAATGGATTTCAGTTGATCCAACCGAAGGAGAGTTGGAAGGTGGCGCTGATGTAGACCTCGTTGTAACACTGGATGGCACGAAATTATTCGGTGGTGTTTACGAAGCTGAAGTCCAGATATTTTCCAACGATCCAGATGATCCTCAAGTCGATGTCTTTGTTTCATTAACAATCGAGCCAGCACCCGATATTTTCGTTGAATGGCCGGATGAAGCAGGTTTTGAGGAAGAGAATCCACTGATAGACTGGAACCAGTATCATCCGGATATTTTCACAGGTGAAGTTTATGACATTCCTGTTACAATCATTAACGATGGAACAGATGTTTTGGTTGTTAACGACATCACTTCTAATGATGAACATTTCACGGCAGATCCAACCAATTTTGAAGTCGAATTCGAAAACGAAGCAATTGTTAATTTCACTTTCACTGTAGATGATCCCGGTGAATGGGATGCTATTATGACAATAGAATCCAGTGATCCGTATAAGGAGATAATTGAAATTGACCTCCGCGCTGCTGCTTTTGATCCACCGATAATCGAAGTGGATATTATCGAGATAGAAAATGATCTCATCAGTGGTGAAAACTCTGAACACGTCGTAAACATCTCGAACACAGGAGATGCCGAACTGAGATGGGAAACTGAGCTTGAGATAATTGAAGGGAATGTCAGAGATAATCGGCGCCAGAGAAATGTCAGGAAAGTTGGTCCTGTTGCAGAACGAGTCTATACATCTGAACAATTTAACAGAGCAGATGATCCGGGATGGAATTCCAGATCAATATCTGGTATAAACCAAAATGAAGTTGAAGACCTTTATGAAGCCTCACCCCGTCGTGATGAACCATCAGGCAGAGGTATTTTAATCGCAGAAAGATGTGGTTGGAATAACTGGGATTTCGAACAGTATTTCAGAAATATTGATGGATTTGAATATGATCGTTTCCGGACATGGAATGATGTCGCGGATGTTAATTTCACCGATTACGACATAATGTGGCTGGGCAATTACGAAACCGAAGCCTGGGTAGCAAATTATAATCGCAATCTCGAACGGATTGAGGAATTTGTAGAACGTGGAGGAGCTCTTTACCACACGTCCGGTACGAACTTCCACAACACCAGGCCAGTAAATCCTGGTGGTCTGGTTTATTCCGGATCAGCTTCCCAAAACGACTGTCCAATTGTACTCGATCCGGAAGATAACTTCCTCATTAATTATATGAATGAAAATGATCCATTTGATTGGGAGTGGGGAGTAGGTCAGAGGCTCCACGGTAGTGGCAATGCCCATGGAACATTTCTTGAGCGACAACTCGATGACATTGATAATAGTGACTGGTTCGAAATTATGGCAGTTGGTAATCCTATCGACGAACCAATTCTTGTAACTTACCAGTTTGGTCAGGGATTTTGTTTTGTAGGCACCATTCTGGATGGATATTTACACGCAAGACCAGCTGAATTTCAATGGGGGAGAACGGGAGAAGCTGTCATTTGGTATCTCGACTATCTATCTACTTTCTCAAGATGGGTAACGTGGGATCCTGCAGATGGCTCACTCGAATCCGGTGCTGACGTTGATCTTGTAATTGGCCTTGACGCAACCGGTCTGTACACTGGTTTTTATGAAGCCGACCTGCATATCCTTTCAAATGATCCTGCTGATCCGGATGTTGTAGTTTCAATTACACTCGATGTTACGGGATTCCCGTTAGCAGATATAACCTGGCCTGAATCGTGGGGTTACCCGGATATCGCTGTCTGGAACGAGTTCTACGAAGAATTATATGCCGGTGGCCCTTATACACTACCGTTCAACTTTAAGAATATCGGAACCGATGATCTGACAATCCTCAGTGTGGAATCCAACAATGAAGTCTTCACTACCGACTGGGATCCGGAAACTCAGGCAGTCATTCCTGCCGGTGAACAGACAGTTGTTAATGTCACATTCGAGTCTGATGAAGATAATATCTACGACGCATTCGTTACCGCAACATACGATGATGATGTAGAACCAATACAGATTTGGGTTTCAGCAGAATCTTTTGCACCACCAATCTTAATTGTTGAACCTGAACGAATCGAAGTAGAGCTCTTTACCGGTCAGATGCGTGAGTTTATTCTGGATTTGATAAACGATGGTGAGGCAGATTTGCGATGGTGGTCCGACAAGACAATTATTGAAGAGCCAGAGGATCAGCGAGACAGATCATCAAGACATGTACGAAGCACATCTGACGTAGTAGGCCCGATGAGAGACGATCTTGGAGACCCGCTCGGGATATATGGCTGGAATAATGCCCCTGCCAACAGGTATAAAAGCGCTGCATTCGATTACGATAATGAATGGATGTGGCTTGCAACTTACAGCCCAAACTTCATAAAGGCGATTTCCTTTGACGAAAACTATGAGGATTTTAATAATGAGGTAAATGATTTTCAACCTGGCGGTAATCCAATGGATATCGCATGGTTAGATGGGAGGTTGTTTGTAATTCCCTGGGCAAATCAGTTCCTTCTCCGTTATGATGCCGAAGGTAACGACCTCGGAAACATTAATTTCGATTTCAGACCATGCGGTGTAGGTGCAAGTATGGAGATGAACCTGTTATTCGTTCAGGAAGATAATCCGGATAACAACCGTAATATTCATGTGTTCCAGATGAATGATGACGGTCAGGCCGAAGAACAGATTGGATTGATCAATAATTACCGACCGATGATGAATAATCAATGGTGTCGAAATGTTGAGTGGGTTGATGATCATCCCGAAGGTCCACTCTGGGTACACACCAGTGGAGGTCAATTACATCAGTTCTCCATTGATACAAACGAATGGCAGGCGATAGAACGAGTGCAGGTCCTGCAGAATTTCGGAGGGAATCAGGAATATGATGGTGTCGCTCATGACCGAAATAACCTCTGGCATGGTGCCTGGAATGCAAATGAATATGTAATAATCGATGATGGCATTGCTGAAGTTCGCTGGTTAACCTGGATTGAAAGAGACGGCATTATTGAATCGGGAGAATCTGAGGACGTAATTGTAACAATCAGTTCAGATGGTCTGATTGCTGGGGATTATATTGCAGACTTGAATATCTACTCAAATGATCCCGATTTCCCGGATGATGTTCCTGATGTTGCTGTTAGAGTTGAATTAACTGTTGTTGGAATTCCTAATATAATGGTTATGCCAGGTGGTGAAGGATTTGATCCGCTCGATTTTGGTAGAGTTTATTTCGGATATCCAACATCACGAGTTGTTACAATATACAATGATGGCACTGATGACCTTGAAATAATGGAAGTCTTTTCTGAAGACAATCCGGACTGCTATGTCGAAGAAGCTGATATTGCAGATCTTATTGTTCGGCCTGGTGACGAAGTTCCTTTGAACATCTGGTACAATGCCGATCCGGAGCGCCCTGGTGAACAGGAAGCAACGCTGAGGTTTATGTCTAATGACGAAAACTGGGAAGAAGGATATCCGGTTGAAGTTGTTGTTAGTGAAGGTGCTATGGAACACCCAACACTTGAACTTGAACCTCTACAGTTCGAATTTGCATTAAACGAGGGCGAGGAAGATGAAGACCTTCTCCGCGCCTCGAATACCGGTGGCAGTACTTTGTGGTTCAGTACTGATATTGAAACCGTTCGCGAGCCCGGAGACGAAAGAGACAATGAGCTCAACCGCAGTATCCGCAGTACTTTGCGATCAGTCGGACCCAGACGAGACGTGCCTGAAGGCCGGTTTGGATTATTCCAGGACACAGAGACATTTGGCTGGGTTAATCAGCATCTTTTCAGCCGGATAGATGATCTTGACTACGTGTGGTTCCGTGAAGCTGATGATCTACTTGATGCTGATCTGAATGATTTCGATGCATTATGGGTTGAGACTGGCAACCAAAGTGATGATTTCCAGCGAATATGGGATAACAACCTGGAAAGATTCGAAGACTATGTCTCACGAGGTCGGTCAATGTTCATTGAGCAGGGGCATAACGATGGAAATGATGTCACACATACTACACCAGGTGGCCTTGACTTTGTCTGGAATCCAGATGAAGGTACATTAGCCGTTGGACCTGAAGACAACTGGTTGGTTGAACAAATGGGCTGGGAAATAGGTCAACCTTTCCAGGGTGGTTCATTCACACATGTGATTTATCCATTTGAAGCTCTTGAAAACATCGAGAATTCAAACTGGTATCAGGTGATTGCTGTCGGGCAGGAAAATGAACTCCCGGCAATAGTTCATTACAATTTCGGGCAAGGTAATGTAATCGTTTCCGGATCTCCTTGCGGTCACCAATGGCGTTTCCACAATCAGGATGGACGTTGGGGTTCGTGTGGTGAAACTTTACTTGAGTATCTTGTTCTGAATAGCACTACAGGTTGGATTACAGTAGATCCATCGGATGGTGAAATAGAGGAAGGTGACGAATTAGATATCATTATTACCGTGAGTACTGAAGGCCTTATCGGTGGTGATTATGAGGGTGCGATACACTTCCTTTCAAACGATCCGGAAAATCCTGACCAGGTTGTGACCGTTCTACTCAATGTCACCGGAATCTCAATGATTGATGGCGATCCGATACCATTCCCATTCGACGGAGCAGAAGCGCTCGAGTATGAGGGTGTTTACTACGTTGATCAGGAATATGTTATGAATATCGAGATCATCAACACCGGTTCAGAATCATTTGAAATTCAGGATATTGATGTCAGTGATGGAAACAACTGGGATTTCAGAGTACCGCAGATGAATGTCCCGGCGAGAAGCTCAATAACAGCTGAACTTGTGTTCGCACCTTCCGAGGTTGGAGATTTTGAGGTGATTGTAATGCTTGCCACGGATGCTCCTAATGTAGATAATGGTGAGGTCTGGTGGGAAGCAAGCGGTTCTGCTGTATTACCTCCAATAATTATCCTTGATGTTCCAGGAAACAATGACGAAGCAATCGAGGTCTCAATGATGCTCGATGATGAGCCTGAAGAAATGCTCATGATGATCGCTGCTGAAGACGGAGATCGCGATGACCTTCATTTCAGTATAAGTAGTGAACTGATAGAAGAGGAACGGGATAGTCAAGGTCGGGTAATGAGGAGTATAGAAGATCAATCCGGACCGGTTCGCGACGATCCCGGCGATATTCTTGGGCAAGTGGATGTGCCGTTTAACAATACAAGCGGAATGGCTTTCGACGGTGAACTACTCTGGGGTTGTTCATACGGAAACGACAGGTTAGGAGCCATAAATGTCAATGACATGGAAGTCGTACAAAACATCTTAATCCACGATCAACCGCTTTCCATGACATTTGACGGAGAAAACCTATGGATCGGTCGATGGTCAACGGAAACCGTTTACATCTATGATCTCGAAGGTGAACTTGTTGAACAATTTAACCTCCAGTTCAGACAGATGGCAGGTATGGGTTCTGACCGGGAGGAATTTGTTTACATCAACTCACTTGATGATCGCAATATCCACGTTGTCTCCATCGAGGAAAGAGAACAGGTTGGAGTTATCAATTTCCGAGCTGCGATGGAAAATGCTGAGGTCTGGGGGATTGATTGGGTTCCCGAGCACAGCGATGGACAATTATGGGGAAATGCTCCCAACAGGATGTATCAAGCATTCGTCGATGAAGAGGGCAACGTTGAAGCCATCCAAAATTTCGCAACAAATGCCGATCAACCCTACGTCGGTCCCGGTCATGACGGGGAGAATATCTGGCATGGCATGTGGAATCAACAGTTATGGATAATGCGAGATGACGGCGTTGATGAAGGATTGTTCTGGTTAACAATTGATCCGGAAGAGGGTGAGCTTGAACCTGGAGCAGATATAGATATTTTCCTGTCTTTCTCGACGGAAGATCTTGAAGATGAGACTCTTTACGAAGGAATCATGATCATTGAGTCAAATGATCCGGTCAATCCTGAAATTGTTATCAACGTTTCTCTGCAAACCGGAGTTCCCGGATTACAGCATTTCAGGGATTTCGAAATAACTGATGTCAGTCACAGTGTGTTAATTACCGAGTTGAATATCGATGACAACCCTGTCCCGACCGGATGGGAAGTAGGGGTATTTACACCTGGTGGCGAGTTATCTGGTGGTTCTGTGTGGATAGAGGAAAGACAGCTTGGACTGGCAGTTTGGGGCAATGACGATAACGACCAGTTTAATGCAGGTGAAGTAATGTCCTACAGAGTTTGGGACCCGGAAAACAGGGTGGAATATACTCCTCGAGTTGAATTAGATGAAGGTCATATCATCTGGATTCCAAACGGTTTTACTGCATTAAGTCTTTGGGCTTCAACCGAGCGTGAACTTTCGATTGAGTTAATTGAAGGTTGGAATACAATTTCGATAAACGTCTATCCTCTGAATTATTATCTCGAAGGTGAGCATCGAGGTGCATCCATTCCCTTAATGTTTGATGATCTCAGGGACGACGAGGACAATCACATCGTATTGTTGGTAAAAGATGAACAGGGACGTTTCTGGACACCGGCCTGGAACTTCCTCAATATTCCTTTCTGGGATGTAATGGATGGTTACAAGGTTAAGGTTTCGGAGGATGTCAACTTTACTATTGAAGGCGCTCCGATTGCTGCATCAGCGAGTATCTTCATGAACTCAGGTTGGAACCTTATGGCTTATTTCCCGACCTACGACCTGGATGCTTCAGCACCCGATTATTATGTCCTTACGGATATTATTGAACATGTAATACTCGCCAAAGACAACTGGGGACGTTTCATGTCACCAGGTTTCAACTTCTCAAATATGAATCCCTGGACTGAAGGTCAGGGTTATCAAGTCAAGATTTCCAGTGAAGTAGAGATTGTTCACCACTATCCTGCACCTCAAGAGGAAGAAGAACTCGCAGCACATGGTATTCAAGTGAATAATCTCGAAATCGGCGTCGATCCAACCGGATCAAACATGAGCATTCTGGTGAACAGCATTGCAGGCGATAAAGTATCAGATGGAGATAAGATTCTTGCATACGATCCGTCGGGAGAACTCGCTGGCTCTGGAACCGTATCCGATAATCGGTGCGGTCTGGCAGTCTGGGGTGACGACCAATCGACAGAAGACATTGATGGAATGCAGAGACATCAGGCATTTGACCTTCGGTTGTTGGATGTTGAGACCGAAACGGAATTCTTGATTGATATAACTTCGGTTCAAAAGGGATCGATGGAATATCGGACTGACAATTTTACGGTCGTCGATGCAGAATTAAAACCTATCCTGCCGGATAATTACTTCCTGTCCGGGGCATATCCGAATCCGTTTAATAACCAGACAAGGCTTTCATACGGAATGCCTGAATCTGGTGTGGTGAAGATAAAAGTATTTGATATTTCGGGCAGGTTGGTTGAAACGCTTGTTAATGGTGAAATTCAAGCGGGATATCACGACGTAATCTGGAAAGCTGCTGGTGTTTCGACAGGTATTTACCTGATTGAAATGAACGCGGATAAGTTCAATTCCGTCAAGAAAGTAATGCTCGTTAGATAAGTAGTTTTATTCCATAAGGGCGATTTAAGTATCGCCCTTATGGAACCTATTACTCACAACGGATTTTTCCGAAACGATAACAACGATAATTAAGTATACTGTCACCTTAATTAAATATGAAAATAGTTCTAACTATAGTTATCCTCATTTTGTTTTTTACGTCTGCTTTCAGTGGGGAAATCAGTTTTCAACACTCGATCGGAAGCACACTCTTCCTATTGGGCAATTTCGCTCCGGGAGATCCTCCCTATTTTTTTCAGTTAAATTACGGTTACCAGTTTGCACCTGAAAAGATCATTATCTTTGAAGCAATCACGTGGACGTATTACGAACCTTTAGGCACATACGGCTCCTCCGATGAACTATACCCTGGTAAAATCGAAGCCTACGGCTTAGGTGCGGGTTATCAGCGGTTCTATTGGAAGAACTTATACTCAACCGTTCAGGCAACTCCTTTTCTCCAGCAATTCTTTGATTCGGAAGACGAGAAAATTCAAACGGGTTTTCAGTTGTACCTTCAACTCCGCGTCGGCTACCGCTTTGAATTCTTTAAGAAACGCTGGTTTTTGGAGCCTTCTCTGGCATTCAACTACTGGCCTGTAAACACCAACTTCCCAACACCATTCAAGGACGTTGAAGGAGATGCTCCGAACTATTTCCTGTTTGAGCCGGGGCTTCATTTTGGTTATAGGTTCTAATTAAGGTGACAGCATACTTATCTCTTATCTATACAAATGATATTACGTGATTTAAAAAATGCGATAATAAACCAATCTAAGGGAATAACCTCCTGCCATCCATTATCAATTCTACCTAGTAAAAACAGATTCCCTTGGTGAAGTGGAAAGGTCAAATGCTTATGGTGATTCGTTGTCGGATTTAAGTTTTGCCGTTGTTCAATGCTCTGATGGTGGATTTGCCCTTGCCGGGAAAAGTTATTTCTATAATAACTAACATTTCCCACTTCAATCTGTTCCGCATGAAATCTCAGGATTCTGTA
>CAYLYZ010000021.1:0-63949 GCA_964387885.1 uncultured bacterium | reverse complement strand
ACATAAGTAACGCGTTTTCAAAGAGCTATTCTTGGACAGACTGTTCCTGTTTGACCAATCGTCCAAAGGACGATTTAGTGGAGACTTCCAGGTTACACTGTGCTTGAAACCTTGCAGTAACAAAAAAGTAAATTTGTGGGTGCATTGTCTCAAGAACAACAGGGGCACGAGCGTCGTGCCCGTACAAAACAGAAAACAACGACTTAACTGGCAGACGGGGGCGTCTACCAGCACAATGTAAATGTCAGGTTAGGGCACCTGACATCACATAAACACCTGGATTCCCAATCGAAGCCTGTCCTCACGAAAGTGGGGATTGGGAATGAGGAGAAAAAAGCTGTAAAGCGAAATTTTTACCGTACAACAACAATACAAGGAGAACTACAATGAAACGGATTTTAACTTTGGCGATCGTATTGTCACTACTCATCACAGGGATGGGATTTGCTCAGCACCACGGTTTCGGCAAAGACAAGAAAATGGGTCCCGGAGGACCACATGGAATGATGATGGGTGAAGGTCAGGGAATGTTTGGTCATGGATCTATGAAGGGATGCATGATGGGTTTGGACTTAACCGAAAAACAACAAGCCAAATTCCAGAAAATGGGGCGCGATCACCAACGAGCAATGCTCGAGCTCAAGACTGAATCAGCAGGTATGGAGGGCAAGATTAAGCTTATGCTGACTGATGAAAAATTCGACAAGAAAAAAGCTGAAGCATTTGCTAAGAAAATGGGTGAACTGAATACCAAACGGATGATGATGCGCTTTAACCATGTCAGGGAAATGCGTGATATGCTAAATCCTGAACAACAGGTCAAATTTGATAAAAACATCATGTCGAAGGGCGGTCCCCGAGGTGGAAAAATGGGAATGCATGGCAAGAAGGGTATGAAAATGAAGCATAAAATGAAGAATAAGATGCGGAAATGTGATTAGAACATAATTGTCTTTGCGAACGAAGTGAAGCAATCTCATAATTGATATTATGCAAATAGATCGCTTCGTCATTTCATTCATCGCGAAGACGAACTTAAACCACTATTCTCGAGAAATCTACGTTCTGGCAGGTTTCAAAAAAACGAAGTGAATGTAACCTGCCAGATAAGGCTTCGCTTGAAATCAGGCAGTAACTAATCCACATAGGTCAGGATGAAAAGAAACTGTCAGGTGGGGACGAGACCTTTGAAATATTCATAGTTTTCTTCGAATCTTGTGATTTTCCAGGAATAGCGATTTTATAAGTGCTTGTGTATTCTGGATGCACTTCGCAAGCGAAGCAGATATCCCGCCTTCGCGGGAACGACGTGCTTTCACAAGAGTAGAATATTTCAAAGAACTCGGGGACACCTGACAGCACTCCTGTGACTTAGTATAAGAAAAGAGACGCGAAATGCGTCCCTTTTTAATTAGTCATGAAAGTGACTGATCCGGTAATCCTCTTGCATATTCCACAGGCAATACAAATGCCAGCCCCGTTCCCGGCTCTTCAAGATTACCGCATATATGTTCGAAAACATCAATAATCGGTTTGGCCTTCTCCTCATCTACAACGGTAAGGATGGTTTTATTATAAGGTCGGGTACCGGTCACAAGACTGCGCAGACCCCCGAAAATTGGGACATTAGCAATTAACTGTCCCATACCAACCGAATCGATCACAGTTGCACCGCGAACATCAAGTTCGAGAAAACCTTCAAGTAGCTCGTCTAAATACTCCTCCTTGTTGAGGATGATCACTACAAGTTTAAGTTTACTCATGGGGTTAACTCGGGATAATCCGTTTCCAGTTCGGCGATTTTTCCAGCAGCTTCATTAGGAGTAGCAACAGTGAGGAGCTGTTCCCGAAGCTGAGCTGAGCGGGTTAATCTGCATATTCGGGCGAGCAACCTGACATGCAGTGCAGGTGTTTTGTCCGGAGTTAAAAGCAGAAAAACCAATCTTACCTTTTTCCCATCCGGGGATTTAAAGTCAACAGGCTTGTTTAATCTGCCGAACGCAGCAATTGGCTCGGGGTAAGGACCGGGCTCGGAATGCGGAATAGCCACTCCAAAACCAATTCCAGTACCCACCTGCCGTTCACGTGCCAATACATTTTGTTTTACCAATTCCGGTTCTTTTATTGCACCGGCATCGGCAAGTGCATTTATCAATGCGTCTATGACTGCTTCCGGAGTTTTTGCATCTATATCGAGGCAAATCCTCTCGGGAGATATAAGTTGCTGTAGTTTCATATCAAATTTCCACACATCTTTTCAGTTTGATTTGCGCTTGCAATCCTTTCAACAAATATGTTAATTTACTACATTCCAATAGCGAAGTTCAACCAGCAGAGTAAACTTGTGATAATTTTTTAAAATTGACTGACCTGGAGAAAACAACTGGTCTCGTCATCTGGACGATGGGGCATATTTCCAGAATTTTGATTAATGGAAAAGAAACGGCAGTAAAAGTGCCCGGTAAATGGCGTCTCGGAGCACGAGGTAAACGTCCTATCGCGGCAGGTGATCTTATTGAGCTATCATTTGTCAGAAAAGAATGGCATATGGATGGAATTGTTCCTCGTCGGAATGAGTTTACACGCAGGCTTCCAGGTTTTTCGAAAGTTTACCCCCAGGTGATAGCAGCTAATCTTGACCTCGTAGTAATTGTCGCCTCACTTGATGAACCTCCTACACCTTTTGGATTTGTTGATCGGCTTTTAGTAACTGCCGAGCTTGGAAACGTGGAATCGGCTCTTGTCATAAACAAGACAGATTTAACAGTTGATGGCTTATTGGATATCTGGACAGAAAACTATCACAATGCCGTCGATAAAATTATCTTCACCAGTGTGCCGTTAAAAACCAACATCGATGCACTTGGTGAACTGATATTTGGGAAAACAGTACTCTTTGCCGGCAGATCCGGGGCTGGGAAATCTTCTCTTGCGAACTGTATAGATCCTGAACTGGATATTAAAACCAATGAAGTCAGTCTGGCTACCGGTAAGGGCAAACACACAACGTCTTCAGTGAGACTTCATCCGACTGTCGGAGGAGGCTGGTTAGCAGATACTCCCGGACTGCGAGAATGCGGTCCATACGGAAAGACAGTTGATAATCTGCCATTTGCGTTTCCCGAAATTATTCGGATATCTGAGGAGTGTAAGTTCCGGGATTGCCGCCATAAGACTGAAATAGGATGTGCTGTAACTGAAGTTGTCGGGACACCTGAGTTTCCGGAAGAACGTTACCTGAGTTACCTCAAGCTTCTCGCAGAAGCTGAAGAAGAGCAGAAGCCGGATTATTTGAAGTAGGGGCGAATAATTATTCGCCCTCAAACAAGTAGGTAGGTCGGGATCTCATCCCGACAAATTTTTGAACGAGAATACGCTAGTACGTAGGTCGGAATCTTATTCCGACAGATTCCCGATAGTGACTTTACGAATCCGCTTCACAACGGATAGTCGAACAGGAACAGGCTGCCTAAGAATTCCAAAATCGCGTTGGCAGACGCCCTCGTCTGCCAGCTAAGCTGTTGTTATTACTGTCACACGAGGGCGTGTGACAGCGCGAAACTATATTCTTAACAGCCTGAGAATGTTCGACCTGCTGAACTTGAGAAGGGCACATGGAATTTTTTTAATTAATTACCGGGTAACAAGTAACCCTGGGCACACAAAACATAGCTGAACCAAACATAACTAAACCAGAACCTCTTTGAAACACGTACTTTTCTATTCAATTATCCTCGCTAAACTTGACCGCAGTTCTGTCGCGCGCAGATATATAACCTATATCGGTCTTTCGGGTGGAGTTTTCGGGATTATGCAATTCGGGGAGGTCATTGCCAGGAAATCGCTCGGTGCAAGCCCATTAATGGTAACCCTGATTACAATGACAATGCCGGTTGCCGCACTTACTTCAATATGGTGGGCAAAATTGATAGAGGGTGGTGATCAGCGTAAATTGCTTATATTCGTTGGTTCTGTCGGTTATCTGGCTCTGGCATCCGGGGCTTTTCTTCTTAATGTCACTCACCTGCTGGTGTTTTACCTGATTTTCTTCCTCTCTTTTGCGATCGTAGGACCTTCTGAGAATAGAATTCTACAGCAATATGTTGCCTCCGACAATACCGGGAAAACAGTTGGGATGGGATACAGCATAAGGACGGGTGTTGCAGCTCTGGCAAGCGGACTTGCGGGAATCTGGATGGAGCATGTTGAAGGTGGATTCAGAAACATGTTCCCGATAGCTGCATTGATCGGCTTTATAGCCCTTGGGATTCTTGCATCTATTCAGACCAGGGGCAATCAATCCGTCAAACCTGCAAAGGTGGACAGTAGGTTTATTTTAAGTCCGATAAAGGACGTGATAGAACTTCTGAAAAGACGTAAGGACTATCTGCGGTTTGAGATTGGATTTATGACATATGGAATTGCCTTTATGATGACACTCCCTGTTGTTCCCCTATTCCTGGTTGATGATCTGGGACTTGGTTATGACGTAATTGGACTGGCTCGAGGTACGGTAACACAAATAGTAATGATAGCAGCAATCCCTCTGTTCGGCAGGTTATTTGATCGAACGACCCCTCATCGTCTGGCTGCGGTTGTCTTTTCCTTCCTGGGATTATACCCGATTATCCTCCTTTCTGCAGCTTATTTTGGCGGAATCTGGCGAATAATAATTGTTTATGTTTCTTTCGGTTACTTCGGAATAGTAATGAGCGGAGTGATGTTATTATGGAATCTATCTTCTCTCCGGTTTTCAGGCGATGAGGATGCTGGAGTATATCACTCGGTTCATATCTCCGCTACCGGGATAAGGGGAGTCTTCGCACCGATTCTTGGATATCTTGTGATGACTTATTTGGGTAAAACTACTGCACTATTGAGCTCGAGTGTACTCTTCCTCATTGGAGGTTTAATGATGATTTTTATGCGAAAAATAGATTTCAAACGAGGTGAAAGCACCTCACTTCGCGCGCGCAATAAGGATTAGGAAATAGGTGGATTATACTCCTCTTACAATTGCTGTCTATGCCAGGTTAAACGGTATTAAACCGACGAGGCGCTACGTCGTTTATGTCGCGCTCGTAGGAGCAATGATGGCAATGGTGCAGTTTGGTGTCATTATTGCCCGGAAATCACTGGGTGCAAGTGAGCTTCTGGTCACATTCCTGGCGATGGCAACACCGGTAGCTAATCTGACGTCACTCTGGTGGGCTCGCCTGATCAAAGGACGCGACCAGAGGATTATCCTGATCGTTGTAGTTTCAGTTGGATTGCTCACTGTTGCTTCAGGCGGGTGGCTGTTTACGATAAATCATCTGTTGATTATTCATTTTACTTGGTTTATCGCTTTCGCATTACTGCGTACGTCCGAGAGTCGGATATTGCAGCAGCACGTAAGTTCCGGTCGCACAGGAACGATATTCGGAACCGGTGCAAGCATGAGAATGATTGTCGTTGCTGTGATTTCAGCGGTAGCGGGATTATGGATGGAGAACGTGGAAGGCGGTTACCGGGACATATATCCGATAATTGCCCTGATAGGGATGATTGCAATGGTGAGTATTGCTTCAATTCAAACTTCTGAGAAGGGTGTTGTTACACCCATGCCTCTGGATCGACACTTTTTTTTCGATCCGCTGCGTAAAGTTATCACTCTGCTGAAACGAAGGCGTGATTTTCTCCGCTATGAGATGATTTTTATGATCTTTGGTGGTGCATTCATGATGACAGGTCCGGTTGTTCCTATCTATTTAGTCGACGAACTCGACCTCGGATATGACATCATTGGACTGACTCGCGGCACGGTCTCTCAAATAACCGGAGTACTGGCGATGCTGATTTTCGGAAAGATATTCGACCGTACGACACCACACAGGTTGGCAGTCTTTCTATTCTCTGCGATGTCCTTATACCCGGTTATGCTGATCCTTGCCGGACATGCCGACGGTTTTATGCAAACAGTAGTAATATCCGTTACGTTTGCGTATTTCGGTGCGATGATGAGCGGGGTATTAATCCTTTGGCAATTGGCTTCTATCAGGTTCTCAGGAGATGAAGATGCCGGTGTATACCACTCCGTGCATCTAACCTCCACTGGAGTCCGGGGTTTATTTGCGCCGCTGTTAGGTTATACTATTATGACTATTGCGGGAATTCAAACTGCTCTGTTCACTTCCGCAAGTTTATTCCTGCTTGCCGGGATCATGATGGGAGTAATGCGCTGGATTGATTCCAGGACCGGTGAATGGCATTCGCTGCGGGTGGGGAAGTAACCAATACGGGGGAGTGCGGATATACCTATCCGCATATTTCCCATATAACAGACCTGCCAACATCGTATGGGTACGACGCTCGTGCCCACTTCCCAATGATCCGACATTTCCAATTAACCACACCTGAACCTCAGAACTCACAGCATTACCTCACTTGACTTATCAGAGCAATAAAGCTATTATATTAGAACTGTAAAAAATAACACCGTATGAAAGAAATTTCGCGTAGGGGCTGATTTATCAAGCCCTTTGTGTAATCCAAAAACGGATTTAATAATGAAACATAAATACATCTATCTGACCACTACATTACTGTTAATATTTTCAGCACTCTGCCACGCAGAGCAAAGAGTCTTCACTCAAAACGTAAGATACGTAATGGGCGAGAACGAATCCCGCCAGGAACTCCGCGAACTCGCCACACTTGAAGCTCGGCGACTGATACTTGAGCAGGTCGGAATTTACATCGAAAGCACAACCGAACTCAAGCAGCATATCTCTGAAACGGAAAATGAATTTCAGGACGAAACCGAGTACCAGAAAGAAGTAATTGCAATCACAGCAGGCGTGACGAACACTGAAATTGAGTCGGAAGTATGGAAGGAGGAAGCCGGTGTTTTCGTCTTGTATCTGACCTGCAAGATCAAAGTTGACTCAGAAGATGTGAACAATAAAATCACAGAACTAGTGCTAGACAGACAGAAGCTCACTGATATGAAGCAGGTTCAGGAAGAAATGGTACGTATGCAGAGGGAGATCGAGGATTTGCGGGTTCAGTTGGAACAGGCTAATGAGTCCAATGTTGAGGAAATTAGAGTGGATCGAGTTCAATTGAGTGATGAACTGTCTGCGATTGAGTGGTTTAACAGGGGCATGAGTGTTGACGATCCTGACGTGGCTATAAAATATCATACATTCGCAATTGAACAGAGACCTGATTTCACTGAAGCATACAACTATCGGGGAAATGCTTACATGACCATAGGTGATTTCGACCATGCGATTGTCGATTTCAACCGAGCCATTCAAATCGACCAGAATTATGCGAAGGGATACTACAATCGAGGATTAGCTTATGACAAAAAAGGTGACTATGACAATGCTATTGATGATTACAGCCGCGCCATTCAGATTAATCCGAAAGATGCTATGGCTCATAACAACCGGGGAATTGTCTATGCTACTAAAGGTGATGACGATCGTGCTTTTGACGATTATAACCGCTCGATTCAGATTGATCCAAATCAAACTTTCGTCTATGTTAACCGCGGAATTCTTTTCAAAAACAGAGGTGATTATGATCGTAGTATTACAGATTGCAGCCACGCCATTCAAATCGATCCGAATTTCGCTGGAGCATACTTTCACCGGGGATCAGCTCACCTAAACAAAGGTGAATACGACCGCGCTATTTCGGATTGCAATATCACCATTCAAATTGACCCAAATTTTACTGATGCATATATATTACGAGGAAATGCTTACAACAGTAATGGTGACTATGATCTTGCAATAGTTGATTACAACCATGCAGTTCAAATTAATCCAAACTATGGTTTAGCTTTTTACAATCGTGGATTAGTTTACACCAATAAATGTGAATTCGACAATGCAATAAATGATTATGACCGAGCTATTCAAATTGACTCGAGTGATGCTGGTGCATACTTCAGCCGAGGGTGGGCATACTGGTATGGTTTAAAAGATAGGATCAATGCCAGAAGAAACTTTCAGATGGCAAAAGATTTAGGTTATCCAGGTGCGCAGGCAGAATTGGATAAGTTGCGTTAGAGTTCTGTTGGATTCTTGTCCGTAAACTTTTAAGTACACACAAATATAGGAAAATTCGTAATGGAAGAAACTTGTCCTGTTTGTAAAAAATCCTGTCAAATTGATAAAACGACTGATAATTGGTTGGGTGTAGATTGTGAAATTTGTGGTAAATATAAACTTTTCTATACTGTTGTTGATCAAGTCAGGAGAATGGATTTTAAAGAGAATGGTTTTATTCTATCTGGTTATATTCGCAATGCTACGGTAAATGGAAAAGTAATAAAAATTCGAAAGAATGATTTGGAACGAATTATTGAAACTACTCTGTTGCCTGAAGATGCATTGGATAAAATGGATTTGTTGCTGACTTATATCGCAAGAAGAGCTAAATCATTGCACCTCGCTGATGTTGAAATCGAAGTAAACCATGATTTTCCTTTAGTTTATTGTAAAGAACCTAATGAATTTTCACAAATCCTCTATGTGATGGAAAAAAAAGCCAAATATTTAATCACGAAAGGTAATTATCAGTTTTATAATCTTTCATTTGAAGGATTGAAACGTATGAAAGAGATTAAGAAAATCAGACCAAAATCAAATCAAGCATTTGCAGCTTATCAGTTCATTGACAAAATGCATAAGATTTTTAAACTGGCGATTAAGCCTGCCCTTGAAAATGAGAATATTGGCTTTAAGGCTTACAATGTCGCATTGCCCGAATTCAGTGGTAAAATCTGTGATGAAATACTTGCTCAAATTAGAAAAAGCAGTTTGCTAATTGCTGATATCACCGGACAGAGAAATGCTGTTCATTTCGAAGCCGGTTTTGCAATGGGATTGGGAATTCCTGTAATATGGACATGTCAAGAAGATGAGGAGACCAAAATTAAAGACAACTTTGACACAAGGCAATATAAACATATCATTTGGAAAGATGCAGAGGATCTCAAGAAACAAATAATAAACAGGATTCTGGGCGATCCAACCATTTATGCTCCTGCTCAGTCAAAAGATGAGTGATGGGCACCGATAGGAAAGGGCACGTGGCGACGTGCCCCTACGGGTCGCATTGATTATTAACGGTTTAGGTGCACCGAATGTTGGGTTGTTACGTCGGAATAAGATTCCGACCTACGGTGCTATTCAACCAACAGTATCGCATACCGATTCATCTCATCCGTGTGTTTAGTCAAAACCTCAATCGGATATCCAAATCTCCTTGCAGTTCCAAAAACATCGACACCCATCGATTCCGGAACCGGTCTCAGTGCTTTCGGGAACTTGCAATCAGCTCGGTTCGTTACACATTCCTCACAGATAAGGCAATCATTCACTAAAAGCGTGAAGGCTTTATAACAACCTGAAAAGAATACTTCCTGTTCGATTTTCAGGAGTTTTTCATTAGTTTTCCTGCTCCAGGGAAATCTATCTTCAGGTTCTTTTGCCGTTATTGCGAAATGAAAAAGAACTGCCTTTTCATATTCATTGAAGAACTCCCTGCACTCTGAAATTGGCGGTGTGTTTGGTGGACAACTCAGGTTTTTATCATATCCCGGACAACCAAACTGGCATTTCATCCGCACCCAGTGCTCAACTATTATTTTGCTGGGATCTATCCACTAAAAGTCTTTAATAGCGAATTTAGTGAATACCTTCTCCAATGCTGCTTTGTTCATTTTTCAGTTACCTTTACCAATGATTGAACTTATTAGAAGGGAGAATTCGAAATTAAATATTCCTTTCTCAGGATAATGTAAGAATAAATCCCTGCCGCAGCAATGCAATGTGATAATCAATAGATTTATAATCTTGTCGCACGGAATCTTGCATTCCTGGATTGCGATGAACCTGGTTTCAACTGCTTCGTATAAGGTGCCGTAGGGGCGAATAATCATTCGCCCACTCAATGACAAATCAATGCAAATTATACAACAAAATAGTAATTAATCCGTAACGATTGATAGTTCTTTAAGTATCAATGGAAATTACAAGGGCGAATGATTATTCGCCCCTACAGATGACAACAGACAAATTGCTTTGAATGCAGCAATTGATTTCTCGTTGCAGATAAATTCACCACATTTCATCTGCTATCATTTGCATCTTAATAGTATTCTGTCCTATACTTAAATAACCCGCCGGAAATATCAACCGGCATTTATTCCTGACCTCAACGTTTCGCCTGGAGGATAAATATGAGAGCACTCACCGTACTGATTTTTCTTCTGATACTCTGTCAAATCACATACGCCCAACCCCCGGAAGTCTTATGGACGCGGGATTACGGTGGCAATTTCAACGAACAGGGGCTCGGTATTATCGAACCTGCCGAGGGAGGGCTCTGTTTTATCGGCAACGAAGGCTCCTTTGATGGAGGTGGAACTGATGGCTGGATTGTGATGATGGATGAAGAAGGTGAAGAAATATGGTCTGCCAATTTTGGTGGCGCCGGGTACGACCGTTTTGCAGATGTAGAACAGGTGGAAGATGGGTGGATTGTAGCTGGATATAACGGTTCTCAGGGCAACGTCATGTTTGAATTCTGGCTTGCAAAATTGGACAATGATGGTAACATGTTGTGGCAAAGATTCTACGGGGGAGGCAATCATGAGCGTGGTTCGAGTGTTTTGCATACACCTGATGGTGGTTTTCTGATTACGGGTTCGACATTCTCTTTCGGGGGTGGTGAGAGTGATGGCTGGGTTGTTAAAACCGATGATGAGGGTTGGCTTGAATGGTCTCATGCATATGGTGGCGGGACAGCAGATGCGATTGATAATGCAATAGCGATAGGTGAAGATGAGTACATGTTGTTTGGCTATACTTCTTCAGATGGTGCAGGTGGTTATGATCACTGGATGATTCATGTAAATGCCGAAGGTGAGGTCATTGATGAATGGACGTTCGGCGGTGAGCACAATGACATGTGTTACGGGCAGATTCTCAATGAGGAAAACCAGTTTATCCTCGCTGGGATAACTGATCCTGATGGAAATGAGCAGTATGATGTAATCATGAGATGTATCAGTATGGAAGGTGAAGAGCTCTGGAGTCGTGTTTATGAAGGGGAAGGCAGTGAACGCTGTTTTAGTGTAGTCGAAACCGTCAACGGAGGTTACCTGCTCGCAGGTGCCACCGGACCTTATAACATCGACAATGCTGATAATCTTGTTATCAGAACCGACGCTGAGGGTGAAGTACTCTGGAGCCTGACCTACGGAGAAAACCGCAGTGATGTAACTCGTGGAGTGGTTCAGACTTCCGACGGAGGATTTGCCATCATCGGCTGGACATACTCTTTCGGCAATGGTGAAGGGCAGGCATGGCTGGCAAAAATCGACACCGAATTGACAGGTGTCCTGGATGGAATGGTGTTCGACAGGGTAGGAAACCGACCTCTTGAAGGAGCTTTTATTGAAACCACCTTCGGGCAATCCGCTCAAAGCGACGAAGAGGGCTACTGGATAATCGACAGAGCCTACGCCGGGGAATTCGAGGTAACAGCATCGCTACCCGGTTTTAACAACCAGACACTGGAAGATCTGGCGCTCGAGGCTGAGGATACTCTCTCGGTGGTTTTCCGGCTGAATCATCCGGAATTCACCCCTTCCGAGGATGAATTTGAGCAGGTGCTGGCGATAGGTGACGTGGCGGAACTCGATTTATCCGTTCATAATACCGGTAATGGTCCTCTTAATTGGACTGTTTCCACTGGGCTCAGGGGAGATGCAAACGCTGATCCCTGGTCATTGCGAAGGTCTCATTATGTCGGAGCTGATGTTGATGACAGCTATATTTACGGAGTTGTTTTTATTGATAATAGATATTATGTCTCTGGTGCGAATGATGAAAATCCCCAAATCTATGTTTTCGGTGAGAATGGAGAGTTAATCGAGTCATTCGATCAACCTGGTGAAGATCGAAGAGGTTTCAAGGATTTAGCCTTTGATGGAGAGTTGTTATGGGGAGCAATCAGAAATGTCGTCTATGGAATAACTCTTGATGGTGAGGTTGTTACCCAATTCGAAAGCCCGAATAATCCGACCACAGTTTTAACGTGGGATAGTGACCGTGAATGTCTCTGGATTGGGAGCACTACACGAAATCCACTTGCATACACACGAGAAGGTGAACCATTCGAGGAGCTTGAAGTAAACCGTCGCGATCTGCGATTATATGGTCTTGCATACTTCCCGGATGATCCGGACGATTCACCGCTCTATGTTTACCACAAAGAGCGCGAAACCAACCGTCATACCGTCCATAAAATCAACATCGAAGAAGATGAAACGACATTTGTCGCCTATCTCAACCCGGAAGTGGGAGGCAGCCCTGCGGGAGCTTTTATTACCAATCAGGTTGATTACCTGACATGGGTTTTGGTGACAATCGTAAGTGGTTCGGCAAACCAGGGGGGTGACCGCATCGACCTTTACCAGATTTCTGCGAATACTGCCTGGTTGAATATCGATCCACAGGAAGGTGTTTTGGATGCTGATCAAGTGCAGGAATACGAAATCGTTTTGGACGCAACCGAACTTATCCCGATTGTCTATCCCGGAGAACTGACCTTCACACACAATGCCGAAGGTGGTGAAACCCGCATTCCAGTTACCCTTACAATTGGGGATGGTCCCCGGGAGGCTGAGCAGGATATCGCACTGAATCGCGGTTGGAGCCTGATCTCAGCCTATCTCCAGCCGGAAAATGATGATGTGAGAGTGATAGTTCGGAATTTGGTGGATAACGGAACTTTCATAATGATGAAGAACGGCTCCGGTCAATTCTTTGTCCTGCAGCATAACTTCAATAACATCCCCGGATGGGATGTTTCGGAGGGTTACTGGATCAAAATGCTTGAACCCGATGAACTTACTCTAAGCGGGATGACTGTCGAATGGGACGAGCCGATTCCTCTGGCGCAAGGCTGGCAAATCATCAGTTACTACCCTCAGGAACCCATCAATGCCGAAGCTGCCATGAGTGGTTTAGGAGAACGGTTGCTCATTGTTAAAGACGGCTCCGGCAGATTTTACGTGCCCGCATTCGGTTTTAGCAATATCGGCGACATGCAGCCAGGTAGCGGTTATCAGATAAAGATGTCGGAGGATGCAGAACTGATTTACCAGCGTGAGGGTGAGCGTGTTGCAACCAGCTCTCCCTTACCCCAGATTCCGGAACTCTTACCCACCATTCAACCAACTGCCAGCAACATGAGTCTGCTCGTCCTGGCACCGGCAGAGCTCGACGGAGAAATCGGCGTTTATGAGGATGAAAAATTAGTCGGTTCTGGTGTATTAAGAAACGGAAAAGCGGGAATCGCAATATGGGAAGATGATCCTTCAACTCCGGAAACCGATGGAGCATTTCCTGATCGGGAGCTTGATTTGATTTTAACGACTGAATCAGGATCACAGCAGGCTGAATACCTAACACTTGAGGGCAGTAACAAATACAGCACGGATGCACTATGGGTTGTAAATATGAGGGGTGTCAATTTCCCTGAGGGTTTCGATATCATCGATGTCTATCCCAATCCATTTAATTCCCTACTGACAGTCACCTTTGCTCTCAGCGGAAAATCCCACGTGGGTATCATCCTCCATGATATACTCGGCAGGGAGGTCGCTGCGAAATCAATCTCAACAACCAAGCCGGGAGTTCATTCTATTTCGATAGAGGCTGAAAAGTTAACTTCAGGGATTTATGTTTTATCGGTTGGTGATGGGGTGAAGGTGTTGAATCGGAAGGTCTGTCTGGTGAGGTAGTAGCACATGCCTCCGTGTGTGTGGAATACCAATGTGTGATAAACGCGAGCAGGGAAGTCTACACTACCTTAACCTGTGTCACGGGCAGCTATGTTGGAACTGAAAGTGTATGCACTACAAAATCGTTCCCAAACAGAGAATGCGGACTAAATGAGCTGACCGCGAATACGATACAGCGAAACAAATCAGAAACAAAACAAAAAAATGAGCATAATATGTTCTTAATTACCAAGATGATAAGAGATGTCGTAGCTGTTGAACTATTTAAAATGGCGCAATTTGATAATATTTTATAGTAGTGCAACTACACATAACGCTTGTTATGTAACGTGCAAAATATAACAATAAAATAAAAAAAATGCACGATTTGCATACTTTCATCTATCTTTTCATGAACAAGAAAATTCGATTTGAAGGAGACTATTTTGCAATTGACATCATGATAATTTTATTTATAGCTTTTCTCTCTTGATGAAAGTCAGATTCCTAAACACTTTCCGTAAGTTGCTCTGATTGGCGAAGTTATAATGTAAATTTTTTATCTGTTAATTGGCATGAAATGTGCTTATTCTCTGAGCTGCGGATACATACAGTTAAACTTGGGAACCGGCTATGCACAAATTTACTTCTCTTCTTTTCAGTTTAATCTTGATTTTCAGCCTCGTTCATCCTGCCGAGAGCTTCAATCCTACAGAGAACCTAACACAAAATGTAGCAGTCCACACTAACGCCTCCGGAGTACTTCTGGATTTCGGTTCGAGTGACATCGAACCTGCTACGGTAATTCATGATCAGGAGACATTCACTGCTTTTTCCATTGAGGGTGAAGGTTTTACATACGAGTATGGAAAACCTGTTCTCCCTATGGTCAGCAGATTCGTAATTGTTCCTCCGACGGCAGCTGTTGAACTTGAGGTGACAGTGGGCAAATCTGAGATAATTCCTGCGAATTACCCTCCGGTTATAAACCTGGATGAAAATTACTCCGATGCTTCTTCCAGCGTTCCCAAGTTAGTGACAAGTATCTATCCTCCTGAAGTCGCAGAGGTTTCAGCACCCTCGATAATTCGAGGCGTAAGAATTGTCAAAGTCACGACTTATCCTTATCAATATGATCCTGACAGGAATGTGTTCGTTCACAACAGGAACATTAAAGCTGAGCTGCGCTTCACCGATTCTGGGCCGGTAAATCCGGTTCGGGGAGGTGAAAGACAAAACCGCAGTCGTGAATTCGTCAAGTTCATGGATGCACTAACTGTAAATCCTGAAGTCCTGCATCGAGATGATGTTGAATCGCTTTCTCCGTATGCCGGACATTATCTCGTGGTTGCTAATGAGAATTGCCTTATCCCGGCTCAAGACTTTATTGAGTGGAGACGGAAGTCCGGGTATAGAGTAGACTTAATATCAATCAGCAACAATGACAGTAGAAATCCTCACATAATAAAAAGACACATTCAGGAGCATTACGATTCATTTATCGATGCAGGAGAAGATCCATTTGATATGTTGATGTTAATTGGCGATTTTTCCGGTTATCACCAGGGCTGTCCGGGTCCGGGCTGGACACTTTTCCCAGAAAGAGGTGAAACGATCTGGGGTGGTGAAGATCATGCGGATTATAAATTTGGTCTTCTTGAAGGTGCTGATCTTCACATGGACGTAGGCATTGGACGGTGGATTGCAGGCAGCGATGCTACTATTGGTTTGAACGTTGGCAGGACGCTCGCTTACGAGGCTGAACCCCATATGGAAAACACAGAATGGTTCACTCGAGGTGGTGTTGGATCCTACCATTGGGGAAATCTCGAACACAGTGCATGGCATATCTCAGTACATACAAATGTTCGATGGGGTGAAGAAGTACTGCAGCATCTCGGTTATGATGATGTTCGGTTTTATGAACGTTATGAATATGACCAGCAGGCAAGTGTGTATGGACCCTGGGTTCGCGAGCTTCTCAATGATGGGGCGAATGTTCTTATCAGTCGTGCCGAGAATTATTACTGGCGCGACCATTTTAACGGAGTAAACGATAATGTAGTATTCCCAATCAGGCTCACCACAAGCGGTCATGGTGAATGGGCTACCTGGAATATGGTTCGCAACGGTGATAGAGAACATTTAAAAGGACCGGTTGCATCGACATGCGGCTGGGGTGGACCTCCGACACTAACATCGAGTCTCGTCTGGATGGGACTTGTTAAGAGTGTTATGATTGAAGACATGAGTCTGGGTTGGGGATACAATTATGCTGTTACTTTCTTTGAGAGCTTTGTCCCAAATTTCCGAGAACCTCGAATGCAGCAGGAGGTATACCGTCATGTCAAAACAGATATTAATTGCTACGGCGATCCGGGAATCCAACCCTGGAGGGGAGTTCCAGATATTCTTGCCCTTGAACATCCCGAAACAATTTCTCCGCAGACAAAACTCATTGAAATTTATGTTTACGATCCTGAAATTGAAAACCAGAATGAACAGCCATTCGAGAGCGCCAGAGTGACATTATATATTCCCGGTGAACTGCCGAATAATCCGGAAGAATACTCAAATCATGAATTCTTCCAGGTTACATCTCTCACAAGTGATGACGGGATTGCGAGATTTGTCTTTAATGAGGATCATGGATTTGATGGTAACCTGATGTATGTGACAGTTACCGGAAGAAACCTGCTACCATTGTTCAGCGAAATTGAAATTTCCGAACAGGAAACCGTTATAGAAGTCGGTGGATACACATTGACCGACAACGAGGGAGCGGAGGAAACACCAAATCCCGGTGAAACAATAGAGTTACATATAGCTGCAGTAAACACTGGCGGAGAAGAGGACATAGAAAACGTTACCGCCATTGTCAGCAGTCTATCTCCCTGGATCAGGATTGATCAGGATGAAGTTGCCTTTGGGAATATTGAATCCGGAGCTGTTGCTGAGAGCGAGGATGTGGTTATCCTTACAATCAACGCAGCATGCCCGGATGGTGAAGATCACCCATCTAAGCGACCTACACTTGCAATAGAATTCTCTTCTGGCGAAAGAGTATGGAAGTCCGCAATCCAGTTAGATCCCGTCGCTCCGAACTTTATGGTAGCCGAAATCCCAGGAGGGATTATTGTACCCACCGAAATGACCGAACTAAATATCGAAATCAGAAATATTGGACGACTTAACAGCTCTGCAATCACAGCCGAACTCATAACCAATGATCAGGGGATTGGTGTTGTCGAGAACATCGTAAATTATCCGGCAATCCCATCCGGTGAGAACTCTACTCCGGTTGACCTCGAACGTTTTTCCATCACCGGAAGTACAATTGTCCCTCCGGGATATAAAAATGAAATGATGTTAATCCTGACGGATGAGAGTGATTTTGTAGACACTACTTATTTTACACTTCAGGTTCTCGAAGAAAGGGAAGGTGCTCCGTTTGGTCCTGATCGGTATGGGTACATCTGCTTTGATGATACTGACCGAGAATGGGATGTATCACCTGAATACAATTGGGTTGAAATAAGCACAGCCGAAGATGATCCTGATTTCGAGGGAACACTTATCGAAGAGTTAGATGGAAATTCTGAGTTTGATGTAGGTGAATCATTCGTTCTTCAACTTCCCTTTGAAACACAATTCTACGGATACTTGTACGATTCGATCACAATCTGTACAAATGGATTTATCGCTCCGGGCGACCAGGGACGCATAACAAATATGCAGAATTGGCCTTTAGATCGGGCAATTGGTGGCGGAATGGGAATGATTGCTCCATTCTGGGACTGGCTGCAGTTGGGCAATAATGGAGGAGTTTATTATTACTATGATCGTGATGATTCACGAATGATTATAGAGTGGTATCGCCTGAGGCACCAACAGGGTGGCGAAAGAGACCTGACTTTCCAGGTGATTCTTTATGATCATGCTGAATGGATTACCGAATCGGGAGATCAAAATATACTGTTCCAGTATAAGACCATCTCTCAGGCTCAGGGACCACGTGATGGTATTGAATGGGAAAAGAACTCTGAATTTGCCTCAATAGGGATATCAAGCCCGGATGGGAATACGGGGATTAACTACAGTTACCATAATGAGTATCCCATAACCTCAGCACCACTTGAAAACCGACGTGCAATATTGTTTTCCACCTCTCCCAGATACAAATCGGGAATACTCTACGGTACAGTTAATAGTTTTGCTACCGGACAACCCGTTGAAAATGCAATTGTAGTTACAGAGCACGGATTTACAGCAATAACTGATGAAAATGGCGAATGGAGAATCAACGATGCTCTAGCTGATATTTCATTTGACATAACTACGCGTGCACAGGGTTTCAACGATTCAACCGAATATAATCTCGAGATCGCTGAAGGGGACAGCCTCGAGATTAATTTCGAAATATTGAATCCTGAATTCGTATCTTCACGCTGGAACTTGGATGCTATGCTCGATCCGGATCAGGAAACAGAGCTCGAGTTCAGGCTTGATAATACCGGTAACGGACCGCTCTTCTGGAATATCGACCGTCGATTATTGGGCGATGCAAATGCCGAACCCTGGGAGATGCGACGTTCATACTCGATAGGTGATACTATTCAGGATTCCAGGTTACAGGGAGCTGTCTATGTTGACCAGCATTTCTACATTTCCGGATCAAACGATCGAGTTCCTCAGATTTATGTAATTGATAATAATGGCGTCCTTGTCAGACAATTCGCTCAATTCGGAGTTGAGGAAAGTTATGGTTACAAAGACCTTGCCTTCGATGGTGAATGGATTTGGGGATCGGGAGGAAGAAACATTTATGCCTTTACTCCTGAAGGTGAATTAATGCGTGAATTTGAAGCACCATATAATCCATCAAATAATCTGGCATGGGATACCGACCGCGAACGGTTGTGGATCTCCAGCACAACTTCAAACGTAACTGCCATGGACCGAGAGGGGAATCAACTCTCCGAACTCAACCGAAGGGGCATTCGTCAATATGGACTGACATATTACCCGGATGATCCCAATGGATATCAGTTATATTTATTCTCAAAAGTTAATGATATCGCCGAACAGGTAGTCTTTAAAATGAATGTTGAGACTAACGATACAATGTCGGTTGCAGTCCTTGAACCGGAAGAAGGTGGCAGAGCCGCTGCTGCATTCTGCACCAATACCTATGATGTATATAGCTGGGTATTTATGGGTCTGGCAAATGACGGTGCACATGACCGGATAGATATCTGGCAGGTTGAAGCCCGGAAAGAGTGGTTTAATGTTGACATTATCACAGATGAGGGCAGGGAAACAGTATCCGCAGGTACCCTTCAGACGGCGGAATTTGCAGATTTCATCCTCAATCTGAATTCTTCGGAATTGCCTGAAACCACATTTGTTGCGGAACTGTTTTTCCTGCATAATGCCGATAGTGGGAAAGCGCATATTGAGGTTGAGCTTGATGTAATAGGTCCGATGCCTCCCTTCCCGTTTGACCTTTTCTATCCTGCGGACGGTGACACCCTTGACTCACTCGCTGTCAATTTCCAATGGAATCCAACATGGGATCCGAACGCAGAAGAATTTGTATCCTATCTTGCGTGGGTAAAGGTCGATGACGATTCAGTTTCATTTGCAGTTAATGACACATCGATGACAGTCGATATTGAGAACCTCGGATTCGACCCTGAATGGCTGCACGCCAATCCCGCAGAGTGGTGGGTGCAGGCAATAAGCCAGGAGGACACAATAGAATCTGCAGAGAGGTTTGAGTTTTATTACCGTGAACCGAATGAAATTCCCGGGCTAATCGACAACGATCCGGTTAGTTTCGAAATTTCTTCGGTCTATCCGAGCCCGTTTAATTCCTCAACGACAATTCGTTTCGGAGCGGATATCGAAGCTCATACAACGCTGAAGGTTTATGATATGACGGGGCGCCAGGTAAAAGTCCTTTATGATAATACACCATCGGTTGGCTGGCATTCAATTGCATGGAATGGCTCTGCAATGCCATCCGGGATTTATGTGCTGCAGCTTGAATCAGCCGGGCGGTACAAAACCGTGAAGACTGCTTTGTTGAGATAATACGTAGGTCGGCATCTTATGCCGACGAATATCAACAATTTAATGAATAATTCGGCGGAATAAGATTCCGCCCACCGAATCTGTCATTGCGAGCGTAGCGAAGCAATCTCTAATACATGAACCTGAATTAAGAGATTGCTTCACTTCGTTCGCAATGACGATATTTTTTGCAATGTTTTCCGTTAGTGATGTTAATCCCCGTTAATTATTGTTACATTTAAATAATGCACAGAAAGTAAAAAAACAGGACAAGCCTTATGCAAATTGCAACGATTTTTCTCTGTACATTTTTACTGACTTTTTCATCCATCGCTGCCACCTCCGCAGATGAAAACAAACAATCAACACATTCCCCCCAACCACTATATGATGTTAGCGCCAATTCATCCTTTTTCGTAAGTGATCGAGGTCTGAACGGAATTACTCTTGAAGTAGTATTACCTCCAACTGCAAGTAGCCCGGGTTCCCCGAACCCGGGAAAAGAGGCCAATTCTCACATGCCATATATCTCGCGCTGGGTAGTCATCCCTAACAATGTTGGGGTAAATCTGCATGTGGTAAGTCAGAGGGGCAGACGTTTCCAGTATGAATCCCGGAATGGTATACCAACCTATATTGACAACTCAGATATCCCAATAATGGAAACAATAAGTAGCCCGGATTCTCCGAATCCGGGAACAGAGGCTGTAGCACCCGCATTTATTGGAAATCCCGCAACTCTTCGCGGTATCCGTATGGTTCCTGTTATGATTTTCCCTGTGCAGAAACTCGAAAATACGGGCGTCATGTTTGAAAACCATGAAGTAACAATTGAGCTTGAATTTACACAGCCCGAGAATAATACAGTCCAAATCCCCCACAGAGCCCCCTGTAGCCGTGAGTTTTCAAACATCATTGAAAACCTGGTTGTCAATCCGCCGGCAAGAGACCTGTCTCCCTCAAGCCTTTCTCGAATTTTAGTAGTGCATAACTCCAGGCTAAATGAAGAGGAAGAGATGATGAGTGATATCAGTGCCTTTGCTGAATGGAAGAGGAGGCTGGGTTTCGAAGTTGAGGTGCTGCCAATAGAGATCAGTATCGATCGTGGGGATCAAGAAAGAAATCAGGTTGCAATAAAAGAGGCAATCCGTGAGAGGTATGAAGAAGAAGAATCAATTGAATTTCTGATAATCATGGGGCACTATGATGTCTGGGCGTTTGGAGCGGATTCAATAGATCATCCAGTTGATTCCCCCTACTTTTTCCCAACCTTTATTGGTGAAATTGAAGACCGTCAAGGTGACATTGTTGAATATAAAGGAGATCAATTCCTCGTCACATTCGATGAAGATGACAACATGCCTGATGTTATTGTCGGCAGATTCATGTGTACGAATAATGATGACCTGTCCTATGCTTTAACCCGTGTTATAGAATATGAACAGAATCCGGTCGAAGGTGAGTGGTACAATCATGCGCTTTTCTCATCGGCAACATATGATTATGAAGAAAACCGACCAATACCACCTTCATTTCGTGTGCTTGATATTATTCAATGGACAGAAAGAAGGTTGAGGGAACTTGGTTACGATGAAGTAACTAACATCTTCAATAGCGATTTTCCTGAAATTGGGGATATAGTTCTCCCAATACTTGAAGATGGAGTTTCTCTTGCTTTGAGTGAGTCTGCATTGTGCGGTGCTGTAACGTTTGAACTGGACGAAGAGGAAGGATTTTATCAAATTGGTGCAATTGCCAATACAGGCAGGAAACACCCATTTGTTATTTCAAACTATTCTCGCAGTGGGAGTGAGATCTTAGAACCATTCTTTAACAGCGGATCTGTGGATGAGCCAAATGGTCCCGTTAGTGCGTTTGGAGTGAGGCGTTTTTGGCATGATTATCACCTGAGTCATATAATCGGATGGTCGGTCTGGGGAATGAAGAATTTGGACATCATTACAGGCGGTCATCTCTTTCAGTTCACAGGGATGCAATTACATCCTATTATTAACTATGACATATTTGATGAAGCATATCGCTGGTATTACAAAGGATTCTACCAATTCCTCGGAGATCCCACGGTAAAAATCCGCAATGCACAGCCGACACAGCTTATTGTCAATCATCCCGAATCGTTTAACATCGGTTCGACACTTGTCAGCTTAACCGTAAATGATGGAGAAAATCCGGTTGGAAACGCGGTTGTATGTATTCGTCAGGGGGAAGATCTTCAGTTTGTAGAAATGTCCGCTCCTGACGGAAACGTTCGATTTACCGTGCCTGATGGTTTGCAGGAGGGGGAGCTTCAGATCACAGCTTCAAAGCACAACCATATACCTTACCTTTCATCACCCGTTGTTGAAGAGCAGGACGTGAACATCGTTCTGGAGCAGTTTCAGTTTATTGATGGTGATTTAACTAATGGGCAGACGATCCCACTTGAACTGACATTTAGAAATTCAGGCGGCGGGGATGCCAATAATTTGCTGGCAAGTTTTTCCTCCGATAACGATTTTTTGAGTTTTTCTGCAGATCAGCTTCCGATTGAAGCTATTGAGGCAGGACAAAACGGTGAGTTGAGGCGTGAGTTACAACTGTCGCTTGATCCGGATTGCCCCGGAGGAACTCTTATCCAGGTGAGAATAGATGTTAATTCCGGCGATAGTCACTGGCTTTCAGCGTTTGAGACAGAAACATCGGGTCCCCATTTAGTAATTGAAGAACTGGGAGGTCAATTAGCAATTGGAAGAATTGGTGCTGTGAATGTAGTACTCGCGAATATCGGTGACATTGATTCTGACGCACTCACAGCAGAACTCACAACCTCCGATCCAAATGTAACAATAACTATTCCAAACCGAAATTATCCTGCTATCGGTGCTGGACGGAGTTCCGAACCGAATGCCGCGTTTTCTGTCAGAGTTGAAGAACTTTTCTTCCCTGGAAACACCATAAATTTTGAATTATTGCTTTCAGACGGAGAAGATTATAATGCTGTAGTCCCATTTGAATTTGGGCCTGTTGGAGAAGTGAGTCCGGGTGACCCACTTGGACCGGACGATTATGGCTATATCTGTTTCGACAGCAGCGATGAAGAATGGGAGGATCATCCCAATTTTAATTGGATTGAAATTAGTTCCGATGCTGTGGATGCGGAAATCCCAGGAACCAAAATCGATTTTGAAATTCAGGATCGTTCCCCCGTTGATGTCTGGAATGCAACCGAAGTGATCGAACTGCCTTTTACATTTCAATATTACGGGACAGAATACAATTCTGTTTCCATTTGCACCAACGGATGGATTTCAATGGGAGCAGATGGGGCAGAAAGCAGGTCTCCTTTGGATTGGCAAATTCCCGGACCCGGAAGTACAGACGCATTACTGAATGTTTACCATACCGATCTTGAAGTCACAGATCGTCAATTCTGTGGTGTTTATTATCAATATCAAGAAGATGAGAGCAGGTTTATTGTGGAATGGTCTGAACTTGACTTGGCAAACCGAACAAACATGCGACAACATTTGACATTTCAGGCAATACTGTACGATCCGATTGTATACGAGACACCAACAGGGGATGGAGAAATTGAATTTCACTACAAGATATTTGGTGAATTAGATTCACTACGAAATTGCAGGAGGCCCCCTTCAATCGGTATCGGTAATTCAGATGGTTCTGACGGTCTCCAATATTATAATAACTTTGAATTCCCCCCTCAAGCCGTACAGCCGGAAAATGAATTTGCTCTGAAATTTACAACTGCTGTGCAGACAACAAAAGGATCAGTTTCCGGACGAATCGTTCAAATGATGAATCCCGAACTTGGAGTTTCAGGTGCGTCAGTTGATCTACATCGTATAGATGAAATCGAGACTGATAATGACGGTCGCTTTGAAATTGAAAATATCCGTGAAGGATTATACACTGCTACAATATACGCTCCTTATTATGGACGGATAAACCGCGAAATAAATCTCGTTGGCGGGGAGGATATTGTTCTTGATCCAATTCTCCTACCGCGTCCGGAACCTCATGTCGAAATTATTCCTTTGGAAGTAAATGTCAGACCGGACTCTTCACGGACACGCGCAGATGTGTTACTTGAAAATCATGGGATGGGAGTGCTCGAGTATAGTACTGAGGTTGGGCTCGCAGATGGTCGGATTGTTGATTATAGATCTGTTTCAGAGTTCTCCATTAACGAAATCTTCGGTATGGATAATCATCAGCGTGCTTATGCACCACTTTACGTTGCAGAACAGGACTTGATTTATATTCCCGCACATATCCGTCGCGAAGAAGCTCCATTTATTGGTGTATTCAGCCGTGCTGGTGAATTGCAAAGAACAATTCCGCTACGTTTAGATGATCCCGAGGATTATATCAGGAGTTTGGCTTGGGATGGTGAGAGTTTGTGGGGAAGTATACATCTTTTTAATGAGGGCAATGCGGGTCGCTTCTTAGTAAGGTTTGATGTAGAGGGAGCCATTGTAGATAGAATTGTCGTCCCATTTGATTTCTACAGGTCTCTCCCATTTGTCTTTTCTCCAGGAGGTGAGACCATATACGTAACTGAGTCAGAAGAAGATCTGCTTGAGATGGATAGAGAGGGTAATGTACTTCAAACCTGGCAGATTACATTCCAGGGGCGGTTAACAGAAGTAACCGGAATCGGATATAATTCTTTCGATATTGATGGCATGCCTCTTTATCTGCTGGAAATAGGAGAGGAAAATGGTGTAGATAATCTGCTCCGCTTTATCAAATTCAATCCCGAAAACGGGGATTGGAAAGTTCAACATACCATTCGTGGTGAGGAAGAAAACGGTGAAGGGGATGATGCTGTTGGACTAAGAACATCCTATGGAGCAACAGTAATCTCGTCTGGGTATGAAGATGATATAGTCTCATTTGTCGTGGTTCAGAACTATGGGAGGTCTCGCGAGGCAAATGATATGTACATTGAGCGGGAGATCAGCCCTAATATCGGTTTTATGGTTCCGGGAACAGCGCAGAACATTAGTGGGGAAGTAGCACCCAACAGTAGCGTCAGGTTAGGATTCGAGGTTGAAGGGAACGGCTGGCCGGAAGGACAATACGGGTGGTCTTACATAATCAGACACAATGCCGTCGGGGACTCGATTGTTGTCCCGGTTAACTTAACGCTTGATATGGAATCCGGGTTTGGGCAGGATAAAAATGGAATTCCGGTGGAATTTGGGTTGAAACCGGTTTACCCTAATCCTTTTAATTCCAGGGTGACTATTAAGTTCGGGGTAGATAGGGAAATACACACTACATTGAAAGTTTATGATTTAGCTGGGAGGTTGGTCAGGATTTTATTTGACGACACTCCAAGTGTTGGCTGGCATTTATTTACCTGGGATGGTTCAAGCATGTCATCCGGGGTGTATGTCTTACAGCTTGAATCTGCAGAACGGTGTAAAGCAGTTAAGACAGCATTGATTAGATAGATTTCGTAGGTCGGCATCTTATTTCGACGATTTGTTCTTCAAGTTGGTGGGATGAGATCCCGCCCTACGTAACTTGAATCTGACGGGCGTTGTAAAGCTGTAAAAACCGCTTTATTGAGATAGGATTCGTAGGTCGGATTCTTAATCCGACGATTTTTCTCATTTCGGCGGAATAAGATTCCGCCCTACGTAACGTACAGCATTCATTGATAGAGCTGTCATTGCGAGCGTAGCGAAGCAATCTCTAACATTCGACAAATTAAAACTGATTGCTTCGCCACTTCGTTCATCGCAACGACGGACTTTTTACATATCTTCGCGTCGGGGTTGTTTTCCCCGTCAATAAAAGTTACATTTTATAGATGTACTAAAAGTTTCGAGAAATAAATCAGGACCAGCGAAATGCGAATTGTTGCCATTTTTCTTTGCACAATATTGTTGACATTTTCAGCTACTGCTACCTTGGCACTTACTGAAAACACACAATTTTCGGCAGCTCCAAACCCGCTCTATAGTATTGAATCCGAAACATCCTTTTTCGTTCAGGATCATGGACTGAACGGCATTACTCTTGAAGTAGTGCTCCCACCTGCGGCTAATCGGATTTCTACTCAGGGATTGTTTGCCAGTCAACAAAATGAGTCTACCCATTCACCAATGCCCTACATCTCTCGATGGGTGGTTATTCCTGAAAACGTTGATGTTAACCTGCATATAACCCGTCAGGAAGGCAGGCGGTTGAGAGCTGAGCCTCAATTCGGTACAGCAACCTACATTGACGATTGGGACATTTCAATTACTGAAACGGAAAATTTCCGGGATCTCCCTGCAGTTTCAGCATTTGTCGGAAGACCGGCACGACTTCGCGGAATTCCGATGGTTCCTGTTATTATACATCCCGTTCAAAAACTCGACGATTCAGGAAAAGCGTTTGAGAACCACCAGATAACGATTGAACTTGAATTTACTGCTGACGAGGATATGTTTCCCGGTATCTCTTATCGAGCCCCATACAGTCCTGAATTTTCTGAAATTCTTGAAAATCTTGTTGTCAATCCCCCTGCCCGCGATCTAGCTCCGGTGAGTCGTTCCCGAATTTTAATATTGCATAATGCAAGGTTGGGTGAAGAAGAAGACATGATAAATGACATTAATTCCTTTGCAGAATGGAAACGACGACTCGGATATAATGTTGAAGTACTTCCGGTTGAAATCAGTGAAGATTATGAGCAGAGGCTGGCTGATCAGGAAGATCTAAAGGAAAGGATACGAGAATATTATGTTGATGAGATGTCACTGGAATTCCTTATGATTATGGGAGATTATGATGTGTTTTCTTTTGGCGCGGATTCAATAGACCACCCAATAGATGAACCTTATTTTTTCCCTACCTTTATTGGTGAACTTCCAAATGAAGAAGAAGTTAATGTCGAGCATAAAGGCGATCAGTTTTACGTTACGTTTGATGATGGTGATATTTTACCGGATGTAATTGTTGGCAGATTTATATGTTCGAACTATGAAGATTTATCCTATGCATTAACAAGGATAATTCAATACGAACAAAATCCTGTTGATGGTGATTGGTACACTCGTGCAGTGTATTCAGCTGCTACCGATGTTAATGAAGGTGGAGCTGTACCTCCCTCTTTTCTTGCTCTTGATGTAATTCAGTGGACTGAAAGACGTTTGCAGGAACTTGGATATAGAGAAGTGAACTGCATTATTGACCGCGATTTCCCCGATATTGGAGAAGATGTACAGCCATTGCTCGAAGAAGGTGTTTCCCTCGCATTAAGTGAAACATGGTTGTGCGGTTCGGTGTTGTATGAAGTGGTGGGTGATGAAGAATTTCGAATGACAGGAATTGCCAATACCGGCAGGAGACACCCATTCGTAATTACAAATCATGCACATTACCACGATCCGATCCTTATACCATTCTTTAACAGTGGATCGGTGGATGAACCGAGTGGTCCGGTAAGTGCTTATGGAATGTGGAAATATCCCTATGATATGCATGTCAGCCACATAATCGGATGGTCTATATGGGCAATGCAGAACTTAAATTTATTTACCAGCGGTTACCTGTTTCAATTTGCTGGAATGCAATTGAGTTCTATTATTGATTATTCAATACCTGATGAAGCATATCGCTACGAGTTTATGGGTTTTTATCGGTTCCTCGGTGATCCGACTGTAAAAATTCGAACCGCTCAACCTACACAACAATTAGCAGTATCGCATCCTGAATCGTTCAACATCGGCGCAACCCTCGTCAATTTAATTGTTACATCAGGCGATGATCCAGTTAATAATGCTATAGTCTGTATTCGTCAAGGTGAGGATATGCAGTTCGTCGCCATGTCGGATGCAGAGGGAAATGTTCAATTTACAGTACCTGACGGTCTGCAGGAAGGTGAGTTACAAATTACAGCTTCGAAACATAACCATATCCCTTATGTGCAATCTCCTGCAGTTGGTGAGCAAGCTGTAAATATCGTTCTTTTGAGTCAGCAACTGATTAATGGTGAATTTGAGAATGGACGTATTGTAGAACTTAGGCTGGAATTTGCAAATAACGGAGAGGATAATGCAGAAAATCTCACTGCATCTTTCTCTTCAGATAATGAGTATTTGGATTTCAATCCAAATTCAGTTGGAATAGCACAAATTGAAGCCGGGCAAATAAGTGGTTTAGATGAGGAATTACTGCTATTCCTTAATCCCGATTGCCCGGGAGGAATTCTCACGCAGGTGCGAATAGATGTTAGTGACGGTGAAGCCCACTGGCTTTCGGCTTTTGAAGTAACAACTTCCGGACCCAGACTTGAAGTTGAGGAAGTGAATTCTCAACTGCAAATAGGCAGAGTCGGAACACTAAGTGCGGTGCTCGCTAATACCGGTGATAGAAATTCTGCAGCTCTTAATGCCGAGTTAACAACATCTGATCCTTATGTAACAGTAACCGTCCCGAACCGAAATTATCCGGAAATCAATGCCGATGAGACCGCTGAACCGGATTCTCCATGCTCTGTTAGAGTGAGTGAACTCTTCTTCCCGGGTAGTATGATAGATTTTGAACTCATACTGTCAGATGGTGAAAATTACGATGCTGTTGTACCATTTCAAGTTGGACCAATTGGCGAAGTAAGTCCCGGAGATCCACTTGGTCCTGATAATCACGGTTATATCTGCTTTGACAGTCGAGATGAAGAATGGGAAGACCATCCTGTTTATAACTGGATTGAAATCAGTTCAGATGCTGTAGACGCAATTATTCCAGGTACTAAAATAGAGTTTGAAATTAATGACCGCCCACCTCCGGATGTCTGGAGTTCAACGGAAGTTATTGAACTCCCATTCCCTTTCCGGTATTACGGTCAGGAATACAATTCCATATCCGTCTGTACCAACGGTTGGCTGGCTCTTGGAGCGGATGGGGTGGAAAATCGATCTCCTGAAGATTGGCAACTATCCGGACCCGGTGGTGCAGATGCTATGGTGGATGTTTACCATACAGATCTGGAGGCTTCAGATCCTGCAATTAGTGGTGTTTATTACCATTATATTGAAGGGGAAAACCTCTTTATTGTTGAATGGTTTAACCTCGACTTTGCTAACCGAACAGATCTGGAGCAGCATCTGACATTCCAGGCAATTCTCTATGATCCAAGTGTATATACAACTCCATCTGAAGATGGTGAGATAGTTTTCCAATATAAAGTGTTCGGAGAAATGGAAGCTCTCCGGGAAGCAGATTCTCCTCCTTCTTTTGGCATCAGAAATTCTGACGGTTCCGATGGACTTCAGTATTATTATAAATTCGATTTCCCTCCGCAGGCAATCCAACCGGAGAATGAATTTGCTTTGAAATTCACCACTGCAGTTCAAACCGGAAAGGGCTCGATTTCCGGGCGTATCGTTCAAATGTCAGATCCTGAGGTCGGAGTTCCGGGTGCTACTATTGACCTACTTCGCATTGAGGAAATTGTTACAGATGATGAAGGAAATTTCAGATTTGAAAACCTTCGGGAAGGACAGTATACCGCAACTATTAACGCTCTCGGTTATAGTCGTATTGAACAAGACATTAACGTCGTGGGTGGTGAGGACATGGTAATTGACCCTATTCTCCTGCCAGCTCCAATGCCTCATGTTGAAGTTATTCCCATGGAGATTGAAGTCAGACCCGACTCTTCACGGACTCGTGCGGACGTTCTACTCGAAAATCGAGGCACGGGAACGCTCGAGTATACTGCTGAAATTCGTTACCAGGACGGAAGAGCTATAGATTACAGGTCAATTTCCGAATTTTCAATAAATGAAATTTTCGGCATAGAGGGACATACTCGTGGTTTCGCTCCGCTTTACGTTGCCGAGCAGGATTTGCTGTATATACCTGCGACAAATGGTGATCAAAAGGTTATTGGAGTTTTCAACCTGAACGGAGAACTCCAAAGAACAATTCAACAGCCCATGGTTGATGAGGAAGAAGAGTTTAAGAGCCTGGGCTGGGATGGTGAGCGTTTGTGGGGCAGCATAGACTCCTTTGCCGATCAAGCGAGAATGCTGCTGCAACTGAACGATCAGGGAGAATTATCGGACACAATTATTGTCCCCTTTAATTTCTATCGAGCGCTGCCATTCGTATTTTCACCCGGAGGAGAAACCATATATGTAACCGAATCTGAAGAAGATCTTCTTGAGATGGATAGAGAGGGAAATGTCCTTGAAACCTGGCAGATTAGCTTCCCCGGAAGACTTACGGAAGTAACTGGTTTAGGATACAATCCTTATGACCTGGATGGGATGCCGCTTTACATGATTGAAATCGGTGAAGAAGATGGAGTCGATACGGTACTGCGATATATCAAGTTTGACCCGGAAAGTGAAAACGGTGATTGGAAAATAGGCTATGAGATTCAGGCAGCTGGTGAAAATGGCGATGGAGATGATGCTGTGGGCCTCAGAACTACCTACGGGGCAACTGTTATCCCTGCCGGGTATGAGGGAGAAACAGTTTCCTTTGGTGTTGTGCAAACTTACGGCAGATCTCGAGAGGCAAATGATATGTTTGTCGAACGGGAAATCAGCCCTAATGTAGCGTTTATGGTTCCCGGATCAATTGAAGACATGAGCGGAGAAATTGAGCCGGGTGGTAGAGTTAGTTTAGGTTTCGAGGTAGAAGGTAACGGTTGGCCTGAAGGACAATACCATTGGTCGTATGTCATCAGCCATAACGCCCTTGGTGATGACATAGTTGTTCCGGTTATACTAACACTTGATATGGAATCCGGCTCCGGACAGAATAATCCGGGATCTCCGACCGAGTTCGGGCTGCACTCGATATACCCGAATCCTTTTAACAACATCACCAGAATTACCTTTGGAATTGAACAATCTTCACCTGCTTTTGTCGGTATATTCGACTTAACCGGTCGGTTAATTGAAACTCTCTTTGAAGGGACGGCCGAAATTGGTGAACATTCAATAACCTGGGACGCTGATAATATCCCATCAGGGGTTTATCTCGTTCAACTTCAATCAGGTGTAAATGCTCAATCGAAGAAAGTCGTTCTCCTCAAATAGGATTGTAGGTTATTTGTATAAAGATGACATGACCTGTAAGAAAATATGATAGTCATGTCAAATAGTCCTTGTCAGGTATTAAGAGCTTAAGCTCTTAATACCTGACAAGGACTTCATTACATCTCTTGAAAGTTATGACTTTTCCTCGTCTTCGCGAGGAATAAAATGATAAAGCGATCTATTTGTATATCTATTAATCAGAGATTGCTTCACTTTGGTCGCAAAGACAGAGCGTTCTGGAAAGGAATTGTCAACCCGACTATTCAACATAAACTCAATTTCCTAAGGAGGTTAAGATGAAAAAAAAGTCCCCATTTTCCGCACTATCGAAGTACCTTCTTTTAAGCCTGATTCTTACCAGTTTGTTGTTCCCAATATCAGCTTATTGTATTGACGTAGCAATTCCCGCGGGGGGATCAGAGCAAATTGAGCTCATGTTTCGAGGGATTGTAATGAACCTCAATGAAGTAGAGATTGTAGTTACCAGTGAAGATTCAGCTCTCGTAACCGCTGAGACAGACAGATTCTGGAATGTCGGGGATGAGGGTTTTATGCTCCTGTTCACGATGGGAGTCGACGAAAGGGCTGAAATTGATGATGTTCTCCATGTAAGGTTATTATTTGCCATCCGAGCACCTGGCATTGAGGTTAATCAGAGTCGAGTTTTTGATATAACGGTTCTCGAGCCACCACCTCAAGCTGATTTTTCAGCTGAACCACTATCGGGAAGTGTCCCGCTAACTGTCACCTTTGAGGATTTATCACGAGGTAACGTAGCAACATGGCTCTGGGATTTTGGTGATAATACAGAAAGCGACAGCGCTAATCCAACCCATATATACGAGTTTGCAGGTGAATTTACTGTCTCTTTGACCGTTGCCAACGAGGATGGAGTCTCAACCACTTTAGAACGTCGCAGGTATATAATTGCGACAGATCCGATACCGATTATTGCTGTTGAATCCGATACCATTGATTTTGGTGAGGTGACAGTTGGTTCTGAAAGCGAGCTGCCAATCGTAATCTCAAATATTGGTAATGGTGAACTTAACGTTGTCGATGTTTTCTATTTCGATTCATGGTTCGACGTTCAATATGAAGGGGCTTTTTCAATCAATCCCGGTGAGAGTCATTCCATACCGGTAGTCTTTCGCCCAACTTCCGCAAGATCCACATCAATGGATGTCCGAATCATTTCCAACGATCCGGAAAATCGAATTACTCATGTGTTTCTGGTCGGAGCAGGTATAGAAGAAAACTCTGTTGATCCTGAACCAAAGCCAACACCTGTACAATTCCATGTATCTGCCTATCCAAATCCATTTAACAATGTTACTCAAATCATATTTGGAGTTGAAAATTCTTCTCTGACTTCAGTTGGAGTTACTGATGTAAATGGTCAGATGGTTGATATTCTGTACAATGGTGTACCGGGTATTGGCAATCACTCAGTCTCCTGGAATGCAACCGAATTGCCGGCAGGTGTCTACTTTATTCAACTTCAGTCCGGAATGAGAATGATATCTAAAAAGATCGTGCTTTTAAAGTGAGATATTATATGCAGGTCGGAGTCTTTTCGCCTATTTTTCAGGCAGCATGATCTCAGAATCCGACCTGCTGTGATATTTACTAATGTCTGTAAATCATGGCTCATACTCCCTCCTCGAACTTGTAAAAAGCCACCTTTAGAATTATTTTAGAAATATCACTCTGGTCTTGTATAAGACACTAACAAAGCTTTTCAGCAATACAACGGAGCATTAAGCATTGTCACAAACTCATACCGTAATTTGCACAGCCGGTCATATTGATCATGGAAAATCATCACTGATTGAATGCCTGACAGGATATCATCCCGATGTCTTACAGGAAGAACGGGATCGGGAGATGACAATCGAGCTTGGATTCGCTTTTTACAAAGATAATGTGACATTTATCGACGTTCCTGGTCATGAAAAATTCCTGAAGACGATGCTTGCAGGGGCTTCCGGTGTCGATGGTGCAATCCTTGTAATTGCTGCGGATGACGGTGTAATGCCTCAGACAAGAGAGCATTTTGAGATACTGCGGATGATGGGAATTCAAGAGGGGATTATCGCTCTGACGAAAATTGATCTCGCTGAAGAAGAATGGATCGAACTGGTTGCTGATGATATTCGAGATATGGTTAAAGGCTCATTTCTTGAATCCGCTCCGATAATTCAGGTCTCCAATCGTTCCAATGCCGGAATCGAAGATTTCCGCACAGCTCTTAATGAATTAATAGAACGCGTTCCGAGCAGGAAGGACCGTGGTCTATTCCGAATGTGGCTTGACAGGGCTTTTACTATAAAGGGATCCGGAACAATAGTTGCCGGGACTGTTCTTTCTGGAAGCGGCAGGATAAATGACCGGGTGGAAATTCTTCCGGCTGGAATTATTGCACGAATTAAACGGATACAAGTACATAAGAAGGATGTTGATAGTTGTAAAATTGGAGAGAGAGCGGCCCTCAACTTGCCCGGAATAGATAAAGACCAGGTGAAACGAGGTGATTTGCTGGCAACTCCGGATCATTATCGTCCGTCATACATGCTGAATGCCAGGATTCATCTTATGCAGGAATTAAAAAAACCGATTGAGAATCGGTTTAGAATCCGCTTTCACCTGGGTAGTTCAGAGATTATTGGCAGGCTGTCCCTTTTGGAAGGTGATGTTATCAGTCCTGGTGAATCATCCCTGATTCAATTTCGACTTGAATCACAGGCAATGGCTGATGTCGGTGATAAATTTGTAATCCGCAGTTTTTCTGAGGGAAGGGTGATAGGAGGCGGAGTTATCCTCGAAACTCACCCGAAAAAAATGCGGCATGTAAAAAAAGAAGAACTCAGAAGGCTGCGCAGACTTGAATCGGCAGAACCACGTGAAATTGTAAGACAATATCTTGAAAAAATCATCAACTATATTGCGGATGCTGAAACGATTGCTCATGAAACTGCATTTTTACAGACAGATATTATTGATATCCTATCCGCAATGCACCGAGATAACGAGATAAAAGTTGTTGATCCGGATCCCAGGTGGGGCATTGCATTAATGACTCGATATTCTGAGTTAAAAACCAGCATAATTAATTATATAAACGATTTCCACAAGAAAAAACCGAACTTGCAGGGCGCCCGACGTTCCGACCTAAAATCGAGATTGATGCCAAAAGCACACCAGAAAGTTTTTGATGCGGTTTTAACAGACCTTTCAGCTGAGGGAGAGATTGTAGCTTCCGGTGAAATTGTCCGTAAACCTGATTTTCAGATCCAATTCTCACCTGAACAGGAAAAATTAAGAAATCAAATAGATGAACTGTTTTTAAACAACCTCTTCAATCCGCCGAATCAGGAAAACATCTGCGACGCGGTTGATGCTGATTGGAAATCCATTGAACCAATTTTCACAGGTATGGTTGAACTTGGTGTAATCACAAGATTATTCACTCCTGAGGGCAAACCAATTTTTTACCACTCAGAAGCTATTAATCAGGCACGACAAAAACTGCTCGAATTCTTTAGTAGTAATACGGAGATGAGGTTTTTCGAGTTTCGTGAGTTGATTGGATCAAGCAGAAGATTTACGACTCCAATATTAATGTTGTTCGATGACGAGGGATTGACCGTCAGGGACGGAGAAGTCAGGAAATTGAGAAGGTAATTCCGAATAATCCCCGGGAATAAGCAATTATGGTGTTGAAAACAGGTTCTACCCGTCTCTCCACATTTCCTGCACCATATAATACATGTTTGTATCTATTGAATTATCCTTCTGTGGATGTTTATATTAGTTTGATTGAGTAAATTTGTTTGTTTCAACAGGATTACAAAACGAGCCTCACTTTTGTTTCAGTTGAACTTCTGCGAGCTCGTGGTATTTTATGGATAGCGAATTACAAAAAGCACTGAAATTTCTGCGCAAAACAGCAGATAACTTTGGATATCTGCTTAATCCTGACCTGCGTACGCTCGAGCGGATTGCCACATCGATGGTTGAGAATCACAAAAACCACAAGAGCTATTTTTGCCCTTGCAAGCAACATCATCCCGTCAAGCCTGAAGTCGACCCGATCTGTCCATGTGATGAATCAGAAGATGAAATTAAACGTGATGGTTATTGTGAATGTCACGTTTTTTTTGATGAAACCGGTTTTGAGCAAGCGAAAATGCGACCCGGTTTACTCTCTACTGTTGCATGCCCTGGTTGAGCGTCTAAACTGTCAAGAGCGCAGTTGGCGCTCGCGTTATCAGGCTTAACTCCGATTACCGATGATCGGGTTTTAGTCGGAACAAATACTGCAGATGATGCTGGAGTTATACAGGTGACCTCCGATCTTGCTCTGGTTCAAACTGTCGATGTTTTCGCCCCAATTGTTGATGATGCATATACTTTTGGTCGAATTGCTGCAATAAATTCACTCTCGGATGTTTATGCAATGGGTGGAACTCCATTGGCTGCACTAAATGTTGTCGGATTTCCTCATGATCTCCCGAATGAAGTTTTAGCTGAAATGCTGCAGGGTGGCCAAGATGAGGTTAGCAAAGCCGGGGCAGTCCTTCTTGGAGGGCATACGTTCCAGAGTGCAGAACTCCGATATGGTCTCTCTATTACCGGACAGATCCACCCGGATGATATTATTACTAATGAAGGGGCTAAACCGGGTGATAAACTGGTCTTTACTAAGTCTCTCGGAACCGGTACCATTATCCATGCACTGTCTTCTCGTGGCACGGTTATGTCTGAGCTGTACGAAGCTGCAGTTGAGATGATGACCATCTCGAATCAGAATGCCGCGGAAGCGATGAGAGGAAAAGTCAACGCCTGCACGGATATAACAGGATTCGGCTTTATAGGTCATTGCTGGGAAATGGCAAACGGATGCGGGCTTGGGATGGATATTTTCATTAAGAGTATGCCTATTTTACCTCGCACCATTGATTTAATCAGAGATGGTGTAATAAATGTCGGCACAAAGCAGAACCGCAACTCGTTCGAGGACTTTGTCATAATTGATGATGATATCCCTCCTGAATATGAAATTTTGTTGTATAATGCAGAAACATCCGGAGGTTTGCTCATTTCCGTTAGTAATGAGAAGGTGGATGAGTTATTACAATCGCTTGATAATAAAGGCGTAACGTCGGCTATAGTGGGAGAAGTAACTACTGATCATCCTTGTAAGGTGAGAGTAATAAATAAATGAAGTAAATTTCTAAAAATGAACTTTTGTGCATTTTTTCATTTGTTACTCGTAAATTTATGTTGTAAATTTGGATTATGGTGGGAAAGCCCGATTTTGTGAAACAAATTAATTGGTTTTTTTAATACAAGTGTTTAGATTTTACATTTATGCGGAGGAAGAATGAAACGTACTTGGATAATTTCTGGTTGTATGTTTCTCGCATTGATATTTCTCGTTGGCCAGGCAGGCGCAGTCGAGATATTTCTTTGGGAGCATGACAATCGGTTGAGTGTTAGGGATGCGGTTTTTAACGCAAATATGACAGCTACAGAGTCAGTTGCTCGCACATTGACTCAACTTAATATGGATTTTGTGCGCGACGCAGCTTTACCTCCTATTGAGGAGCTGAATAACTACGATGTGGTTATGACATGTCTTAGTTTCTATTGCCCTGGTTGAGGTGGCGGTACCCCAGCAAGCCGGATCGGCTTGGAAGAACAAGAAGTTTTAATCGAATACCTCAATGGCAATCACGGGCTCTATGTAGAAGGTAATGACTGGTGTGCAGATCACCGCAACACCGAACTTTTCGAATATTTCAACACCGTGTTTGAAGGCTTTAGTGCTGACAATGCTGTTCGCACTTTAGATGCAAATGAAGTTAATCGTTTCGGTGAAAGGGCTTTCGGATACCTGACCGGCACTTACGCTGCCAATCGTCCGGACTATATCTCACCGGGTGAAGGAGCTGAGGCGATTTTTACCTGTAATGAAGGCAATATCCGTGGTGTATTTAACGACGGACAGAACCAATACCGTACTTACGCTCAATCGGTATCCTTTATCAGCATCCAGAACAATAACGGCTTTGAACGTGCAGATTTCCTGCGAGATGTTGTGAATGAATTATCTGGCTATCGCGGTACAATGTATGGATTAGTGGTTGATCGCGAACAGGAACCTGTTGAAGGTGCACTGGTTTCTGTGTTTGGTCGCCTGTCGGATTATACCGACGAAAACGGTGAATTCGTGATTGACAGAATCCCTGTCGAGCAATTCTCCGTTATGGTAGAACGTCGTGGATATACAACTATCGAATCACGCGATTTTTCCTTTGAGGGTGGTCGCGAAATGGATGTCGTTATCCAGATGCAGAACCCTGTACTCGATATTGATCCCGGCGCAGTCGAAGCCGAAGTTGCTCAGGATTCGGAAGTGACCGTTTCAATCAACATCTCCAATCCCGGTGACGGACCCCTCGCTTACTCTTCCAGACTTAGAGCGGAAGCTGTTGAAGGCCAGCTCTGGGAACAGGTTGACGGAATGGATGCCGGTTCATTAACTGATGATACCAGACTACAAGCGGCAGTATTCCTGAATGGATTTTACTGGATTGCAGGTGGCGGTAGCAGCGCGGATAACCCAAATGTGCTCTACAAGGTCAATCTTGATGGAGAATTGGTCGATCAATTTGATCAAGATACGGAGAGTAACTACGGTTGGCGTGATATGACAACAGATGGAGAATTCCTCTATGCTGTTGATGCGAACTACATCGCTCAGATTGATCCGGAAACCGGTCAAATGACTGACACTCCGATTCAAAGCCAATACATGCCTCGCGAAACCCATGTGATCACCTATGATCCTGATGCAGACATTTTCTGGGTAGCAGAACAAACTGGTAATATCCTCGGTATTAATCGCCGGGGTGACTGGGTTGATCTGATTAATAACCGCAACCGTTTCCGGATGAGCGGTTTAGCATGGTATGCAGATGATCCTGACGGCTACCAGCTTTACATTTCTTCAATTGATCCACAGCAATTCCCCATTATGGTCAAATGTGCGTATGCCAGTGAGGAAGCTATGGATGTCTGCCTGATGCCATGTGGAGAAGATGAGAGCATGGGCGGTGGTGAAATGACGTCAGAGATCGTACCATACACAACCTTACTGGTTTCACAAATGCAGGGACGCGAAGATTGGGTTCGCACCTTTGAAGCTGGAACCTGTTTCGAATGGATTAGCGTTTTCCCCAACGAGGGAGCAGTTGATCCCGAAGGTGAAATGAGTTTTGATCTCAAATTTGATGCTACCGGTCTCGAAGTAGAAAATACGTACGAAGCCCACATCCAATTTGACCATAACACACCGGTCGAAGGTGCCATTTGGGTGGATGTTGTAATGACAGTTACTCACCCGGATGCGGTGATTGAGGATGAAGTAACTCCTCACGATTTTGGGATTGCTTCGGTTTATCCGAACCCATTCAACCCGACAACGACTGTAAACTTTAGCCTTGACGTCGCAACGGATGTCAACCTGGCCGTTTACGACCTGTCAGGAAGAACAATGGCAACCCTGATTAATGGTCAAGTCGCAGCTGGTGTACACTCAACAGTAATTAATGCTGAAGAATGGCCTTCCGGCGTCTACGTTGTCCGTCTTTCCGACAACACACGGGTAAATATGACTAAGGTTACTCTAATCAGGTAGTTTAGAGTTTCTTTATTTTTTCTTCCCCAGAGGAAGTAACGTTTTAAATATCTGCACTTCACTGATATTAATCAGTGAAGTGCAGTTTTTTTTGAGTAGTTTCTCGATAAACACTCTATCTGCTATTCGAATCCTCTTTGATCTCCCTGAATCATTACAACAATCTTGCAATGTTTGTCACAGAGAGTTATTTTTAAACGGAACTTTTCCTGTCTTAAAGAGTGCGCGTTTGGATATAATCACTTGGTGATTGTTTAACGTCCTCCATGTTGAAAGCAGGGGTGTTTCACAGTTGCGTAATTTGACATCTAATCACCAGACTCAGCTCCGGTATATCTGAACCTGATTCGATGTTGCTCAGCAATTGATTTGTTTTGTGATTTTACGGAAAGATTATGACTGGAATAAAAAAACACATGCTGTTGCCGTTTGTTTTAGTCTTTGCTGTAATATTGTTTGCGGGATGCAGTGGGACTGGCAAATACATGATCGATGATCCTGTAAACGATCCGATCATGCTGACTGACGATCAACAGGACAGCGACCTCGTGAAGGTCGAAGAAGGTGGAGGGGGTTCTGCCGGGGGAGGATGCCCTACGTGATAGGTTTCATCCAATGCTTCGGTCGAAGCAAAAAAATATCCCGTTTACTTCTCGTTTCTCTTCTGCTTGTTTTCATTGCAGGTGATCTGTTTGCAATTGGATCTACCGGATGGTACAACACCAAGATAAAAGCTGAATATCAATACAGTGATTACGGTGAGTATACATTTCCTGAGATAGAGGTCGGGGATTCAATTCAGTTTATTGATCCCTACATATTCAGTTTTCCGGAACATCGGTCTCTGATGAAAGTGATTCAGTCTTTCGGGCCGAAAAAAGCTCTTGAGTTGCGCTACGAGAACTCCATATTATCGTCAGATAAGCAGCAGGACAGGTACTATACGCGGTATGATCAAAATGTAACCGACCTGACAACAGTTTATGGAGTTTACCAGAACCTGGGGATTTCGTATGATTCTCCCGATTCTTCCAATACGGTCGGGCACATGGTTTCATTCGGAATAAAGCATGACAGGTCGGGTTGGATAAAGGGTGAGACCAGTTTCAGCTATGACTACAGCAAAGCTCCCAACGGACTGGTCACGAAAACCTATATGCCAATGATACAGGGACGCTGGTCAATTAATTCATATACAGCTCTTTCAGCGAGATGGGATGGATACTGGGCTGTCAGCGACTCAGGCACGGTTCCGGCGCATGCATTTACAGTTTTCGTAAGCCGTTACTTTCCTACCGAAACAGCAGTTCATTTGTTCTCGAGGTTTTACCGAAATGAGGACAGCGTCGAATCGATCTCACCGGCCGTTGAAGTCGCCCAATATGTACTTTGGAACCTCACGGCTCGTTTGACCTACCGATTTTACAGAAACTGGTTCGAGGAAGAGAACGCTCCTCCGTTTATAGAAGGTGGTTCACTTACAGCACACAGCATCAGGACTAACATCGAATATGAAATCATGTCCGATGTTAAAATGCTCCTGAAATATCGGTGGTATTCGAGCGACCAGAACATAAAGATGAGCACTTATCTGCTCGGATTTGAGTATAATTTATGATGAAATACAGATTTTTACTTTTCATACTGTCGGTTCTACTGCTCATTAGCTGTGGAGAGTCTCCAACTGATCCGCCAGATACTATCCTGAGCACAGGCTCAATTGAAATAAAAGGTATCATTATTCTGAGTGAACCGCTTGAGAATAATGTTGATCCTCAAGCGGGAATCTGTCCATTGGGTGCAGATATTATCCTCGACAACGAAGATCTTGGTTTTCAGACATTCCCATTTGTTATTACTGACATTCAATCCGGTTCACATCGTGTTGATACATATTTCACCCTGGCAGATAGAATGACCTACGGACCAACTCAAACTGTTGAGGTAACATACAAGAATACTACACTTGTAGACATCGTGGTTAAAGTAGGCTCTATTTCTGTTCGCAATTTCATTAGTTTACCTGATGGGGAGCAGGTTGAACCGGAAAGCGTGGGGATTATCCTTGATGGAGATTCGCTGGGTTTCTTTGAAAATCCCACAACACTTGAGATGATAACTGAGGGCAGTCATGAGATATCGACGTATGCTATTTACAATTATCGTGATTATGTCGGTCCATCAAGAGATGTAAGTGTCGATCTTGGTCAGATATCCGCGATGAACATTGAAATGGTTGCCGGTGGTGTTATAATCGCAACTGCAATCTACGAAGGCCAGATTGTTCCCGAACTCGGGCTCAAACTCGACGGGGAAACGACTGAAATCTCCGGAAGTCCGAAAGTCATCACAAATGTCTCCTCTGAGGATCACGTTCTTGTTGCCTTCGCAATGGATGATACAACCAGGCTTGAAGGCTGGGACACAGACATCTACGTTGCAACAGGTGAAACGCTTTACGTTCAGATCGAGTTACAGGTCGTCCATCCCTGGGTTGGTTACCATGCTCCCGATATCTACTGCAATGATATCGACGGCAACTCACATTCCCTTGCTGAGAACTGGGGTAAAGTAATTTACATATATTACTTCAGCTATACATGAGGAACCTGCACCGGGGAGGACATCCCCAACGCCCAGTTGAAATTATTGGACAGGTTCCCGGAAGATGAAATTGAAGTATGGGTTCTCAACATGGATGCGGGAAAAGAGTGGCTTGAGCAATATCGAGCTGATCCAAACCAACATCATATCTCCGAGAATCTTGAGATGCCAATTATGTACGACGCAGGTTCAGCATTCGAAAGTCATCAAGTCGGGTGGCAGTGGAGTAGTTATCCACCTTGTTACTTGATAATTGATCAAAATGGCTTTGTCGTGAGCCGTCAAAACTACATAGATTTGGATGTTGCTGCCAGTGTAATCGAAGGATTACTCAGCGGTAACTGATTGGTTTGTAAAGGGGAGTGCGGACATTCCTGTCCGCTTTATTCTTGGTGTTGTCAGGCGTCCTCCCTTTCTGATTTACATTAAATAACGGTTCTTTAACCATAAAACACAAATGCGATTAACAATAATCCTGGCATTACTTTTAATGCTTACAACAGGTGTGATGGCAGATATGGAGCCCGGAACACCTGTGCCGGACATAACACTTATTTCGCCTGATGGCGAGAAGGTACAGTTGCATGACATGCTCGAGAGTGTTACTGTACTGCACCTCTGGAAATGTAACTGACTGCAATGCCGTGCGGAGATTCCGCACCTGAAAAAGATTATGCCTGATTACGCTGATAAACCTGTCAAGTTTATCTCAGTTAATACACGAGATCCCAAGGGACAGGTTAAAGCAGAAATCAAACGCTATAAAATGACATATCCGGTTCACCTCGGCCGTGGGCAGAAGATCACCGAGAAGTTTAAGGTAATGAAGCTTCCGCGCCTGATTCTGATTAAGTCCGATGGCACAATTTACAGGGATATCATGTTCCTGAAGTCGGGTGAGTTGAAAGCAGAAATCGATAAACTTCTCGCTGAGGCAGCACCACCTGCTGACGAAACATCTGCTGATCCAAAAACCGAGGTCACTCCGGAAGAAGTAAAGGAGTAAGGGATTAACATTAAGAAACTAATCCTGTACGTCGTGTGGAGTATCATAATCATCGGTTCGCTGATTTATGGTATTGTACTTGGCGATCCACAGGGAATGCGCATCGAAGCATCTACGCTTTGACTGGCTTGTATCGGGGTCGGATGACCTCATGATTACAAGCCTGAAAAGTGTTGTCAGGTGCCATCACCTGACTTAAATGGAGTGTGGCTTGGGCTACTTGTTGCCCAAGTATCTTTACAAAACAGAGTTTCTCTAGTCCGAAGGATGGTTGTTTTAGATACAGAAGTATCTATAAAGAAACCCGGGTAACGAGTAACCCGGGCCACACCCCAAATTACATGTTAAAAGTGTTGTCAGGCGTCCCCGCCTGACAAATAATTTAGTGTACACTCGTCAGGCGGGGACGCCTGACGACACATTATAACATACCGTTTGCAGAACGAAAAAACCAACCTGCTTGCCCCATGCATAAACGGCTGCCCCCAAGGCACCGATATTTGTGCAATATTGGACAAAATTTCACACACAGGAGATTCGAAAGATCAGTCTTTCGAGGAAGCCTGGGAGATTCTGACTGATACTAACCCATTGCCTGCCATTTGCGGGAGAGTCTGTCCCCACATGTGCGAAAGCGCCTGCAATCGCAACGAGAAAGACGCTCCGGTAGCCTTTAATAATATCGAACGATTCCTCGGGGATTTTGGTATTGAGCATGATCTGAAGCTCAAACGACTCACCGATACGAAAAGAACTGAAAAGATCGCGATTATTGGCGCTGGACCTGCCGGTCTGTCATGTGCATATCATTTAATCCGCAGAGGATATTCCGCAACAATCTTCGAAGCATTGCCCGAAGCAGGCGGTATGCTCCGTTACGGCATTCCGGATTATAGATTACCTCGCGATGTAATTGATGCTGAAGTTCGCAAGATTACCGACCTCGGAGTTGAGCTCAAAACGGGAACAGTAATAGGCAAAGACGTATCATACGAAGAGCTAAATTTGCAGTATGATTCAGTGTTTGTCGGAATTGGAGCACACAAGGGTGCAAAACTCTACTGTCCCGGAGAGGAATCACCCGGAGTCTTCTCCGGAGTTGATTTCCTGCGCCGGATCAACAGCGGCGAAACAGTTGACATAGGAAATGATGTCATTGTTATTGGTGGTGGTGATACTGCTATTGATGCAGCTCGCGTTTCGAAGCGACTCGGTGCTAACGTAACTATTGTATACAGGCGTACCCGGGCAGAGATGCCGGCTTATGACGAGGAAATTGTCGGTGCTGAGGATGAGGGAGTTAAGCTCCATTTCCTCGCTGCTCCCAATGAAATTGTTTCAAAGGATGATCATGTCTCGGAGGTTATCTGTCAGCGCATGGAACTTGGTGAACCTGATAAATCCGGCAGGCGCAGACCCATCCCGATTGAAGGTGATACTTTCAACATACACGCTTCGAGCGTAATTTCAGCCGTGTCACAGGTTCCCGAATGGGGAAAACTCGACGAGTTCCAGAATCGCAGGGGATGGATGGATGCGGATATATGGGGCAGCTCACGGTTTGATAATGTCTACACCGGTGGAGATGATACAGGATTGGGATTGGTTACATCGGCAATTGCCGATGGACGTCGAGCAGCAGATGCGATGCATGCCCGATTTACGAATTCAGAGTTGCCTGTTGAGTCCGAGCCGGATCTTGTTCTGCCGGACAGGTTAAACCTGGATGTTGTTAAATCAACACCGCGGCATGATCCGGTAAATGTTGATGTTGAAAAACGACTGGAATACACCTCCCTTGAAATCAGACCGAGTTTGACTGCAGAAGATGTTATTGCTGAATCTAAGCGCTGTGTCAACTGTGGAAACAGCTATATCAAACCGAAGAGTAACACCCTGCATTTCTTCCGTCGATTCACTCAATTAGGAATCGGGACTCTTCTGTTAAACAGTTATTTTGCAGTTGGTACAACAAAACAGATTTACGATGGACAATTCCGCCTTGTCTGTGTACCCGGCCTCAACTGCCATGCCTGCCCGACAGCTACAATGGGATGCCCGATCGGAATGCTTCAATATTTTGCAGCTAATCACCGTTTCCCCTGGTTCCTGATCGGATTTGTGGGAATCATCGGTTTATTATCCGGGAGATTTACGTGTGGTTGGCTTTGTCCCTGGGGCTTCGTCCAGGACATCACGAATTTCTTTAAACGGATTACTGTCCGTATTCCTAAATTCCTCGGCTATGGCAAATACGTGGCACTTGTCTTATTGTGTATAGTCCTGCCATATTTCACATATGAGCATTGGTTCAGTGCTCTGTGTCCCTGCGGAGCGCTAATAGCAGGAATCCCCTGGGCACTTTGGAATCCGATAGATCCGGTTTTCGATGCTCGTGTTATTGCAGCCGATGGAATTGGCAACATGTTCTGGATTAAGATGTGGATACTGGGAGTGTGCCTTGCGCTGTTCATGTTTATCAAACGTCCATTCTGCCGGACGGTCTGCCCGTTGGGAGGTATATATGCGTTCTTCAACAGACTGTCTATAGTCTCTCTCAAAGTAAAACCGGAGTGTTCCGATTGTGGTCAATGTCGGGATCTATGCCCGGTTGATATCGAACCACAGAAAGAAATCAATTCCGAACCGTGCATCAAATGTCTGGAATGCACACAATGCGAGCACATCAAATTCGATGTGAACTATCCGGGTAAACCCAATAACGGTTTTAAACCCATTCCGATGCATACAAAAACTGAACCGACACCTGTGGAGAAAACGACAGTGTGATTTTGTTTATGTAGGGGCTGAATATTTTCAGCCCTTGTTTGAGGGTTGAAAATATTCAACCCCTACAATTAATTGAATGTTGTCAGGTTGGAACCCATGACACCATTTAGACAAGATTAATATTGACGAAGGGGCACTTTCAAAGTGCCCCTTCCTTGCTTTAAATAACATGACTTGATACATTGGCTCCTGTAGGGGTTGAATATCTTCAACCCAAAAACTTTATCCTGATTGAGAAAGGGCTGAAAATATTCAGCCCCTACATCCTACAAAACCAAACAAGAATCTCATTATGCCTGAAAACAAAAAGAAGAAAAAGAATCCCGGCCAGAAATTACTCGCCAGCCTCCCATCTATGACAGTGTTGCTGCAACATGAGGATGTAACTGACTTAATTAATGACTATCCAGAGCGATATGTCCAGAAATGCCTCCGCGAGGTGCTCGATAATACACGACAGAAGATGTTGAAAGGGAAAATAACCGATGCCTCTCAAGCGCTTGACATCGTAGCAATAATCGCAATGGCTCGTAAACGGGTGAAAGCTGGTCTGGGTAACAAGATTATGCGTGTGATTAACGGCGCAGGTGTAATACTCCACACGGGTCTTGGTCGAGCTGCTCTCGCTGATTCAGCTTTGGACGCACTAACTGAAGCTTCAGCAAGATACAGTCTTCTTGCAACAGACAGGGATTCAGGGAAACGGGGTGACAGATTTTCTCACACTGATGAGTTACTTTGTGAACTAACCGGAGCAGAAGCATCGCTTGTGGTCAATAACAATTCAGCAGCCGTTATGCTTGCGCTGAACACTTTCGGAGAGGGCAAAGAGTCAATCGTTTCCCGCGGTGAGTTAGTTGAAATCGGCGGGGCGTTCAGGATTCCCGACGTAATGGAGCGTTCCGGCACAAAAATGGTTGAGGTCGGCACAACCAACAAAACCCATCTGCGTGATTACCGCAATGCCATAACTGAAGAGACATCCCTTCTGTTGAAAGTCCATACATCCAACTACCGTATCGAGGGTTTTCACCAGGAAGTTCCTGAAGTTGAGCTTTCAGAGCTGGCACGCGAGAATGAGCTGATCACTGTTATGGATCTCGGCAGCGGAGCGATGGTCGATATCAGAAAATGGGGAGTAGCACACGAGCCAACTGTTCCGCAAGCAGTGAAAGACGGAATGGACATAATCACCTTCTCAGGTGATAAGATGCTCGGCGGTCCGCAGTGTGGCATCCTCATCGGCAGGAAGGAACTCATTGCTCAAATGAAAGTCAATCCGTTAATGCGCGCATTCAGGTGTGGCAAACTAACGCTGTCTGCACTCAATGGTACGTTGCGATTGTTCCTCGATCCCGACAAACTGCCCGAAACCCATCCCGTCTACGCGATGATAGGGACTCCTCTGGACATTATAAAACGCAGAGCGCAACGCATAGCAAGAAGACTGCGAGCACTCCAAGGCTTCAAAGAGGCAATCGAAGTCTCAATCGGAACCGGTTTAACCGAAATGGGCTCAGGATCACTACCGGCAAGGGGCATCACCACACACACCGTAGACATGACCCCCAAAGTCTGCAGCGCCGAAAACCTCTCAACCGCTCTCCGCCAGGCTACTCCACCCCTTTTCACCCGGATAGAGGACGAACAGGTGAAGATCGATGCGCGGACGGTTACGGATAAGGAGGTGGTTTGGATTGATGGTGTGATGCGGGAGGTTTTGGGGAGGATATAATTTTGTATCCTTACCGGGGAGGACGGATATTCCTATCCGTCATACATCGGGCGGGATCTTACTCCACCGAAGCTATTTTGTCCATTGATTTGATTTTCCACTTGATATATCGCATGAAACTTATTAATATTAAAATAATGGGGAGTGAATACTGGATGGATTATGCATTTTGAGATACTTGCAAAAATTAAAAACATCGAGATTATTGCTATCGGTGGTCAAATTCGTGAAATAATGAGACTTCGTGAGCTGTATGGTTCTGGACGGTGGCGAAAACTGAAAGGAATAACAACTGTGAAACTTGATACTGGGATTGTTCGGCAAGCTGAGGTGCATTGGTACGAAGCTCAAGGTATTGGTAAAAAGAAAATGAAGATTAAAAGGTTTTTAAGGTAAAAATTTATGCCAAACTCAAAAGATAAGTTCCTGATTTGCATTGAGAATCGTGATTGTGACGATCTCGTGTTGGGGAAGGTTTACGGTACAATTCCGGACAAGGATGCAGAAAAGGAATCGTATGTGAGAATTATTGATGACTCTGGAGAAGATTATCTATATCCCGAGTCATATTTCGCTCCTGTGGAATTGCCTTTGGAGGCGGTTAAGGCACTGTCTTTGGCAATTTCTTAATAAATGGATAACCAGCTGGTAGAGATCTATAATTAATGATTCTGTAATATTGAGAAATATCATTGAATAATAAACAAGTAGAAGGTGATAGAAAGAGCTTTTGGCTTTCTGTGATTAGCTTAATAATTGCTTTTGCAGCACTTTTATCTCAATGGGCTCCAGTAATTTATGATAAATATACTGCACAACCAAAAAAAACAGCCGAGATTCACCAACTTATTTCTCATTTAAGTGATGGATTAGCTGAAATATGGCTAATAGAATATTCAAAAAAGAATTATGATATAAAGACGTATCAGGATGTTGAAGTTCAATTACTAAGACTTCAGGCTATTGCAAACCAACTTAAGTTAGGTCTTGAGCTGAAAGAAATCTTAGAAAAAGATATAAACGACCAAGAGCGAGCCTATTTCATTGAGTATCCTCCTAGTATATTTGCTGAAAGGATTGCAGACATTTATGGGAAAAAGGCAATAGTTGTTTTCCATACAGCAGGTTTTTTGTCGCACATTTATTATGCACCTGGCTTTATAACGGCTACGCAAGAAGGTACTGGCTCATCAGGTAAGATAATACATTTCGAAGAATTCCTAAAAAAGAATAATTACAATTATTGTTCAAGGTATATTAACAATGCCCTACTGGAATTAGGTTGCGATATCAGACTACCTATTTACCCACCAAATGACTATTTTGAATACAAAAAAGTAGTTGATAGCGTCAGTGTTGAGTACAATAAATTTCTTCGTAAATAACAGCAACATGGGATATTATTCCACAGAGCCTAGTTTTCTTTTAGTCAAAGAATAATGCAAATCGAACAAACAAAAATCACCAACTTCAACAACAAAACCCACCGCCCCCAAGTCATCTCCCTCTGGCAAAAAGTCTTCGGCTACGAAGCCAAACACAACGAACCAAACCTGGTAATCGACAAGAAAAACGCTTTCAATGATAGTTTGTTTTGGGTTGCAATCCTCGATCAGGAGGTTGTCGGCACCATAATGGCTGGATACGACGGGCATCGGGGGTGGATATATGCAATGGCGGTTATGCCTGAATTGCAGAAAGGAGGGATCGGTTCTGCGCTTCTTGAACATGCTGAGAAAGAACTCGTTTCTCGTGGCTGCATGAAGGTCAATCTGCAGATTATGGAGGGTAATGAAGCTGTGCAATGCTTCTATGAGAGTAACGGCTACTCCACCGAAGAGAGAATCAGCATGGGGAAGCGGTTTGATGAGAATGTGTCAGGTGAGGGCACCTGACAGCACACGATAATATTACTTTATCACCGCCACCTTAATCGTTTCAGAAAAGTCCGTACTCTCCATTTTCAGCATGTAAATCCCGTTCACGACCTCAGTTGCATCCCAGACCGTTTCGTGAAAACCGACCGGTAATTCGCTGTTGATAAGTGTTTCGACAAGTCTACCGGAAAGATCATATACTGCAATTTTCACCTGTGATTGAACAGGCAAACCAAATTCGATCCGAGTCAGGCTGTTAAATGGATTCGGGTAAACGCTTTCTATATGGAAATTCTCAGGAAAAGGCGTTGAGACAGATGTATTGACGACCGCAAATCCATCAGTCCGGTAAACTAAGCCTTCCCCAGATACAATTTCTGCAACCTCCAGCTTAGAACCATCTCCCTCAATTCTAATCTCAAAGGCTTCACCCTCCGAAAGGCCCTCATCAAATTCTGTTTCAGGATCGTCACCCCACACGGCAATTCCAGATCTACCCTCTTCCCCGACAATCCCATCTCCAACAGGATTACCATTCAAATCAACAGCTGTTAGAACAACATTAGATTGATCTATCACCGATATCGAGTTTATCAGAAGACTCATGTTGAATGGTGATCTAACCGGTTGTGGATAAGAAAGCCTTTCAGAGGAGAAGTTCAACACTTCCTCTTGCGCTTCCGGGTAGTTCAACACTACATCCTGGCTGACCCGCACCTGATAACCCTGAGTTTCCCGCCAGGGAGGCATATTTGAGAACTCGAATTCGGGGCTCATAAACCTGCCATTGCCGTTCTTCGCGAATTGAACAAAGTCGATTATAGGTGAGAGAACATGAAAATCTGGAGCACTTGCATCAAGTTCATAAGTTGGATAATATGCGATGATGTTCCATCCATCTTCTAACGGTACATCCGCATCGCTCTGAATTAGTTCACCTCTACAGTAAATCTCTATGTCCTCGTCTACATTTACAAGATACCCCTGAGTCAGATCCCAAAATGGTATGTTGTTAAAATTATGTTCGGGCATGTAGAATTGCCCATTTTTATTTTTCATCAGGACTAAGTGATGGTCACCATCCTCATCGATCAATTGCTCCATCATCAGCTCAACGTCCGGACCTTCCTCCCTTGTCCAAAGGTTCTCAGGAGGGATAACATTGATGGAAATCATATTCCATCCGGAATTTAGAGGCACCGTTATATCATCTCCGGTTCCGCTGGAAATCCTGAAATCGTCAATCAATCCGTAAAACTGCAGATCGTCTAATAAATGTTCATCCTTATTGCCGATAAACCACGAACCTAAACCATAGACAACCGGTGAGTCAACGACCTCGGTTCCGACGAGATCCCCATCAATAAACAGCCTCATAATCTGGCCGTTATAAGTCGCACTGAGGTGATGCCATTCACCATCGTCGACATCTACATCTACTAATATTCTATGCTCTCCATTCTCAGCGGTCAATGAATAAACAATATCATCGAATCCATTATCAAGAACAACCTCAATACTCGCATCTGCTTCCTCAATTTGTTTGGAAAAGAGAACTCCGGTTTGCCAGACATCAGGATCCATTAAAAACCAGGTCTCAACCGTGAAAGTTTCCGGACAAAGGGATTCTTCACTGGCGTGACATAGAGCCCCACCCTCTTCGGAACGCAGGTCAAGTGCAGTATTCCACCGACCGTTTCCTTCAATCGCGGCATCTCCCAGAATTTCCCACAAACGGTTATTTCCGATAAGATCCTGGTTTAATAAACAGTCGGGAAAGGTTCGCAAAAGTGAGACATTTCGACTGTTCATTTCCTGGGGAACATGGACAGTCCCGATTAGAGTATATCCACCATCAGGATTCAGAATTACTTCTTTGTGATCGCAGTCTTCTCCCACCGGGTGTTGACGAAGCCATATTTCTTCACCTTCAGGGCTAATCTTAATAAGTTCAGTTATATCCTGGTTCATTGAACCCAGAAGGATATAATTTCCCTCTCGTGACAAAGTGAGGTCTCGACTGAATTGCCTGATATTTGGATCACCATAACTATTCTCCCAAAGAACCTCACCATCCTCATTGATTTTCACAACCCAATAATCATATCCACCTTCTTCAGTGTGAACACGACCAAAACATACAAAGCCATCCTCAACCTCTATGGCTTCTGAAAGATAGTCATTATCAAAGTTGTCGACAGTTGTCTCCCACTCAGACTCACCATCGGCATTGATTTTTATTATATGTGCATCCTGGTCATTGTCACGTTCTTCGTGGGTTCCTGTGAATAGAAATCCACCATCATTTGTAGCAATTATTTCTACTAAACTACCGTCATGATAATCACCATAAGCTGCTGACCAGAGGCTATCGCCTTCGAGGTTTACTCTCACAAGGATATGGTTTATCCGATCCTCACCCTGGTTAAATCCTCGCCCATGCAGAAGAAGTTGATCACCATCTAAAATAACTCTTTTAAACGATTGATTATTTCTACCTCCATATGTCCAACTGTCGAGACTATCACCATCTGAATTCGTCATTAATATATAGGCTTCCTCTTCCCATCTTCTGCCTATATCAACCTCTCCGACTGAAATCAGATTACCATTTTCCAATTCAACAATATCCCGTAGATTTTCATAACCTTCATCACCATATCGCTGTACCCATACCAATTCACCATCAGGATTAACCTTTATAATAAACTTATCCTGCTCAGGATTACCACTTCTGTTCCAGCCTGCCATTACATAACAATCATCTGAAGTTAATATACCTTTACCAACAGTATCGAGGGGATAAATATCATGTTCGGACAACCACCGGACTTCACCATTCCCACCATCTAAAGGCAAGAGTGCAAGTGTGTTTTCTTCAACGGTTAGAGGTGCATTGGGTTGGCTTATAGCCAGTGAAACTAAAAAAAGATGTGTAGTAAATACGAAAAGAAAGGTCAGGCGAACTTTGCGAAACAGCATAAGAATTCTCCTCAAAGTAGGAAGTCGTGCAAATCGAAACAGTTAGTTGTTAGCGCATTGGTGGAATCAAGATACTTTTAATTAAGGATACTATTTAAATATATACATGTAATTCACAACAGTCAACAATACGGGTCAAACTACCTGCAGTTGATTCAGGGTGTGTTTATTTCAAAGATGAATTCTCAATCTAATCGGAAAAGAGGCAGGGAAAATTTCACAATTAAATGCTCTTATCAGGATATATACGTCCAATCCTATTGTAATATTTATTCCGTCAGGAGTGAGTAATAACACACATTTATTCTTGCATTTTTTCAGATTCGAATATACTTTCGAAAATTGGAGTCTGATTAACGCTTTAGCTTTATACGTGAAAAAAAGAAAAGAAACACTTGATGAGAAAATTGCCCGTGTATTGAAAGATAAGGTGGCTTTAATACCTTACAATCCACATTGGGCAGAGATGTTTGAACGTGAAAAGCTTCATCTACTATCTTGTCTCCCTGCTGATTTAATCGGAAGAATAGAACATTTTGGCAGCACAGCTGTTCCCGGTATGTTGGCAAAACCTATTGTCGATATGCTGGTGGAAGTTACTAGCCTTGATAAAACCCGCAAAGTAATTGCTCCTGTACTCGAAGATCAGGGCTACGATTACTTCTGGCGACCGACATGGGGAGATTCTACCCCACCGTTTTATGCCTGGTTTATCAAACGTGATTCAAATGACAACAGGACACACCATATCCACATGGTAGAAACCGACTTTGAGCATTGGGACAGGCTCCTTTTCAGGGATTACCTGATTGAGCATCCGGATGTCGCTGAAAAATATGGAGAACTCAAGCAGAGGCTCTCCGGAATTCACCACAACAACAGAGAAGCATATACCGAGGCAAAAACGGAATTTATTACTGGTGTAACTGAGAAGGCGAAGAAGTATTACAGTAAATGACTTAAGTGTCAGGTGAGGACGAGACATTTGAAGTATTCATAGTTTTCTTCGAACCTTGTGATTTTCCAGGAATAGCGATTTTAAAAGTGCTTGTGTATTCTGGATGCACTTCGCACGCGAAGCAGATATCCCGCTTTCGCGGGAACGACGTGCTTTCACAAGAGTCGAATATTTCAAAGAACTCGAGGGCACCTGACACTACTATTGCACGTAACAGAACGCCTGATAACACAAAAATGGGAGGACAATAAAATGAGTGATAATACAATTGACCTGAGTAAGGGATGGAATAGTTTGGCTGCTGATTTGCTTTATAGCAGCATGCATCTTCTCCCTGAGAAAGAACTGGATTTCTACAAACGTCGAATCAGGGAAAACGGAGGTCTTACTCTCGACCAGGCATGCGGAACGGGACGCCACCTATTCAAATTATTAGAAGCCGGATTTGAAACTCACGGTGCTGATGTGTCTGCAGATGCGATTTCATTTGCGAGGAAAGCAGCAGAGAAGTCTGGCGCGAAACCTGAACTTTTTGTACAGAGTATGCAGGATTGCAATATCCCTCACCGGTATGGGACTATCTTTGTCGCAAATGTGACTTTTCAGATACTCAGTGACCGACAGGAAGCTTTCCGGACACTTGAGCTCTTTTTGAAACACTTGACTCCCGGTGGTCAATTGCTGATTGAGTTGTTTATCCCATATGAAGAGATTGCAAATCCAGAATCTCGAGATTATAAACATGCCGATGTATGGGACGCTGAACCAAGAAAAGATGCAGAAGGCGAGATCGTCACGAAGTTATGGGTTGAGTCTGTTGATCCTTTCGAGCAAACTTTACTCTCTAAACGGATATATGATCTTATTGTTAACGGGAAATGCGTTCATTCCGAGGAGCATGCTCATGTGCTCAGGTGGTTCTTTAAACATGAATTTACAATGATGCTCGAGCGAGTCGGTTTTGTGGATATCCGAACCTATGGTGATTATTCCGACGAACCTGCAATGCAGGATAGTGCAGTAGTTGTTTATGGAGCTCGTCGACCAACGTAGCGGCGATCCAACAATAAAGAGTTAACAAATGATCCATGAACTGAACAAAGGGAACTTCAAGCTCGTAAAACCACTGTTTGACGTCGAAACCAAATTCGTCGAAGCACTGGGTGTTGTTGATGGAAACAATCCCGGATGGATATTCGCTGATTCTTATGATTTTCCGCAGTTTGCTATCGTCTTCTCAAAAGGAACTGAGGGTTTCTTTTTCGGCGGTGAAGTTGAGACTGAAAATCAGATTGCAGCAATCAACGGTTATATTCGGGATGTTATTATTCCTCGCTTGAAAGAACAGGATCTGACCTACTTTGAATTCAGTGGTGTCTCACCCGAGTGGAATCGGCTATTTAAACGGATTTTTAAGGAAAGAGATTTAAAATATGAGCATCAAATACTACATCGGCTGACATGGGAGAGGTTTGTTGAGGATAACCATCCAAATCAAACTATTGAGGGTGAGATACTTCGAGTAGATGATCAGGTGTTTTACGATGATGGTATAACTGATAAGAGCTTGATGCATGAGAAAATATTACAATGGTGGGAGTCTCCCGAAGTTTTTTTCCGGAAAGGAATAGCATTCTGCGTCGTGAAGGATAGCCAGGTCGTTTGTGTGACATATTCTGGATACGTTTTCGAGAACATTCAAACTTTTCATATCAATACACTTCAGGATCACCGGCGCAAGGGTTATGCCGAGGCTACTTCGAGAGCTTTTCTGATGGAATGTAAGGAAAGGGGATTCGAACCTTATTGGGAATGCGATGAAGGCAACATTGCATCTCGGAAACTGGCTGAGAAGCTGGGATTTGAACTCTGTGTTCTATATCGGTGTTATTATTTTAAGATTTGAGTTTTTTAATTCTTTGTGATTTATAGCTCTTATATTGATTTCTCTTGCATTTCGGTTAACAAATAATTACCTTCCAAAAGGTTTTATCCTAATCTGCTTCTGAGATATTCATCAGGTATGTCATTTTCTAAACTTCGATTTAAACAAGAATAGAGACATGAAACCTAACGTGGTTGTATCAATAATAGTATTCTGCATAATTTGTTTTGTCGTACTTCTCACATCATGTAGTGATAATGACAATGGACCAACAACTACCCAAAACCTCGCTCCGTCTGAACCATCTGATCCCTCACCGGCAGATAGCGCGGTTGATCAAAGCATTGATGTTGAATTATGCTGGGTCTGTTCTGATCCGGATGATGATAATGATTTGTCTTTCAGCATTTATTTAGGGACCACACCATACCTGGAAATGATTGCGTGTGGAGTTCAAAAAAAGTATAATAACCGTAATAATGAAATTTTTTATTCTCCCGGAAATCTGGACTACTGTACTAAATACTACTGGAAGATTATTGCGGTAGACGGATACCACTTTGAGACCGAAGGACCGATCTGGAATTTTACAACAGTTGTTGATCCCTCCCCCGCTACGCCTTTTAATCCATCTCCGGAAAATAATGCAATTGACCAACCATTAGATGTCGATTTAAGCTGGTCATGCTCCGATCCGAATGGTGATCCGTTAACTTATGATATCTGTTTCGGTACCAATCCAGCTCCACCAATAGTTACAGAAGGACAGGCGGAAACAACCTTTGAACCGGGTGATCTGAATTATAACCAGTTGTATTACTGGAAGATCATTGCGAAAGATGACCAGAATCACTCGACCTCCGGAGATATCTGGAGATTTGAAACTGCTTCCAACCAACCACCAGCTATACCATCTAATCCTTCTCCGACTGATAGTGCAATCAATCAGGATATTGATGTTAATCTGAACTGGTCAAGTTTCGATCCGGATGGTGATCCGTTGCTTTATGACATCTACTTTGGTACCACTGAAGATATTCCAATAGTGTCGGAGGGACAGACTGAAACTTTCTATGATCCCGGACAACTTGATCCTGGTCAAAAATACTATTGGCAAGTTGTCGTCTGTGAGGTTAATGGTTTTCCGGTCGAAGGACCATTGTGGAGTTTCACCACACTTAATCGACCACCTACAATCCCCTCAGATCCTTTTCCACCTCATGAATCGGACTCTCAACCCAATAATATTATCCTGAGTTGGAGCTGTAGTGATCCGGAAGAAGATCCCTTGACCTATGATGTTCTACTGAGATCTGACGATGGGGGAACCGTTGTTTATGAGGATCATGACTCGACCAGTTTAGATCCAGGTCTCTTGAATGGCAGTACATTTTACCATTGGATGATATCCGCAAAGGATGACTTTGGAAATTCTGTTGAAGGTCCTGTGTGGAGTTTTTGTACTATTGTAACACCTGCTATGCCGGGCAGTCCATCACCTCAAGATGGTGCGATTAATCAGCCGATTGACGTGAATTTATTCTGGTCATGTGATGAACGGATGGGAAATTATCGTTACGATATTTTTCTTGGAACTTCGGTTGATCCGCCAATTTTGGCATGGAATCTGTGGTATGGATGGAGTAATCCACTTTTTTTTGATCCAGGTGTTTTATTAGAAAATACCGTTTATCATTGGAAAATAGTTGTTCGGAATGAGCTCGGCAGCACCAGTATTGGACCAGTTTGGCAGTTCAGGGTAGTCGATTATGTAGTTGAGGAGCGTGAATTCGAACTAATCGATGGCTTAAACATAACTATGGTTTGGATACCAGCGGGTGAGTTTAATATGGGAAGCCTTTCAATAGGAAGCGATTATTATGAAAGACCGAAACATCTCGTGACAATAAACAATGGTTTCTGGATGGGAAAATATGAGGTTACACAGTCTCAGTGGGAGTCTGTAACAGGTGAGAATCCGGCTCATGATTATGGAATAGGTGATAATCGCCCCGTATATTTTGTGAGCTGGGATGATATACACAATCAGTTCCTCGATTCAGTTAATGACGGTTTCCGACTTCCATCCGAGTCAGAGTGGGAGTATGCATGCAGGGCCGGCACTGATACACGTTTCTACTGGGGAGATGATCATGGTTATAGAGAAGCAGAAGGCTACGCCTGGTTTGATAATGACTTCAATTTTCAGGCATGGGAAGTAGGACAGAAGCAACACAATCCCTGGGGTCTATATGACATGAGTGGCAATGTCTGGGAGTGGTGTGAAGATGATTTCCACTGGAGTTATGAGAACGCTCCCGATGATGGTTCTCCATGGATAGATGTTCCCAGAGCTGAAGATCGAGTAGTAAGAGGTGGATCGAGTGGCCACCCTCCCGGGCATTGTCGGTCAGCTAAACGAGGTTATTATGATCATTATGCCAACTTCCAATATTATGGATTCAGATTGGTGTTAGATCGGTAGACTCCAAATCCTGAAAACCAATAATCCTGATAATGGAGGGTAGAACTATGAAACATTTATCTGCAATAGCATTAATCGTTACTCTACTAATGATTTGTGCTGATACCCCTTGGGCGCAAGTCACGATTGAAGCGTCCGACTTTAATTGGGAGCCCGGAATAACTACCACAAGTTCTTCTGTAGATGAAATTAGAGTAAATGCAGGTAATGCAGGTGCTAATCAACACTGGGATTTTTCCGCTATTCAGACTTACGATGAGGGAGTTGTACACTGGGATTATGCAGCAGGTCATACGGGTGCTGATAGTTTTCCTGATGCAAATCGCTGTCGTCATGGAACACCAGATCCAGAAGGTGGTCGTTTTCTTGATTACTATGAATTTGATGATGAACATATCAGGATTCTCGGTTCAGTAATCGACTTTGGTGAACCTGATACAGCAATTATTGTGCAACATGATGCTGATAATCCGTTATTCACCTTTCCATTAAATTTTGGAGATGAATGGGTTGTCGGCATCACCACTGAATTCATGGGTCGGGTGTCAACTGATTATTCCCTTTTGAGAGTTGATGCATGGGGTACTATTACCGATGTTGCCGGAACCTTTGACTGCTTGAGGATTCAAGAAATTGACTGTGACATTGATACTTTAGAAGATGGTTTTGTTCACTACGAAATATATAACTACATTTACGCCTGGATTGCTCCGGATTTTGGGATGGTTGTATCAATCAGATCTAATGATATTGATGGAAATCCAGATTTTGAATGGGGAGATTTTGCTCGATGCACAGGATTCGGAGAGAATAATGTAAATTCACAAGATCAACCTCCAATCCCAATCAACAGTCAATTAAACCCAGCTTTTCCTAATCCCTTTAATGCACAAACACAGCTCGAATTTAATGTAGCCCAACCAGGTATTGTCACAATTACTGTATACGATATTAACGGTAAAATGGTTTCCTGTGTGGTAAACGGGTATTTCCTGAATGGTAATTACTTTGCGCTTTTCAATGCAGATCATCTCTGTTCAGGGATTTATTATGCAAGATTCACTTCAGGTGGTATTGATCAGACGAGAACTCTGCTACTGAATAGATAATCGATTTGAACTGTAGGGTTAGATACTTTATCATAGCATCAATATTAACCAGATCGTCTCACTTGATAATTAAAAGGGGATTTGGTTTATCAAGCTAATTATGCTTAACTTGCATTACGCTTTTCAATTTGGTAAAGTACTGTTTAATAAACGCAAAAGAATCAATACGATAGATTAGTCAGGAGATTAAAATGCGCATTTCAATGTTACTATTTGCTGCGAGCTTTATCATCTTAATTGGACAATCTGCTGCCATGTCTGAAAATACAGAGCTCCTTCCGGTAGAAATCGGCTATGATCAGGCTGAGTCCGGTGTTTTATCGAAGGTTATGGATCCATCAACTGGCCCACACCGTGAACCGATGAGAGATCCGGAAGAACCTCACGATATTTATTACGATGATGGCATTGGTGGTTGTTTTCACGTCTGGGACAATTATTGGTCAAGGGTGACCTTTACACCTGAGAGTGAGTTTGAGTTACGGGCTGTTCGGGTTCAATTCAATAATCCTTACAGAGTGCAAGAAATTGCCCGGGTTCTTGTCTTTCGAGAGAATCAACGTAACAATGATCTTGAAGAAGAAGTCATTTCTTTTGAAGTTGCCCGTCCTCCGAACCGAGAATGGATGCTGCTTGAAATTGAAGATGAAGACGATTATGTGACATTTGCAGAAGGAGAAAACTTCAGTATTGTACATGGACCAGCACCCGGAGGTGATCCGGATCAAGGTGCAAGAGGTTGGTGGAACATAGTTGATATTGAATCAGAAACGAATCGCAGTTTCATGGTCGAAGCAAATGAACCTCCTCTCCGGCATAGATCCTGGAGAAGGGTAGCTACTGACATTATGATGCGTGCAAATGGAGAGTTCACTGGTGATTTTGATTTGGCTCTCGAAAATTTGAATATAGGTAATAACGGCTGGTCAGTGATGAAAGGTTCAGAGATATTTTTGAGAGCTGATCTCTCTAATTTAGGTGACAATAATCCGGGTGATACCTATGTTGACTTCTGGATTTCTGATATGAGGGATGCGAGAGTCTGGGATAGATCAGTTGATCTTGGCGGGATTGAAGGTGACGAAACTATGGAGATTGCATGTGAGGAACCCTGGATACCTGACAGTTCCGGAACATATATCCTTCATGCTGAGGTGTCAACATGGGAAGGGAGTGATTGCTACCTCCCGAATAATGTTACCATTGCTGAGAGAATGGTTATGGGAGTTGATAATCCGGACACCTGGATTGGATTTGTAAACGAGAATATTGAAGAACAATGGACGTGGGCATTATGGAACTATGAAAACAGAAAACCAATTGGATCGGTTTTTGAACATCCTGGTGGTGAAACACCCCTTGCAGTTAAGGCAATCCGGGCTAACCTTGATCCGGATGAAGATGTATTTGAAATAGGTACAGAGATCACCTTTCAAGTTTATAAGATACAACCTCCTGATTTCGAGGAAGAATTAGTTTGGGAGGGTACATCTGAAACAGAATCAGACAATTCACACTGGGTTGAAGTGCAGATTCCCGATTCAAATCATGTCTCAATTCAAGATGGGCAATCTGCTTACGCGTGCTATTTATTCAACGAAGACTTATACTTGAATTCTGATTATAATCCTCCAGTCTCGTCAGCGGTCGAAGACTACCCGAATGTAACCGTTTGCCAGATCGGTGATCGTTGGTTCAGTTTGGATAACCTGGACGTAGCTATCCAAATACAAACTACTGAATCAGATAACCTCTCCTCCGGTTACAATCAGTGTGATATTCCTCGAGGTTATAGTTTATCACAGAATTACCCAAATCCATTTAATCCGACAACAACAATAAACTTTTCGATTACAAAGCCCGGTGAAGTAAATTTGCAGATTTTAAACTTGAACGGGCGTCTTACCAAAGAAATTCAGCAGGGGATTTTATCCACCGGATTTCATACATTGGAAATTGATATGAGTGATCAACCAAACGGATTGTATTTATATAAATTACAGTCTAATGAGTTCCTCAGCATCAGGAAAATGATTCTGCTAAAGTAATTCTCACTGGTTAGTAAGATATTTCTACTTTTGGTACGGATTGATGGTTGTGGTCTTATGCAAACACAATCAATATCCTGATTAATTAGAAGCCGGGGGAATTATACATAAGTCCACACACATTGGAATTGTTACTCGGAAAGTCAGAAAAGAACCAGACGAAATAACACCAATGGGTCAACTGGTTTTCGTCTGGTGTTTAATCAATAGACCATTTTTCGAGATTAAGACTTCTTGCAATCTAGTCTGATTCCTTATACTTTTAGAGTTAGATTACATGAGTTGGATAAGAAAGGCTTTACATGGAGCATTCTTTGGACAAGAATTCTATTTCTGAAAATTTCGCTGCATTCCGAAAAACCAAAAATCCCTGGTTGTTCTTAAGAGTATTGTTTCTCACCTTTCGTCAGGGCAGAATTTTTGAAGTGATAAACGGTTTTTACTGCAGTATTTTTTTTAAACCATCACCGATTAAAGAGTCTGTTGATTCCAAACTTATACAGTGTTTGGTTGAGGAAGTAAATTCTATCATTGATAAACGTTTCTTCACAAGGGATATTCTGTTGGAAGATTTCGGTGATAAGTTTAATATCCGGGACCTGCCACAGGATTTCTCCGGATGCAGGACGGAGAGTCTGATTCGAGTCGGTGACATGTTGATAATTGGTGAATACCGACTGGTTAAAGACTCCGCAACAATAGCGATAATGACGGATAAGAATTGTGTATTAAATAACTTCTACAATGATATCCCTGCTGTCCGACATATACATTCCATACATAAACTCAGCGAATCCGAGATCTTGATTTCCACCGGGGATGAAAAGAAATACACCGATTTATGGACTATTGATGACAATGGTCTGAAATTCAAAAAGAGAATTAGGAAACGTTTAGGAGGATATACAGGTTGTACTTACGTAAATAACAATCACTACTTTGGAACTGATTTCAGCGGTCGTCCGAACTATATTGAAACGTTGGATGGAAACAAATATTTCTTCCCGGAAAAGGCTTATAAGATGTATGTCAGCAATTTTTTTCCGGTTTCCGACCGGTACATCGCATCTATTAACACGGAGTTGCCTCATTTGGGAGGCAGGGAGATGCTGTCAATTTTCGATACGGTTAATGAGGAATTTATTTATTGCGAATTTTTCGGTTTCCTGAACAATGATTAATGAATGTTCAAAATGTGGCGAGTACTGTCCCGATAAGGTCATTGACCCCGATGGACCATTTGCTATTTGTCCCGTTTGCAGGCACAAACACGCCTTTCAGCAACTACCTCTTCTCATTGTTTCCGGTGCAAGTGGGACTGGAAAATCAACGGTACGTAATATCCTGATGGGTAGAACAAATGATGCCGTCCTGCTTGAAGGGGATATTCTATGGCGACCTGAATTTGACCAACCGGACGAGAAGTACAGGGATTTTTTTGAAACATGGCTGCGAGTATGCAAGAACATTTCCCAAGCCGGAAGACCGGTTGTTATCTTTAACGCGGGGATGGGAGTACCGGAAAATATCGAACAATGCGTCGAACGACGCTACTTTTCCGAAATTCATCGCTTAGCTCTCGTTTGTGAAAATGATACATTAGCGGAGCGATTACAAAACCGCCCAAAGTGGCGAAAGAGTGGTAATCAGCAGTATATTGATACCCATATTCGGTTCAATCAGTGGTTCAAAGAACAGGCAAATCAAGCAGTCTGCGCGATGAAATTGATAGACACCTCGTCAATCTCCCCGATGGAAACTGCTGACCAGATTGAGATTTGGATTCGCAGGATGTTGGGGTATTAATTTTTGCGTCTGGTAGAAACGCGCTTAGGAAAGATAAACTCCTCCACAAACCTAATATTTCACTGGCTCGAGAACGCCTGACTCCACATAAATAATGCTTGGGTTGATTAGCTAAGTAGAACGGTTGTGACCACTTTTGGAGATAATCATCACCACAGGACAATAGTAATGATTGAAGATACTTACAAGAACTTCGCCGAAAGATATGATCAAGGGATGTTGAGAAATCCGGAAAGACAAATTTTCTTTCAGCAACTTTTGGCAAAGCACAAAATAACAAAAGTCCTTGACTGTGCATGCGGCACCGGTTATGACCTGATCATGTTTAACAAACTTGGTGCAACTGTATCCGGAACCGACTTGTCAGAGGCAATGCTCGAGCAGGCGCGCATGAAAATTGCTCGGGAAAAAGTCGAAATTCCATTGCAGAAGATGGATTATAGACATCTGCCATCTCGATGGAGTGCGGAATTCGATGCAGTGGTTTGTTTGACGAATTCAATCAATGAACCACTTGAAGATTCCGAAACTCTTATGGCATTGAGAAGTATGAGAGCGGTGCTTCGTCCTGATGGCATTCTGGTTTTCGATCAGGGACAAACTGACGCTTCAATGCAGAATCCTCCCCGGTTTGCACCAATTATCAATAATCCCGAATTCACCCGGTTTTTTGCGTTGGAATTCGAAGGAAACATTCAAACCGTTCATATTTTCGATTTTATTCACACTAAAGAGACTTGTGATTACCAGCATGACATCGTTAAAATTCGTATTCGACTTCAAGACTCATGGAAAAATATCCTTCGAGAGGCGGGATTTGCAGAAGCGGAGTTTATTGGTGATTGGGATTCAACTCCGTATAACAAGGAATCCAGCAGTCGATTAATTGTCATCGCGAAGAAATAGGACTCCTAATGGTTTTAAGCATACAGTTCATCGGTAAGACAGTAAAAGTCGTTATGGATCGACCAATGGGATCATTGCATCCCGAGTTCGGAGACGAGTATCCGGTCAATTACGGATACATTCCTCATACAATTTCAGGTGACGGAGCAGAACTCGATGCATATGTGCTGGGAATTGACATTCCAGTGGAATCATTTAAGGGCGTGTGTATTGCGGTAATCCGAAGGTTGGATGATGATGATGATAAGTTAATTGTTGTACCGGAAGGAATCGAAATTGATGATGAAAGGATACGGGAGTTAACATACTTCCAGGAACAATACTTCAAGTCGGTGATTATAAGGGAAAAGATGGTTTGAGTACTTTGTATTTCAAAACGCGAACAAAATCGGAGTAATAATGACGACACCAGATATGTCAAAATACTACTGGCAGGGAAAATTAATCCGGTTACGCGAGATGCGTGAAGAGGATTTAGACTTATGGCTTGAGGAAGATGAAGACAGCGCAAGCATTCGCACACTAAACCCGGGTATGGCGCTGCCGAAAACCATAAAAAATAAAGATGCATTCGCTGAGGATTTCTGCTATTTCAACAGCCTTGAAAAACGTATCTTCTTTTCAATTGAAACCTTATCGGGAGAACTGGTCGGCGGGATTAATATAAATTCCATCGACAGAACTCACGGTACCTTCGGAACCGGAACAAGAATTTATCGGGAGTTCAGACATAAAGGTTACGCATTAGAAGCGAAAATCATCGTACTCAGATATGCATTTTACGAATTGCGTTTACACAAGTTCAATGCTAAATGCCTTGAAACCAATGAAGATATCCTCAAACACCAATTAGCATTAGGCTGCAAGGAAGAGGGAAGGGAACGCGAAAGCATCTATACTAATGGCAGGTATTATGATTGGATTTTGTTCGGGATGACGAAAGATGAGTATGAAGAGAAATATGGGGTTGAGGAAATATGAAGACCTGATGGTTTAGTGTGTGAATTGAAGTACCTCTATTTGGAGAGATTAATATGAATCTAACTTTTCCTCAGCAATCGAGCCTGTCGGTAATTTTGTGTAAAAGTAAAAATTGGTTATACTAATGTTTATC